>CAZRWW010000025.1:0-42203 GCA_964603725.1 uncultured bacterium
CGTCAAGGAAGATCTGTCAAAGCGCGGTTATTCCGAATCAGGCGAAGGTATTTAGTCCACGATCCGGATCGCGTTGCCGCTGCGCTCCTCGGCGACGATCATGCGCGCCCGCGGCAGGATGCGCTCCATCGCCTCGAGGTAGAGGCGCGTCTCGGTGATCCGGCGCGCCTTGCGCGCCTCGGCCAGGAGGTCGAGGTACTGCGCCGCCCGCCCGCGCGCGCCCTCGACCGTGGCGGCGCTGTAGCTCTCGGCTTCGCGCACCTTGCGCTCGGCCATCGCGCGCGCCCGGGGGATGAGGTCGCGCTGGTAGCCGTCGGCCTGGTTGACCATGCGCGCCTTCTCGAGCTTGGCCGTGGCGACGTCGTTGAAGGCCTCGATCACGGTGGCCGGCGGGTCGACCGAGCCGATGTTGACCGCGACCAGCCGCAGTCCGGCCTCCAGCGCGTCGAGCAGCGCCTGCGCCCGCAGGCGCGTCTCTTCCTGGACCAGCACCTTGCCGCTGGTCAGGAGCTCGTCTACCGGCATCGTGGCCACCAGCGTGGTCAGGACGCTCTCCGCCGCCCGCCGCACGAGGAAGTCGGCGTCCACCGGGCCCACCCGCACGAGGTAGGCGACCGGGTCGCTGACCGCGTACTTCACCGTCATCGTCATGTTGATGATGTTGGTGTCGCCGGTCACCCATTCCACTTCCTTGGGATCGGGCGGGATGCCGCGCACGGCATCGACCAGCTTGAAGCCCACCGGCATCGTGCGCACCTCGCGCGTCTTGAAGACGACGATGCGCTCGATGGGCCACGGCAGATGGAACAGCAGGCCCGCCGGCGCGACGCGCGCGACCCGGCCGAACTGGAGCACGACCGCCTGCTCGTCCTCACGCACCGCGCGGATGCCCGTGGCGCACCACTCGGCCACGATCAGCAGCGCCAGGGCCGCGAGCAGATTGCGGGGGGTGGCCCGGCGCGCGAGGTGTGCGCGCAGGATCGCCCAGCGGCGCGGGGCCTCTTGCTCGAGCCACTGCCACCAGGAGGCGCGCATCACCTGGGCTCCCTCAGCAGGCGCAACAGGCGCGAGTCGGACGGCAGCACGATGGTCGCGTCCTGGTCGATGATGCTCTCATAGGCCTCGAGCGTCTTCAGGAACTCGTAGAACTCCGGATCGCGGCTGTAGGCCTCGCCGTAGATGCGCGTCGCCTCGGCGTCGGCCTGGCCGCGGATCTCCTGCGACAGGCGGTCCGCCTCGGCCAGGATGCGCGCCTGCTCGAGGTCGGCCTGGGCCCGCACCTTCTCGGCCTCCTCCTCGCCCTCCGAGCGGTACTGGCGCGCGATGCGCTCGCGCTCCGCCTCCATGCGCCGGAAGACCGCCTGGCGGTTCTCCTCGGGGAAGTTGAGGCGCTTCAGGCGCACGGCGCGCACGTCGATGCCGTAGCCGTCGCGCGCCTTGACGCGCGTGCGCTCGGTGATGATCTGCATGATGCTGTCCACCTGCACGCGGCCCGGCTCGATCGACAGCAGGGCCGCCAGGTCGTGCGAGCCCAGCTCGGCGCCGACCTCCGCGCGCAGGATGTCCTCGAGCTGGGCCTCGGCGCGGTTGCGGTCGACGACGCTTACCAGGAACTTGAGCGGATCGGCGACCTCCCAGGCGGCGAAGGCGTCGGCCAGGACGTTCTTCTTGTCCAGCGTCAGGTACTCGGCCGGGGCCGGGTCCAGGATCCGCAGGCGCTTGTCGATGCGCACCACCGTCTCGAAGGGCGGCGGCAGCTTCCAGACGAAGCCGGCCTGGGTGACGATGCGCCGCGGGCTGCCGAACGCCAGGATGATCGCGTACTCCGTCTCCTGCACGACGATCGCGCAGGAGAGGACCAGAATCACCGCCAGCGTGAGCAGCACCAGGATCGTCAGCGTGCGTTTCATCGGGGTCTCTCCTGCAGCCGCTGCATCTTCTCGCGCCAGGTCTCCCCGGACGGCGTCTCGGGATAGGTCTGCGGCGGCGTGACGGGCGGTTCCAGCGCGGGCGATTCGCCCGGGGGCGACGCCGGGGACGCTCCCCCGGCGCCTCGCCCGATTCCCGTGGCGGCGCCAGTCCCGCCGCCGGCGGAGGGTTCCCGCCAGGGTAGCGCGCCCTGCATCAGCCAGAGGTCGAGCGGCAGATCGGCCAGCGGCACGATGACCCTGGCGCGCGCCAGGTTCTCGGCCGCGGCTTCGAGATACAGGCGCGTGCGCGTGACGCCGGGGTGGCGCTGGTAGGCGGCGCGGACGTCCTTGAAGGCTTCCGCCCGCCCGGCGGCCTGGGCGATGCGCGTCGCCTTCTCGCCCTCCATGCGCGCCGTCGCGCCGTAGGCCTGGCCGCGGGCGGTCGCCAGCGTGCGGTTGGCGTAGCTTTCGGCTTGGCGGATGAAGCGATGGTTGTCCTCCATCGCGCTGGCGACGTCGCGGAAGGCGTTGTGGACATCGGCCGGGGCATGGACATCCACCAGATCCACGCGCAGCACCGCGACGCCCGCGCCGACGGCCGCCAGCTCCTCCCGCAGCGCGGCGGCGGTGCGCCGGGAGAGCTCCGCCCGGTGCGCCACCAGGATCGTGTCGGTCTCGACCTCGCCCATCACCCGGCGCAAGGCGTACTCGGCGAAGCCCCCCACGAGCTGATCGGGGTCATCCAGCCCGAAGTGGTAGGTCAGCGCATCGGCCACCCGGTACTGCACGCTGTAGCGAATGCTGAGGAGGTTCTCATCGCCCGTGGCGACCTCGGCCTCGCGCACAAGCTCGCGCTGCTCGGGGAGCGCCATCCCGGCGCCGATTCCGGCCGTCCCGCCTGCCGCAGGCGTGCCGGCCCCGCTCGCCGCCGGGGATCCCGCCGCGCCCGTCGCGGAAGGCAGCTCCTGCCGGTAGCCGCGATCGATCGAGCGCACCAGGTCGCGCGACTCCTTCTCCAGGCGCTCGAATGGGTAGGGCCAGTGGACGACAAGCCCCGGCGACTCGACGGTGCGAGTGATCCGGCCGAAGGTCAGCACCCACCCCACCTCGCCCGGGCCGACGATCGAGCAGCCGGTGAGCAGGTAGAGCACGAGCAGCACGGCGGCGTAGGCCGCGCGGGCCGTTCGGCCGCCCAGGTCGGCGCGCAACGGGCGCCCGAGCCGCTGCAGCCCTGCGCGCCAGCGGGCGGCCATGCGCGTGCGCGCGGCGCTGCGCAGGATCAGGGCGGCGAGCACGAGGGCGGCCGGAACGCGCAGCCAGATCGGCACGATCCCGCCGGCCGCGCCGGTCAGGGCGCGGGGCGCGATGCCGCTCGAGGCGTAGAGCGCGTCGACGAGGAATCCGGCGAGCAGGCTGAGCGCGGCGATGGAGAGCAAGTAGATGGCGATCGCCCGCTTCCCGAGCAGCTTCGTCAGCACTGTGATCGTGGTCGCATTGGTGGCCGGTCCGGCCAGGAGGAAGACCAGCGCCGCGCCGGGGCTCAGACCCTTCTGGATCAGGACGGCCGCGAACGGTGTGGAGGACGTGGCGCACACGTAGAGCGGGATGCCGATCGCCAGCATGAGCAGCATGGAGGGCAGCCCGCGCAGGGCGGGGTTCTCGAGCGCCCCCGCGGGGATGAGCGCGCCGATCAGGCCGCTCAGCGCGATGCCGATGAGCAGCCAGGGCGCGATCTCGTCCAGCAGCTCCCCGAACGCGTACCGGAAGATAGCCCTCAGCTTGCTCCCAGCGGGCACAGGCTCCATCGTCCCGCAGGCATGGACATCGACGTCCGCGGTTCGCGCCAGCGCCTCCGGCGACTCCGGGGGCCCGTTCCCCTCGACACCTGCTCCCGCGTCGCGATCGATCAGGTCGACCGCCAACCCCGCGGCGAGTGCGGTTCCGACTCCCGCCACGGGTCGGGCCACCGCCATGATGGGATCCATCAGCGCGTAGGTCACAAAGATCGTATCGACGTCCGTCTCGGGGGTCGAGATGGCCAACGCGGTCACGGCGCCCTTGCTGGCCCCGCTCTTGCGCATGGTGGCGACGACCGGCAGCACGGAGCACGAACAGAGCGGGAGCGGGACGCCGATCAGCGAGGCCAGGGCCACCGAGCGGAAGTTGCGCTGGCCCACCTTGGCCCGCAGCCAGTCGACGGGCACGAGGACGCGCAGCAGTCCGGCCATCAGGAACCCGAACAGCAGGAACGGCGCGACGCTCAAGAAGATGCCCGCCGTCTCGCGGATCAGGTCGATCAGGAAGTACACGGAGCCGCTCTCCCGTCCCTGGCGCGCGCCGATCTCCGTGGCCGATCCCGGCGCGACGGCACAGTCCCCCGCCGGCGCCCCCGGCCGCCCGCTAACCTCCGAGGCTCTCGAGCAGGTCCTTCATCCGGTCCAGGCGCGACCGGCGCTCGGCCACGAACCGCTCGATCCCCCCCAATATCCAATCGGGCGTCAGGTGGGCCTCTTCCAGCACTTCGTCGACTGTGCCCCCGGTCCGCCAGCGGTGGTCCCAATCGGAGGCCAGAGAGTATCCCTCGGCCAGATCGGTCGCAATCCAGTCCCGCATGAGCCGCAGGGCGCGGTTGGTCACGGCCATGGCGTCCCAGCGGTCGGCCTCGGAGAGCACGGCGTCACGGTATTCCACCGGCTGGGCGGCGAAGAGTTCCGGGCTGATCGCCGCGACGATCTTGACGTTCAGGCCCCGTCGATCGAGCTCGGGCAGGATCTGGACTATCGCCGCGGTGGTCGCGGTGCCCTGGACGATGACCGTGCCCGCGGGGGGCAGGTCCGCCCGGCGGGTCCGCAGGACGTAGGCGCCCCGCGCGGCCTGAAGGTGCGAGGGGATCCCCAGCGCCGCGCGGTCGGGGACCTCGACCGGCGGGCGGGTGAGGTGCAGGGCGATGATGGGCGCAGCGCGGCGGAAGGCGGCCGCCAGCACCACGGGCACCTCGTTGTACTCCCACGGGTGCAGGTCGATCACGCTGCCGCGCGGGAAGAGCTGCGTCACGCCCGGCGCGAAGACGCCGAAATGCGTGCGCGAATCGTCGGCCGTCTCCGGACCCGAGTGTCCGACCACCCAGAGGACCTTGCCGACCTTGAGCCGCGTGTCCTGCGCGAGCTGGCTGAAGAGGCGCAAGGGGCCGTACTTCAGGTACGAGAAGGCGCCGTAGGTGGAGCAAGCGCCGTAGAAGCCGTCGAAGCGGCGCCAGGGATCGGCCGAGAGGTTGGTGGCGGCGGCCCCGGCCATCAGGCTCGCGTTGGCGAACTCGGTGATCTCCTGCGGCAGCAGCACCCCCTCGGGATTCTCTTGCCGATCGAACCAGCCCCACGACCCGGCGAAGCCGGCGATGCTCGTCGATTGCGCCAGGTCGGCCGAGCAGGCGAGGAAGAGCGGGCGGCCGTAGCGCGCGCGGCAGGTGTCGTTGATGAAGCCGCCCCAGCGGCCGAGGGCCTCCTTGTTGGCGATGCGCGTGCCGGGCGCGGCCCACAGATCGGCGGGGTAGGTGGCGACATCCCACAGGGAGGCATCCTCGCACGGCGTCGTCGGGCCGGGCGTCGTCGGGCCGGCCGGTGCACCGCGCGGCGGCCCCAGGCGGAAGCCCTCCGGGCGCTCCGGCACGAGCGCGGCCAGCGCGAGCAGGCGGTCGGCGATGACGGCCGCCGCCTCCGGGTCGTCGCGCAGCACGCCGAAGGCGCGCTCCAGGTTGGCCCGCGTCTGCGCAACTCGCTCCTCGGGCGTGTCGGGAGCCGGTTGCCCGAAGCCTTCGAAGCGCACGCCGTAGCGATCCGCGAATGGGCGCTTAGTCTCCCAGAAGAGATCGCAGTTCATCGGGGCGTGGGGCGAGCCGTGCGAGGGGGCGTCGTGCTTCAGGTACCCGCGACCCTTGCGCGTGCGCGCGTACAGCATCGCCGGCGCCGATCCGGCCCCGGGGCCGCCGATCAGCTCCGCCAGACCCGTCGCCAGCGCCGCCCAGTCGCTGCCGTCGGCGACCTCGGTCACGCGCCAGCCGTGGGGGGCGAACCAGTCGCGCGGCGTGCCGGGCACGACCCGGCTCACGCGGTGCGGGTCGATGCCGTAATCGTTCCAGTCGATCAGCAGGTGCAGGTTCGCGAGCCCCAGCCCCCAGGCGCAGTTCTTCACCTCCTGCGTGGCGCCGGGCGTGAGCCCGCCCTCGCCCTCGAGGACGAAGACGCGCACCTGCACGAGCCCGGCGCGGGCCAGCGCGAGGGCGATGCCGGCCGCGGCCGGCAGGCCGTGGCCCGAAGGGCCGGTGTTGTACTTGACGAAGTGCGTCTTCTCCGACATCTCCGCGTGGCCGGGCAGTCCGCCGCGCCGGCGGAACCCGAGCAGGTCTTCCCAGACGACGGCGTGCTCGGAGGGGATGCGGTACTCGGCTCGCCCAGTGCGCGCGGCCATGACGCGCATCGCCTCGGCGAGCACCGCCAGCGTGGCATAGAGGAGCGGCGTCGTGTGACCGGCCGCCAGCACGAAGCGGTCTGCAAACCGCCGGCCCGGGTCGCGAATATCCCAGCGCAGCGCGCCCGACAGCAGCGTGGCCAGCAGCAGGTGCACCTTGCCGCGCGAGCCCCCGGGATGCCCGCTCTGCCGCAGGTTGAGCATCAGGTCGATGGCCTGATCGGCGACATCCTTGGCGATCTCCCAGGCGCGGTGGTCGCGCTCGGGGGTGGCGCCCGGCCAGGCGGGCGGTCGGGTCCGGTGCGGCATGAAGCTCCCCGGGTTGCGGGTTCTTCTCGGCGCCCGGCGTCGGTCGCCGGAGGCTCCATGATGGCACCCCGGGCCGCGGTCGATCAAGGCGCCCGCGTCGCGCGCCGGCCCAAGGAACGTCCCAGAGACGCAAGCTGCATCTGGCGTGGATTTTCAGCTATGCTATACTCTGCACGGCAAGGAGACGCCCAATGCTGAACGAGCCTGCGCTGGTCCTCAACAGCCGCTGGTATCCGATCGGCACGACCTCGGTGCGTGACGCGATCTGCATGGTCTACCGCGCCGCGGCGCGCGCGATCGATCCGGAGGATTTTGCCGCCCACGATTTTGACTCCTGGGCTTCCATTCGCGTGCCCGATGGCGAGCCCTGTCTGCGGACGGTGCGCCTGCGCATCAAGGTCCCGGAGGTCATCGTCCTCAACCACTACGACGCGCTGCCCGTGCACCGCGTGCCCTTCTCGCGGCGCAACATCTACAAGCGCGATCAGAATCGCTGCCAGTATTGCGGGCGCCGGCCGGCGATGATGGAGCTCACGATCGACCACGTGCTCCCGCGGGCGCGCGGCGGCCGCTCGACGTGGGGCAACTGCGTGCTGGCCTGCTTGAAGTGCAACCGCCGCAAGGGCCACCAGACGCTGGCGGAGGCCGGCATGCACCTGATGCGCCGGCCGCACGAGCCGCACTGGACGCCCTTCGTCTCGATCCCGCTCGGCAAGCGCAAGGAGTCATGGGAGCAGTTCATCTCCGAGCGCTACTGGAACGTGGAGCTGGACAGCTGAGCGTGCTCCGGTCCGGCTTCCGGTGAGCCCTATCGTGTCGAGCCTGGTTTTCGACTTGCCTCCGTCGGCGAGCAAGAGCACACTCAACTCAGCGGCACGCAATCAGTGAATCGGAGTTGGCTGAAGGAGAACGCGGCTACCTGTAGCGGTGCTCCGCCCCGTCCAGCTCCTACGCCATGGCGCCGCTGTCTCGCTTGCGGGCTGGTGACAGCTGTCCGAGTGGGGGTTCGCAAGCGCCGTGCCGGATGGCTCCGACATCCAGGTGACCCGGGCGCCACGGTCCGGCCTGTCGCCGGGTCGAGAGCAAGGCGTGTTGAGGGCGTCCGCGCGGCACTGTGCATGCCTGCGGTGGTGCATCGACATCCTCCGGACTGCTCGGTGCGGGGCCCGCCCCAGATCCCGCACGAGACATCAATGGAACGTACCCAAAGCGTGGTTGTGAACTCCCGAAGCCACGCGACAGAGGGAGTCAACCTGAAATGGAAGGAGGAGCGACGATGATTCGAAAGCAGTGTGTTACCTCCATTGCATTCACGAGTCTTGCGCTGGCGGCTGTGGGCATGCTGGGGTTCGTGAACGAAACTGCCGCGTGTGATCCGGACGAACTCCTCGTCAATTGCGTTGCCGAGTGCTACTTTCCGGAACAGCCACCCTGCGACGACGACTGCGTCGCGCTGTTCTTCACGTTGGCGTGGCCTGAACCCTCTCAGAACGACCACAATTGGGTCTGGATCTATCGCCAGTGTGGGTCTTCGTGGACGCCGATAGACACCCTCGAGAATGTGTCCTGGAACGTGGAGATCCCGTACGTTGATGATCCACCGGACCAGTGCCGCGTGAAATCCTATTGGATCCATGTCGTCGTCGATTCGGGAGAGTGGTGCTGGGAGGATGATTGGTACAGCGAGGGTTTGGATTGCCATTAGCCCGGACTATTCATGAAAGCACCGCATGAGGCATCGTAGCACGACCCTGGGGGCCTTCACACCGAGGAGTGGGTGCAGGCGGCGAGGCTGACGGGTGTTCGGAGGCATGGAATCGGATGTGTACAGGCAGGGGCCCATATCGAGGGTGCGCGGGCCTGCGCCGAGGGCGTGGTTGTCCCACCGGGAGTCGCTATCGAGTTGTTTGCTGATGGAGCCGTGATGGGAAAGGAAGCGGCGCTATCCCGCGCGGGCACCGAGGGAGCAGGCCACCCGGATCCAGACATCCGCGAACGGAGCGTGCGCGGGAAGCCGCAGGACAATGCGGCGGGTGGAGGCGATGACTTGAACGCCCAACTTCAAGAGTCGCTCGCGCAGGGTGGTGACTTGGGCCTGGGCACAGCCCGTGGTCTGCGCGTGTTCTCGCAGCACTTGCATAAGGATGTAAGCAGCGGCGGTCAGCAGGACCCGGAACTGGTTGGCCAGGAAGCGCGTGCAGCTGGTCCGATCGATCTCCATGCCGTGTTTCAGTTCCTTGATCCGGTTCTCGACGTTGCCCCGATCGCAGTAGACCCGCTCGTAGATCCAGCGCGGGCTCTGGCGCAGGTTGGTGATCACGAAGCGCGGGTTGTCTTTCGGTTCCCGACCCGGGTGACGAACCACTTCGGCCTTGATGATCACCCGGCGCCGAGACGGCCACGTGCCGGCGGCATAGCGGCACTCGCCGTAGACATGCTCGGTCTGCCCGGTGAGGCGCGACAGGCGGCGAGCCTGGCGCATCCGACCGCGCGCCAAGCGCGTCAGGACGCGGTTCTTGGCGCAAGCGACGACGTAGTCCACCCGGGGTTCGTCATCCAGGAGATCGAGGATCTCGGGACCGGCGAAGCCGCCATCGAGCCGCACGAGGATGCGGGCGTTGGGGAAGGCCTGGCGCAGCTGAGGCAGCAGGCGCCGCAGGACACCCGGGACGCCGCGCTTGTCGTTAGCGTTACCGGCCCGGAGGATCGCGGTGAACAGATGCTGCTCGGGTTCGTTGTCGAAGCTGAGGAACCCGAGCAGCGGCAGATAGCACTAGGTATCGTAGTGGCCGTGGAAGAAACTCAATTGCTGGGCACCGTGGGTGGGATCATGGGTGGAGTCGAGATCCACGATCACCACGCGGCAGCGGGCACCGAGTCGCAGCCGATGGCGATCAATGACGAGACCGGCGAGGACGGTGCCCATGCGATAGAGATCCGTACAACGGACAGCGTTCTCGAAGCGCGAGAGGGTGGGCTGGGAAGCCAGGGGGTTGCCCTCGAGGGGGTCGCGGTCGAGCAGCAGCTTGTGGATGGGGTCGTGGGCGAGACGGGCGGCGTCGTTGGCATCGGCGTAACCGCAGGCGAGGCCGAAGATGCGCTGGGAGAGCAGCTCGCGGATCCGGTGGTCGATCTTGCCGGGTTGGCGGCGATCGAGGAGACAGCGCGCCAGATCCTCGGTCAGGTTGAGTTGTTCATCGATAGGCTTCAGGAGCACGGCGCCGCCATCGGAGCTGGCGTTGGGGAGATCGAAGCGGGCGATCAGGGGGCGGCCGAAAAGCTCTGGAAACAGGACGCACTCTGTGGCAATCTGGGCGGGCATCGGAAAGCCTCCGTGGTGTTGGGAAAGCTGCGTCAGCAACAGCTTCTTAACATCCGGAGGCTTCCTTGTCTTCAACAATCATGAATAATACGGGTTAGGGGACTGGGCGGCATCCTCGCTTGTGGTCTCTTCCGCGAAGTCGGAGATCTGAAGATCTTCGCCGACATCGCTGAAGGGTAACGACGCCCGGTTTCAGGTGCGAAGTAAGCCATGCACCGTACGACGAATGCGCCTGAGTGACAGGTGAGCGGAGGCTTCCGCCCCCCGGTCCCAGAATACAAGCAAGTACTCACATGCGGCGTGCGAAAGCACCGCTATCTAGACTGATCACAGTGTCTGCCACGGCAAGGAGGTGCAGGAATGGAACCAAGATCACAGGCTAGAGCCCTCGTTATCCTATGCGCATTGCTGCTGCCACTGGGCTTTGTCACCGCAGCCCTCGCCGACGAGTGCACATATCCTCCGTGCTGCAACATCGAATCGGCCTCTGTCTCGTGCGAACACCCACCCAAACCCCCTGACCCTGACTACGCCTACATTCAGTGGACCGTAGACCTTCGTTGGTGCGATAACCCCGCGCCGCACATAGTCATCGAATACCGTTGCGAGGGTGAAACCCTATGGACATGGGTCGACCAAGTGGATGCCACCCAACACGCGTACGGGCACCAGTGCCCGATCACCTGCGCAGCCAGGACTCCCGACTACATTGAGTACAAGCTGACCTTGTGGTGCCCGGGGTGTGATTGGTCCTCGGATTCGGTGGAGATCAGAACCGACAGGGACTGCTGTGAGTAGATCGGGACTCATGGCCCTCAAGGCCGCCCCTTCCTTGGGGGCCATGAGCCACTTCGCCTTCCCCAGGTCCCATCGGTTCGGTATCCAGTAGAACGACCCACCGGTCCACCCGCAGACAGGCCGTCACAGCGCGACGGTAGTACTGGATCCATCGGCTGGCTCGCACGACCAGGCGATCCGCCGGCGCGGCTCAATTCCGTCGATCCATCGCCAGATCAAGGACTTCCTGGAAGCCGTCGCTCGCCTGAAGCGATGCGAGGTCGGGGTCGGCCAGGAGGTTCTGGACATTGTCGTACCCGGCGTGGACGGCACGTTGCAGAGCCTGGAGAGCTTCATCGGCGCGACCCAGGCGTGCCAGGGCGCAGGCCTGATTGTAGTAAGCTACAGGCGTCGCCAGACCCTCGCGCAGAAGCTCTTCGGAGAGCGCGAGGGCCTCCGAGATCCGATCCGCACCCAGGTAGAGCCCGACCAGCTGGGTGCGGAGATAGGCATCTCGCCGCAGCAGGGGCAGGGCAAGCTCGTACTCGGCCAGCGCGACATCGTCGTCGCCCCGGGCCCCCGCCACGGAGCCCAGCATCAAGTGCCGGCGGGCGGCCATCATCGGGGTCAACGGCCGGAACCGCAGGGCATCATCGGCATGCGCCAGCGCGCCCAGATCGATGGCTGCCCCTGCCAGGGCCAGGCGCAGCTCCTGGTTGCCGGGTTCTCGATCCAGTCTCTGCCGAGCCTCGATGTAGTCGCCCACTCGCTGTGCCATACGCTCCACGGCAGCGTTGCCTCCCAGTCGATCGGCCAGGGCGCGCAGCGTGTGCTGGGCTTCCTCGGGGTCACCCATCAGGAGCTGCGTCCGGCTGATCTCCAGGGCAGCGGTGATGCCCTGCACCGGGTCGTCCTCGATGCGGCGGAAGGTCTCCAGGGCCTCGTGATAGTGTCCCGCGGCCTGGTACGCGAGGCCCAGGAACTTGCGGCCGGTGGCGCTCCTGGGCGACAACGTCACTGCCTGCTCCAGATGCTCGACCGCAGCCTCCGGCTGTCCCAGCCGGATCAGCACTTTGCCTAGATTGATGTGCGCGATGACGTTTCCCGGATTGCCCGCGATCACGGCGAGCAGACAGGTGCGCGCCTCGTCGAGCCGGCCGCTCTCAATTGCTGCCAGCCCGCGGGAGAAGACCCCCGCCAGTTCGCCGAGGTCTTTCGGGTCAGGCAGCACGAAGCCGCTCCCGGAGGACATCTCCACCGCCAGTTGTCCGCCGCCCAAGTACCCGAGACTCTGGAGTTGAGCGAGATGCTCCGCGTCGAGGTCCTGCCCCGGTTGCGCCTCCGCCAACGTCTGCTCGCGCAGTCGCTGCAGGCGATCCGACAGCTCGGCCTCGGTCTGCGGACGGTCGCCGACGAGGTTGCGCAGCTCGCCTGGATCGGCCTCGAGGTCATAGAGCTCGGGCCGCGGGGCACTGATGTACTTCCAGCCCAGAGACCGCAGCGCAAAGAGGTGGCTGTGATAGAAGCTGGTCTCGGGGAAGTAGGTCTCCGCATAGCTGTTCCGATCCTTGTTGTTTCTCCCGTCCCGAGCCAGCTCTTGCAGATCCACGCCATCCGACCGCCCGGGGTGACGCAGGTTGGCCAGCGCGAGCAGCGTGGGGACCACGTCCTGCACGGTGGCCAACGACTTCACGCGGCGCCCGGCCCCGCGTCCATCGTGGCGCACGACGAGGAGCGGGACGCGCAAGGTGGCATCATACAGAAAGAGGCCGTGCTCAGCCTCGCCGTGTTCGCCCAACCCTTCGCCGTGGTCACCGACGATGACGAAGTCCGTGTGCTCGAGCATACCCATCTGTCGCAAGCGGGTGAGGAACCAGCCCAGCCCCGCGTCCATCGCCGCGATCTCGCGATCGTACATGTCGATGCCGGGCAAGCTGCGAAAGGGCTCGGGTGGCGCCAGTGGCACGTGCGGGTCGTAGTAGTGCAGCCACAGGAAGAATGATCGCTGAGGATCCAGCTGCTCCAGCCAGCGCGAGGCGGCACGGCTGGTCATCTGGGCGCTCCGTTCATTGTAGAAGCGATCGTCGTAGGTGGCAAAGCCCTGCGCTGTCCCGAAGGCGCGTGCGAGCACAAAGGCGCTGACGAAGGCGCCAGTCTGATAACCGGCGTCTTGGAAGACCTCGGCGACGGTCAGGAAGGAGTCGGCCAATTGGTAGATTCCGTTGTCGCGCACGCCATGGCGCGTGGGCAGGAGCCCCGTCAAGATCGATGAGTGGGCGGGCAGAGTAACCGGCACAGACGTGAAGGCGTTCTCGAAGAGGGTTCCGTGGGCGGCCAGGCTGTCGAGCACTGGCGTTACCGCGGGTGAGTGGCCGTAGCACCCCAGACGGTCCGCACGCGTCGTGTCCAGGGTCACCAGAATCACGCCGCGCGGCTCAGAAGGCCGTGTGCCGCAGGACGACAACATCAGGGGTCCCAGTACGGACAGCAGAGCCAGGACCGGGATTACCCCCCCGAAACGTACTGACGAGCCATTCACCGTTCTGCCTCGCGGCTCGGTGCAGCGCCGCTGCACAGCCTATCGGGCCAGGTACGCAGGCGCCTGGACTGCCGCGCCTGCGCGAGGAGGTCTTCGACTTTTCGGTCGATCTTGATGCGTCTCACGTCGCCTTCGGCCAGGCGCAGCGCGACCTCTTCCAGCATGGGCGTGGCGTGGCGGCGATAGTTGCAGCGCACGAGAGCGTACCCCCCGTCGGGCAGCGCCACGGGTTGGCTGACCTGATCGCGCTCGAGCTCGGCCACCACGGGCAGCACGTACTTGTGCAGCAGCGTCTGGACCGGTTTTTCCAGGTCGACGACGCCGCGGTCGCGGTGGAAGACAATGAGCGTGTCGCGATCTGAAGCCGCCACCGCGGCCAGGCTCCAGTCACGGGGAGAATCGTTCTGGTGGGCTGCGCGAAATGCGCGGGCCTCTTCGATCGCGGCCGGGGGGAATGTGATCACCGTGAAGGCGGCCTTCTCATGCCCGCGGTACTCCCCGCGCGCGCCCTCGTACTGGGCCTGGACCTCCTCGGGCGTGACCACGATCTCCGGTTCAATGCGGGCGGCGAAGAACTCGTCCAGCAAGGCCTCATCGCGCAGCCGTTGTTCGAACTCGCGAAACTCCGGTCGCTCATGCAGCCCCTGCCGTTCCGCCTCGGCCACCGCGAGGAAGCGCTGAATGCGCCCCAGGATCTCCTTGCGCCGGTGTTCGGGTGATGGCCCCCCGGGCCAGAATTCGACATCGCAGTCATCCAGGCTGCGCATGAACTCCAGGACGGAGACCGCGCGTCCGGAGTACCGGAAGAGAGGCAGGTCCCTTTCCTCAGCGGCCAGGTGCCAGGTGGGCGCGCGCCAGGAGTACATGTCCATGCGGTTGGCCCGCCGGCCTTCGACCCGGAGAGAGTCCCAGTAGACATTGAATGCTCGATTGACGACCTCGAAGTTCTCTTCCCAGCAAGTCAATTCCATGGACTGCCTCAGGTGCTCGGACCTGGCGGCAAGGGTGTCGCGGTAGCAGAGAACCCGGATGGCATCATCAACGAGACGCATCTGGCTGGGAACGAATTCGACGGGCGCAAACTCGAGCACCTTCACGATCCAGATGCCTCGGGGGGTGAAGCAGGGCGGCGTCAGCTCGCCGGGCGCCATCTCCATCAGAAAGACGTGGCGGATCACCTTGTGGGGCAACGCGTCGGGCGTCACCCAACCCATATCCAGCTCCGTCGCATCAGTGTCGAGGTTGAGAGAGAACTGCTCGTAGGCGCGCTCGAAGGGCAGGCCTCGCTGCAGAGCCCGATGGCACGAATCCGCAGCGGCCTTGTCCGCGGGGAGGATGCGCAACAGGTGGGCCTGGCGGGTCAGTCTGTCGAGCGCGCGGCGCCGGTCTTCGGGCCCAACCTGGAACTCGCCCCACAGGTTGCGGAAGAACGTGTCCACCAGCTTCCGTTCGCGCTCGCTGCGCACGCGATGTTCCAGGGGCCAGCTGATGGACTTGACCTCATGCTGCGCGATGCCCAGCAGGAGCTCATTGTTGACGAGGTTCTGCAGCAGGGCCATCCGCTGTTCGCAGGAAGCCTCACCAAACGGCAGCTTGGGGTAGAGACGGTCGTGGGCCCGGATCACATCCACCAAGCGCAACTCCCAGCCCGTGGCCTGGGCCACGATCTGGGGGTCCTCTCGGCGACAGCCCGCGGTTCCCAGAATGGCGGCGATCCCGCAGAGAGCGGCCAGGACACCGAAGAGCACCGCACGACGCCCGCCCGGTGCGATGGCTGACGACAACGATTTGAGGCCACTGGATACCATCGAGCGACGAACCCTCCTAAGGTAGGGCAGGCCGGGCTGGTTCGCCCGGGCCAACGACGACAACTCCCTCTCCTGTAAGGAGAAACGCCCTCCTGGGCATAATCGACGAGGGCGGTTGGCTTGCTTAGACTTGAGAGGGTACAACAGCCGGGCATCCGGCGCATCTCTTGATCGAAGCAGGTGTGGAAGCCCCCTGGCCGCGATGGTCAGCGGAAGGCATGGGCGGCCCACCGGGTCGTGGAGCCGTGCGGATGGGCCAGCGCGCGGAACTGGTCGGCGTGACGGATTGATGTGCTATCTTCAATTTTCACAACATATTACGGCCAACCTGGCGGGCTGCGTGGTTTCCAGATCCCGGAAGGCGGTCCGGGATACTCGAGGGGATTCACCCGCGCCCGGCCCGCATCCCGCCCGCGGCCTTCCTACTTGACAGCGAGATGTGCAGCCAAGTAAACTTAAGATCCAATCAGGGGAAGCGGCGAGGACTCCATCGCGGGCTTGCTTTCACTGCTTGGTCAAATGCAGCATTGGTTTGGCAGAGCCTAAGGAGGTTGAGATGCGCACTTTGATCCTGGTCCTTGCGGTACTCGCCATGTCCACCCCGGTCCTGGCGAGGGACATGGTTGCCTGGAGTGGTTCTCCCGGCGCCCCCGCGAACCAGAGGGCGGACGTGGTGCTGGAGTACGATGGTTGGGAGACCATCGGTTTCTCTGGCTACGGCATGTCGCCCAACTGGACTGACTACACGGCAGTGAACTTCGAGACACCGGCGGGCGGGCCCTACTGCCTGGCGGAAGCTCAGTACTACGTTTTCGGGCCGGGCGCCATGCCGGCCGACATCTGGAGCGTCGCTGACCTGTTCCAGCACCCGACCAGCATGGTCGCCACCGGCATCAGCTTCTCGCCCGCCGGGACCGCCTGGCCTCCGGGCGCCTGGAGCGTTGGTGACGTGACGGGCTACGGCATCGTCCTCAATTCGGGCGACCTCTTCGCTGTTGCCACCGACTTTGCCCTCTTCGCGCAGATGTCCGGCATCGGCTTGGCCGACGCGTATGCTGACGGTAACCCCGGGCATAGCTGGGCCGTCTGGAGCGGAAGCTGGACGGATGACACCTACGGCTACGGATACGACGACGGTATCCGCGCTGGCCTGAACATGGGTGTTTCGCCCGTCGAGCAGACGACGTGGGGCGGTGTGAAGGCCCTCTACCGCTAAGACGCGGTTAAGCGCCTCCCGTGAGAGCCTCTCGGCCGAGGGCCGGGGGGCTCTCGCTGTACCCGCGCTGAGCCAGGCATCGCCTTCTCGGTGTGCCCGCCCATCGCCGCGTTGGATCCACGGCGCTGCAACCGCTAGAATCCCCCCTGTGAGCATGGGTCAAGGTTCAACTCGAGCCCGGAATGCCGCCGCGCTGCTAGTCGCAGTGGTCGCGCTGGTGCCTCGCTTGGTCTTCCTCGCCGAATGGTATCGGTCGGGATCATGGAATCTCCCCGTCGTCGATGCGCTTGAGTTCGAGACAGATGCACTGCTCATTCTTGAGGGACGCCCAAGCCCGCACATCTACTGGCATGCTCCTGGCCTGCCCTACTTCATCGCGGGGATCTATGCTGCAACCGGGTGGTCCCCCGCGCACGCGGCTCTTGCCCAGGCTATTCTGGATGCCTGGACCTGCGTCGTGACGTACCTGCTCGCCCGGCGCTGGCTGGATCATCCATGGGCGTTCGTGTCCGCTGCCACGTGTGCTCTGTACGCCCCGCTGATCTACTACACGGGCCAGCTTCTGCGCCCCAGCTTCTTTACCGCGTTGCTCGTATCCTGGTTCTGGGTGGCTGTGGAAGGGGGGGCACGCCGATCCTGGCGGTGGCACCTCGCAAGCGGAGCCCTACTGGGCGGTTGCGCTCTGGTGCGCGAAACGGCGCTGATCCTGGTGCCGGTAGCATGCTGGTGGGCGTGGCGGCTCGCGTCCCGTCCCAGGAGCGCTTGGCCTCGCGCATTGGCGGTGGCCGTTGGCACGCTGGTCATAGTAGCACCGGTCACGGTGCGCAATGCGGTGGTTGGCGGGGAGTTTGTGCCCATTTCGTCCAGCGGCGGGATCAACTTCTACATCGGGAACCAGCCCCATGCGGAATACCTTCAGTCGGCTGCTCCCGGGACAGCGACTTGGAGCGAGATCACCGCGCTACCCCGCCGTTTCGGCGGGGCGCTCACTCCGGGTGAACGTTCGGCTTTCTTCTTCCGAGAAGGCGCGAGGTACTGGGTCGAAGATCCACTCGGAGCGAGCGGCAACCTGCTGAAGAAGGGGCTCGCGCTCCTCACCGCGCATGAGATTCCGCGTAACCAGAGCATGTACGAGGGGCGCGAGCACTCGCGGCTGCTCAGCGCACTCATCTGGAAGTGGGGCGGCTTTGCCTTCCCCTTCGGGCTGGTGGGGCCGCTGGCCTTGGTGGGACTGATATTCTATTCGCGTCGCAATCAGGAGCTCTCGTTCCTGGCGTGGGTGGTCGGAGCCTATGCACTGGGCATCATTGCCTTCTTCCCGGTCGCGCGCTACCGCGTGCCCCTGGTCCCATTTCTGGTGTGCTGGTCCACGCTCGGACTCCGGCACACACTTGCGATGGCCAGGTCGCCGGGTGCTGCCGGCCGGCACCGACTTCTCTGGGCGTTGGTCGTACTGAGTGGGGCGGGCGTACTCGTCAATGGCGGCTGGGTTCGGACCCGTTGGGATCCGGCAACCGATGCCTTCACCCGCGCCTGGACGCATCAGCTGCGCGGCCGACCGGCAGCGGCGATCGCTGAACTCGAGCGGGCCCTTGCCCTCAACCCCGGGTATGACGAGGCGATGGTGAACCTGGCCGCCTTGTACGGCATGCGCGGGAATGCGGCCCGCGCGGCCGACCTCGCGCAGCGAGCATTGGCACGGGAGCCGGACAACCCGAAGGCGTGGGTCAACCTCGCCAAAGCGCAGTCCATCCTGCAGCAGCCGGCTCAGGCCGAGAGCAGCCTGGTTCGGGCTATCACGCTGCAGCCTGACCTGCCCGAGGCCTGGACGGCCTACCTCGGCTTGCCGCGCAGCCCAGTGCGCGCGGAGCGTGCGCTGGATCTGGCAAGGCTGGCCACCGAGACCTGGCCGCGCGATCCGACGGCCTGGATCCGCCTGGGCCGTCTACTGTGCGAAGCGGGCCGGACCGAGGAAGCGGCCGCGGCCTTGGAGGCAGCGTTGCGCGCGAATCCTCGCGCGGACGCCGCTCGGGCCGAGCTGCTGCGCCCGGGATCCACCGGGGAGTGCCAGGGGCTTGAAACGCCATCTGATCGTTGAGAGGAAGCATCCGCGGGCGCGCTGGGCGATAGAACGCCAGGTCGATCGGTGAGCGGGTGGCTTGCGGGCCAGGCAGTAGGATGCAAGCCTGCGGCGGCCCGCCTCCCTGCAAGGAGAAGCGCCATGGACCACGAGGATCCCGTGGACATCCTGCTGGTGGAAGACGATGCCCAGGATGCCGAGCTGGTGATCCGAGCGCTCGCGCGCATCCAGCTCGGCGATCGGGTGCTGGTCGTGTCGGACGGCGCGGAAGCGCTGGAGTTCATCCACGGCCGCGGTCCGCACGCGCGCCGGCCCGCGGACCACCCTCCCAAGCTCGTGCTGCTGGACCTGAAGCTGCCCAAGGTCGGCGGCCTCGAGGTGCTGCGCGAGCTGAGAAGCCTCGAGCGGCTGCAAGCGGTCCCGGTCGTGGTGCTGACCTCGTCGGAGGCGGACCCCGACGTGATCGCGGCCTACAGCCTGGGCGCCAACAGCTACATCGTGAAGCCGGTCGAAGCGATCAGCTTCCAGGAGGCGGTGGGCCGCCTGGGGTCCTACTGGCTGCGGGTCAATCAGGTGCCTGGTCAGTAGACTCCGTCGCTCGGGCACGCAGCGCCTGGCCCGTGAGCCCCCCATCCTGCAGCAGCTCGCCGACGGTGCCCGTGAACATCACGCGACCGCCCTCGACTCCCGGCCCCGGCCCCAGATCGACGATCCAGTCCGACAAGAGGATGAAATCCAGGTTGTGCTCGACCGCGATCACGCCGTGGCCGCGCGACAGGAGCCCGCGCAGCGCCCGCACCAGCTTCTCGATGTCCCGCGCGTGCAGCCCGGTCGTCGGCTCATCGAAGAGAAACAGGTGCCGGCCGGCGGCATCGCCCTTGGCCAGGAAGCTCGCCAGGCGCAGGCGCTGGGCCTCGCCGCCGCTCAGCGTGGTCGTGCTCTGGCCCAGCAGGATGTAGCCCAACCCCACCTCCCGCAGCGGCGCCAGGCGCTCCACGACGTGCCCCTGGCCCTGGAAGAACGCCGTCGCCTCGTCGATCGACATCCCGAGGATCTGGTGGATGTTCTTGCCGTGCCACGCCACCTCGAGCACCTCGGGCCGGAAGCGCTGCCCCCCGCAGCTCTCGCAGGTGACCTCGACGTCGGGCAGGAAATACATCTCCAGCTCCTGGGTGCCCATGCCCTTGCAGGTCTCGCACCGCCCGCCGGCGGTGTTGAACGAGAAGGCGCCGGGAGCGAGCCGGCGCTGGCGGGCGGCCAGGGTCGCCGCCAGGAGCTTGCGGATCTCGCCGTACGCGTCGACGAAGGAGATCGGATTGGAGCGGCTCGATCGTCCGAGCAGATCCTGTCCGACCAGGTGGGTCTCCTCGACGGCCTCGAAGCCCTCCAGCGACTCGACCGCGCCGGCGTCCTCCACCGGGCGCCCCTTCCGGCGCAGCCAGTTGCGGTAGATCACCTCGTCGACCAGCGTGGATTTGCCCGAGCCCGAGACCCCGGTGATCGCCACGAGGCGGTTGAGCGGCAGGCTGAGCCGCTCGATGCGCAGGTTGTGCTCTCGCGCTCCGACCACCTCCAGGCGCGGTCCCGGCACGGGCGCGGGGGCCGCGGCGTGCACCTCCCGCCAGCGGCTGACCGCGCGGACATCCCACGGGTTCGTCAGCCGGCGGCTGGCGCGACTCGCTCTGGCGGCCACGGCCGGCGGGATGCGCGCCGCCTCTGTCGCGCGGCGTCCGGCGCGCGATCGCGCGGGCGCGCCCGCGCCGTCGGGAGCGACCTGCACCGCGAAGAAGCCCGGGTTCTCGCGCAGGAATGGCTGCGCCGGCCCCTCGTAGACGATCCGCCCGCCCTGGATGCCGCCCCCGGGGCCCAGGATGATCAGGTGATCGGCGCCGGCGATGATGCCCGGGTCGTGCTCCACGACGACCACGGTGTTGCCGGCCGCGGCCAGCTCCTGCAGCACCTCGACGACGCGCCGGCTGTCGGTCGCGTGCAGGCCGACCGAGGGCTCATCGAGGATGTAGAGCGTGTCGGTCAGCGCCGATCCGAGCGCGGCGGCCAGGCGAATGCGCTGCGTCTCGCCGCCGCTCAGCGTGCGCGCCGCGCGCCCCGGCGTGAGGTAGCCGACCCCCACGTGCTCGAGGTAGCGCAGGCGCGCGCGGATCCCTTCCACCAGCGTCGTGACGCCGGTGCGCGCCAGCATGGATGCGTCGAGCTCGGCGAAGAGCTGGGCCAGATCGGCGATGGGTGTCTCGTGCAGCTCGTGGATCGTGCGCCCCAGCAAGGTGATCTGCAGGGCCTCGGGGCGCAGGCGCGCGCCGTTGCAGCGCGGGCAGACGTCGTAGCCGCGGAAGCGGGCGATGAAGATCCGCACGTGCATCTTGTAGCGTTTGTCGTCCAGGCGCCGGAAGTAGCCCTCGACGCCCGGGAACGCCCGGTCGCCCGCGAAGACCCAGTCCTGCTGGGCCGGCGTCAGCTCGCCGAAGGGCACGTCGGTGGGGATGCCCGCCGCGCGGGCGGCTTTCAGCAGGCGGCGATACCAGTGGCGGGCCGAGGGCACGCCGAAGGGCACCACCGCGTCGTTGCGCAGATTCCGACGCGGGTCGGGCACGACCTTCCGCCGGTCGACGGTCGTCACGCGGCCGAACCCCTGGCACTCCGGGCACGCGCCGATGGGGCTGTTCCACGAGAAGAGCGCCGGCGTGGGCGCCGCGGCCGGGGCGCCGCAGCTCTGGCAGCTCGTCCCCTCGCGCAGCACAATCGGACGGGCGTTGGGGTCGACCTGATCGCGCGCACCAGCGAGCGCCTGGATCCGGCAGAGCCCCGCGCCCAGCCGCCACGCGGACTGCACCGCCTCGACGATGCGCTGGCGCCGGGCGCGGCCGGCCACGAGCCGGTCGACGACGACGCCGGCGTTGTCCGCCGGGGGACCCGGGTCGTCAAGATCGCGGATCCTCCCGCCCGCGAGCAGGCGCTGATAGCCCTCGCCCTCGAGCCGCTGCCGCGCTACGCCGTCGGGCCACGCGGCGAGTGGCGCGACCACCGCGAGCGGGGTCCCGTCGGGCAGGGCCTGAACGGCGGCGAACGCCTCGTCCGTGCCGGTCGTCATGACCCGCCCGCCGCAGGACGCGCAGTGCATCTCGCCGGCGTGAACGTAGAGCAGGCGCAACAGGTCCGTCAGCTCCGTGATCGTGCCCACGGTCGAGCGCGCGTTGCGAATGCTGACCCGCTGCTTGATGGCGATCGGGGGCTGAATGTAGCCGATCTCCTCGGCCTCGGGACGCTCCAGCCGCTCGAGGAACTGCCGCGCGTAGGCGCTCAGGCACTCGACGAACCGCCGCTGGCCCTCGGCATACAGGACATCGAACGCCAGGGTCGACTTGCCCGAGCCCGAGACGCCTGTGACGGCGGTGATCCGGCCCAGCGGGATCTCGCAGTCAATGCCGTGCAGGTTGTGCATCCGCGCGCCGCGGATCACGGTGCTCGACGCTCTGGCCTCCGAGCGCCCGCTCGGCTCCGTGACGCCCGCGGAACCTGCGCCGGCGTCGCGGGGAGCGCCGCGCGATGAGCCGTGCGGGGAGTGGGGTTCGCTGAGGGCCATTCAGGCAGGCTAACACCCGGCTCGCTCGGCGGGCAACGGGCGCCCTCCGACCCATCCGGACACCGCCGACCCGCCGCGAGGTCGCTTGGAGCGCGCCGCAGGCCGCGCCGAAGGGCCCCCGCGGGGGGCATTTGCACGCCCCCATGTCATGACGGGGCGGCACAAGGATCGCGGCCACGACAGGAGCATTAGCCCAACTTATTGCAAATCAGGAACATATGCACTATACTAGTGTATCCGTCTTGTCATTTCGCCTGCGTACGCCGCTGGAAGAGAAGGAGTCGTTGAGAAAACCCAAGACCCCGCCGATGAATCGCGGGTATGCATCCGAAGCCGGACGGCCCGCGGGACTGTGGGGTGGCCAGAGCATCCGTCAGGGGCCGGACAGGCAGCGCCGGGGTCTGCGCTGGTCTCTCAGTGGATTCGATGGGAGCATCTACATGGCAGGCAGCACTGCGAAGAACAACGGTCACGACTGCACGCGCATCCTGGGGACGACCCAGCGGCTCTACGGCCGCATCGACGATCTCCCGGAGTTGCTCGACCTGATGGCCCAGTCGATGATCGAGCTGCTCGAGGACGTCGCGCCGCAGCACGCCGGCGCGCCCCATATCCTGAGCGCGGCGGGCTTGCTCTCGCGCAACGGTAACGGCAACGGTGGCGTGTTCCGGCCCCTGCGCCTGAAAGGCCGCCCGGACCCGGGAGAGCTGCGCAGCTTCGTCGAGCACGTCGGCCCGGGCGATGCGCACAACCCCACCGGACTCATGGGCTGGTGCGTGGCGCGGCGCATGGTGGGCCTGCGCCAGGGCAGCGAGTGGTTCGTCGCGGAGCGCGACGACGTGGGCGACCGGTGGAGCGCGCCGCGGCCGGCTTCCCCCGGCGAGACGCTCGAGATGAGCGCGGCCGCCATCTCCGCTTACTCGAGCCTGAGGTCCCAGCTCGCGGTGCCCATCCTCGATCCGGAGATCCGCGGTCAGGCCCGGCCGCGCGACGCCTTCGGCGTGCTCAACATCGAGAGCGATGAGCTGCTCACCCCGCACTTCTGCGACCTGATGATCGGCTTCAGCAATGCGGTCGGCTACCCGCTGCGCGCCGCCGTGCGCCTGCGGGACCTGGTCCGCTTCTCCCGGTGCCTGACCGCCCCGATGTCGCGGGCGACCCTGGCCGCCGCGCTGCTCGATGCCACGCTGCCCTACCTGCCGGGCACGGGCCGCCACGGCCTGGTGGCCCTGCGCAGCACCCGGGGCCAGGACCGCTGCATCGTCGAGGCGATGACGACGGACGGTCTGAGCGAGGAGCTCGTGACGCGCTACCGGGCCGGAACCCTCGACCTGGTCGAGGCCGGGGGAGCCTGGGCCGAGGCGGTCCGCACGGCGCGCTCGCTCTACGTCCCGGATCTGCCCCGGGTCGCGCGGGAGCAGCATCGACCCCTCTGGGAAGACAGCCGCAGCATGCTGATCCTCCCCCTGGTGTCGGGCCCGGGGAGCGATGTGCTCGGCCTGCTGGGGCTCGAGAGCCCCGAGACGTCGTATGCGTTCTCGATGCAGGACAAGGGCTTCTTCGAGATGCAGGCCTCGTTCGCCGCGGTCGCTGCCGCCAGCATCGCGGAGGCGCGCCTGGAGTATCCCGAGGCGGTGCGCGTGCCGGCGCTGCTCAGGCGGCTCAAGAAGGAGAGCCTGGCCGAGGTGCCCGAGGATCAGATCGTGCGCATCAACGTGATCTGCCGGGCGCTGGTCAAGCACAACTTCGCCTTCCCGCGGGCGGCCGAGGAAAGCCGCTTGACCGTTCACATCCTGCGCGAGTATACGTCGCGGGCGCCGCGCATCGTCGATGTCGAGGCGCTGCGGAGCGCAGCCGCGCGCCGGCAGGAAGTCGTGCGACCGGCCGATCCGTCGCACGGGGTCGGGTACTGAGCGTTGCGCCCGGCCGCGCCCGCGATTGCGGGGTGGGCCGGCCCAGGATGGCCGGAGCGGAGGTCGGGGGATGGGCGCAGCGTGGCATGAAACGCCGCCGCTCGACGTGTGCGAGATCTACGCCAGCATCCAGGGCGAGAGCACCTTCGCGGGCTGGCCGTGCGTGCTGATCCGTCTCTCCGGCTGCCCCTTGCGCTGCGCCTACTGCGACACCCAGCACGCGTTCGTCCCCGGCCGATCGATGCCGCGCGAAGAGGTCCTGGCCGAGGTCCGCACCCACGGCCTGCGGCTGGTCGAGCTGACCGGCGGCGAGCCGCTGGCGCAGGCCGGGGCGCGACCGCTCATCACCGCGCTCCTCGACGAGGGCTATCAGGTGCTCATCGAGACCGGCGGCGGGGTCTCGACCGAGGGCGTGGACCCGCGCGCGCGGATCATCCTCGATGTCAAGACGCCGGAGTCGGGGGTCTGCGACCGGCAGGACTGGACGAACCTCGCGCGCCTGCGGCCGCACGACGAGATCAAGATCGTCATCTGCTCGCGGGCCGACTACGAATGGGCCCGCGCGCTCGTCGCCGAGCGCTCCCTGGCGCCGCGGCACGTCGTGCACTTCGCCCCCGTGGCCGCCGGCGGCGATGAGCTGCGCCGCTTGCTCGCCGAGTGGATCGTGGCCGATCGCCTGCCGGTGCGGCTGAATCTGCAGCTCCACGCCTGGATCTGGGGGGCGGGCACGCGGGGGGTGTGAAGTTGGCCACAACCTGCGTCAGCCGCCCCGACCCGTGGTTGGTACGCAGGCGTTTCATGATCCGGCAGTGGTAGCTGACAGGATCTTCCAGACCATCGGGTTCCGCGTTGATGTTGAAGAAGTAGAACATCCGGATGGCCGGGTTCTGGTCTTCAGTATACCTTCGCGCCCGCGCGGGACCGCGTACCACTTGGAAGGTCGGTACTTGATGCGCACTGGCTCGTCTCTGGTTCCGATGAGCGAGGACCAGCTCAGGCGGATCTTCGCAGAGGGGCGACCGGACTGGTTGGAGGAACCATCGAGGACTGCTCTCGATGGACAGGAAGTCATTGAACTACTTGATACCCAGGGCTTCTTCGAACTCCTGAAGATGCCCTATCCAAGTGGGCGCAGTGGGGTCATCGAGCGACTGCTTCGAGAGAGGTTGCTGGACGAGACCGAGGAAGGCTACGCGATCAGGAGACTGGGTGCGCTCCTGATGGCCAAACGTGCAGATGACTTTCCAGACCTGGCGCGAAAGGCGCCTCGGGTTGTGGTCTACACGGGCGCGTCGAAGATGCAGACACGCCTCGACCAGACAGGAACCAAGGGCTACGCGGTAGGTTTTCAGGGCCTGGTTCAATTCATCATGGCGCAGTTGCCCCAGAATGAAGTGATCGAGGACGCGCTGAGAAGGGACGTGAAACTCGTGCCGGAGGTCGTGATTCGGGAATTGGTGGCGAACGCGCTCATCCATCAGGACTTCACGATCGGAGGTGCCTCCGTGATGGTGGAGGTCTTCAGCAACCGCGTCGAGATATCCAATCCTGGGGAGCCGGTCGTACCTGTTGAGAGATTCATCGACGGCTACCAGTCTAGGAACGAGCATCTGGCTGGCCTGATGCGGAGATTGGGTGTCTGTGAAGAGAAGAGCAGTGGGATCGACCGAGTCGTTGAGGCTGCCGAGGTCTACCAGCTGCCCGCCCCTGACTTCCGCGCCGGGTACGGCCGCACTTCTGTCACGATCTGCGGCCCCAGGGACTTCGAGGAGATGGATCGCTCTGACCGTATTCGTGCCTGCTACCAACACTGCGCTCTGAAATGGGTCATGTCGGAGCACATGACCAACGAGTCGCTGCGGCAACGATTTCATCTCCCAGAAGGCAGACGAGCGAGCATCTCTCAGGTCATCGCCGCCACAATGGAGGCGGGGCTGGTCAAGCCTGATGCAAGGGTCGGGGGGTCGCGGAAGTACGCTCGATACATGCCGTTTTGGGCATGAGCTTATTTAGCCGGAGGGCTGCCGTGACGGGGCACGGGGCCGTAACTGACTATCATGCTGGGCTTTGCTTATTTAAGCGTGTCGGAGACCTGGGTACCCCCCATATCGGCGGGGCCGTGGGTGGATGGATCCGGGGATGACCGCCTTCACCGGAGTCACCGTCGAATCCACCGCCCTGGCCTGGCTCGAGTCCGCCGGCTGGCAGATCGCCATGGCCCCGACATCGCCCCCGACATGCTCGTCGTCGAGCGCACCGACTACGGCGAGGTCATCCTGTCGCACCGGCTGCGCGACGCCCTCGCGCGGGTGAACCGGGCCCTGTGGAGGCACGGCAATCCCCCGGACAAGCAGGAAGAGGCCACGCAGACGAT
This sequence comes from uncultured bacterium, assembly GCA_964603725.1. Classification (GTDB taxonomy): domain Bacteria; phylum Eisenbacteria; class RBG-16-71-46; order CAIMUX01; family WJJG01; genus CAZDKK01. The sequence goes on from CAZRWW010000025.1 coordinate 26,311, forward strand.
GCTGGAGCAGGCGGCGTTGCTGTCGGCTGGATGCGCGGCCGTGTGAGGGGAGTCTTCATCTCGGCAGCAGAAGGCTCGCTTGACCCGCCGAGAAGCCTTAGCATTGCGCGAGCCCCATGAGGCCACGGCGAGGAGACCGATGAGCGATCAAGACCGAGCAGCCCAGGGATCCGCCGCGCCCGGCCGCGCGGTCGTGCTGCTGAGCGGCGGCCTGGACTCCGCCACCGCGCTCGCGATCGCGCGCGCGGAGGGCTGGGCGTGCCACGCGCTCACCGTCCTCTACGGCCAGCGGCACGCGCTCGAGATCGAGCGGGCGCGCCGGCTGGCCGAGGCGCTGGGCGTGCGCGAGCACCGGGTCGTGGAACTCGACCTGACCGCGTGGGGTGGCTCGGCGTTGACCGGGGCGGGGGAGGTTCCGCACACTCGACCGGTCGAGGGCGCGAGCATCCCGGCGACCTACGTGCCGGCGCGCAACACGATCCTCCTCGCGCTGGCGCTGGCCTGGGCGGAGGTGCTGGATGCGCGGGCGGTCTTCATCGGCGTGAGCGCCGTCGACTACTCGGGCTATCCCGACTGCCGGCCCGAGTTCGTGGACGCCTTCCAGCATCTGGCCGAGCTGGGCACACGCGCCGGGCTGGAAGGTCGCGCCCCGGCGATTCGCGCGCCGCTGGTCAACAAATCCAAGGCGGAGACGATCCGCTGGGGCGTGGCGCTAGGGCTCGACTACGGGCTCACCTGGAGCTGCTACGACCCCGCTCCTCGGGAGCGCCCGTGCGGCACGTGCGATAGCTGCCGCCTGCGGGCGCGGGGATTCGCGGAGGCGGCGATCCCCGATCCCTTGCTCGCCCGGACGGGCCCGGCCGGAGCCTGAATCGCGCACCGCAAGGAAGCCGGGCGAAGCGCCCGCCGCGAGGAGGCCGACGTGGACCGCCCGCAGCCGGAACGCCGAAGGAGGGTCGATCAGCCATGCAGGTGGAACTGACGCGCAGCTTCCAGTTCTCAGCGGCCCACGCGCTGCCGTGCGCGGGGCCCGGCCACAAGTGCCGCGCGACGCACGGGCACAACTTCACCGTGGAGATCGCCGTGCGGGGCCGCGTCGATCCGCAGACCGGCTGGCTGCTCGATTTCGGCGACCTGAAGCGCATCGTCGAGCCCGTCATCGCCCGCCTCGACCATCAGCTCCTCAACGAGGTGCCGGGTCTGGAGAATCCCACCTCCGAGATGCTCGCGCGCTGGATCTGGAAAGCGCTGCGCTCGAGCCTGCCGGGGCTGAGCCGCGTGACGATCTCCGAGACCCCCTGGAGCCGCTGCTCCTACTGGGGCGAGGAATGACCCTGCCGGGCGATCCCCGCCGCGCGTCCCCGACCGCCCCTGCCGGTCCCCCGTGCCGTTGACCCGCCCGGCCGTTCGTGTACGATCCGCCCTCGTGCACCAGGTAGGCTCAGGAGATCTTCAGCCAGGATGCATCCAACCCGCACGCGCAAGCCGGCCGCGCCGGCGCCGGAACTGCTCGAGCGCCTGCGCAGCGTGCTCGGGGTCGATTCGCTTCTGACCGATACCGCCGCCCTGCTGCCCTACGAAACCGACGCCATGCCCAGCCACCGCGGGCGACCCCTCCTGGTCGCGCTGCCGAGCGACGAGACGCAGGTGCTGGCCACCGTGCGCGCCCTGCACGAGGCCGGCGTACCCTGGGTCGCGCGGGGCGCCGGGACGGGGCTGAGCGGCGGCGCGGTGCCCGCCCCCGGCCGGGGCGTGGCGGTCGTCTCGCTCGCGCGCCTGCGGCGCATCGTGGAGATTCGGCCGGAAGACGGGCGGGCGCGCGTCGAGCCGGGCGTGGTGAACCTGGCCTTCAACGAGGCGCTGGCGCCCCATGGCCTGCAGTTCGCGCCCGATCCGGCCAGCCAGAAGGCCGCGACCATCGGGGGCAACATCGCCGAGAACGCCGGCGGCCCGCGCGCGCTCAAGTACGGCGTGACAGGGCAGCACGTGCTCGGGCTGCGCGTCGCGTTGGGCGACGGCACGGTGCTCCGCCTGGGCGGCGATGAGGAGACGCCGCCGGGCTACGACCTGCTCGGCTTCTTCGTGGGCTCCGAGGGAACCCTCGGGTGCGTGCTCGAAGCGAACCTGCGGGTGATCTCCCGGCCTGAGGCGGCGCAGACGTTTCTGGCGGCCTTCGGGTCGCCGGCAGCCGCGGCGGGTGCGGCGGGCGCCATCCTGCGCGCCGGGATCGTGCCGGCGGCGCTCGAGCTGATCGATGAGCTCGGCCTGCAGACGCTGTCCGCGGCCTTCGGAGTCGATGTGCCGCACGGAGCGCGCGCGCTGCTGGTGGGCGAGATCGACGGGCTGGCGGAAGCCGTCGCGGCGGAGATGGAGCAGAGCGAGCGGATCCTGCGCGCGGCCGGCGCGACCGAGCTGCGCATGGCGGCCACGCCCGCGGAGCGCGAGCAGCTCTGGACGGCGCGCCGGCTCGTCTTCGGCGCGCTGGGCCGCTCCGCGCCGAGCTACCTGCAGCACGACGCCGCCGTCCCGCGCTCGGCATTGCCGCGGGTGCTCGAACAGATCGCCGCGATCGGCCGGCGGCACGAGGTGCCCATCGCGAACATCTTTCACGCCGGCGACGGCAACCTGCATCCGGCCATGCTGTGCGACGACCGCATCGCCGGCATGCGCGCGCGGGCGCAGGCGGCGCAGGCCGAGATCGCGCGGGTCTGCCTCGACGCCGGCGGCGTTCTCACCGGCGAGCACGGCGTGGGGCTGGAGAAGCGCGATCAGCTCGCGCTCGTCTTCGGCGAAGCCGAGCTCACGCTGATGCACCGCTTGCGGCTCTCCTTCGATCCGAGCGGCCGGGTCAATCCCGGCAAGCTCCTGCCGGGGCGTCCGGAAGCCGGCGCCGCCGACTTCTCCGACGAGGAGGCGGTCGGCCCGGTGCGCGTGGCCCGCGCGGCCCAGGGCGCGCCCGGGGCGCTCGGCGCCGGCGAGCCCGGCGGCGTGGTCGGCCTGCCCGGGCGCGAGCTGACGGCTCCCGAGCACATCGTCGTCGATGCGCTGGCCTCGGCTCGGGAGGCCAAGACGCATCTGATCCTGGTCGGCGGCGGCACGCTGAGCGCCTGGCCCGTGCCGAGCCCGGGCCAGGCGGGCGCCGCCGAAGGGCCGGCGGGCGGGGCCGAGGCGCCGCCGCGCGTGCTCGAGACGTGGGCCGCCGACCGGGTGCTGGACTTCAACCCCGATGACTTCGCTCTGACCGTGGAATCGGGCGTGACGCTCGCGGCGGCCGAGCGCCTGGTGGGCGCGGCGGGCCAGCGGCTCATCTGGGAGGCGCCCGATCCCGAACAGGCCACGCTGGGAGGCATCGTGGCGGCGGGCTACTGGTCCTCGCTGACCACCGGCTACGGGCATCCCAAGCACTCGCTGCTCGGATTCCGCGCCATCACCGGGGAGGGTCAGTTGATCAGCTTCGGCGGACCGGTCGTCCGCAACGTCACGGGCTACGACGTCGGGAAGCTGATGGTGGGATCGCGTGGCTCGCTGGCCGTGCTCACGCGACTCATCCTGCGGACCTACCCGCGGCCGGCGCAGCGGGCGGTGGCCGCGGTCCGGGGCCCGTACGCGCCGTTGCTGGACGTGGCCGAGAAGCTGCGGCGCCTGCCGCTCGGCTGGCCGGGGATCGATGTGTTCTGGGGCGCCGGAGAGCCCGAGCTCCTGGTCGCCCTGGACGGATGCGCGGGCGAGGTGCGCCGGCGCAGCGACGCGCTCACCCGCGCGATCCGCGAGGTGGACGCGGCCTGCGGCGCGGCGCCGCTGCACCTCGAGCTGCTGGAAGGGTCGGCCGGCGACGCGGCGCAGCACAGGCGGATCGAGGCGCTCGGCTGGCGCTCGGCGCCGCTGGTGCTGCGCGTCGTGGTGGCCCCGGGCAAGATGCGCACGGCGGCCGAGCGCGTGCAACAGGCCTGCGACTCGGCCCAGGCCGGGGCGTGGCGCTGCGCGATTCACGCGCTGCCGGCGGTGGGCCTGCTGCGCATCGTCTTCGCGCCGGACTTCGAGGAGGTGCCCGTGCGGCGCCTGCTCCTGGACCTGGCCACCATCGTGCGGGAAGCCGGCGGGTATCGCGCCATCGACCGCGCGCCGAGCCACCCCTGGTGGGGATGGGATGTGTGGGGCGTGCCGGCGCTGGTGCGCGACAGGATGCGGCGCATCCAGGCCGCGTTCGATCCGCGCAGCGTGCTGGCGCCCTGGACGGGCGCCTAGCGCGCGGCGGCCGCGGGACGGGCGCGGCGCGCGCCGGTGAAGGGGGAAGAGCGCATGGGCCGGGATCAGCAGTACGCGGGGCAGGATCACTGGACCTGCATCCGCTGCGGGCTGTGTCTCGAGGCCTGCCCGACCTACGTCCTCACGCGGGACGAGGGGCTCTCGGCCCGCGGGCGCGTCGCCATCGTCCACGCGCTGGCGACCGCCGGCAGCGCCACGCCCGCGCGCGGCGAGCAGGCCGCCGGCCAGGACGGCGAGCCGCCCGAGCCGACCTGGCGCGAGATCGCGCGCGGCGGGCGCGCGCTGCTGGATCTGTGCCTGATGTGCCGCGCGTGCGAAGCGGTCTGCCCATCGGGCGTTCCCTACGGGCGGATGATGGGCGAGGTTCGAGCGTGGCTCATTCCGCGGCGGCCGCGTCCGGGCGACGGGCGCATGCGCGGGTGGCTGCGCCGGGTCTTCACGCGGCCCTATCTCACGCGGCTGGTTCTGGGACAGGTGAAGCTGGCGGTCCGCCTGCGCCTGGCGGACCTCATCGTGCGGCTGTCCACGCCGCCCGAGCATCACGAGCACTATCTGGCGCTGCTCGAGTCCCTGCGCGTGCGTCTGCCGGTGGCCGGGGCGCTCGAGCGCGCCGCGATCCCGGGGGCGGCGCGGGGCCGTCCGCCCGCCGCGGCGGCCGCCGGGGCCGCTCCCGGCGCGATCCCCGCCGGGCCGGCCGGCAAGGCGCTCATCTTTCGCGGGTGCCTGGCGCCGGTCTTCTTCCCCGCGGTCATCGTCGCGCTGCGCTCGGCGCTCGCGAAGCTCGGGGTGCCGCACGAGACGCCGCGCCGCCAGGTCTGCTGCGGCGCGCTCCACCGGCAACACGGCCTGCGCGAGGAGGCGCGGGCGCTCGCGCGCAGGAACATCGATGCCTTCGAGGCGGAAGGCGAACCGCTGATTCTGGCGGAGTCCTCGAGCTGCGCCGCCGCGCTCCTGGACTATGCCGATCTGCTGAGCGGCGATGCCGAGTATGCCGAGCGAGCCCGGCGCTTCAGCGCGCGCGTGCGCGACGCGTCGAGGTTCCTGGCCGACGGCCTGAGGAACGCCACAGCCACGGCGCCGGCAGGCGAGGGCGGCGCGCCGGCGGGGGAAAGCGGCGCGGCCGTGGCGCGCCCGGCCGGCGGGGGCGATCCGGCGGCAGTGCTGGCCCAGGAACCCTGTCACCTGCGGCATGGGCAGCGCGGCGCGGGGTGCCTGAGCGGCGCGCTGGCGGCGCTGGGTCTGGCTCAACCCGACGCGGCTGCCGAGGCCGATCTGTGCTGCGGCGGCTCCGGGCTCTACAGCCTGCTCGAGCCGGGCATGTCGGCGCGGCTGGGAGAACGCAAGGCGGACGTCCTGGCTGCCGGCGGGACGGGTCTCGTGATCACGTCCGACTGCGGCTGCCGGCTGCAGCTCCAGGGCCGCCTGGCCCGCCGCGGGGTGGCGATGCTGCACCTGGCCGAGGTCTGCGATCGCCTCTGGCAATGAAAGGGGGCTGGTGATGGCGCGCGCACGCATGGCCCGGGCGGCTTCGCCGCGCACGGGATCCGCCCGCAAGGAGACGGGATCCGCGCCCAAGAAGACTGCCCGCCGCCCGGCAGCGCGCGAGGCGCTGCTCGAATTCTCGATGACGCCGCTCGACAAGGGCCCTTCCGTCGGCGCCTACGTGTCGCGGAGCCTGGACATCGTCGACCGCTCCGGGATCCCCTATCGCCTGAATCCCATGGGAACCGTGCTCGAGGGAAGCTGGGACGAGGTGCTGGGAGTGGTGACGCGCTGCTTCGAGCGAATGAGCCAGGACTGCGAGCGCATCTCGGTGGCCGTCAAGATCGACTGGCGCCGCGGCGGCGGCGGCCGGCTGACCGGCAAGATCGCATCGATCGAGCGGCACCTGGGCCGGCCTGTGCGGACCTGATGGAGCGGGCGAACGCTTGCGAGCGGGCCGGGCGCGAACAGGCCGGGGGAGAATGCGGCGCGAGAGCTGCGGGCGTGGCGGCGGAAACCCATGCCGGCGGGCGGTGTACAATGGGCACGAAAAGGGCGGCCACCGGAGCGACCGCCCCCCAGCCTGTGGGATTACCAGGATGCCCCACGCCTTTCGCGCCGTTCCAGAGCGGAGGCAATGCCCCAGTGCACGTCCCTCGGGCCAGTTCAATCGTTCTAGCCGGGGTCTCGGGCGGACGCCTGAGGCCCCAGTTGGACTCCGGGTTCACGCGCCGGGGAATGGTGCAAAGAGGGCTTTCGCGGGACTCGCTCGATGATGCCTTTGCTGCGGCCGGATGCTGCCCGCCGAAGTTTACAGCGTCTCCTCGCATGCATTGCCTAGTTGCCGACGCTCAGGAATATGTTAAGTCTTTTTACACCTCGTTGTCCATGGGAGATTTTGGCGGCGGGTCAGAAGGCGAGGCGGTGTGGCGCTAAGATGTTGTATGACAATTGGTTGTGCCATCAATGGATCGCTCGGGGGCGGGGGCGAGCGGTCTGCCCGCGGGGAGGGCCGGGGCAGCTCATGCCGCCCGCCGGCCGGCATCGCCTGAACCGCTGAGGGAGGCGCCATGGCCGAACAGCCTGCGTTTTCAGCTGATAACGCGCGCGAGCGGGTCGTTTACATCTCGGGCGACCTGCTGCGCCGGCTCTGCCGCGAGGCGGGCGCCAGCCCCCGGGGACGGACCAACATGAACTTCCACGAGCTGGATGACACGTACCAGCGCTTCCTCAACGTCATCCAACCCGGCTCCTACATCCAGCCGCACCGCCACGCCGCTCCCCCGAAGTCGGAGTCCTTCATCGTGCTCCAAGGCCAGATCGGCTTCTTTCGCTTCGACGAGGATGGCCATGTGGTCCAGGCCGTGCGTCTCGGGCCCGACGTCGATGCGCTCGGGGTCGACGTCCGCCCCGGAGTCTGGCACACCTTCCTCGCGTTGCGCCCCGACACGGTCGTCTTCGAGGGCAAGAACGGTCCCTACGATCCCCACACCGACAAGGCCTTTGCGCCGTGGGCCCCGGCGGAACACGATCCGGCTGCGGCGGAGTACATGCACGCTCTCATCGACCGGCTGCCGGCGGTGGATGGCGCAGAATCTTGACCCGCGACCTCGACGCCACCCGTCAGTAGGTTTCGCGCACGAGCTGCTCGACGTTCTCGCGGCGCCCGAACAAGATGACCCGATCGGCGGGGCGCAGCGCCGTGTCCCGCGTGGGGAACGCGAAGCGCCCTTCGGTGCGGTCTCCCGCTCGTTCGATCAGCACGACCTGTACGCCTCGTTCCTGGCGCAGGCGCAGATCCTCGAGCGGGCGGCCACATAGATGGGGCGGGGCCTCGGTTTCGGCCAGCACGAAGCCCCCGATCGTCTCCCAGGTGCGGAATCGCGCGGCAGTCTGGATCCTGGCCGAGAGGGAGCCTGCCAGATCGACCTTGACGATTTCCTTGTTGTAGGCCCGGATGACATCGCTGCGGTGCACGGTGCCCACCGGTGTCATGGCGTCCCCGACCGGCAGGACGGGGAGCTCCTCGTAGGTCTGCTGCTCGAATCGTCGCATGGCGCAGTCCAGGGTGTCGTCTTCGCGCACGTAGAGCAGCGGGCCCGAGATCAGATCCTGCGCGATGACGATGTTCTTGAGCGCGTCAACGTGGGGCAGCGATCGGCGCAGGTCGTCGACGCTGATGACGCCGACGAGGTTCCCGTGCGGGTCGACGACCATGAATTCGTAATGCGGCGAGCGCACCAACCGGTCGTAGAGGTCGGCCAGGCTGGCCGACTGGGCGACGAGTTCCAGGTCACGGCGGGCGATGTCGCGCACGCGCACCTGACGCAAGACGTTGACCTCATGGCCGGCGTGCAGGTCGATGCCCCGGCGCATGAGCTTGATCGTGTAGATCGACTCGCGGCGCAGCCGCTGGGCCAGGAGCGTGCCCAGGCTGCACGAGACCATCAGGCCCAGAATGACGCGGTAGTCGCCGGTCATCTCGAAAATGATCAGGATCGCTGTGATCGGCGCGTGCGTGGCCGCGGCCACCATCGCGCCCATGCCGACCACGGCGTAGGCGCCCGGACCGGCCATGGAGAAGGGCAGGGTGGCGTGGGCGATGTGCCCGACGACCCCGCCGAGCGCCGCCCCCATGAAGAGCGACGGAGCAAAGACGCCGCCCGATCCCCCGGACCCCAGCGTGAGGCTCGTGCCGACGAGCTTCGCGCCCAGCACGGCCGCGAGCAGAAACGGGCCCAGGCGGCCGTAAAGGGCATCGGTGATGGTCTCGTAGCCGACCCCCATGATCTGAGGAAGCATCAGGCCGATCAGCCCGATGCCCAGACCGCCGATGACCGGCTTGACGACGAAAGGCACCCTTCTGAGCCGGTCGAAGAACTCCTCCGACCAGTAGAGAATCTGCACGAAGGCCAGGGCCGCGACGCCGGCGAGCAGTCCAAGCACGGCGTAGGTGAGGATCTCGGCGGGATTCACGATGGCGTACTTGGGGATCTCGAAGGCGGGCACATCGCCGAGGAACGTCCGCGAAATGACGGTCGCGCTGACCGAGCTCACGACGACCGCTCCAAAGGCGCGGGGGCTGAACTCGCCCAGGATGACCTCGGAAGCGAAGAAGGCCGCCGCGATCGGCGCGTTGAACGTCGCGGCGATGCCGGCGGCGGCGCCGCAGCCCACGCAAGCGCGGATGCGGCGCGTCGAGAGACGGAGCACTTGCCCGACGGTCGAGCCGATGGCCGATCCGATCTGCACGATCGGTCCCTCGCGCCCCACCGACCCGCCGGTCGCGATGCAGATCGCGGAGGCCAGCGACTTGGCCACCGCCACCACGGGCCGGATCACCCCGCCCAGGCGCGCCACGGCATTCATCACCTCGGGCACGCCGTGGCCCTTGGCCTCCGGGGCGAGGTAGCGCGTGATCACCCCCACGACCAGTCCGCCGGCCATCGGCACGAGCAGGCGCACGAACCAGGCCGAGCGCATGATCTTCTCGAGTGGGTTGCCGCTGGCGCCCCAGGCCAGGTTCTGAAACGTCCCGATCAGCCAGCGGAAGAAGCAGGCGCCGAAGCCTCCGGCCACCCCGATCAGCAGCGCCAGCAGGATCATGCTGGTGCGATCGCCGAGCCTCAGGCGCAGCCGACCCAGCGGGAAGCGGCCGGCCGCCGCGCGGCCGCCTCCGGCGCTCGCGGAATCACCGGATGTCGCGTGGCCGTCGATCACGCTTCCTTGCCCAGCCGCTTATCAGTGAAACTGGAGAGCGCCTCCAACAGGCGGCCCGTGAAGGTCCACAGCCGCTCGACCGAGACGATCTTCACCCGCTCGCTGGGCGAATGCGCGTCCTGCGTCTCGGGCCCATAGGCGATCATGTCGAGGCCGGGGATCTTCTCGACGAACAGACCGCACTCGAGGCCGCCGTGGACCGCCTCGAAGGCGGCTTCCTCGCCGAACAGGTCGCGGTAGACCGCGGCCACGGTGCGCCGCAAGGGCGAGGCCGGGTCGGCTTCCCATGGGCCGTAGCCGTCCGAGTGCGTGATCTCGGCACCCGCCAGGCGGCCCACCGCCCGAATCTGCTCGAGCGCGCCCTCGAGCGCGGCGGAGCGCGCCGAGCGCGTGGCGCAGATCACGGTGTGCGCGTCTGCTTCGTCGACCAGAACCCCCACGTTGGAGGATGTGTCGACCAGGCCGGCGAACTGGGTGCTCATCGCCAGGACGCCCGAGGGCAGGGCGGCGATGAGCCCCAAGAGCGCCCGCGCAGACTCCTGTGCGCAGACCCCGGCCGCGCGGGCGCCGTCCAGGGCTTCGCCCACCAGCGGCTGCAGCGTGATCGCGAGGTCGCTGCCGGCGCCCGCCAGCTCCCGGCGCACGAGGGCTGCCCGCGCCTGCACGGCCTGCTCGAAGGCGGCGCTCGCGCCGGCGGTCACCGCCACGACCGCCGCGGCATCGCGCGGGATGGCGTTGCGCTTGCTGCCGCCGCGCGCGCGTCCGATGCGCAGGCCGACAGTTCCCGGGCCCGCCGCCAGCAGCACGCATCCCAGGATCTTGATCGCATTGCCGCGATTCTTGTCGATGTCGACGCCCGAGTGGCCGCCCTTCAGGCCGCCGACCTCGAGCTGGTAGTGCGTGCCCGCGGGCCAGGGCCGGCGCTCGGCGCGCAGGCGCAGGTGCGTGTCTCGGCCCCCGGCGCTGCCGACCGTGAAGCGGCCCACGCGATCGGCATCCAGATTGAGCAGGATCCGCCCCGAGATGAGCGATGGATCCAGCTCGCGCGCGCCGGTGAGGCCGGTCTCCTCGTCGACGGTGAAGAGCAGCTCGAGCGGCCCGTGCGCTACCGCGCGCTCATCCAGAAAGGCCAGGGCGGTTGCGACGCCGATGCCGTCATCGGCGCCCAGGGTCGTGCCGGTGGCGGTGACCCACTCGCCTTCGACGCGCGGGCGAATGGGATCGGTCGCGAAATCGTGGGCGATATCGGGGTTCTTCTCGCAGACCATGTCGACGTGGCTCTGCAGCACGACCGTGGCGGCGCCCTCGCGGCCCGGACTGGCGGGCACGCGGATCACGCGGTTGCCAGCCGCGTCGCGGCGCGACTCGAGACCGTGCGCGGCGGCCACCGAGTCGATCCAGGCCATCGCCGCTGCTTCCCGCTTCGAGCAGCGCGGGATGCGCGACAGCTCCGCGAAGTAGCGCCACACCCGGCGCGGCTCGAGCCGGTCGAGTCCGCCGGCCTGGGCGCTTGCGTCTGTCATCGTCGTGGGTCCTCTCAGCGCGGCGCCCGGCTGAGCACTTGCAGCGCCGCTGCCGAGGCGGCCGCGTAGTGGCCCTGCGGCTCCGCCTGCAGATAGGCTTGGAACTCGCGGCGGGCCTGGTCGATCTCGCCGCGGCCGTGGTGGAGGGCGCCCGCCACGAAGTGGATCGGGGCGAACTTCGGATCGAGGGTGCGGGCGCGCTGGATGTGGACCTCGGCCTCGTCCAGGCGGCGCACGCCGATCAGCACCTGGGCCAGATCGACCTCGATGAAGGCATCCGGCCACCAATAGCGCTGCGCCAGCGTGATCTCGCGCAGCGCCTCGGGACCGCGCCGCTGGGCGCGGTACTCGGTAAACAGGTAATAGTGACGCTTGCCGAAGTCGAACAGGTCGCCGGTCTGGTCGGTGGGGATGGCCTGGAAGAGCTTCATCTCGCTCGCGTCGAGGCGCGGGGCGATGTCACGAATGCGGCCCTGGATGTGGGCGCGCGCCTCGTTGTTCTCGTAGCAGTTGGGGAAGGGCCACTTGGCCAGCTTGTACAGGTCGGTCAGGAAGAGGCCCGCGGCCAGGTCGAGCTCGGACATGCCCACCCGGGCGACATACGCTTCCGGCGGCGCCAGGCGCTCGAGATCCCACGGTCCGAGCGACGCCGCCAGCGGGCTCGCGGCCAGCTCCCGCGCGATGGCCTGCCCCATCCAGGCGTGGCCGGCCGGGTAGGGGTGAACGTGCTCGGTGAAGAAGTCGCGGCCCGCGCCCCGGGGGAAGGCTTCCTCGAGCCGGCGTTCCAGATCGACTAGCACCAGCCGGTGGCGCCCCCGCGTCTCCCAGGTGCGGGCCACCTCGCGGACGACCTCGTTCTGGGCGCTGCAGGCGCGGAAGTGCACGGTGTCGTGATCGCGCGCCGCCCGGTATTCCTCGTACGCCGCCGCTGAATCGCCCAGCGCATCCAGGCAACGGCCCAGGCGGTGGCGGACCTCGGCGTACTCGGGATCCAGATCGCGGCACTCCGTCAGGGCCGCGGTCGCCGCGGGCCAGTCGCCGGCGGCCATGGCGCCCTGGCCGCGGGCGAGGGCGGCCTGCCAGGCCGGCGCGCGGGCCGGATCGAAGTCGCAGCCGTGGGCCGAGCCCATCGGCGCCTGGTCGCGCTCGTTGCTCACCAGCGTGCACAGGATCACGTCCACGCCCTTGTCCCGCGCCATGGCCAGCATCTCCGCCAGATTCTCGCGGTAGAACGCCAGCATGCGCGCGTGCTTCTCGCCGCAGGCGGGCACCTCGCGGTCGCGCATGGTCCACATGCCGAAGCCCTCGGAGGCGGCAGCGCTCTTGGGCGGTGACAGGCGGCCGAGGGCTTCGCGGACGAGCCGCACGAGGCGCACGTTGCGCAGCCACAGCCAGAGCTTGGCGGCGCCGCGGGAGGAGAACGAGCGCTGCACCGGCGTGTCGATGCCGTCGGCGCCGTAGGCTTCGTTGTGGCCCGTGTAGATGAGGATCGCATCGGGGTCGTAGCCGAGGGCTTCCTTGTGGATCAGGAGCACGTCGAGGCTGGAGATCGCGATGACGGCGCAGTTGATCACCTCGTACCGCCGGTTCGGCGCCGCGTCGCGCAGCGCCTCGCCCAGCATCGCCGGAAACGCGGTCTGCGGGCCGAAGGGGTCGCCCAGCGTCGACGAAGCGCCGGTCGCCATGATGCGGTACGTCCCCGGGGCCTTCTCGGCGGGGAACCACTGGTACGACGGCGGCTTCGTGGCCCACTTGGGAAAGAAGAGCTCGCTGATCTCCCGGTTGAGCTGATAGATCTGCTCGTTGCCGATCGTGCGCTTCAGGAACAGGCGGCGCGGGGGACCGTAGCCGGCCAGGCCCAGCGCGAGCTCGGCCACGACGAGCACGAGGGCGAGGGCGAGCAGGCCGCCGGCCGCCAGGGCCAGCTTCATGGCCACAGATGTGCGCGTGGCTGCGCGGCTGTGTTTCTCTTGCTCCATGGCCCCGCCGCGGCTAGAAGAGCGCGTAGATGAAGGGCGCCAAGGCCGACCCTTCCGCGAGGACGATCACGAGGCTGAGCAGGACCAGGATGACGACCACCGGTCCCAGCCACCACTTCTTGCGCACCTTCAGGAACAGCCAGAGCTCCTTCAGGATGCCCACTTTGCCCATGCGTCTATCTCCCCCTCGCGCCGCCGTGGCTCAGAACATGCGCTCCATGCGCTCGGGACTGCGGTCCTGGTCCGCGCGCAGCTCCCAGTAGCTCGCCGCCCGGCGATCGAACCGCAGCTTGAGCGGGTCCGCCCCCAGCAGCTTCATGATCAACCCCACCGGGGTGAAGACCAACAGGAAAACGAGCCCCAGAATGACGCGCGTCATGAACCAGCCCATGGCGCCGGCCAGCTTCATCCAGACGCGCTCCAGCGGGCCGAGCGCGGCGGGCGCCGCCAGTCCCAGCAGCGCCAGCAAGCCGCCCAGCGCCGCGAACGCGGGCCAGAGCGGCCGGTGCTTCCACAAGAGGAACGCCGCAAGCACCACGAAGGCAATGCCCACGGTCAAGCCGAAGCGGCGCAGCCTGCGGCGCTCGATGCGCCGCGCCTCGGGCGACCGGCCTGCGGGTGACGCCGCGCGGGAGGGCGACGTCCCGTGGCCGACCCCGGCGGGCCGCCGATCCCGCTGCGCGCCGGGCGCTGTGCGCGTGGGCTCAGTCAAGGGCGAACTCCTGGTGCCAGTCGAGCTGGGCGTGCGTCTTGGGCTGTTCGCGTTTGTCGAGCAAGAAGGGGCCGAGCAGGAGGTAATCCATCTCGGTCCGCATGAAACATTTGTAGGCGTCCTCCGGCGAGCAGACGATCGGCTCGCCCCGCACGTTGAAGGAGGTGTTGATGACGAGCGGCACGCCCGTGCGCCGCCGGAACGCCTCGATCATGTCGTAGTAGAGCGGATTGTCCTCGCGCGCGACGGTCTGCAGGCGCGCGGTGTAGTCGATGTGCGTGATGGCGGGAATGTCCGAGCGCGCGACGTTGAGCTTGTCGATGCCGAAGAGCCGCTCCTGCTCGGCGGTCATCGTGATGCGCCGCTCGCGGCGCACCGGCGCGACCAGGAGCATGTAGGGGCTGGGCCGGTCGATCTCGAAGACCTCGCTCGCGTGATCGACCTGCGTCGAGGGCGCGAAGGGCCGGAACGACTCGCGGTACTTGATCTTCAGATTCATCAGCGACTGCATCTTGGGCGAGCGCGGATCGCCCAGGATGCTGCGCGCCCCCAGCGCCCGCGGGCCGTACTCCATGCGGCCCTGGAACCAGCCGATGACGTGCTGCTCCTCGATGAGCTGGGCGATGCGGTCGGGCAGCTCCGCGAGCGACAGGCGCCGGTGCGGCAGATCGTGCTTCATCAGGAAGGCTTCGAGCTGCTCGTCCGTCCAGGCCGGCCCCAGGTAGCTCGCGCGCTGGCGGTCGCGGCCGCCGTTGGCCTCGCGCGGCCGGCCGTGATAGCGGTGATAGGTGAGCAGCGCGGCGCCCAGCGCGCCGCCCGCGTCGCCGGCCGCGGGCTGGATCCAGATATCCTCGAACGGGCCCTCGCGCAGCACGCGCCCGTTGGCCACGCAGTTGAGCGCGACGCCGCCGGCGAGGCAGAGCTTGCGCTGGCCCGTCGTCTGGTGGACGTGGCGCGCCATGCGCAGCACCGCCTCCTCGGTCACCACCTGCACCGAGCGCGCCAGGTCCATCTCGCGCTGCGTGAGCGGCGTTTCGGGTCGATGCGGCGGCCCGCCGAAGAGGCGGTGGAAGCGCTCGGAGGTCATGCGCAGGCCCGCGCAGTAATCGAAGTAGGCCATGTTCATCCGGAACGAGCCGTCATCCTTCAGGTCCATCAGCTCGCTCAGGATGGCATCGACGTACTTCGGCTCGCCGTAGGGCGCCAGGCCCATGACCTTGTACTCGGCCGAGTTGACCTTGAAGCCGGTAAAGTAGGTGAAGGCCGAGTAGAGCAGGCCGAGCGAGTGCGGGAACTTGATCTCGGCCAGGATATGCACGTCGTTGCCGCGACCTTCGCCCATCGTGGTCGTCGTCCACTCGCCGGCGCCGTCGAGGGTCAGGATGGCCGCCTCGGGGTAGGGCGAGGGCAGGAACGCCGAGGCCGCGTGCGACTCGTGGTGCTCGGGGAACAGGATCTTGCCCGTGTAGCCGGGCAGCTCGCGATAGATCAGGTCCTTCATCCAGAGCTTCTGCTTCAGCCACAGCGGCATGGCCATGATGAAGGAGGGGAAGCCCCGCGGCGCGAAGGTCAGGTAGGTCTCCAGAATCCGCTCGAACTTGATGAAGGGTTTTTCATAGAACGCGACCAGATCGAGCTGCCCGGGCTCCAGGCCCGCTTCGGCCAGGCAGTAGCGCACGGCGTGCGCCGGGAAGCCGGGATCGTGCTTCTTGCGCGTGAAGCGCTCCTCCTGGGCGGCGGCGACGATCTCGCCGTCGCGCACGAGCGCGGCGGCGCTGTCGTGGTAGAAGCACGAGATGCCCAGGATCCACACGGCCGGCTGCTTCCTGTCTTCCTATCTTGCCTAATCCGAAGGGGTTGTCCCCTGGCGTCCGCTTGGGCGTCCGAGACCCGCCCGGCGGCGCCGGTAGCGGGTCCGCTCCCGGTGGCGGGCTGGCCCGAGCCCCGGGGTCCGAGACAACTCCGGTCTAGGGTACAGGATCGGCACCCGGGGTGCCACCTTCACAGACCGTGCGGAAGATACACCACTGCCCCGCGGCCTGCTCCAGGTGCTGGCCGAGGAGATCGGCCAGATGCTGACTGAGGGCGGCCGGGCCGCGCCGCGACCACGCCCGCGGGTCGATCGCGGGCAGCACGCGCACGCGCTGGCGCAGCAGCCCGGTGCGGTGCGAGAAGACCGGCACGATCGGCCGGCCGCTCAGCAGGCTCAGC
>CAZRWW010000025.1:42213-61953 GCA_964603725.1 uncultured bacterium
GCGCGCCCGCCAGGCGGACCGGCACGCCGCGGCGGAAACTCCCGCCGTCGAGCGGCAGGGCCACCAGATCGCCGCGCTCGAGCGCGCGCGCCAGACCGCGCAGTCCCGCCGCCGTCGAGACCGAGACGATCCCGCGCCGGCGCTTCAGGCGCTTGACCCATCCCGACACGGCAGGATGGAACTGCGTTCCCACCGGGGCCACGATGCGCCGGCCCGTGAGCGCCGCGAGCGCCCCGAGCTGCTCCCAGTTGCCCGTGTGGGCGCCGACCAGAATCCAGCCGCGGGGATCGGCGTTCAGTCGATCGAGCTGATCGCGTCCCTCGAGCTCCCAGCGAGCCGCCAACCAGCGCGGCGAGACGCACAGGCCGGCGCAGAACTCGATCACGAAGAGCCCGAAGGCGCGAAAGACCTCGCGGCTCGCGGACTGGGCCTGAGCCGCGGTCAGGCCGAGGCCCATCAGGTTTCCGCGCACCGCCGCGGCCTCGGCGGGGGCGAGCCGCCGGCGCGCCTCGCCGATCAGGTTGCCGGCTCGCACGGCCGTCCCGCGGGCGAGCCGGCGCAGCTCGCGTTCGGGCGGCCACGCTTGGCGCGCGGCGCACTGCCGCGGATGCGCCGCGCGGCGCATCTTCATGAGCCCGGGCCCTCGCCGGCGAGGTTCGCCATGCCGCGTTGCGTGACGTCGGCCAGCCAGTCCAGGTAGGCCGGGTAGCCCCCGAGCAGCGGATAGGCGACGATGGCCGGCACCTCGTAGCTGTGCATCGCGCGGATGCGCGCTTCGACCTGGCGGTAGAGCGTGCGGCGGGTCTTGAGCCACATCGCCCATTCCGCGGCCTCCTCGGTGCGGCCCTGCCAGGAGTAGATCGATTCGATCGGCGTGAGGTTGGCGCAGGCGACGAGCCCTTCGTCGACCAGGGCGCGCGCTGCCTGACGAGCCGTATCGCGGTCGGGGAAGGTGGTGTAGATGCTGATGTGATCGTGCGTCATGGGGGCGGTTTCCTCCTTGGCCAGCGGCGAATCGCGCTCAAGGGTCTCCGGGCCGGCGGCCGCCGGGACCTCCGACCCGCTCGATCCGCGCGAGCATCCAGGCTTCGATCGCCTGGCGATGGCGCCAGGCCAGCGCGAACACCAGCCCGGCCAGCGCCGCCATCGCGATCCACAGCGTCCACGAAAGCCGCGTGGCGGTCGCCCCGAACCAGGCCGAGGCGAAGTGCCCGGGCAGGCGGGCCACCACCACCAGGCCCAGCATCGGGAGGATCGGCAGCGCGCTCAGGCCCAGCGCGAAGCAGGCCAGATCATCGGGCATGAAGGGCAGCATGAAGAAGAGAAAGAAGAAGGCCGGACCGCGCCGGGCGGCCCAGCGGTTGATCCTGGCCATGGCGCTGCGCGGCGCCAGGCGCTCGACCAGCGGGCGCCCCGCCCAGCGCGCCAGGCCCATGGCGATGGCGCTGCCCAGGCCGACCCCCACCACCGTGTAGAGCGTGCCGCGCCAGGGGCCGAAGAGGGCGCCGCTGACCATGGCGAGCAGGTGGCCGGGAATGGGCGCCAGGACGACCTGGCCGACCTGCAGCCCGATGAGCGCCAGGGGTGCGCGAGGCCCCTGGCGGGCGAGGAAGCCGACCAGGGACTCGCGGTCCGAGAAGATCGCGGGTGCCAGGAGGCGCAGGAGCCAGGCGCCGGCCGCGGCGACCACCGCGACGGCCGCCAGGGCCAGGACCGGCTTGAGCCACGGCCGGCGAGCGCTTCCGGAACCAGCGTGCGTCACGTTGCTTGCCTTCTCATCGCCCGGCAGGCCGCGCTTGACTTGGACCCGCCGCGGGCCGATCCTGTTTAGATAGATGACTCTATCACAAGTCGAGGCGCCTATGCGATCGACCCCTTCCGGGGGCCCCGCGCTGAGCGAGACCCTCGAGGACTATGTCGAGATCATCCTAGCGCTGTCGCTCGAGCGGCGCACGGTCCGCGTGCGCGACATCGCGCGCGCCAAGGCGGTGCGCATGCCCACCGTGACCGCCGCCCTGAAGCGGCTGGCGGAGATGGGCCTCGTACGCTACGCCGCGCGCGAGTACGTGGAGCTGAGCGAGGCCGGATCCGAGGTGGCCGCCCGGGTAGCGAGCCGGCACCGGTTCCTGACGCGCTTCCTGGCGGAGGTGCTGGGCGTGCCGCGCGACGTGGCGGAGGCCGACGCCTGCAGTCTCGAGCACCGGCTGTCCCCTCCCTCGCTCGAACGCCTGGCTGCGTTCGTCGAGTATCTCGACACCTGTCCGCTGGTGGATGCCGAGCTGCTGGAGCGCTTCCGGGAGTGTTTCGGGCATGCCCCGCGGGGACGGGCGGGCTGCGCCGCCAACGACTGTCGCCTCAACCGGCGCGGCGGGCCGGCGCCGAGCCGGCGCGGCAGCGCGCTGGTGTCGGTGGCGGGCCTGGCGGCCGGGCAAGCCGGCGAGGTGGCGCGAGTGCGAGGCAGCGCCGGCGTGCGCACCGATCTGGCACGCAAGGGCATCTTGCCGGGCACGCGCCTCACAAAGATGGATCGCGGGGCCGGTCGGGGAGAGGTCGTGGTCGGGCTCCAGGACCTTCTACTGGCGCTGAGCGCCGCCGAGGCCCGGGCCATCTTCGTCGAGGCGGTTCCAGCCGGGGAGGCCAGCAACGATGGGCAGGCCTAGAAGGTGGGCTGCGGTGGCCCGACCGTGCGCCGCGGGGGCCACGCTGGCCGACGTGCCGCCCGGCGCCAGCGCGGTCATCTGCGAGCTCGGAGGCGATGAGGCCTTCCGGGAACGGCTGCGGGCGGTGGGGCTGCGCGAGGGCGCGCAGGTCGAAGTCGTCAAGCAGGCCCCGCTGGCCGACCCCCGCGAGTACCGCGTGGGCGGCGTGCACCTGACCTTGCGCCGTGCGGAGGCCCTCGGGATCCGGGTCGCGGAGATCTGCGCGCCGAGCGGGCAGGGGCGCCACCGCTGGGGCTGGGGACGCCGGCGCCGGGGCCCGGCGGAGTAGCGCTCGATGCACCCGGTCACACGCGTGCTGCGGGTCGCCCTGGCGGGCAATCCCAACTCGGGCAAGACTTCGGTCTTCAACCTGCTCACCGGCCTGCATCAGCAGGTCGGCAACTGGGCGGGCGTGACGGTCGAGCGCAAGTCGGGGCGCATCCGCCACGGCGGCTACGAGCTCGAGATCACCGACCTGCCCGGCACCTATTCCCTCACGTCCTACACGCTCGAGGAGCGCATCGCGCGCCAGTTCATTCTCGAGGAACGCCCGGACGTCATCGTCAATGTCGTCGATGCGGCCAACCTGGAGCGCAACCTCCATCTGACGGTGCAGCTCCTGGAGATGGGCGTCGACCTGGTGATCGACCTCAACATGTGGGACGAGTGCACGGCCTCGGGGGCGCGGCTCGATCTGGAGCGCTTCGGAGCGCTGCTGGGCTCGCCGGTCGTCACGACCGTGGGCCATCGCGGCCAGGGGCGCGCTGAGGTCCTGGACGCCATCGTCCGGCTGGCGGAGGGGCGCAGCCGGCGTCACCGCCATGTGCCTGTCTCTCTCGGGACGCGCGTGGAGACGGTGGTCCAGCAACTGACCGAGAGGGCCTCGGACCTGAGCGTCGCCGCGGAGATCCCCCTGCGTCTGCCGGCGCGCTACCTGGCCACCAAGCTGCTGGAGGGCGACCCGCAGGTCGTGGAGCACCTTCACAACCGCCTGCCGGCCCTCAAGCCGCTGCTGCTGGAGGCCGACGCGGCGCGCGAGCACCTGCGATTGGCGACGGGGATGGAGCCCGCGCGGGTGATCGGCGCGGGGCGCCACGGGTTCATCGCGGGCCTCCTGCGCGAGACGCTGAGCGCCGGGCCGCTCGACCGCATGCACCGCTCGCGCCAGCTCGACCGCGTGCTCACGCACCGGGTGCTGGGCTTGCCGATCTTTGTCGCCTTCATGTGGCTGCTCTTCAACGCGACCTTCGCGGTGGGCGCCCATCCGGCGACCTGGATCGAGCAGGTCGTTGCGCTCCTGGGCAACCTCGTGGCCGGCGTCCTGCCGCCCGGAGCGGTGCGCGACCTGGTCGTGGAGGGCGTGTTCGGCGGGGTCGGTGCGGTGGCGGTCTTCCTGCCGAGCATCCTGATCCTGTTCCTCGGCATCGCGCTGCTCGAGGACACGGGCTACATGGCCCGGATCGCCTTCATCATGGACCGCGTGATGCACCTCTTCGGTCTGCACGGCAAGTCCTTCATCCCGATGCTGACCGGGTTCGGCTGCACGGTTCCGGCCATCCTCGCGACGCGGACGCTGGAGTCGCGGCGCGACCGAATCCTGACCGCGCTGCTCGTGCCGCACATGTCCTGCTCGGCGCGGTTGCCGGTCTACGTGCTGCTGGCGGGCGCCTTCTTCGGCGCCCAGGCGGGCAACGCGGTCCTGGCGATCTACCTGCTGGGCATCCTGGTCGCCCTGGCCGTGGGCGCCCTTTTCAGTCGCACCTTCCTGCGCGAGGAGCAGGCCGCCTTCGTGATGGAGCTGCCGCCCTATCGCTGGCCGACCCTGCGCGGGCTGGCCGTGCATACCTGGGCCCGGTCGCATCACTACTTGAAGAAGATGGCCGGGGTGATCCTGATCGCCTCGATCGTGCTGTGGGTGCTGGGCAACTTCCCAAGCAGCCCGCTGGCCACCGACCTGGAGGCGCGCGCTGCCGAGCTCGCCGCGCGCGGCGGGGCGGCCGCGGAGGTGAGCGATCTGCGCCGGCAGGCGGCGGCCGCCTCGATCGAGCAGAGCATCGTCGGGCGCCTGGGGCGGGCGATCGAGCCGGTCCTGCGGCCGCTCGGATTCGACTGGCGCATGGGCATCAGCCTGGTGTCGGGGTTCGTCGCCAAGGAGGTCGTCGTCTCGACCATGGGCGTGATCTATCAGGTCGGGGGGGCCGGTGCGGCGGATGCGGCCGGCGCGGTGGATGCGGCCGGCGCGGTGGATGCGGCCGGCGGTGTGGATGCGGCCGGCGCTCCCACGCTGCGGGCGGCGCTGCGCGCGCCGGGCAGCGGCTTCACGCCGCTGACCGCCGCCGCGTTCATGGTCTTCGTGCTGCTCTACACGCCGTGCGTGGCGTCGATCCTGACGATGCGGCGCGAGCTGGGCGCGCGCTGGATGTGGCTCGACGTCGGCTACCAGCTCGCGCTCGCCTGGCTGATGGCGTTGGCCGTCTACCAGGTCGGCCGGGCGCTGGGCTGGGGCTAGGGCCACGGCCATGGCTAGAGCTTGGGCCAGGGCGCTCGCCGCCGGGCGGCGCTCGATGACCCGGGCGGTCAGGGCTGCCGGTGACCGCCTTGCTGGGCGAGGAGCTCCTGGAACCGCGCGTGCTGCTCCTTCAGGTACTCGTCGCCGGGATTCTGGGCGATCGCCCGCTCGATCAACGCCAGCGCCTCCCGCGTGTCGCCGCGCGCGTGGATGAGCTGCGCCAGCGTATCGAGGCAGTTCGCCAGATCCGGACCCGGCGGCGTCAGCTCCACGGCCGTGCGGGCGATGCCCTCCGCCTCGCCATGGTTGACCCGGTGCGTGAAGCACCACCAGGCGAAGTCGTTCAAGGCCGCGGGATCCGACTCCCACCCGGCGGGCATCGATTCGCGCTTCGGCCGCAGGGCTTCCAGGGAATCACGCTTGACGTGGTAGGCGTAGTCCAGCAGCACGTCCAGGCGGCGCGGCCGCAGGGTCTCGTCGGTGACGGCCAGGACCAGGGGTTGGGCCAGCGCGAGGATCGG
The DNA here is from genome assembly GCA_964603725.1 of uncultured bacterium. GTDB lineage: Bacteria > Eisenbacteria > RBG-16-71-46 > CAIMUX01 > WJJG01 > CAZDKK01. Next base: position 47,943 of record CAZRWW010000025.1, read on the forward strand.
TGCCAGAGGTTCGACCGGCACGCCGCCGCTGTTGATCGCGCGGATTGCCGGCCCGCCGGCCCCGCGGAATGGAGTAGAATAGACGGGCCGCATGCGTCCGCGGCCGCCCCGCGCGGGGCCGGGTGCGCGCAGCGGCGGGTGTCGGTCGGCCTCCGGCAGGCGCAAGGAGCCAATCCCGTGGAGCACAGAAAAGACGCATCGATGCTTCTGGCCATGGCCATCGTCCTGGCGGCCATGCTGGCCGCTCCGGCCTCCCGGGCCGAGGCCCGGCGCATCCTGCTCGACGGCGCGCTGGGCGACTGGGCGAGCGCGACGCCGGTCCACGTCGACCCCTCCGGCGACGGCGGCACGAGCGGCATCGACCTCACCTCGATCTGGATGGCGCACGACGAGGCGCGCTTCTTCATCGCGTTCGACGTGGGGACCGATCTCGTGCTGAGCGAGACCAACCTGCTCACCCTCTACCTCGACACCGACAGCAACGCGGCCACCGGCTACCCGCTGGGATTCATGGGCGCCGAGCTGGTGTGGAACTTCGGCAGCCGCAACGGCCACTTCTTCTACTCGGGCGGCTACGTCGCGATCTCCTGGGACGACCTCGAGCTGCTGTGCGGGCCCACGCACAGCAGCCCGGTCTTCGAAATCGCCATCGCCCGCACCGCGATGCCCGACGGGATCCATCCGCTCTTCGGCGCGAGCCCGGTCCGGGCGGCCTTCCGCGATCAGGGCGGGGGCGGCGACTGGGCGCCCAACATGGGCGGCACGATCGCCTACACGCTCGACAGCCAGGCTCCGGCGCCCCTGGCGCCCATCGACATCACGCGCCAGCCGGGGCCGCTGCGGCTGGTGACCTACAACGTCCTGCAGGATCAGCTCTTCGATTACACGCCGAAGCAGTCCTTCCGCCGCATCCTGCAGGCGATCGAGCCCGACGTGATCGCTTTCCAGGAGATCTACAACCACACCGCCACCGAGACGCGCCTGCTCATCGAGTCGTGGCTGGGCGGGACGTGGGATGCGTACAAGATCAGCGACAAGGTGCTGCTGACCCGCACCAGCATCCTTGCGCACTACGAGATCGCGGGGGGCCGCGCGGCGGCCTACCTGATCGCGCCCCTGGGGCTGGTGACCGAGAATCTCCTCGTCATCAACGTGCACCTGAGCTGCTGCACCGCGGACCCGGAGCGCCAGGAGCAGTGCGACGCGATCATGGCGTTCATCCGCGACGCGCACGAGCCCGGCGGTCAGATCGACCTGACCGCCGACAATCCGATCATCATCACCGGCGACACCAACTTCGTCGGCCTGCGCCGCCAGCTCACGACGCTGCTCACCGGCGACATCTTCGACAACGCGACCTATGGCCCGGACTTCCCGCCGGACTGGGACGGCAGCGACCTCACCGACCGGATCTCGCGCCATGTGACCGAACCGGTGGGCTACACCTGGTACAAGCCCTGGAGCGCGTACTGGCCGGGGCGGCTGGACTACATCATCTACTCCGACAGCAATCTGGGCATGACGTTGAGCGCGACACTGCAGACCGAGCTCCTCAGTCCAAGCTACCTGCTCGAGTACGGCCTGCTGGCCAACGACACCAGCACCGCCTCGGATCACGTGCCGCACTTCGCCGATCTGGTCGGGCCCGGGCAGGGCGTGGCCGAGCTGCCGGCGGGCCTGGGCGGCTGGCGCCTGAGCCTGGCGGGCCCGAATCCGGGGGTGGGCGAGGCGCGCGTGCTGCTCGAGGCGGCCCGGCTCGCTCCCGACCGGCGAGCTCCCGCGCTCGGGATCCACGACGCCGCGGGCCGTCTGATCCGCGTGCTGCCGCCGCCGGCGCCGCGCGCCGGGCGCGCGCTGGTGCGCTGGGACGGGCGCGATGCGGGCGGCCGGCCAGTGGCGGCCGGAGCCTACTGGGTGCGGCCCGCCGGGGCGCCGGAAGCGCCGGCGGTGCGGGTGACGATCGTTCGGTAGCCTGCCGCCGGAGCGGGGACGCCAAGGTCCCGCCCCCCTGGGCTGACCGCGGCCATTGCGCATGATCCCCTGGGCTGACCGCAGCCTTCGGCTGCCGGGGGAGCCTCATCAACGCCGGCCGCGACTCCGAAGACTGATGCAGGGTCCCGCGATCCCTTCGCGGAAGCGCCGCTCGCGGCCCTGGCGCGGCGATTCCCGGCGCACAGACCTGGCTTCGGAGTATTGCGACTGGATGAATCTGCAGTCGAAAGTGGGCGCCACGGTCGGGGCGGCGTATCTCGCTCTGCTCGCGAGCCTGTACGCCGGGTCGGTCATCCTCGTCGCCCGCAATGTCTCGCAGGTCGAGCGCGAGATGGCCGTGCTCAACATGCAGCGGGTCATCGAGGCGCTGGACCGTGAAATCGCCCGCCTGAGCTCGCTGGCCGGAGACTACGGCCTCTGGGATGAAACTTACGATTTCGTGGACAGCCGCGATCCAGAGTTCGTCCGCTCGAACTTCCCCAGCGCCGCCACGGGGGTCACACTGCGAGCCGATCTGGTCGTCTTCACCGATCGCGCCGGCCAGGTCGTCCTGTCGAGAGCCTACGATCTCGAGGCGCCGGCCGAGCGGCCCACCCCAATTGAAGAGGGAAGCCCGTTCCCCTTCCCGGGACTGCTGCGCTTCGATCTTGCGCCGCAGGACCATGAGCAGGGTCTGGTCCTGCTCGCGGACCGGCCGGCACTGTTCGTCTCGCGCGCCGTCATGCGCAGTGACGCCAGCGGGCCCGCCAACGGGCATGTGCTGCTGGGGCTGTACCCGGAGGAGGACCTCATCGCCGCGTTGTCGAGAACGACCCATCTCGACCTTGCCGCCGTCCGCTGCGCGGATCCCGCGCTCCCCGCCGACTTTCGGGCCATTGCCGCCTGCGTCGGGTATCCCGCGGCGATCGTCTCGCGCGCGCTGAGCGACGAGATCCTGGCGGCGTACCAGACGCTGCCCGACATCGCGGGGCAGCCCCTGCTGTACTTGCGCATGCAGATGCCCCGCCCGCTCCACCTTCAGCAGAAGCTGACGCTCAAGTACCTGGCCGTCAGTCTGCTCGTCGTCGGGGTGCTCATCGCCGCCACCACGCTGCTGCTGCTGCGCCGGCTCGTCATCGCCCGACTGCTGCGCCTGTCCCGGAGCGTGATGCTGATCGCGGTCGACGGCAAGGCGTCGCAGCGCGTGCCCCGCGAGGGCCGCGACGAGCTGGCCGTGCTGGCCGGGGGCATCAACCAGATGCTGGCATCGCTGGAACGCGCGGAAGAGGAGCGCCGGGAGGCCCTGCAGCGCGCCGAGGAGGCCAGCCGGGCCAAGGGGGACTTCCTGGCCAAGATGAGCCATGAGATCCGCACGCCGATGAACGGCGTCATCGGCATGGCCAACATCCTGCTGGATTGCGATCTGCCGCCTCGCCAGCGGCAGCTGACGGCCAACATCGAGATCTCGGCCCAGAACCTGCTCTCGATCATCAACGACATCCTCGACTACTCCAAGATCGAGGCCGGCAAGCTCTCGATCGAGCCGAGCGCCTTCTGCCTGCGCGAGACGGTGGAGGAGATCGGCGATCTGCATGGCATCGCGACCGCCGAGAAGTCGATCGACCTCGTCATCCACTGCGCCGCCGATGCGCCCAGTCATCTGGTCGGTGACGCCGGACGCATCCGGCAGATCCTGCACAATCTCGTCGGCAATGCGGTCAAGTTCACCGAGCGGGGTCAAGTGCGCCTGGGGGTGACCTGCCCGGAGCGCTCGGACCAGTCGGCGAAGCTCCGTTTCGAGGTGCGGGACACCGGGATCGGGATTCCCGCGGATCAGCTCGAGCGCATCTTCGGGAGATTCGAACAGGCCGACACGACGACCACGCGCCGTTACGGCGGCACCGGCCTGGGGCTGACGATCTGCAAGCAACTGGTCGATCTCATGGGCGGCGCGATCGGCGTCACCAGCCGGGTAGGCGAGGGCTCGACCTTCTGGGTAACCTTGACCCTGCCGATCGCCTCCGGCGCGGCGCAGCCCGGGCCGGCGGCCATCGACTTCGCGGGGCTGCGCGTAGTGGTGGCCGACGACAATCCCGACAGCCGCGAGACGCTGCTGAATCACATGGCGCCCTGGGGCCTGCGCATCAGCGCCGTGGGATCGGGAGCTGAGCTCTTGGCCGTCGTGCGGGATGCGCAGTCCGAGGGGGATCCCTTCCAGCTGGCGCTCGTCGACCATCCGTTGAACGACAGCGACGGCCTGACGATCGCCAGGGCGATCCAGGGCGACCCGCTCCTGGCCGGCACAGACCTGATGCTGATCGCAACGGTCCTGGAGCAGATCAAGCTCGACGACCTCAGCGCGCCCGGCGTGGTGGCAGTCCTGCCCAGGCCGATCCATCAGGGGCAGCTCCTGGATGCGCTGACCGAGGTGTGGGCGCGGCGCACAGGTCAGACCGTCGAGCGGCCGGCCGCGAGCGCCTCGAGTCGCTACCGGCCCGGGCGGCCGCTTCCTGAGCGGCCATGGCAGGGCGTTCCGCGCGTTCTGGTGGTCGAAGACAACGCCATGAACCAGAAGGTGGCCATCCATTCGCTCCATGGGCTCGGCTGCACGGTCGATGTCGCCGCCAACGGCCGCGAGGCGATCGGCATGGTTCACCAGTTCGACTACGATCTCATCTTCATGGATTGCTTCATGCCCGAGATGGATGGGTTCGAGGCGACCGCGCGGATCAGGGATCTCGAAGGGGAGAAGGCCCACACCCCGATCGTGGCCATGACAGCCAGCGTCCTGCCCGAGGATCGGGAGCGCTGTTGCGCGGCGGGCATGGACGATTTCGTGGGCAAGCCGATCCGCCCGGAGGTCCTGTTTGAGGTGCTGGCCAGGCGCCTCGGTCGGGCGGCGCGGTCGTCGGCCGCGTTGGGGCCGGTCGAGACGGGGCCGGTCGAGGCGGATCCGGTCGAGAGTGAACCGGCAATGGTCGCGGAGGGTCTCAGCGTTCAGGAGGCTGTCCGCGCCGCCATCCCCGGAGACTCCAGGTTCCGGCGCGAGGTCATCGCGGCGTACCTGCGCGAGGCTCCGCCCCATATGGCGGAGCTGGATCGATCCGTGACGGCCGGCGCCGCCCGGCAGGTGGCGTTCGCCGCCCACGCGCTCAAGGGCATGGCGGCCAACCTGGGTCTCACCCGCCTGGCGCGGGAGCTCCTCGTGTTGGAGGAGCAAGGGCGCTCCGGCACCCTCGCCGGCGCGGGGGAGCATTGGGCGCGGGTCGGCGCGCAACTGCGCGGCGCGCTAGGCGAGCTCGAGGCGATTCTCGCGGCGCCCGACGGCGCCGGGGAGGATTCGGCGGGTGCGAAGCAAGTTGCCTGAAGCACCGCGGGACATGACGAGTCACCAACAGCGGGGTGAGCGACGATGCGGATCATGATCATCGATGACGTGTTCATGAATGTTCTCCGGCTCAAGGAGGCGGTGCGGCCCTTCGGCGACGCGGACGGGTTCCAGAATGCCCGCGAGGGGCTCGAGGCGCTGAAGTTCGCCTATCTGATCAAAGAGCCCTACGATCTGCTCTTCCTGGACATCATGATGCCGGAGATGTCCGGGTTCGAGGTTCTGGAGGCCGTGGTCGCGGCGGGGAAGGATTTGCCGCCCAAGGCGCGGACCAAGGTCGTCATGGTGACGGCCAGGAGTCAGGAAGACAGCGTCAGGCAAGCGATCCGCAGCGGCGCCTCAGGGTATGTGATCAAGCCGTTCCATGATGAACGCATCCGCGCGGAGGTCACGAGGCTCACGGGCGTCAGCGCCGCGGCAGCGGGCGGGCGGCCGCCGGCGCCGGAGGGCGCGAGCCCCCCGGCACGCGACGGCGCGCAGCCCCCTGCGCCGGCCGTCGCGCCGCGCAAGCCGAAGCGCAAGGGCGAGACCGCGGCCTAGGCCTGCCGCCTCGCCACTTCAGAACAGCTTGTAGGTGAGCCCCAGGCCCAGCACCTCGCGGAAGCGGCCGCGGAGCTCCAGTTCCTTGTCATAGAGCAGTTCGCCGAACAGCGACACCTGGACGTACTTCGTGACCGAGGCCGACAGCGTGTTCTCCCAGGCCAGATCCACGGCCTTCCAGTAGTCTTCCCACTCCGTGCCCTTCACCTTGTCCGACTCCGAGTAGAAGAAGGCCTTGAAGGTCCGCAGCTTGGTGACGTACTTGAGGGACCCGCCGCTGAAGGTCTGCGTGTAGTCCGTGACCCACTCGAGACCGCCGTCGGTGGCGGTGTTGACCTCCGTGCGCTCCGGCTCGACGCTCAGGACGTCCTTGCGGACGTGGTGGCGCACGCTGAATCCCAGGCGCGAGATCAACTCGGCCAGGTCGCTCTTGACGAAGGTGCGACCGACGCCGGCGGCCTCACTGAGCATGATCGGGTCGATGTACCGCTTGACCTTGCCGAGCGTGTCGCCGGGGTCGTCGTAGGGATTGTAGAACTGGCTCTCGAAGGTGAAGGAGACATAAGGGTCGACCACGATCCCGAGCGTCATGCGCATCAAGCTCTCGAAGAAGATGCGGTCGCTCGACTTGGTGGGCGACAGCCAGCGCGGTCCGTCGGCCTCGTCCTTCTGCGTGTGGGTCATGCCATAGGAGAGCTTGAGCGTATTGCGCCACAAGTACTTCGGGCTGAGCGCCTTCTCGGCCGCCAGATTCCCGGCGAACGTCCACGAGGCCGAGCCGGTCTCGCTGCCGGTCCACGCGTCGTTGTAGCTCGCCTGGGTGAGACTGAGCGACAGGTCCGCCGACCTGGTCCACCCTGCCGGCGGGGCGGTTGCCTCCTGGGCGCGAGCAAGACCAACGGCGGCAACGATCAGCGTCACGACGATCGCGATGCGGATGGCCTTCCCTGGCATGGCGTTCCTCCTCTGTTTGTGGCATGCGGGCACGGTGGAATCGACTGATGACGGCGGAATCCTAGCATGGACCGGTCTGCGTGGGTACCCCCGGAGTCCCGCCCTCGGGCCCGCGGCCCTCACCTCGCGACCGTCGCCACGCGGCTGTGAGAGCGCGGCTTCCAGCGCGCGGCTGTCAGCCCGCCACCGGCGTGAACAGGAGCGTCATCCCGGCGTAAGCGGTTCCCGGCGTGCCGTGGAACATGCGCCATTCGGGGCGCAGGTCGCGAACCACGAGATGCAGCCGGTAGCGCTGCGGTCCGAGCGTGGCCGGCGGGGGATCGATGCGCACGATCTCGTCCTTGGGCCCCATGTCGGAGCTCTCATCGCCGCTGTGCTCCTTGATGAAGAAGAGATCGTCGTTCGCAGGGTGGCGCCGCGTGTAGTACCAGAAGTACTCGTGGTCTTCCTGATGACTGATTCCCGCCGGGGAGACGTAGGACTGCTTCTGGTCCAGGGCCTCGAGGAAGTAGGTGTGGCCCGCGCGCACCTCGATCGTCCGGGCGACCGGCACGCCGGGATCGCTGTGGTAGACGAGGGTCGTGTCGCTCGCGAAGAAGCGGATGGCGGACCTGTCCTCGACATCGGGGCTGTGCACATCGATCAGGGTGATCGCGGTGAGGTGCGGATTGAGGTTCTCGTTGGGACTGCCCAATCGCCGGCTGTAGCGCACCGTCAGGTTGCGCGTGATGTTGAGCGGCGTGCCGCCGCGCAGGGCGCAGCGCAGCCGGATCTGACAGGCAAAGAGATCCCCATAGAAGCGCACCCAGTCCAGCAGGTCGGGGCTGAGCGCGGTCGTGTCCACGGCGGCCAGGAACGCGTCCACCTCCCGCTTGGTCGGATAGCGCCCGGCGGGTTGCATCAGCTCCGCGATCGCGGGCGGCAGATCCGTCGCGATCACTTCGGGCACGGCGCTCGAGAGGAGCAGGCACGAGTCGGGCACCGAGAAGCGGAACGTCTCTGTGACGATGCCATCCTCATCGGCGACGACGCTCCGCTCCCGCATCAAGGGCTCGAGGTTGATGACGCGGCCCTCGTATTCGAGCTCCTCGTAGCGGTCGAGCCGGTAGTCGAGCGCGAGCCGCCACGCGGACGCCGTCGCCGCTGGATCGGGATCATAGTAGCGCGCGGTGACCAGAACGGACTCGCCCGGCACCGCCTCGGCCGGCTCGCAGATCACGCCCAGCGGGCGCGTCTTCTCGCCGGGCTTGATCTCCATCTCCTGGGGGAAGTCGGTGCCGCAGCCCGCGCCCAGGAGTGACCACGCGGCCAGGAGCCCCGTGGCTGCCCCGAGCCTCGCGGCCGCCCCGAGCCCCCCGGCCGCCCCGAGCCTCGCGGCGGCCGGGATCTCTGCGACCGCCCCCTTCTGCAGGCGCCGCGGCTGTTGGCGCTGTGTCATGACGTTCCTCCGTGCGGACCTTGCCCTCGGGGTCCGCAAGATTGCTAGAAGTCCGCCCGCAGACCGAGCGCCGGCAGGACGATGCCGCCGATCGCCTTGCGCTCGCTGTCGTCGTAGCTGTACACGTACAGCTCCGGGCTGTTGTAGAAGAAGTAGTTCAAGTTCTGCACGTCGAGATACGCGGTCAGCATCCACCGGCGAAAGACCCAACGCTTGTCGACGCGGGCGTCGATCTGGAAGAAGGGGTCCATGCGCTGCGATTGGTACCGGCCCATGAGCGCCACGTACTGCCCGGTGTCGGCGTTGAACTCGTACTCCCGGCCGGAGTATCCCAGGCGGGGGGTGTCGGGGTTGCCGGTCACGTAGCGCACGCGCGCGCCGGCCTGCCAGTTGCGGCCCAGGGCGTAGGAACCAACGAGTTGCAGATGATGGGTCTGATCCTGGCCCGAGACGAACCAGCGGCCGGGATCCCATTCCCCGCGGATGCGCGCGTCCGGCTTGCGCGGGGAGCGGCGTTCGCTGCGCGACAGGCTGTACGAGAGCCAGCCGAAGAAACGCCGCCCCTGGGCGTGGCGCAGCATCAGCTCGAAGCCGTACATGCGCGCGTCCAGGTCGGGGAGGAAGTTGATCGTCGGGTCGTCGACCAGGTTGGGGATCTTCTCCTGGGTGTTGTAATAGACGTTGGCGTCGGCCCACACCAGGCCGTTGATCTGCCATTCCGCGCCGGCGGTGTAGTGACAGGCCGTGGTGGGGGGCAGGCTCGGATTGCCGAACTCCGGATCGATCGCCTGGGCCAGCGGCCGGGGCGTCTGGCAATAGGTTCCGGCCGCGGCCTTGAGCAGCCGGGCCCGGTCGAGCTGGTACTTGATCGTCAGGCGGTAGTTGGGCTCCCCGGCGCCGAGCTCCCGAAAGCGGTCGTAGCGCAGCCCGGGGGTGACGCGCAGGCGGTCAGTCGGGCGCATCTCCACGTTGAAGTAGGCGCCGAGGTCCTGATAGGTCCGACTGAGCTCGGTGTCACCGGAGCCGGCGACGTGGACCTCATAGTCGAGCGGAACGCGGTAGAGGTCGAGGCCCAGGTTGTACGTCAGGCTCCGACCGGGCTGCCACGAGAGCTGATCACGGACCGAGTAGGTCTCGAAGTCGTAGTCGAAGCTGGCATAGCCGAGGAAGCGTCCCCGGTAGGTGTCCCACCCGGTGGACAGGCGCAGCTCGTTGTCCAGGCCGGGCGCCAGGCGCTGGTCGAGGCCCAGGATGAGGCGGTGGAATCGGTAGTTCATCGAAAAGACGTTGCGGGCGGCGTCGATCTCCTCGCTGCCCGCCTGGGTGTCCTCGAAGACGAGCCGCATGGCGTCGCCCGCCGAGAAGAGCGTCAGAAAGGCGCCGTCATGAGAGGTCGGGCGCCAGTCGACGCGACCGACGAAGTCCCAGTAGTAGGGCACGACCGTCAGGTCGACGTCGTCGGACAGCTCCGAGATGAGATTGAGGGCGTTGCTGATGTAGCTGCGCCGGGCGGTCAGCGACAGCGACCAGCGCTTGCTGAGCGGACCCTCGGCCAGAAGCGTGGCGTCGAGGAAATTCACGTCGAGCGACTTGCGCCAGCGGTCCGTCGCCCCGGGACGGCCCTTGATCTCGACCACGCCGCCGATGCAGCCGCCGTAGCGGGTGTTGAAGCCGCCGGGGTAGAGGTCGATCGATTCGAGCGCCTCGGAGTTGTAGGTCGACTTGAGGCCGCCGAAGTGAAAGAGCAGCGGAATGTCCACCCCGTCCAGATAGAACCGCGTGTCCTCGGCCGAACTGCCGCGCACGATGATGTCGCCGGAGATGAACGCCGGCCGGGCGATTCCTGGCAGCGTCTGCACGACCCGGATCGCATCGCCCCCCAGGCCGGGGATCTTGGCGACCTCGGCGAGCTGCAGGGTCCGGCGCGCGACCTCCTTGCGCTCCGCCTTGCCGTAGACGACCAGCTCGTACGCATCCTGGCCCGTGCGCCCGATCCAGTACTCCACCTCCAGTCGCTCGCCCGCGCGGAGCTCCTCGTGATGGCGGACGGCCTCGTAGCCGGAGTTGGGGAACGTCACCTCGACGGGGCCGGCGGGCAGAGACTTGAAGGCGAAGCGACCCAGGGAGTCCGTGTAGGTGATGACCCGCCCGCCTTCCACGAACTGCCCCATGAACTCGCCCAGGCGCTCCAGGTAGGCCGGCCAGGGCACCGCCGGCGCGCGCTCCGCGGTGGTGTCGGGGAAGGAGACCACCACGAGGGCCTCGGCCATCGGCCGGCGCGAGCCCTTCTCACGCAGGGTGCCCGCGAAGTTGACGAACTCGCCGATGGCGCGGGTCTGATCGTAGAGCGAGAAGCTGTACTCGTACTGAAGGATCACGGCCACCGGCTCGCCGCCCGCGACGGCCGGCGTGAACAGGAATCGGCGCGCGGCCGCGACGGCGGCCGCATCCATGGCCGGGGTCAGCCCCTGCACCACGGCCACGGAATCGACCCGGCCCTGAGCGCTGATGACGAGGTCGAGCACCACGACCCCCTCCACGCCCGCGCGCAGCTCGGCGGGCGGATACTCTGCTTCGACGAAGGAGATGAGCGCCGGAATCTGCTCGAGATCGCCCGAGGGTCCGAGATCGCCGGAGGGTCCGAGATCGCCCGAGGGCTCGACGCCGCCCCGGCCGGCCGCGCCGCCTGCATCGGACTGACCGCCGGGGCCGCCGCCAGCGGAGCGCGAGCCCGCGTCGCCCGAGGGAGGTGCGGCGGGTTCGGCTGCTGCTGCGGCCCCAGCGGCGCTGCAAAGGAGGGACCCGGCTGCGAGCACGAGCCCCAGAACACCCAGAGCACCCAGAGCACCCAGAGCGCCCCGAAGACGCTTCGAGAAGGAAATCCGCAAGTTCATGCCCATCGCTCCTGCCTGTGGCCCGCAGGCCGGCGCTGCTCCGGCGCTCTACTCCTGCAGCACAAAACGGTACTTCATCACGATCCAGGCGGCCACCGGCTGCTCGCCCTGCAAGGCCGGCCGGAAGCGCAGCTCGCGGAAGGCCGCGCGGGCCGTCTCCCGCGATCCGTGGCCCAGATCATCGATCATCTCGACGGCCTTGACGGCGCCGTCCGCGTCGACCAGCAGGCGCGCCTTGACGGTGCCCTCGACGCGGTGCGCCACCATGTCCGGTGTATAAGCGGGCACCACACGATGCACGAGCTCGGGCGCGCGCGTCACATGGCTCAAGGGCACGAGCTCCGCCGAGAGGTTCGCCGGCGCCGTCGGGAGGTCCTCGGGTCGCGCGGTGAGCGAATCGGGCTGCTTGGCGAGCGTATTACCGCGCTTCGTGAGCAGCGCGCCGCCGGCGGCCCCCGTGCCGAGCCCGCGGGCATAGACGCGCCGCAGGCCATAGACCTCGCGACGCTCCTCCGATTCGCCGCGGGGGTCGGCCTCGGCGGGCTGTGCCTGGGCTCGCGCGAGCGCCTCCTGCGCCGCGCGCGGCTCGGCCTGGCCGAGCAAGGGATTCTGCGTCAGGTCTTGCGGGGCGCGCTCCGGCGGCGGCGTCTCGAGCGCGCGCGGAGTCGCGGGCGGCGCGGCCTTCCGGGCCGCAGGCTCCAGGACGAAGGTCGCGCGGCGAGCCGCGCCGCGGAGCGACTCGACCGGCGCCGGGACCTCGACGCCCAGCGCCGCATAGCCCAGCGCCAGGCAGGCGGCGAGGCTGCCGGCAATGAGGCGGCCGAAGCGCCGCTCGCCGCGGTCGCGCCCTGGCGCCAGGGGTGCGGCGTACTCCTCGGTCAGGCGCAGATAGGCGCGTGCGGAGGGGCAGGGTGTTCCGGTCATGACGCCTCCTGGAAGGCGAGCAGCCCGAAGTCACCGTATCCCGACCGGGCGCACGTGTGCATGACCTGCTTGACGACCGCGAAGCTCACGCGCCGATCGCACTGGATCGTCACCTCGTGCGGCCGGTCCGCTGTACCGGTGGCGCGCGTGATCGCCTGCAGGCGCTCGGCGAGCGCCGGGATCATGAGCGAATCGGTCGCAGCGCCCGAGGGGGGCAGCGGGTCGCCGTCGACGCAGATGCGGCCCGCGGCAATCTCGATGCTGACCGTGGGCAGTGGCCGCTCGCGGCTGGTCGAGGTCGGCAGCACGAGGTCGCACGACGGCGTGACGAGCTCGCCGTCGGCGGAGAAGCTCTTGAGCAGGAAGACGAGCAGGATCGTGAGCGCATCGACGAGCGAGGTGAGCTGAGGCTTCGCCACGGCCAGCGCCGCGCCGGTCCGGCCCGCGGCCGCACGGGCGGCGCCCGGCCCGCGGCCCGCCGCGCCTCGAGACGTCTTCGAAAGGCAACGCACCATGCTCATCGCCGGCCTCCCCCGGCCGGACCGCCCTGCTCGTGGGCTCCGGAGGCGGCCCCCGCGTCGAGCCGCGTGCCCTCGGCCAGGCTGATGCGCTCGAACCCTGCCTCGCGACAGGCGTCCATGCAGCCGACGACATCCTCGAAGGCCACGTCGTCGTCCACGGCGATGACGATCGTGTCGGCCGGCGTGGCCGGCCCGCCGCGCAGGGACGCGAGGGCCGCGCTCAAGCCGGGGAAGTCGTGACCCGGTGCGATGCGCGGGATCTCCTGCAGGATTCGCTCGCCGTGAGTGACGGCCAGTCCATCGACCGCCAGTGCCACCGTGATCGGAAGCGTTGGGTTGGCCTGCGTGCCCTGCGTGTGCGTGTTGCCGGGCAGCGCGAAGCGCAGCACAGCGAGGTGCGAGAAGACCGCCATGCTGATGAGGAACGGAATCAGGATCACGAACATGTTCATGACCGGTGTCACGTCGACGTTCGTCTCGGCGGACCCGCTCGTGGGCGCCTGCCGGCGGATCGAGGCCCGGTCAAGAAGCGCGCTCATGGCCGGCCTCACGAGCGTTGGGGCTGAGGTTGGCGGCCGGACTGAGCCCGGGCGCGGGTCGCGAGGTCCAGTTGGCCGGCGGCGCTCACCGGCCGTCCGGCAGCGGCGGCGGTGCCCGTGTCCGCGGCAACGGCGTCCGCGGGGCCGATGGCGGCGTGGCCGCGCGCCTCGAGGTAGTTGAGGAGCGCCACCGAGGCGGCGTCGGCATCCTCGATCGACCTGGCCTGCTGGCTCGAGAACACCGAGTAGGCCACCATGCACGGGATGGAGACGATCAGACCGAAGGCGGTCGTGTTGAGGGCCTGGGCTATGCCGGCCGCCAGCGTGGCCGCCTTCTGCGCCGCCTCGGCCGCGGCGAGAGAGGCGAAGGACTGCTGCAGGCCGAAGATTGTGCCCAGCAGGCCCGCCAAGGTCGCGACGTTGGCGCACAGCGCCAGGTACCCGATGCGGTGGCCGAAGCGCGGGATCTCGCGGATGGCCGCCTCCTCGACGCCCTGGCGGATCGCCTCGCCGGGAAGCCCGTCGCGGTAGCGCTGAAGCGCGGTCGCCAGCAGGACCGCCAGCGGCATCCGGTCCCGGGCCACCAGAGCCTGCGCCTCGCCGAGATCGCCGGCGTTCATGGCTCGGGCGATGGCGGAGACGAGCGCGTCCGGATCGACCCTGCTCGCCCGCGCGTAGAAGCGCAGCCGCTCGAGGATGATCGCCAGGGCGCAGGCGAGGATGGCCAGGATCAGCCACATGAACGCGCCGCCCTGGGCGAAGAAGATCGCTACCGACTCGAACATCGCTCCTCCCATGAATAGGCCCACGTCAAGCACGTGTGCCTGTGCACTTCACCATCG
>CAZRWW010000026.1:0-61123 GCA_964603725.1 uncultured bacterium
GTGGCAACCGCTACGGCGTTGTGCGCTTTGTTGGGCGACCATCCCGATGTGCAGGCCGCTGACCGCCAGCAGGTGCGAAGCGCCGCACCGCCAGAGCGCGAAGGCATACCCCGGCGGAACCCGCGCGTCCTGCGCCTGACCGAGCAGGAAGCAGGCGGCGAAAGCGCCCGGGTCGCCGCCGATGCTCCGGCTGATCCGCGCCCGCAGGCGGCTGCCCAGGGTGGCGCTCGCGTCCCAGAAGGCCTCTCGGCGGGCGGCGCTCGCCGGCCGCCCGCCCCGGGCTGGCGGCAGCTCGAGGTGACCCAGGATCAACGCGCCCGTGGCTCCGTAACGGGCGGCCCGGGCGATGGCGCGCTCGTCTGCCGCTCCCGGGCCGGACGGGCCGCGCGGGGACCTCAAGCGCAAGAGCCCCTCCAAGGTGCCCCGGCCATGCGCGGCCCGGCGCAGGCTCTCGTGGGGCGCTCCGGAAAGGGCGACCCGCAGGGGCTCGGCCAGCGCGCGCGCCGCGCCGGCCTGGGTCGATCGCAGCGCGTGGACCGTCAGCACACAGCGGCCGCTCTCGACGCCCAGGCTGCCGCGCACCCATGCCTCGCCTTCGCAGGCCGCGCCCTGGGCGAGCTGCACCGCCGCGCCGTGCGCGCCCTGCGCCCCGCGCCCCACGCCGAGCAGGAGCAGCGCGCTCAGGAGGACAGCCTCCGTGAGGCGACCCGCCGCGCCCGTGTCGGCTGACAGGGACCGCAGCCCGGCCCACAGACCGGCCAGGGCGCCCAGGCCGCCCGCCCACAGGGGCAGCGTCGCGAAAGGCGCCCCGGCGAAGTCGCCCAGAAGCAGCCCGGCGATCAGCGCGCCGGCGCAGAGTGCGGCCCCGGCCGGTCGAGACTGGCGAGGATGATCGACCACGCTCGGATGAGCGAAGCAAGTCGGAGGCCGAAAGGAACGACGAAGAGGGACGAGCCCGGCAGCGCGGACGAAAGGCAGAATGGCGGAGCGGCGAAGCTACTGCACACGAACCAGGCGGGTCTGGCTGCGACCGAGGCTCGATTCGAGCAGGCCGTAATAGACGCCCGCGGCCGCCCGCGCGCCGCCGGCGCCGCGACCGTCCCAGTAGAGCCCGTGGCGGCCGGCCGAGGCGATCCCGTCGTAGAGCAGCGTCACCAGCCGCCCCTGGGCGTCGACGATGCGAACCCGGACATGATCATGCCCCGGCAGCTCGTACTGCAGGACGGTGAAGGGCTCGAACGGATTGGGCGCCGCGCGCAGCGCGATGAGATCTTCGCCCGGGGCCGGGGGATCGACTCCGGCGCTGGTCTTGGGGACAAAGTGCGTGCTGGCGCTGACGCGGTAGGCGCAGGCGTTGGGCGAATCGATGCCCGTCGTGAGGACGAGCATCGCGCGGGCCGGGCGTTGCCAGTCGCGCACCTCGAAGGAGCACGCGCCGTCGCGGATGACCCCAGGAACCGCGTGTCCCGACGAGCCCTCGGCATCCAGCACGACGAGCTGCGCCCCCGCCAGTCCCGGAGAGGCGCTGACGTCCACCAGCAGCACATTGTCGGCCGATCCGGCCTGCGGCCTCAGGAAGACGTAGCTCGCGCCCAACGGCTCCGGTTGGCGCGTGGGCTCGGGGGCCAGCCCCGCGACGGGATACTGCTCGATGGCGTACTCGGCCCTGATGACCGCCGGAAGCTGCGCGCTCAGCTCGTGTTGATGGCCGGGCACCGCCCGGGCCTCGCCCAGCAGGGCGTTGCGCGTGGCCCACTCGAGCACGGCCGCATCGAGGACGCCCGCGTCGGCCCGCGACGTCACCAGCGGGTCCTCGCGCAGCGATTCGGCCTCCTCCAGCACGATGGCAATCGCCGCCAGCATCGGCACGGCGCCGCCCGACCAGGTATGCCAGATCTCCAGCAGCGTCTCCCAGCCCCACCGCTCGACGATGAAGCGCGGCCAGAGCCACGACCCGTACTCGAAGTAGCCGTTGGTGAGATCCAGACGCCGATAGGCATGCGATCCGAAGGCCTCCAGGTTGCGGCGCAGTTCCGCGGGGCGCCAGGAGAAGTACGCCTCCTCCATGGTCGCGGTCTGCTCCATGAACCAGTCGGCTTCGGGATCGTATCCGTATCCGAACTGCACGACGTGGTGATACTCGTGCGCCAGCGTGAGCTCGAGCGCGTCGAGCGGACGGCTGACATCGAACCCCGCGAAGTCGTTGTCGACGACGATGTAGCCCGCGTGCCGCTCGCTGTCCGCCAGATCCTCGTGCAGGGCATACCCGTACACGCCCCAGCCGAGATCCATGATGTAGACATGGACGAGCGGCTCGCCGCCGTCGCCATCGATGTCGGGCGGCACTGGCCATCCTTGCGTCTGGTGGTAGAGATGCCAGGCTTGCTCGCAGGCCCGTTCGGCCGCCCGGACGTAGGCGTCCGATTGCGGCCAGCCGAGCGGCGCGTCGGACGGCTCGGCGGTGAAGTGTATCCGGAAGTGCCTCGTCGCGTGCGTGAGAGGCAGCCATTCCGGTCGCTCCAGATAGCCTGTCACCTGCATCAGCTCGGCGCCCGACAGACCGCCGCCCGTGGACGCGAGGTACTTGAGGCGATTGAGGGTGACGGTGGCGCTGCTGCCGGCGCGATCGGCGCTCGGCTGCCCCTCGGGGTAGAACATCGCCGCGGCTTGCCGCAGGAGTTGCTGTCCCTGAAGTCCCCCGCCCGCCGGTTCGGCCGCCGCGAGGCGCGGCGAGAAGCACGCGGCAACGGCGAGCGCAACCGCCGCCCAGATCGTCGCGCTCCCGGGCGCAGCGAGCCGCGGGCGGAGCGCGCGCAACGTCGCGACCCGCGAGAATGCTCGCCAGTGGGCGGATGCAACCGCTCGCTCCTGGCCGGCCGGCCAGCGCATGAACACCTCCAGCTGCATACAGTCACACCGCGTCACCCGTGCGGACACGGTACACTCCACCTGGAAGGATAAGACCAGCAGCTGGTTGTGTCAACTTCGTTGTCGGCGCTGTGTGGTCGGCGCTGTGTGGTCGGCGCTGTGTGGTCGGCGCTCCGTGCTCGGCGCCGGCCAGTCGCCGCGGCGTGTCACCGATCAGCGGCCGGCCCTCCGTCAGGGAGGCCTCGGTTTCGCTGCGACTCGCTTGCGGGGCGCTGATCCGTGATCAGGGCAGGACCGCAGCGGCCAGACCGCCGATCGGGGCTTGTGGGCGCGCGGCCAGGGAGCGGCCGGTCGCCAGGCCGAAGAGTTCGGAGACCGCCTCCTCCCCTTCCGGGGTGAGGACGGAGAAGTAGTAGGCGATCGCCGGGCCCGAGGCCTGCTGGCCAGGCGCGAGGGTCGCGGTGTAGAGATCCTCCACCGACGGGTCCTTGATGAGCGGGAGCCTCAGCGGGTGGTCGAATCCGCGCGGCACCAGGACTTGCGGCTGCCGCACGTCCCCGCCGGCGCCGCGGATCGTCACGGCGAGCACCAGGGGCTCGTTGCGGCCGGCGAGGGCGGGCGGGCGGTGCTGGAAGCTGGGCCGGGCCTGGAGCCCGAACTGCGGGGTGATGAAGTGGCTCGATCCGGCCGGGAGGTCGAGGATCTCGCAGTACGACTCACCGGCCGCGGCCACCCGGACCCCGTGCAGGCCGGGCGCGACCTCGAGCTCCACGGGGGCCAATCCGATGAAGCCCCGGTCCACGAACACGCTGTCGGCGCCGGCGACCGGTTCCAGCCCGCGCGCGGAGCTCATGTGCAGGCTTTCGACCTGCACCAGGACGTTGCGCGCATCGAAGGCGTTGTTGATCTCGAGCCCGGTGACCTCGCCGCCGCGCACCAGCACCTTCCTCTCCCAGAGGGCGAAGCGCTCATCCTCGAAGAACACGCGGTGCCACCCCGCCGCCAGCCCATCGAACCGCGCCGGCAGCGCTTGCCTCGAGCTCTGACCCGCGAGCCAAGCTTGGGGATGACCCCTCCCATCGCGAGCGCGGACTTCGAGCGCTCCGATGAACGAGGCGTGCAGTTTCGTGTGCCGCTCGTGGTCGACCTCGAAGCTCTCGGCGGCTGCGCCGGCCACGCCCAGGCGCATCGTCACGGTGTGCCGGCCGCGCGGGAGTCGCACCTGGACCAGCGGCGTCGCGCCGGCCAGCCGCTCGCCGTCGACCATCACGGTCGCCCCGGGCGGGTCGGAGATGAAGTCCACCAGTCCGTAGGTCTGCGTCGGCGCCCCGCCCCCGCGGACCCGCTCGAAGATCCCCCGGGCCCGCTCGAGCAGGTCCGGCCAGGCGGCGCCACCCAGGAGGACGATGGCCAGCAGCCCGAGCAGCACGATCAACACCACAAACGGCACGACCGCCGTCCGGCGCGCCCGGCGCGCTCGCGCCGCGGCCGCCTGCACCGTTCGATGGCGGAGCGCTGCGGCTTCGAGCTCGGGAGCCGGCGGGCGCGGCGTCGGCTCCGCGGCCTGGGGCGGATCGAGTCGCCGGGGGCCGCGCGGCGCCTCCGGGGCGAGCGGGGGGGGCGTCGCGGCCGCCGCCGGGATGACCGGGGCCGGCGGCGCCGGCTCGGCCGCTGGCGGCTCGAGAGGACCCTCGCGGGCCGCGAGCACGACCTCGCGCGCCATCTCGGCGATCTGGCCGAGGATCTCTTCGCCCTTGGCCGTGTCCAGTGGCTCGGGATGGGCGCCGCTCAACAGCGGCGTGAAGCGGAAGGCCACCACGCCGGCGCTGGGGCCCTGGAGGCCGAGGAGATTGACCAATCCGTCGCAGGCCCGTTTCAGGTCGCGCGATTCCGCGTACAGGCGGCTGACCGCCCGCAGATCGGGCGGTTCATCGGCATCACCCGCGACCAGCAGCACGGTGTCATCACGCGTCACGTCCAGCGAGGTCACCTGCAGGCGCAGCTTCTCGTGGCCGCCGAGGGCCTCTTCGCGCACGATCGCCGATCGCCGGTCGCCGTCGCCCCCGATGAGAAAGGCCCGCCCGGCGCGCAGCAAGTAGATCCAGGAGGACTGGGTCCTGACGAAGTAGATGCGGCCCTCCTCCGCGCAGGCGGCGGTGACCCACACCCACTTGGGTTCCTTCATCAGCGAGTGGTTCTCGCGGTAGAGCCGCAAGTGCGCCGCCTTCAGTCCCGCCACGAGCGCGGCGACGCCGCTCGGGAGGCTTCCGGACGGCACGTCGTCGGGCGAAGCGTCCTGCAGGTGCGACAGGGCGAAGCGCTCGAACGCATCGCGCGGCTCGCTGAAGGCGACGCAACCGGTGACGCGGTCCGGATCGACCCAGCCCAACGCCTGGCCGCCTTCGATGTGCGAGGTGGCGACGTCGATGCGCAGGGGCTGCTGGTGGAATGCCCGCGATGCTTCCATGGCCCGTTCCTCCTCGCCGCCCGGCGCCGCTGCCCTCGAGGCGGTCGGCGCCGCGAGCCTCCGCGATCAGACCGACGGTTCGGGCGGCGCCTCGTCCGAGCCCACCCGCAGCGGTTCCCAGTCGTTGACCTTTTCCAGGTAGCTCCGCCAGGCGGAGCGCGCCTTGTTCTTGAGACCCTTGTGCTGATAGGCCTGGCCGACGTAGTAGTAGCTGGGCGCGAACTCAGGGTTCAGGAACACGGCCCGTTCCAGGTACTCGACCGCGTCATCGAGGCGCTCGAGCGCCATGGCGGCCTTGCCCATCTGGACGAGCATGTCGCTCGACTGGAAGCCCTGCTTCAGGATTCGCTTGTACTCCTGCAAGCCCTCCTCGTAGCGCTCCAGGCGGCACAACAGGTGGCTCATGCTGTGCCGGGCCGGCAGGTAGGCCGGATTCAGCGCCAGCGCCCGGCGAAACTCGCGCAACGCTTCCTCGAGCCGCCCCTCCCCCACGTACAGCAACCCCAGGTTGTAGCGGACATCCGCGTAGCCCGGGGCCAGGCTGGCCGCCACCTGGAACTCCGTGCGGGCTTCCTGGAGGAAGCCCTGGGAAGCGTACTCATAGCCCAGCGCGATGCGGGCCTTGACGGAGGTCGGATCGGCCGCGATCGCCGCCGTGAGCAACCGGATCGCCTCCTGTTCGTCGCCGCAGGCCGTCGCGATCTGGGCGCGGTGCATGGCGTGATCCGCGTCGCGCGGCAGCACGAGGTAGGCGCGCTCGAAGCAGGCCAGGGCCTCGGCGCGCAGTCCATTGCGTGCGTAGATGCGGCCCAGGTAGGTGTAGAGGTCACTGGCCAGCGGGGTCCAGAGCATCGCCTCGAGCGCGCTCGATCCCGCGGGCGCCCCACGCCCGCCCGGCTCCTGCCGGGCGTTCGGAGTGTTGTTCTGAATGCTCTCGAGCGCGGCGCGCGTCGTCTCGCTGAGCGCCGCCGCGTCGGCGAAGTGCTTGCGCGCCTTGGCGTGCTCGCCGGCGCGCAGAGCGAAGTAGCCCGCGTAGTGGTGATAGAGGAGCTGACCGGGCCGGCCCTCGATCGAGATCAGCTCCCGGCTCGGGTCCTGCCCCGCAGCCAACCGCAGGTAGGCCGCATCCACCTTGCGCCACCAGTACTCCTCGGCGAGACTGCCCGGCCGGTCATCGGGCTCCGTCGGCGCCTCCACGGGTTGGCCGGCCTGCAGGCGCGCCAGGCGCAACCCGAAGTAGGCTGCCCGGTACCCGGGGTTGATGCCGAGCGCTTCCTCGAACTCCCGCTGAGCCCCCTCGGGATCACGGCGCAGCAGGCGCAGCAGGCCCAGGCGATGGCGCACGTCCGCGTAGGTGGGATGGCGGCGCGCCTCCTCCTCCAGGGCCGTCTCGGCCGCCAGGGCCGCGTCCATGACGAGACCTACCTGCCCCGGATCGGCCGGCGTCGGGTCGGCGCCGGGCGGAGCCGTCCCGGCCTGCGGCCCAAAGCGCTTGCTCATGGCGTGCCCCCTTCCGACGGGCGAAGCTCCAACACCACCTCCGTCACGCCCGGGATGCCCTTCAGTTCACGCGTCAGGCTCTTAATGAAGCGCTCGCGCACCGCCGGGTCCGAGCCCACCGTGAAGCCGCCGGGTTCCCGATCGAGGCTGCCCTTGATGACCACGACACCGTCGGTCGTGCCCACCTCCAGGCCATCGGTTCTCACCCAGCGCCGCGTCAGCACCTGGCGGACCCTGGCGTGGATCGTGAAGTCGGCCCGCTGCCCGGCCGGGGCGTCATCGCCCACAGACGTCTCGACGATCGGCCGGGCCGTGCGCCCGGACGCGCCGCCACGCGGGTTGGCTTTGTGGCTCACCCTCGACCTCCTCTCGCCCCTCTGAGCGGGCACGCCGAACGTTGCAAGGCGTATGCCAGACCCATGGCATCCCGAGCCCACCCCATGAATCGGGCGCCGGCCGGGACACCCTGAGGGGGTAAGTCCAATGATATCCTGCCAGATGCCGTCCGGCGCCCGGGATCTCGGGGGCATCCCGGCCGCGCGCGGACCCGACGGGAAGGCGCAAGGAATTGCCGGGCGCGGGCAAGAAACTGGCCGGTCCTCGCATCGCCGCGGGGGACGCCCGGGACGGCGGATGATGCGCTCGGCGAATCCCGGGTCAGAAGCTGTAGGAGGCCGACACGCGGTGGCTGGAGTCCAGGTCCTCATGGGGCACGAAGGCGTAGTCGACGCCCAGGCCGCGGATGCGGAAGCCGGCCCCGGCGGTGACGCCGTCCTCGCCGTACCCGAGTCGGGCCGCGAACAGGTGCCGGAACCAACCCTCCGCGCCCACGCGCAGATCGCCGCCGATGGGGCCCGAGGCGAAGCTGCTGGCAGTCTCGCGCCCCTCGAAGGTGAGGGCCAGATCGGTGGCCAACCGCAAGTCGAAGGCCCCCGCCCCGAGGCTGGGCAGGAACGCGCCGCCGAGGTACAGGGAAGGATTGACCGTCTCGCGCGTGCCGCCGTCCCAGTAGAGCTGGGTCGTGGTGGCGTCGCTGAGGCGCGCGCCCACCTGGAAGCGCCCACTCGGGCGCCAGAGCGCGCCCAGATCGGCCCCGATGCCGAAGCTCCCGTGACCGACCAGGTCCTGGCGCACCAGCTTCAGGCTGGCGCCCAGGGAGAGCTTCTGGCCGGCCGGCCGGGCATAAGACAGCAGCACGCCCACGTCCGTCGCGCTGTCGCGGTAGAAGCCCGAGGGATCGATCTCGTCGATGCCGTGGTCGTAGCGGTGGTTGCCGTTCTTGTCGATGTAGCCGTCCTTGGTGATGAGGATGTCGGGCACGCCGAAGTGGATCACGCCCACCCCGATCGCGCCCGGCGTGCCGGTTCCTTCCAGGGACTGCACGAAGCCGCCGAAGTTGTAGTCCGCCAGGTCTCCGAACTGCTCGGCGTGCATCAGGACGAGCTCACCCCGCGGCACGGCCACCATGGCGGCGGGATTCCAGTAGACCGCGGTGGCGTCGTCAACGACCGCGGTCACGGCGCCGGCCATGCCCAGCGCCCGCGCGCCGGCCCCGATGCGCAGAAACTCCCCGGCGTACTTCTCCGCCCGGCAGACTTGGGGAACCAGGAGCGCGAGGACCACGGTGAGTGGGACAGCCCACGCGGGTCCGGATACACGGGGCCCGCGGCGGGCGGCCGCAGGTCGCGGGGAGCGAGCCAGGTCCATGTACGGCATGCCATACCCCTCAGCAGCCTGTAGGCCGCCATTCAGCCATGACGGGCTTGCGCCGGCGAGGGCACCCTGCGAACCCTAACAACCGCGTGGCGGCGGGTCAATGCTAGGTACACCGCGCCGGGAGCAATCGTTCCGCGTCGGATGCTCGCGCCCAGACATGAAGAAGCGCGCCGCCCCGGCCAGGGCCGCGCGCCACGGGTTTGCAGCTTCAGTCGAGCAGCTTCGGTGCGCGACACGGCGCGCCCGCGCGGTCCGGATCGCCCAGACGCCCGCGCCGCGCCGGCCGGCTAGGCCGCGCCCTCCTCTCCCAGGTCAGCCGCGCTGTGCTCCTTCTCCGCCTCGGCGAAGACGACCTGATACCAGTCCAGGTAGTCCTGGAGGAAGCCGCGGTCCTCGTTCGAGAGGTTGGTGAAGCAGGCCGCCACGCGGAAGCTGCCCGCCACGCCGGGCTCCGGCTCGCACCGAACCACCACCGCCTCGCAGTCGAGCGCCCGCTCCTCGGCGTGATCGGGGCCGAAGGGCGGGAAGACGAAGCGCAGGGCCAGACGCGTGAGCGGCGGGGTCTTGCGATTGAATCGGCAGTAGAAACCGCCCGCGCTGAAGTTGATCGTCTCCATCCGGGCCCGGTTACCCTGGGGCCCGCCGCCGGCGTCCTCGAATTCGAGGAGGAGCCTGAGGTTCACGCGCTTGTACTTGCGGCGATCGCTCCCGCCATTCCAGGACATACTCAGAAGTCCTTTCTGTTGCCGGTTCGCACCGCGGGGTCTCGCTCTGGCTGCCCGGCTAACCTATCGGCACGATCGCGCGCCGCCCTTACCGGTGTCTGCGCCCCCTGGCTCGTTCGATGCTCCCGCGGCGCAGCCCGCGGCCCGCGCGCCGGATTCGGTCGGCTCGCCCGGCCCCGCGCCCTGGAGGGGGCGCCGGCGGCCTGCGCTCCGGTTCGCGCCGCGACTTGCGGCCCCGCCGCCGCGGCCGAGCGGCGGCGCGCCGTTCGGCCTCGACCCACGGATCGACCCACGGGTCCATCCGGGCCGGATCGATCTGCTCCGCGCGCCGGCCCATCGCCCGCAGCGCCAGCGTCAGGGTTCGCTGGCGCAGATCAACCCGCGCGATCTGCACGATGACGGGCAGGCCCACCTGGATCCCGCCCCGGCCCGATCCCAGGCGGGGTCCCCGGCTTTGGCTGCGGACCGCCATCTCGAAGTCGTCGCGCGCGACGAAGCCCTCCACCGGGGGCTCGTCAAGCTCGACGAACAGGCCGCGGCCGAGCACGGCCACCACCGTTCCGCGGTACGATTCGCCCAGGTGCGCCTCCGCCCAGCGCAGGCACTTGATCTTGACCATCTCGCGCTCCGCCCGCTCGGAGCGTTCCTCGGTGCCGCTGCAGGCCGATGCCAGGCCGGCGACTTCCTGGCGCCACTCCCCCGGCACCGGCCGCGCGCCGTGCCGGATGGTCCACTTGACGACGCGATGATTGAACAGGTCGGGGTAGCGGCGGATCGGCGAGGTGAAGTGGCCGTAGCCGCGCAAGCCGAGTCCGAAGTGGCCGGTGTCCCGATCCGCGTAGACGGCCCGCATGAATGAGCGCAGGAAGAGCGCGTGGATGCGCCAGGTGCGCGGCTCGTGCGGCAGGCCGGCCAGCCAGCGGCGCAGGGCGGCCATGTCGGTGAGCTGTGAGCGTCGGACTTCGGGGGCCAGGGTCGCCACGCTGTCGCGGAACTCCTCGATCCCCAGCGGATCGGGGGCGGCGTGCACGCGGTACAGGTAAGGGTGGCCGCGCTTGACGGCGAACGCGCACGCCAGGCGATTGGCCAGGATCATGAACTCCTCGATGAGCTGGTGGCTACGGGCCGGCAGGCGTCGCTCGATCGCCGTCGGGGCGCCCCGCTCGTCCACGGTGACGCGCACCTCGGGCAAGACCAGCTCGAAGCCGCCGTGGCGAAAGCGCCGCGCGCGCAGCGCCTGCGCCAGGGCGTCCATGTGGCGCAGCAACTCGTCCACTTCCGTGGCGATCGAACCCGTCCCGTCCAGTACGGCCTGAACCTGGCGATAGCTCAGCCGCCAGCGGCTGCGGATGAGCCCTTCGTCGAAGCGGAAGGAGCGGATAATGCCCGCCTCGGTGACGTGGGCGGAGACGGTCACCACCCGGCGCGGCTCGCCGCGGGCCAGGCTCAGGCGGTCCGTGCAGAGCGCGGGCGGCAGCATCGGAATCATGCTGCCGGGCAAGTAGGTGCTGTTGCCGCGCTGGCGCGCCTCGAGGTCGACTGGGCCCCCCCACGGCACGTCCTCGGCCACGTCGGCGATGTGCACGCGCAGCAACCACCCGCCGGCCGGCCACGGGGCCAGGCTGACCGCGTCGTCGAAGTCGCGGGCGTCGGCGGGATCGATCGTGACCACAAGCTCGCTGGAGAAGTCGCGGCGAACCGGGGCGCCGTCGGCCGTCTCCCGGACGGCCTCGGCCAGGACCTCCTCCGGAAAGGGGCCCGCCAAGCCGTGCTCGCCGCGGACGATCTCTTCGTCGCAGCCCGGGTCGTCGGCGTCGCCGAGAATGCGCACGAGCAGGGCGTTCGGCGGCCGGCCCGGCCCGCGCTCCTGGAGCTGGCAGAGCACCCGTTGGCCGGCGGCCAGCCCCTGTCGGGCTCCCACCAGCCGCAGGCGCTCGGGCAGCAGGAAGTGGTCGGGAACCAGATGAAGCTGCTTGCGCGCGCCCGCCACCACGCCGGTGAAGCGCCGCACGCCCCTGGCGATCACGGCCACGACGGCGGCTTCGGCGCGGTAGCCTCCCCGGGCCTCTCCGGTCACCTCATAGGCCACGGTGTCGCCGTGCAGGGCGCCGGCGGTCTCCGTGGCCGGCACGTACAGATCGGGTCCGCCGGACGAGGGCGCGATGAAGCCGAACCCCTCGCGGGTCGCCTGGAATCGACCTTCGAGCCGGTCGGCGGTCATGGGGACGGCCCCTCCCCGCAGCGCGGCCGCCGTCGCCCAGGGCGAAGGGCCGGAGGCATCCGCGCGGGCACAAAGCATCGGCGAGGATCTAGACGATCCCCGCCGACGTCAGCCGGCCGCAGATGACACGGCCGAGCCCGGACCGGCCGCTAGCGGTCACGCTTCTTGTGACGATTCTTGCGCAGGCGCTTCTTGCGCTTGTGCGTCGCGATCTTCTGTCGCTTTCTCTTTCGTCCGCAACCCATAGAATAGCTTTCCCTCGCCGGCGCGGGCCGACTCGCCCGACCGGCCTGTCGGCACAAATCGCCGCGCCCCTACGCGTGGCCGTCGCCGAGTGTGGCCTCCAGACGCTTCGAGGAACGGAAGACCGGCACCAGTTTGCCCGGGACCCGGATGGTCTTGCCCGATCGCGGGTTGCGCATCGAGCGCGGCTTGCGCGCCCGCAGCGCGAAGGTCCCGAAACGGCGCAGGTGCACGTCGTAGCCTTCCGACAGCGCCCGGCCGACGGCAGCCAGGAATTCATCGACGATGGCCGCCGTCGTGCTCCGATTGACTTGCCGGCGTCCAGCGACTTCGGCGACAAGCTCCCGCTTGTTCATCGGCCACCCCCCATCCTGCCTGGGTGGAAGGTTGCTACCCACGATCGGAGTATGCTAGCAGCCGATGGACCGAGCGTCAATGGACATTCCGCCCCCGGCCAGCGAGTGGCCGGGGGCGGTTTCTGCTCGGGGCCGACCCTGCCCGCTAATTGGCGGTGGTCTTCAGGTTGAGCCGAACGCCGCCATACAGGGGATCGGTGTCGGTCACCATGATCCGGACGTCGCCGGAATCGGCCGGCGCCGTGAAGACGAAGTTCCCCTCGCCCCACATGTTCGTGATCACCGGTGAGTCCACCGACCCCTTCGTGGCGGTGGCCGTGAGCGCGTGGCCGCCCAGCGGATTGCCGTAGCGGTCCTTGATCACCACCTGGAAGGGGGTGTCCTCGTTGCGCGGCACGCTGGTGTCGAGCGTGAAGGTGCAGTTGTCCGCGTAGGCCGCGCCCGTCAGCAGGTTCACCTGCAGCACGTCGCTGGTCAGGCCCCCCAGCCCGGCGCTGGCCGTCACCCGCGCCACGGCGCCGATGCCGTTGTCCGGGGTCGTCACCGACGCATCGCGGTCGAGCACCACGCTCGTGAAGACGCCCTTGGCGATGCTGCCGCTGGTCCCGTTGGCGGTGTAGGCCGACACCGGCACATTGCCGTACGTGCTCGAGAACTCAACCGTCTCGCCGGCCAGGACGTAATTGCTGTTCACGTCCAGGACCTCGACATAGAAGGTGAAATGGTCGGCCCCATCGGCCCAGACGGACACCGGCTCCTGGGGCGCGATGAACTCCACGCTGTGAGGCGGTCCGGATGCGATCACCCAGGCCGTTCCGGTCACCTCCCCGCCCGACGTGCTGGCCGTGATCTCGACGCGGCCGTCCTCGCGGGGCAGGCCGCTGAAGTAGGTGAAGACGGCGACGCCGCCCTCGGTCCGGCTGCTGCCGATCTGGCCCTGGTTGATGTAGTCGCCGCGCACCATGCCCTCGTCGCAGTAGGCCCAGATCTCCGTGCGCTCGCGCACCGGATTGCCGTAGCGGTCGTAGACGTAGGCCCACAGATCCGACTGCGCGCCGATCAAGTCCCAGCCGCGGATGTTGAGCGGATCGGCGCCGATAGCGATGTAGTGCGGCGGCCCGGCCGTCATGCCGACCAGCGTCGCCGCGGCCGCCTGGGCGCTGTCCGCGCTGGCGATCACCTTGGCGGTGCCCGACTTGTAGCCCGCCATCAGGATCGTCTTGGCGCGCCCGTAGTCGTCCGTAATGGTGGTGACCGGACCGTAGCCCTGCAGCGAGAGGTTCTCGCCGCCGCCCGGGCCGGCCGTGATCCGGAAGGTCACGCCCCGCCCTCGTCCCACGGCCTGCCCGACCGCGTCGTAGCACTGGGCCGTCATGAGCGCCTGGGTCACCCCGCCGGTCGAGTCGACGGCGATCTCGGACGGGCTGGCGGTGAGCATGATGAAGGCGATCGGGCCCGGCTGCTCGGCGTGCGTGGCCAGATCGAGCTCGAACTCGCACGACACGCCCCCGTCGCAGGACGCCCGGATCGTGGCCACTCCGAAGAGCGCGTAGGTTGTGAAGGTCGCCTCGGCCTTGCCGGCCACGGTGTGGGCCGCCCCGGTGCCGTCGCCGGTGGCGATCAGGCCGTGGTCGGCGGTGAAGACGACGATCGTGCCATCGGGCACGGGGTTGTGATAGGCGTCATGAACGGTGGCGGTCACGAACCAGTCGCGCGGGTCGTCCTCGGAGCGCACGCGCGAGCAGTACATGCCCGTCGCCGGACCCGAGGAGATGCCCAGGCGCAGGATCTCGGCGGCGTCGCCCGCCTCGGCCTTGACCTCGAACGGCCCCGAGAGCGTGCCGCTGCGCAGGACCACCTTGGCCACGCCGGTTGAGTCGGTGGGCACGACCATCTGCTCGACGTCGGGCGTTCCGAGGCTGTCGATGAGCGTCTCACCGCCCCCCAGGTTCGACAGCAGCGTGAAGGTGACCGGGACGCCGGCCGGCGCCGGGATGTCGCCGGCGTAGTAGCAGGTCGCCCGCAGCAGCGCGTGATCGTCCTTGCCCACCCCCAGCACCCAGAGCGCCGGCGGCGTGGCCTTGAACTCGATTCGCCGGACGACCTGCTCGAACGGCAGGACCTCGACCGGAATCGTGACCGACCAGCCCGGCACGCTGGCCGTCACCGCGCAGGTGCCGGGCGTCGTCGGCGGCATGAAGAGCGCCTGCACCAGGCCCTGCTGATTGGCGAAGGCATGGTCGTCGATGGTGCCGTTCGTCACCGTGAAGTTGACCCGCTTGCCCGCGATCGTCGATCCGTTGATGTCGTAGAGCGTGAGGCTCAGGATCGCGCCGCTCGATCCGATCGCCGCGACGCTGGGCGGATTCCAGCTCCAGGTGGCGGAAACCACCGGCGGGGGCTCGATCAAGACCACCCGCGAGCGCGTGTACTGGTCGCGCGTCGAGATGTGCAGCGTCACCTCTCCCGGCTCGCGCCCGGCCAGGAAGACGGCCTGGGCCTTGCCGTCCTGGTTGGTGTTCAGCGCCGACGGCGTCACCTGGCCCAGCGGGTCCCAAAGGTCGTTGTCGTTGAGGTCTGTGAAGGTGTCGATCCCGCTCGTGTAGTAGCCGTTGCCGTCCACGTCGGAGAAGGGCTCACCGGCCGTGAACCGCACCAGCTTGCCCTGAATGGGCTCATCGTCGCCGTCGGTCACGTAGACCGTGATCGTGGAGGTCGCGAATCCATTCGCGAGCAGCTCCGAGTTGTCGAGAAGGACCGTGATCGTGGCCTCGTCGCCGTGCAGCTCGATGGCCAGGTCGGTCGCCACCGAGTCGACGGTGGCCTTGATGTAGGCGGTGGCCGTGGCGGCGCCGGCGGTGTACGTGGCCGTCGCCATCCCGGTCGTGCCGGTCACGACCGAGGGCGTGATCGCGCCGATGGCGTCCCACTGGGCGTTGGCGTTGCTGTCGCCCATCAGCGAGTCGCCGGGGCTGAAGACCCCGTCGAAATCGCGGTCCAGGAACCGCTCGCCGGCCGTCAGGGTCACCTCTTCGCCCGCGGAGAGCACCCCGTTGCGCCGGACGGCCACGGAGACCGCCGTGGTGGCGGCCCCGTCGGCCGGCAACGACGTCTCGGTCGCCTGCAGCGCGACCGTCAGCGGGCCGGTCGTGGGTCCGCCCCCGGCGACGACCAGAACGGCGACATAGGCCACATCGCGGTCGGCGGCCACGGCCTTGATGTCCGTCCGGCCGGTCATGTCCGGATAGGGCTGAAACGTGCCGCAGGCGATGCCGTCCTGATCGGTCACGTCGGTGGCCTTGGTGAAGACGCCGTTCAAGCGGCCGCCGATGCCCCCGAACGCGACCGTCACGCCCGCGACCGGTTGGGGATTGCTACGCGATCTGGTGACGCGCACGCAGATGGATGCTGAGTCTCCGGCCGCCACCACCGGGGTGGCGTTCAGAAATTCGATCTGATATCCGGAAGCGGACGGGTCGGTCGGCGTCGAGTCCTTGTCCGACTCACAGCCGATGCCGCTGACCGCGAGCGCCATCAGGGCCAGGGATGCCAGCCCCGCTGCGAAACGAATCCGTGCATGTGCCTTCACCGGAGACCTCCTTGTTGCCCGGGGTCTGCCCGCCTCTACGAAGCCCTCTGCTGTCGCGAGCCGCCGCGGGGCCCGACCAGGGCCACGTGCACCGCGAAGGGGCCGCGCTCGCCCTGTTCAATCTCGAAGTCGACCAGATCGCCTTCTTGCAGCGTCTTGAAACCGGAGCCCTCGATGCGGTCGTGGCGAACGTAGACGTCCGGACCTTCCGCCTGCTCGATGAAGCCCCAGCCAGCCTGGTTGTTGAACCACTTGACCCGGCCTTTCACGAGAGCCCTCCTCGAGACCGAGAGATTGCAGCACGCCGCCCGATGCCCGCTGAGCTCGACGCGGTCCCTGTCCGCGAACAGGTGTGCTTCCTGCTCGAAAGTTCGGCCACCTGGCTCGCTTCATTCAGTCTCAAGAGGTCAGCAACGGGGACTCAAGAACGACCGGGCCGGCCCCCGCGAGGGGCCGGCCCGGCGCGGCCAGCGGTCGTTCCTGGAAAGGATCGGATGCTCTATGCTTCTATCATTTCTACATTTGCCCGAGGAATGACGTCTTCGGTGCCGTCCTGGAAGCGGACCCTCAGAATCCGGACCTTGGCGCCGGATTCGACCACCTGCAGCTCGGGGGGCAGCTCGGTCACCTCCCCGAGGCGCCCGAAGTGCGGCGCCCGGATCACGCGCACGGGGCTCCCGATCTGGAGGCCGGCGGACATGCTGAAGGACTTCTCCGCGGCTCCGTGCTGTTTGGACTGGGGCACGACGATCTCGGGACGCATGACGCCGGCGCGGATCTGGGTCGCCCCGTTGACCGAGCAGGTCTGGCCCTCGAAGCGTCCGAGCAGATCGAAGGTGCGGCCGGCCATGGTCATCCGGCCAAAGCCCTCGGTGGTCACCAGCGTGATTCCGAGGTGCTCGCTGCCGGTGATCGCCACGCCGAGGTCGTAGCCGAGGAAGTTGCGCAGGTCGTCCGCGTCCATCCCCCCCACGACGATTGCGCGCACCCCGCGCTCGCAGGCCTTGCGCAGCACCGCCTGGGTGACCAGGCTCCCCCCCACCAGCACCTTGCCCCGCACGTCGCCCTCGAGGTGCCCCTCGGTCAGCTCCTCCGCGGGGGATGCCGCCGCCATGTGGATCACGCCGTGGGTCTCGCCGCCGATGCCGAAGATGCCCTGGATGAAGGCGCCCTCGGCCTCCACCACCACGCCCTCGTTGGGAATGACCTCGACGACGTCGCCGTCGATGTAGGCTTCGACCTCCACCGGGATCGGCGGCTCGCGGATGATCACCTGGCCAGTGACGGTCGAGATGCTCTCAACCGTGCCCTCGCACGGCGAGTTGCAGTGGGTCTTGAAGAGGCCGAAGAAGCTCTTGGCCGTGGCGATGATCTCGCCCTTGGCGACGCGGTCGCCCTCCTTCTTGGTCATGTACTCCAGCAGATCCTGCTGGTGCTGCCCCAGAATGCTGGCGGCCTTGATCGGCTGGACGTTGCCCGGCAGCTCCGTGCGCGCCACGACCTGCTCGGCCCGGACGCGGTCGCCCTTCTTGACCATGACCTCGCCGCTCAGCGGCAGGCGGCGCTCCTTCTGGATCTTGGTCCAGCCGGTCACGCGCAGTCCCGGTGTGTATGCATGTGCCACGTCGCTTCCTCCTCCCCTAGGCCAGCGTGCGCGGGTCGCGCTCGTAGAGTCCCATCGCCTGCGCCCACTCGGCCAGCTTCTCGACGCGGGCAGCCGGCTCGGCCGGCAACTCGAACGGCTGGCGCCCGCGGGCATCGAAGATCAGGCCGCACACCCCTCCGGGGAGCGTGGCCCGCAGGGTGCGGCCCTTGCCCGCCCCGACGTCGAAGCCGCCGCCCGGC
Source organism: uncultured bacterium (assembly GCA_964603725.1). GTDB lineage: Bacteria > Eisenbacteria > RBG-16-71-46 > CAIMUX01 > WJJG01 > CAZDKK01. The sequence continues at coordinate 17,531 of CAZRWW010000026.1, forward strand.
TCCACGGTCACCTCGGCCTGCGCGCCCATCGGCAGGTCCAGACGCTTGATCGCGCCGTAGGCGAGCTCGAATTGCTCCGTTCGCCCGTCGGGCAGCTTCACGGACACAACCATGCAGCGCGCGCCCGGCTTGCCTTTGCCCACCGCGGCCACCGAGGTGCCCAGGCGGATCATGCAGTCCTTGACGAAGACGTCGGTCGCGGCCCGCTTGGCCGTCTCGTTGTCGACCTCGGCGAGGACGCCAAGCTGCGGCATCATGAAGATCGAGTCGACGGCCAGCTCCGTCACGCCCTCCGGCAGGAAGGCGTCGAGCATCATCAGGGCCGACTGGACGCGGCGCGGCGCGTGCGAGAGCGCGCCCCCGCTGCCCACGAGCAGGTTGAGCGTCATCAGATTGATGAGCGTCTCGCCCGTGGCCGTTTGCTCGAAGGTGTCGGAGATGGTGCGCTCCTGCTGCACGCCCTTCAAGCCCACCGCCAGCGACTTGTGCTGCTTGAAGGCCAACCGCAGCGCCTCGCGCGCCAGCGCCTGCTCGAGAATCAGCTCCTGCAGCGTGTGCGGAATCGTGGTGGGACGAATCATCTTGTTCTTGATCCGATTGCGCACCTCTTCCTCGTCCATGTGGAACGGCACCCAGCGCATGACGTTCTCGATCCCGGCCTCGACCAGCACGTTCGACACCGAGTAGCTCATGCCCAGGTTGGCGCTCACCGTGCGGTTGAAGACCTCCTCCTCGCCGGCCGGGTCCTTGAACACGCTGAAGACATCCGTGGTCGCCCCGCCGATGTCGACGCCCACCACCTGGATGCCCTCGCGCTTGGCGATCGTGTGGATGATCGAACCGACCGCGCCCGGGGTGGGCATGATCGGAATCGGCGTCCAGGTCATGAGCTTGCGGTAGCCCGGCGCATGCGCCATCACGTGCTCCATGAAGAGATCGTGAATGGCGTGGCGGGCGGGCATCAGGTTCTCGCGCTCCATCGTCGGGCGAATGTTGTCGGTGACGGTGAGCGCGGTCTTGGCCGCCAGGCGCTCCTGGATCAGCTCCTTGGCCTGGTGGTTGCCGGCGTAGATGACCGGCATCTGGTAGGAGGCGCCCAGGCGGGCCTTGGGATCGGCCGCGGCGATGATCTCGGCCAGCTCGACCACGTGCGTGGTCGTGCCGCCGTCGATGCCGCCCGAGAGCAGGATCATGTCGGGCCGCAGGTCGCGGATGCGGCGGATCTTCTCGTGCGGCAGGCGGCCGTCGTTCGAGGCGATCACGTCCATCACGATGGCGCCCGCCCCCAGCGCGGCGCGCTCGGCGCTCTCGCCGGTCATGCTCTTGACGACGCCCGTCACCATCATCTGCAGGCCGCCGCCCGCGCTCGAGGTCGAGACATAGATGTCCACGCCCTCGCGCTCGCTCTTCTGCGGCGTGATGATCTGCTCGCCGTCCAGGAGCTTGCGCCCGGCCAGCTCCTCGACCTCCATCACCGCATTGAGGACGCCGCGGGTGACGTCCTCGAAGGGCGCCTCCACCGTCGTCGGCGCCTCGCCGCGCACGATGAGCCGATACTCGTCGCCCCGCAGCTCGATCAGGATGGCCTTGGTGGTGGTCGAGCCGCAGTCGGTGGCGAGCACCGATCGGATCTTCAAAGACTTCAGGTCTTGCGCTGTGCTCATGACTCCTCTTCCCCTGCTAGCGCGCTTCCCGGCGGCGGCGCTTCTCTTCGGCCCGCCGCTCCTTCTCCTGCTTCTCCCGCGCGCGCAGCTCCTCATCCTTGGATTCGATGCGCCGGATGAGCGCCTCCAGGTTCTGGCGGTCCTCCATCAGGCGCGCGAAACGCGAGTAGGCCTCGGTCGACAGGAATGCCTGCACGAACGGCTCCAGGAAGACCAGCGCCTGGCTCCCGATGAACGAGAGCGGCTTGGTCGACTCCAAGAAAAAGACGGCCGGAACCGCCAGGCGCATGTTCACGACGCGCCCCGCAACGGCATCCAGCAGCTCCTCATCGGTCATGGGCGGCTTGCGGCCGGGCCCGCCCGCGGGCGCCCCGTCCTGCGACTGAGCCGCTCCGGCTTCCGCCGCCGGCCGGCCGGCCGGCGCTCTGCGGTCTTCCACCCCTCGCCCACCTTCCCCGGCGCCTGCCGCCGGGACCTAGCCGCCTCGCTTGGGCTGCTCGTGATTCTCGATCACGACCCTCTCGGCGTCCAGGTGCTCCAGGATGTAGCGGCGCACCTCGGCGCGCCCCGGCCCCTGCGTCCGCCCCCTCCCGCCGGCGAATCGCAGCCGCACGGCACGGTACGGGTCAAGCCAGTGGCGGCGGCTGAAGGGGCTCAGCGTGACGCCGAACGGATCGAACACCACGCGCCGGAACTGATCCCACGGCCGGCTGGCCTGCGAGAAGGGCTTGCGGACCACCACGCCCCGCTCGTCCAGCTCGAACCTGCTCGGCAAGAAGAACGCCTCCAGCGACAGGAACAGAACTCCGAACGCGAAGATGCTCCAGTATGGGCCGCGCATCCACAGCCCGATCAACACGCTGATGACCACCACCAGCGCCAGGACCAGAGCCCCCAGCCCCGGCCGCTCCAGAGCCGGGTGCACCCGCCAGGCGATCCCATCCTGACCCGGGGCGGTCCCCTCAGGCATCCGTGCTCCCCGCCGGCGTCCAGCGGACCTTCAGGTGGCGCGCGGCGCCGGCTTCATCCAGTCGGCTCACGCGGGTCGTGTGGGGCGCCCCCTGGACGACCCCGGGCTCCTCGCGCACCTCGCGGGCGATCAGCGCCAGCGCCTGCGCGAAGCGATCCAGCGTACCTTGCGTCTCGGTCTCGGTCGGCTCGATCATGAAGGCGTCGGGCACGATGAGCGGGAACGAGACGGTCGGCGCGTGGAAGCCGTAGTCCAGCAGCCGCTTGGCCACATCGATGTTCTTGACGCCGTGCTCGCGCGTCCAGGCCAGGCTGGAGACGAACTCGTGCATGCACGGCTCGCGCTTGGCGACCGGAAAGATGGGATCCACCAGCTTCATCAGATAGTTGGCGTTGACGATCGCCGCTCGACTGACCGCGGCCAGTCCGTCCGGTCCCAGGCTGCGGATGTAGGTCAAGGCGCGCACGATGACGCCCGCGTTGCCGTAGTACGGGTGCAGGCGGCCGATCGTGTGGGGCCGATCCGCCACGAGCCGGAAGCGATCGCCGTCGCGCGCGATCAGCGGCACCGGCAAGAACGGCTCCAGGCGCTGCGAGACCCCCACCGGTCCCGCGCCCGGGCCGCCGCCGCCGTGGGGCGTCGAGAAGGTTTTGTGCAGGTTGGCGTGCACCGCGTCGACGCCCATGTCTCCCGGCCGGACGATGCCCATCAGCGCGTTCAGGTTGGCGCCGTCCATGTAGACCAGTCCATCCACCGCGTGGACCCGCTCGGCGACCGCCGCGAAGTCCTGCTCGAACAGCCCCAACGTGTTCGGGTTGGTGATCATCACGCCCGCCGTGTCGGGACCGATCGCCGCGGACAAGCGATCGAGGTCGATCCGGCCGTCGCCGCGCGACGGCACCTGCCGCGGCGAGAAGCCGCACATGACCACGCTGGCCGGATTGGTTCCGTGCGCGGAGTCGGGAATCAGGATCGTGCGCTTCCCGTCATTGCCATGGTGCCGGTGGTAAGCGCGGAAGAGCAACATGCCCAGAAGCTCGCCCTGCGCGCCGGCCGAAGGGTGCAGGCTCACCGCCGGAAGCCCCAGGATGCAGGCCAGCTCCTGCTCGCAGCGCCACAGCAGCTCGAGCATGCCCTGCGTCAGCGCCTCGGGCGCATCGGGATGCAGGGCCCCCAGCCCGGGCAGGCGGGCGATGTCCTCGTTGATCTTGGGGTTGTATTTCATCGTGCACGAGCCGAGCGGGTAGAGGTCGCGGTCGACGTGGTGGTTCATCGTCGAGAGCCCCACGTAGTGTCGCACGACCTCGGGCTCGGTGACCTCCGGCAGGGCCGGCGGGGCCTCCCGCAGCAGGGCCGCCGGTAGAAGGGTCTCGACCGCCGCGGCGGGCACGTCCAGCGACGGCAGCCGGTGGCCGCGGTGGCCCGGACGGCTGCGGTCGAAGATGAGCTCGACCGATCCCTGGCAACTCGCGCTGCTCGCCTGGGCGGGCAGCGGGCTCCCCGTGACCTTGTGATCCACACCACTCATGCGCTCTACCACCTCCCTGAACCCCGCGGCGACCCGGGCGACGCCCCCCCCTGTCAGGCCAGCGCCTGACGGACGGCCGCCACCAGGGCGTCGATCTCCGAACGGCTGCGCTTCTCGGTCACGGCCACGAGCAGATCCCGGTCGCGGGCGCCGTCGAAGCGCGCCAGCGGGACGCCGGCCAGGATGCCGGCCTGGGCGTGAACCCGCGCCACCAGGTCCTCCGCCGGCACCGGCAAGCGCACGGCGAACTCGCGGAAGAATGGCCCGCCGTGCACGCGCGCTACGCCCGCCAGGCGCTCGAGCTGCTCGAGGGCGTAGTGGCTGCGCTGGACGCACTGGGCGGCGACCTCCCGCAAGCCCCGCGGGCCGACCAGCGACAGGTAGACGCAGGCGCGCAGCGCCATCAGGGCGCTGTTGGTGCAGATGTTCGAGGTGGCCTTCTCGCGCCGGATGTGCTGCTCGCGGGTCTGCAGCGTGAGGGTGTAGCCACGCCGCCCCAGGCTGTCGACCGTCTCGGCGGCGATGCGGCCGGGCATACGGCGTATGTGCTCCCGGCGGCACGCGAAGTAGCCGGCGCTCGGACCCCCGAACTGGGGCGGGATGCCGAGCGGCTGCAGATCGCCCACCACGGTCGTGGCGCCCAGGCGCCCGGGCGCCGCCAGGAGGCCCAGCGAGAGCGGGTCGGCGCTGACGACCAGGTGCGCGCCGCGCCCCTCGGCCTGACACAGCGCGCCGATCTCCGCCAGCGGCTCGAGCAGCCCGAGGAAGCCGGGCTGCTGCACCAGGACGGCCGCCGCCGGCTCGCCGCTTGCCAGCAGGCGGCGCAGCGCCGGGACGTCCACCCGGCCGTCGGCGGCCGGCACCTCCTCCAGCGCCAGGCCGAGGCTGTCCAGCAGCGTGCCGAGCACGCCGCGCACGCGCGGGTTGACCCCGCCGGCGACCAGGATCCGGGGACGGCCGGTCGCCGCGTGCGCCAGCAGCAGCGCTTCGGCCGCCGCCGACGCCCCCTCGTACATCGAGGCGTTGGCGACGTCGAGCCCGGTCAGCTCGCAGATCATCGTCTGGAACTCGAGGATGACGGCGAGCGTCCCCTGGGCGACCTCGGCCTGATAGGGCGTGTAGGCCGTGTAGAACTCGGGCCGCAGCGCCAGGTGGTCCACCGCGGCCGGGACGGCATGGTCGTACATGCCGGCGCCGAGGAACGAGACGGTCCGGTCGGGCGCGTAGTTGCGCGCCGCCAGGCCGCCCAGGTAGCGGCGCAGCTCCACCTCGGACATGGCCGGCGGCAGGTCGAGCGGGCCCTTCATCCGCAAGCGGGCCGGGACCTGCTTGAGCAGCGCCTCGAAGTCCGGCGCGCCGATGGCCGCGAGCAGCCGCGATTCCTCCTCGGGCGTGTGACCGATGTAGTTCACCAAGGGCAGGGTCCTCCCCTAGAGCTCCTCCACCATGCGGCGATAGGCGGCGGCGTCCATGAGCCCGTCGAGCGCGCCCGGGTCGGCGGGCTTGAGGCGGATCATCCAGCCGTCGCCGTAGCAAGAACGATTGATGAGCCCTGGGTCGTCGGCCAGGGCGTCGTTGACCGCCACGACCTCCCCGCTCAAGGGCGAGTTCAGATCGGCGACCGCCTTGACCGCCTCGATCGAGCCGAAGGGCTCGTCGCCGGTGACGCTGGCGCCCACCGACGGCAACTCCACGTAGACCACGTCGCCCAGCTGGTCCTGCGCATAGTCGGTGACGCCGACGACGACCTCGCCCTTCTCCGCGCGCGCCCACTCGTGATCGCGCGTGTACCGCAGACCCTCGGGAAACTCCATCATCTCCTCCCGTCAAGGATGTCACAGAACCTTGGCGCTTGCGCCGGGCCACCGCCCCGCGGGCCGGCGGCCAACCGGCGCGACCGCGCTAGCGTTTGACCGAACCCTCTTTGTAGAAGGGTCGCTCCACGACCCGGGCGGGCGCGAGGGCCCCGCGCAGATCGACGGCCAGGGGCGTTCCCACCTCGGCCAGCGCGGGCGGCGCGAACCCCAGGCCCATCGCCTTGCCCACCGACGGACACAGACCGCCGCTGGTGACGACCCCCACCGGCCGGCCGCCGTGATGGATCGCGTAGCCGTGACGCGGCAGCCGCTTGCCCTCGACCTCGAAGCCGATCAGCGTGCGCGTCAGGCCCGCCTCCTTCTGCTTGAGCAGCGCCTCGCGGCCGAAGAAGTCGTTGTCCTTGAACTTGACCACCCACTTCAGGCCCGCCTCGAGCGGGGTCGTCTCGAGCGACAGCTCATTGCCGTAGAGCATGTAGCCGACCTCCATGCGCAGGCTGTCGCGCGCCCCCAGGCCGATCGGCTGCAGCTCGACGGCGCGGCCCCAGTCCAGGAGCTGCTCCCACAGCGCCACGCCCTGGTCCGCCGGCACGTAGATCTCGAAGCCGTCCTCGCCGGTGTACCCGTTGCGGCTGATGAGCACGCGCGCGCCGCGCCAGTCGACCTGGGCGAAATGGTAGTAACCCAGGCCGGCGACCGCCGCGGCGAACGGCTCACCCAGGAGCCCCTGGGCGCGCGGGCCCTGGAGGGCGATCTGCGCCAGCTCAGCGGTGCGGTCGAGCATCTCCACGCCGGCGGGCTTGTGCGCCGATGCCCAGCGCCAGACGTTCTCGCGGTTCGAGGCGTTGACCACGAGCATCACCTCGTCGCCGAGGTGGTAGGCGGTCACGTCGTCGATGATTCCGCCCGCGTCGTTGCACAGCGCGCTGTAGAGCAACTGCCCGGGGCCGATCTTCTTCAGGCTGTTGGTGATGAGCCGATCGGCATACTCGAAGCCGCCCGGTCCCCGGAAGTGCAGCCGGCCCATGTGCGAGACGTCGAACAGGCCGGCCGCGCGGCGGACGTGGTGGTGCTCGTGGAGGATGCCGTGCGGGAACTGGACGGGCATCTCCCAGCCGGCGAAGGGTACCATCTTGCCGCCCTGGCGGACGTGCAGTCCGTGGAAGGGCGTGCGCCGCAGCTCTTGCGTCATTCCAGCCTACCTCCCCCGTTTGGACCGAATCGAAAACGGTATCACCGGCCGCGAGAAAGGTCAATCCCCGCCGGGGCCCAGAACTTCCCGCAAGGCCTTGCCGGTCCAGGACTCCGGCTGCCGGGCCACCGCTTCCGGGGTGCCCGCGGCGACCAGGCGCCCGCCTTCCTCGCCGCCCTCGGGGCCCAGGTCGATGATCCAGTCGGCCGACTTGATGACGTCGAGATTGTGCTCGATGACCACCACCGTGTTGCCGGCTTCCACCAGCCGCTGGAGCACCGCCAGCAGGACGCGCACGTCCTCGAAGTGCAGCCCGGTGGTCGGCTCGTCCAGGATGTAGAGCGTCTTGCCGGTGGCCACCCGGGAGAGCTCCGCCGACAGCTTCACGCGCTGGGCCTCGCCGCCGCTCAACGTCGTGGCGGGCTGGCCCAGGTGCAGGTAGCCCAGGCCGACGTCGCGCAGGGTCGTGAGCTTGCGGTTCAGGCCCGGAATGCTCGCGAAGAACTCGCTGGCCTCATCGACGGTCATCTCGAGCACGTCGTGGATGGAGCGCCCCTTGTAGGCCACCTCGAGGGTTTCCCGATTGTAGCGCCGCCCATTGCACACCTCGCAGGTGACGTAGACGTCGGGCAGGAAGTGCATCTCGATCTTGACCACGCCGTCGCCGCCGCAGGCCTCGCAGCGCCCGCCCTTGACGTTGAAGGAGAAGCGCCCCGGCGCATAACCGCGCACGCGCGATTCGGGCAGGCGCGCGAAGAGATCGCGGATGAAGCCGAAAGCGCCGGTGTAGGTGGCCGGATTCGACCGCGGCGTGCGTCCGATCGGCGACTGGTCGATGTCGATGACCTTGTCGAGGTGCTCGACGCCGCGCACCTCGTCGTGGGCCCCTGGCGCGGTGGTCGCGTGGTGCAGGCGACGGGCCAGGGCGCGGTGCAGGATCTCATTGACCAGGGTGCTCTTGCCCGAGCCCGAGACGCCCGTGACGCAGGTGAAGGTGCCCAGCGGGAAGCGAACGGTGAGGCTGCGCAGGTTGTGCTCGCGCGCCCCGACGACCTCGATGAACCGCCCGTGGCCCGCGCGCCGTTCGCCAGGCGGATCCACGCGGCGCGCCCCGCTCAAGTAGGCGCCGGTCAGCGAAAGCGGTTCGCGGGCGATCTCCCGCGCCGTGCCCTGCGCGACGAGCTGGCCGCCCAGGCGACCGGCGCCCGGGCCCAGGTCGACGATGTGGTCCGCGGCCAGCATCGTGTCGCGGTCGTGCTCGACCACGAGCACGGTGTTGCCCAGGTCGCGCAGGCGGCAGAGGGCCTCGAGCAGTCGCCGATTGTCGCGGTGGTGGAGCCCGATGCTGGGCTCATCCAGGACGTACAGCACGCCCACGAGCTGCGAGCCGATCTGGGTCGCCAGCCGGATGCGCTGCATCTCGCCGCTCGAGAGGGTGCCCGCGCCGCGGTCCAGCGTCAGGTAGCCCAGGCCCACGTTGTTGAGGAAGCCCAGGCGCTCGCGGATCTCGTTGCGCACCTGGCTGGTGACGGCGCGATCGCGCTCGCCGGCGCACAGGGCGTCGACCTGCTCGAGCGCCGCGCGCACGCTCAAGGCCGCCCATTCCTGGATGTGGAAGCTGCCGGCGCGCACCGCCCGGCTCTCGGCGCGCAAGCGGGCGCCGGCGCACTCGGGGCAGGGGCGCGGCGACATCAACCGGGCGATCCAATCGCGCATCTCCTCGGAGCGCGTCTCGTGATAGCGGCGCTCGAGATTGGGGATCAAGCCCTCGAAGGCGATCTGCCCCTCGTAGCGGCCGCGCTGCGTCTCGACCTTGACCGCGAAGCGCTGCCCGGCGGTGCCGCGCAGGATCATTTGCTTGGCCTGGGCGGGCAGCCGGTGCCACGGGCGGCCGACATCGAAGCGGAAGGCCTGGCCCAGGCCGCGGATCATCTCGGCCAGCCAGTGGCCCTGGGCTCCGGGATAGGGAGCCAGCGCGCCCTCCAGGATCGGCCGGGTCGGGTCGACCACCAGCAGATCCGGGTCCACCTCGGTGATGGTCCCCAGCCCCTGGCAGCGCGGGCAGGCGCCGTGCGGGCTGTTGAAGGAGAAGTTGCGCGGGTGGAGCTCGGCGAAGCTGCGGCCGCACTGCAGGCAGACCGCCCGCTCGCTGAAGAGCTGCTCGCGGCCGTCGGCGCGCAGGATGAGCAACGCGCCTTGCGCCAGCTTCAAGGCGGTCTCGAGCGAATCGGTCAGGCGCGTGCGCCGCTCGGCGTCCACTTGCAGCCGGTCGACCACGACCTCGATGCGGTGCTTGCGGGTCTTGGCCAGCGGCGGCGGCGTCTCCAGAGACGTGAACTGCCCGTCGACGCGCGCCCGCACGAAGCCCGCCCGCACCCACGCGGCCAGCTCCTTGCGGTACTCCCCCTTGCGATCGCGGACCACGGGCGCGAGCACCTGGATGCGCTCCCCCGCGGCCTCGGCCAGCACCTGGCTGGCGATCTCGTCGATCGTCTGGCTGCCCACCGCGATCCCGCACGCGGGGCAGTGGGGCACGCCCACCCGGGCGAAGTGCACCCGCAGGTAGTCGTAGATCTCGGTGATCGTGGCGACGGTCGAGCGCGGATTGTGCCCCGCGGCGCGCTGATCGATGGCGATCGCCGGGCTCAGACCCTCGATGTGGTCGACGTCCGGCTTGCGGAGCTGACCGAGGAACTGGCGCGCGTAGGCCGAGAGGCTCTCGACATAGCGCCGCTGGCCCTCGGCGTAGATCGTGTCGAAGGCGAGCGAGCTCTTGCCTGAACCCGAGACCCCGGTCACGACCACGAGCCTATCGCGGGGCAGGCTGAGCGAGAGGTTCTTCAGATTGTGCTCGCGCGCCCCGTGGATCACGATGCGGCCGGGGCCCACGGAGCCACCCGCTCGGGCGGTCCCGGGACCGGCGGGCACGGGCTCGCGAGCCCGGCGGGGTCTGCCGGCGCCCCGCGCGCGTGCGGATTCATCGGTGCTCGGACGTGCCATGCGGGAGAGCCTACCACAGGCGCTCACTCGTAGCGCAGCGCTTCGATCGGGTCCTGCCGCGCCGCGCGCCAGGCCGGGTAGAGGCCGAAGAAGAGGCCCACGACGGTCGCCAGCGTGAGCGCCAGGACGAGCACCCCCACGGGCAGGGCAGCCGGCAGCGGGGTGAAGAGCGAGAAGAGGAGCGGCAGCAAGCCGGGCACGACCAGCCCGACGGCGCCGCCGATGAAGGTCAGCGTCGTCGCCTCGGCCAGGAACTGGAGCACCAGATCCGCGCGCCGCGCCCCGACCGCCCGGCGGATGCCGATCTCGCGCGTGCGCTCCTTCACCGAGACGAGCATCATGTTCATGATGCCGATGCCGCCCACCAACAGGGCGATTCCGGAGACCATGAGCATGACCGCGTAGATCGCCTGCGTCAGGCGTTCGTACAGCTCCAGCAGGTTCTCCTGGGTGGTCAAGCCGAAGTCGTTTTCCTGCTCGGCGGTGCGGCCGTGGCGGCGGCGCATCAGCCCCTCGACCTGCTCGCGCGCCGCCGCGGTGGCGCGCGGGTCACGCGGCTGAATCAAGACGTAGTCGACCACGCGGCCCCAACCGCGCTGGGCCTGCAGCGTGCGCAGCGGCACGATCACGACCTCGTCCATGTTGTTGCCCAGGAACGACCCCTTGGGGGTCAGCACCCCCAGCACGCGGTAGCGATTCCCGGCGATGCGGACCCAGAGGCCCAGCGGATCGAGGCCGCCGAAGAGCGCGTCGGCGACGGCGGGGCCCAGGACGCAGACCGGTTGGCGGGCCAGCTCCTCGGCGGCGGTGAAGAAGCGACCCGCCGCCACCGTGCGGTCGTTGGCCAGCAGGTAGTCGGGGCCCGTGCCCATGACGGAGATCGGCTTGGTCTCCTCGCCCTCCCAGGCGACGGCGCTGAAGGTTTCCCCCACGGGGGTGGCCGAAAGCACTGCCGGACACGCGCGCGCGATCGCGTCGGCGTCGTCCAGCGTGATGTCAGGACGTTGCTCGCGCCGCACGCCGCCGATGTGCACCCCCGCTTCGTACTTGCTGAGGAAGATGCTCCCGGAGCCGAGTGCGGCCACGCCCTTGGCCCAGGCCCGGTCGAGCCCCGCCAGCACCGAGGCCATGGCCACCACCGTCCCCACGCCGATGACGATGCCCAGCAGCGTGAGCAGCGAGCGCAGCTTGTTCTCGCGCAGCGCCGCGAAGGCAATCCGCCCGCTCTCCACCACCAGCGCCGAGCGGGCGCGCCGCCGGCCGCGCGGGGCGGCCTCTGTCACTGCAACCCCCGGGCTCATCGGTCTCCTACTTCTCGTAGCTGAGCGCGGTGACGGGCACCAGCCGCGCCGCCCGCGCGGCCGGGTAGCTCCCGGCGACGACCCCGATCGCCAGGGCCAGGCCGAGGCTCAGCAGGATCGACCAGGGCTCCAGGCGCGTCGGCAGCGGCGAAGCCCGTCCCACCAGCACGGCCACGACCGCGCCCAGCAAGAGCCCGATCGCGGCGCCCGCGCCCGACAACGTGCAGGCCTCCACGAGGAACTGCAGGGTGATATCGCGCCGCCGGGCCCCGACCGCCTTGCGGATCCCGATCTCGCGCGTGCGCTCGGTGACGGCGACCAGCATGATGTTCATCATGACGATGCCCCCCACCACCAGGCTCAGTCCCACCACGACGATGATGCCCAAGTAGAAGAGGCGCGTCGTGCGCTGGTAGACCTCGTAGAAGGCCTCCGCCGTTCGCAGACCGAAGTCGGGCTCCTCCCAGGGCTGCAGGCCGCGGCGGATCTTGAGCAGCGTGGCCGCCTCCTCCTGACACGTCTCGTACAGCTCCGGCGAAGCGGCGCGGACGTTGATGGTCACCGACCGCCGCCGCCCCCACTGCTTCTCGAACGCGGTGATCGGCAGAACGGCGCGGTTGTCCTGCGACTGGCCCAGCACCCGTCCCCGCGCCGCCAGGATCCCCGCGACCCAGTAGCTCTGACCGCCCACGCGCACCGCCCGGCCGACGGGATCGACCGAGCCGAAGAGCTCCTCGGCCACCTCCGAGCCGAGCAACACGCTGCGCGTGCCCCCGCGCAGCTCCTCGTCGCCGAGCTCGCGCCCACTGGCGACGCGGTAGCTGTCGTCCAGCAGCGCGTAGCCCGCGCCGACCCCGATGATTGTGACATCCTCGGCCGCGCGCCCGCCCCAGGCGACGTCGGCCCGCGTGTAGACCGTGGGCGCGACGGCCTCGGCCGACGGCAGGGACGCGCGCAGGTAGTCGGCGTCCTCGCGGCGCAGGTCTCGCCGGCGCAAGGCCTTGAAGTAGCCGGCGTTGTCGATGACGTCGCCGAACTTGTCGATCGTGAAGACGTGCGAGCCCACCTCGAGGAGCTGCTGGGAGACGTAGCGGTTGAGGCCCTGCGTGATCGCGACGACGGCCACAATCGCCACGACCGCGACCACCGTGCCGAGCATGGTCAGGGCCGACCGCAGGCGGTTCGCGCGCAGGGCGTCGAAGGCCAGCCGCACCGCTTCCCAGAGGCTCATCGCTCCGCCCCCCGCGGCGCGCCGCTCCCCGGACGCCGCTCGTCGCTCACGATGTGGCCGTCGCGCAGGCGCAGCACGCGCCGGGCGCGCGCCGCGATCTCTTCCTCGTGCGTCACGAGCAGGACGGTGCGCCCCGCCGTCCAGATGCGCTCGAAGAGCAGCATGATCTCGGCCCCCGTCTGACTGTCGAGATTGCCGGTGGGTTCATCGGCCAGCAGCAGGCGCGGATCGGTGACCAGGGCGCGCGCGATGGCTACCCGCTGGCGCTCGCCGCCTGACAGCTCGGCCGGCCGGTGGTGGGCGCGGTCCGCCAGGCCGACCTCGGCCAATGCTTGCTCGGCCCGGGTGCGCCGGTCACGCGCACCGATGCCGGCGTAGACCAGGGGCAGCTCCACGTTGCGCAGGGCGTCGGAGCGCGGCAGGAGGTTGAAGGTCTGGAAGACGTAGCCGATCTCGGCGTTGCGCACGGCGCTCAGGCGGTCGTCGTCGAGCGCGCTCACGTCATGGCCGGCCAGGCGGTAACGCCCGGTCGTGGGCGTGTCGAGGCAGCCGATGATGTTCATCAGGGTTGACTTGCCGGACCCTGACGGCCCCATGATCGCGACGTACTCGCCGTCGTCGATGACCAAGTCCAGCGCCTTGAGGGCCTCGACCCGGGCCCGGCCGGCGGCATAGGTCTTCGCGACCCCCTCGAGCTCAATCAGCGCCATGGCGCCTCCCGGTCGCTCCGCCGATGCCCGCGCGCCAGGCTCACTTCCGGTCGGCCTTGATGCGCTCGGCGTCTTCCAGGCGCCGCAGGATCTTGTAGGGTCCGGTCAGCACGCGCGCGCCCGGGTCGAGACCGGCCCGCACCTCGACATAGGCTTCCCCGCGCGCGCCCAGCTCGATGCGCTGGAAGCGCGCCCGATCGTCCCCGGCGGTGAAGACGCCCGTGACGAGACGGCCGGCCTCGCCCTCGTTGGCCGCCCCTTCCTCCCGCTCCTCGTGCGCCGAGCCCGGCCGGGACTTGCGGGCGCGCTCGGGCGTCTCTCCCCGCGCGCGCCGCTCATCCCACTCGGCCACCGTTCGCTCGCTGCGCGCCACCAGGGCCTGGATGGGAACCGCCAGGGCGCTGTCGACGTCGGCGACGAGAATCTCGACGTCCGCGCTCATGCCCGGGCGCAGCCAGTCGGGGGGCGCCTCGATGTTGACGAGCACCTTGAACTCGGCGCCCTCGTCCTGCGAGGCCCGCCGGCCGCTCTCGCCCACGCTGGCCACGCTGCCCGCCAGCGTCGAGTCGCGCTGCGCATCCACGGTGACGCTCGCGCGCTGGCGCGGGCGCACCAGCACAACGTCGTTCTCATTCACGCGCGTCTCGACTTCCATGCTCCCGAGATTGGAGATGGTCAGGATCACCGTGCCGGGGTTGTTCATCGTGCCGATGAGGACGTTCTCGCCCTCTTCGAGGTTGACCGCGGTCACCACACCCTCGATCGGGGCGTAGAAGCGGGTCTCTTCGAGGTCGCGCTCGGCTTCTGCACGCGCCGCCCGCAGGCGCTCGATCTCGTCGCGCTGGGCGGCCACCGTGGCGGTCTTCACCCGCTCGTCCACCCGCGCGGCGTCCAGCTCTTCGGCGGACAGCAGGCCCTGGGCGTGCAGGTCCTCCCGGCGCGCGCGGACCTGCGCCGCCAGCTCGCGTTGGGCTTCGGCCAGGGTGAGCTGCGACTGGGCCGCGCGCAGCATCGCCTCGTACTGCGCCAGGGCGGAGCGCAGCCGCGTGTCGTCGAGCGTGAGCAGCAGGTGCCCGCGGGATACAGCATCGCCCTCGCGCACGTGCAGCCGTTCGACCCGGCCGCTGATGTTGCTGCTGATGTCGACCGCGACCACGGGCTGGACCCGTCCCGGGGCACGCACCCAGGTCTTGATCGGCCGCCGACCGACCGGCTCGATGCGCACCGCCTTGGCGTCCGTGTCCCGCTGCGCCAGGTTGGCCGCCACCAGACCGCCGACCAGGACGACAGCGGCGCCCCCCACCCACCAGCGCTTGCGTCGCATGTCCCCTCCCTGCACGCAAACGATTGCCCGGCGCCCGTGAGCGCACCCGACCGAGCGCGCCGCACCCCACGTCGGCGCCGCGGCCGCTGATCGCGCGGACTACTCCCCGATGGCCGTGCGGAAGCGCAGGTGCGCCAGCAGCAAGCTGATCTCCGCCTGGATCAAAGACACCCGGGCGCGCCGCAGGCCCAGGCGCGCGTTGTCCCACTCGAGCAGCGTGCCCGCCCCGCTCTCGTAGAGCGCCTGCTGCAGGCGCAGACTCTCGGCGGCGAGCTGCACCCCCTCGCGCGCCGCCCGCAGGCTCTCGCGCTCCTTGGCGATGCTCAGAAAGGCGTCCTTGACCTCGAGGGCTGCTGCCTGGGTCAAACGGTCGAGGACCTCCTCCTGGGCGCGCCGCTGGCCGATGGCACTCTGGACACGCCCCTCACGCTGCAGGCCATCGAACAGGGTCAGGCTGAGCCCCAGGCCAACGCTCCAGTTGCTGGTCTTGGACACATCGCTGAGGTAGTGCTCCTTCAGCGAATTGCCAGAGCGGGACCAATCGGCCTGGATCCCCAGCGTGGGCAGGTAGTCCGATTTCGCGGCCTGTTCCGTCAGTCCGGTGGCCCGCAGGCGCCAGCGGGCGGCGTGCAGGTCGGGACGGCGCTCGAAGGCGGCCGCGATCCACTCCTCCATGGTCCCCCCTGGATCGTTGGCCGGGATCGCGAGGGTCGTATCAACGCCCAGGTCGATCCGCGGATCGAGGCCCATGCGGGTCGCGAGGCGCGAGCCCTCCACGCGCACGGTGTTGTGCCGATTGATCGCATTCAGTTCGGCGTCGGCCAGGTTGACCTTGGCCTGGAGCACATCGCTGCGGGCGACCGATCCCAAGCTGAAGAGCGTCTCGGCGCGACGCAATTGCTCGCGCGCCACGGCCACCGCGTCGTCTTCGACGTCGGCCAGGAGGGCCGCCGCGACGCAGCCGTAGAAGCTGGCGCTGACCTCCTGCCGGACCTGGCTGCGCGTTGCCTGCAGATCGTGCTCGACGGCGTCGCGCGCCGCGCGGCTGCTGCGCAGCTCCTGGAAGCTTCCCAGGTCGAGCAGTGACTGGTACGCGCTGAACCGCAGGCTGCCCGAGTAGATCGTCTTGCCGTAGATGAATTCGTCGTTGAGGTACCAGGCCTTGATGTCGGAGCTGAGCTGCTGGCCCCAGCGGGCGCTCGCGGTCACGGTCGGCAGCACCGCCCGCATCGCCATGCGGGCCGTTCCACCCGCCTGCTCGAAGCGAGCTTCCGCTTCGCCGATCACCGGGCTCTCCCCCAGGGCCACCCGCACGCACTCGTCCACGGTCAGCGGCCGCGACAGGTCGAGCTCCTGCGCCTTAGCCGGCCCCCAGGCGGCCACCACCAGCGCGGCGGCGGTCACACCGACCCAGCCGGGCACCCCGCCCAGCGCGTCTCTCTTCCTCATTCGTCTCCTCCCCGAGCGCGCGCGTGGACATCCTCGCGGCGCATTGTTCCATCCGGAGGCTCTGATGTCCAAGGAAACTACGGGTTGCGGCCAAGGAGGGTTGCCAGCGGGACAAGTGGCCCGGAACTTACGCCCAGACCGCTCGCACCGGACGCTGCGCTCGGCGCGGCAGCTAACCTGCGTCCCGGGTCACGCCAGAAGTGCCGCGACACCGCGCGGCACGGACCGGGGCCCGCGGCGGCGGTGGCGGAAGTGCGCTCGCGCGGCCTAGAACGAGAACGAGAACGGAATCAGGATCTGGCACGGCACCGGCACGTCGCGCTGCTTGGCGGGCTCGAAGAGGAACTTCCGGGCGGCCGCCAGCG
The DNA here is from genome assembly GCA_964603725.1 of uncultured bacterium. Classification (GTDB taxonomy): domain Bacteria; phylum Eisenbacteria; class RBG-16-71-46; order CAIMUX01; family WJJG01; genus CAZDKK01. The sequence goes on from CAZRWW010000026.1 coordinate 34,082, forward strand.
ACGCCTGCTCGAGCGCCGTGATCGTATCGCTCTGGTGGACCCGCGCATCGATGACCCGCCCGGTCACGTCGATCGTCACGACGACCGTGACCGTGCCCTCGGCTTCCGCTTCCCGGGCCAGGTCGGGGTAATCGGCCGGCTCCGAGTGCACCAGCACCGGGGGCGAATCGTAGGCCACGAAGTCTTCGGGGCGCACGGCCGCCGCCGTGGGGATCTCGGGCGGCGCGAAGGGATTGAAGTCGGTGATGCCGATCGTCTCGGCCGCGTCCGCGTCGTCGGTCGCCTCGACCTCCTGCACGGGCATGTCGGGCGCTTCGACCCGCGCCGCCACGGGCGGGATGAAGACTTCCTGCTGGATCTGCACCGCCATGACCTTGCGCTCGCGCAGCTGATAGGGCGTCGGGATGTAGGGCGGGGAATAGGCCATTCCCAGCCCGGTCACGACCAAGGCCAGCAAGGACGCCACGAAGGTGTAGCGCGGGTAGCGCTGCTTGAGCCGCTGGTGCGCGCTCTGGTACCAATCCGGGGTGAACACGGCCACACCCCCTTCCCTAACCCTCCGTACCCTCCAGCATGTTCGTGAAGGAGACGTTGAGGGCGTTGGCCTTTCTCATCGCCCGGAGAACCACGTCAACCTGCTGGTAGGGCACCGAGGAATCGATGTTCACGCCCACCAGCAGTTGGGGGTTCTCCCTTATCTTTTGAACCAGAACCTGCTCGACTTGTTCCAGGGTCAGATAGGCGTCGTCAATCGTGATCTCGAGCGCCGGGTTGACCCAGACATGGGTCGTGTTCTCCACCGGCACGCGGATGCCCGACTCGGCCCGCGGCAGCGTGATCTTCAACCCCTCTTCCATCTTGAAAATGGTGGTAGCCATGAAGAAGATGAGCAGCAAGAAGACGATGTCTCCCATGGAACCCGTGGGGATCGCCGCCGACAACTGCAGACTGCGCTTGAACGCCACCGCTCACCACCTGCCTTCCGGCGCCGCGGATCGCTCCGCCGCGCCCCCGTGCTACTTGCGGACCTTCTTGATCGAGATGCGGTCGGCCTTGGCCGACTTGACCTCGTCGAGGACGTCGATCATCCGCTCGTAGGCGGCATCCTCGACCGTCTCGATCACCACGACGAGGTTCTCGTTCGTCTCCAGCTCCGTCTGGACGAGGCCACGCACGTCGCGCAGCAGGACGGGCTTGTCCTTCAGGTAGATCAGTCCCTCGGGGGTCGTCTTGATCGCCAAGACGTTCTCGCTTTTCACCTTCGTGGGCGTGCCGCCGAGCCCGGGGAGCTGCAACGGGATTCCGAACTCGGTCTCGAATTGCGTCGTCGCAATGAAGAAGATGAGCAGCAAGAAGGCCACGTCCGCCACCGATGCCTGGGGGATCTCCGGCGGGGCCTTGGGCCTCGTCTTGATCGCCATCGGAAAACCCTCCCGCCTGCGCGGGCCCCGGGAGAGGGGCTACGCTTCCTCGGTCAGCGCGTCGAGCAGCTCGATGGAAGACTCCTCCATTTCGAGCACGAAGGCGTCGATGCGCAACATGAAGTAGTTGTACATGGCCTGGACCGGAATGGCGATCACCAGGCCGGCCATGGTCGTGATGAGCGCCTCGGAGATGCCGGTGGCCACGATCTTGGCGCTCACCTGCTCCGAGGCGGCGATGGCCTCGAAGGCGTGGATCATCCCCGAGACCGTTCCGAGAAAGCCCAGCAGCGGGGCCACGTTGGCCACCGTGGCCAAGATCAGCAGGCCGCGCTGGAGAAACGCCATCTCGATCGCCCCGGAGCTCTCGATGGCCTTCTCCACCGCGGCCGGCCCCTTGTCGACCTTCGACAGCCCCGCGTGCAGGATCGCGGCGATCGGTCCGCGCGTGTTCATGCAGATATCCTGGGCGGCGCCGACGCCCTTGGACTTCAGGCTGCTGATGATGGCCGACATCAGACGCCGCGTGTTCGTGTGGGCCCGTTGCAGCGTGAAGAGGCGCTCGAAGATCACCGCCGCGCCGATGACGGCGCAGGCGAGCAGCGGCCACATGAAGTTGCCGCCCTTGACGAAGAACTCGACCAACCCGCTGGTCCGCTCGGTCTCGGGGAGTGACACCTCACCGCCCGCTGCAGCTTCCTGCTCGGTTGCCAGCCCAGCAGCCTGCTGCCCCTCCTGCGCGTGAACCATCGCAGGCGCCACCCACAGCAGGCCAAAGAGCGCGATGAGCGCCCCGGCCCAGAGCCCATTGCCGTGTTTCCCGAGTCTCATGCGACACTTCTCCTCAAGCCTGCGAGCCCAATCATGGCCCGCGCATGCCAGGATCCCTCGCCCGGAGCTTCACCCCCCCCGGCTGGGTCGACACCGGCGCGCGCCGACAGCCCCGCGCGCGTTAGGGTCGTGTAACGACAAAATCGCTAGGAGGATAGGAACCATGCTCCGCCCGTGTCAAGGCGATTTTCGAGCCGCCTGAGCGCGAGAATCCCCGCGAGCGCCCCTCCAGCCTGCCCCCCCCCTCGCCCCGGCTCGGCTTTCAAGGAAGCCCCGCCCGGGGCCGATAGTATAGGGCAAAACCCATAGGGGTTCCATGCTTTCGGGCCCCGGCGGGCAGCACACCTCGGACACTGGGAGGGCAGTGACGCATGATGACCCATTCGGTCCGCACCGGCCGGCGCCGGTGGCCATGGCCGTCAGGTCCCGCGTTGCTGCTGCTGGCGGCAGCGATGGCCACGCCGGCGATGGCCGCGAGCACGACCGCGCCCCTGACGACCTGGGGAGCGGCACCGCTCGTCCATCGTGGCTCCACGCACCCAGACTCGATCGAGACCGCCGTCGCCCTGGCGGGCAATCTGGCCCACCGGCCGGTGGCCCTGGCCGCGGCCCTGCGGGGCGTCGAGCACGCGCGCTCGGGCAATGCCGGCGCGGCCCTCGAGCAGTGGGACATGGCGCGCCGGATCGATCCAGGCTACGCCGCCTCCGTTCTGGCCCCCGCGCGCTTTGCGCCCCTGGCGTCCCCGCGCAGCACCCTGGATGGCCTGCTGGCCGTGCCTGTCACCCTCGTCTGGGGCTTCGCCAACCAGCAGGGCACCGCCGCCAGCCTCTTCATCCTCGTCTTCTTTCCTCTGCTGATCGCGGCGTCCGTCTGCGGCCTGCTCGTCGCGCTCAGGCACGCCGCCAGCGTCCACCATCTGTTCTGGGAGCACCTCCAGCCGGCGCTGCCCCGCTTCGCGGCCAAGTGGGCCGTCTGGGGTCTCTTCATCCTGCCGCTCTTCTGGAATCTCGGCATCCTGCTGTGGGTCGGGCTGACCCTCGCGGCGGCCTATCCCCTGCTGCCAAGGCCGGAGCGGCGCTTCGCCATCGGCGTGGTCGTGCTGCTGGCCATCGCGCCCCTGGGCGTCAGGCTGGCGGCCACGATCACGGCCCCCAGCGACCCGGTGCACGTCGCCAATGCGCTCTGGCGGGCGCAGCAGGCGGGTCGCAGCCCCGAGATGCTCAAAGAGATTCAGCGGCTCGCGCAGCGCCACCCGGGCGACGGCTTGCTGCCCTTCACCGAATCGCTCTTGGCCCGGCAACTGGGTGACCTGCCCACCGCGCGCGCGGCGCTCACGCGGGCGCAAACGAGCAACGAGCTGGCAGCGGAACGCTATGAGGCGGCCTGGGCCATCCTGGCCTATCAGGAAGGCCGGGTCGAGGAGGCGATCCGGCGCCTGGCCGCGGCCGCCGAGGCGGATCCCGCACGTTACGACCTGCGTTACAACCTCTCGAAGGCCTATGCCCGCGCGTCGCTGTTCCTCAAGGCCGATCGCGAGATGCGCCACGCCTTCGAGCTCGATGCCGATCGCGTGCGCGGCGAAGAGCGCCGCCGCCTGGCGGAAAAGGTCGACGACCTGATCGAGGAACGCCTCGGCGCAGCCGATGTCTGGGGGCTGCTGCTGCGCCACGGCCACACGGCGGCCTTCCAGCTGCCGCACCCTGTGAGCATGCTCTTTCCGGGCGGCAACCCGCGGCTGCTCTGGCCGGGCCTGCTGGGATTGCCGCTCGTGTTTCTCATCTCCACGCGATGCAGTCGGCGCCTGGTGATCCACACCTGCTCCCAGTGCGGGCGGCGGGTCTGCCGCCGTTGCCTGAAGCGCCGCGAGCGCCGCGTCTTCTGCGCCGAGTGCGCCCTGACCGTCGGCCGCTGGGCGCACGTGCAGTACACGCAGGTGCTGCTCACCCGCCTGCTGGGGCGGCACGATCGCCTGCGCGATCGCCTCGTGGACCTGGGCCGGCTGTTCGTTCCGGGCTTGGGCGCGGCGTTGAGCGGCCGGACCAACCGCGCCTTTCTCCAGGTCTTCTGGTTGGCGGCGGCCATCGCCTGGCTGGCTTGGGGAGGGCCCCCGCTGAGACCGGTCCCCATGCCCCTCATCGATGAGCAGATCCTGCCCGCGATGCTGCTGGGAATCCTGGGTCTGGTGGTGCTCGAGGTCTGGACCATCCGCAGCGAGCTGCACGGATTGAAGCGCAAGTCGAACCTCAGGGAGTTCTTGAGCGCGAATCGCGCCGGCTCCGCAAGCCCCAAGGCGGCTTAGGCGGACCATGGCCTGGCGCGCGCGCCAGCGAGGAAGGACCGGTGGCACTCCAGGGTACGCTACAGGACTTCGGCGCGCTGGAGACGTTCCAGCTGATCGCACTGCAGCAGAAGACCGGCACGCTCGAGATCACCAGCGGCAACCGGCAGCGTCGCTTCATCTTCGAAAACGGCCTGCTCCTGGCGGCCCACGAAACCCCCCTGAGGCCCGAGGATCCCCTGGTGCGCTACCTCGTGGAGATGGCCTACCTGCAGGAGCAGGACCTGCCGGCCTGGCTCGGCCTGCCCAGCGTCCAGGCGGTCAATCAGATCGACCTACTGGTGAAGATGGCGCGGCTCTCGCAGGACGACTTGGTGCAGGCCTACGACCTGTTCCTGCAGTCGATCCTCGATGAGATCCTCGCCTGGCCGCAGGGGCGCTTCCAGTTCCACTCGGGGCGCATCGATGCGCCCAGCAAGAGCGTCGGCCCCTGGAAGATCGAAGCCGTGCTGATGGAGAGCATGCGCCGTCTCGATGAGTTGGCCGACCTGCAGGCCGCCGAGGTGCCGCCGGGCCTGGTCCCGCGGGTGATCGACCCTGCCGCCGCCGCTCACATCGAGGATCGATTCTGCCGCGCGGTGCTCACGTCGATCGACGGGAAGCGCTCGCTGCAGGAGATCACCGCCGGCTCGAGCCTGGCGCCCTACGATGTCTATCAAGCGCTGCGCCAGATGCGCGACCAGGGTCTGGTGGAGATGATCGAGTGGGTTCCGATGGGCCCCTGGACCGAGACATTCTGGCAGAAGCGCTCGTGGGCCCGGATGATCTTGTGCGCCGTGGCGGCGCCGGCGATCCTGGCGGTGCTGACGCTGGGGATCCGCACCGCCCTGCAGCACCACCCGTCGCCCTGGCGCGCGGGACCGGGCCTGAGCTTCCTCACCCTCGAGGCGCGCGCCTCGCAGTCGAGCTACGCCACGGCGCTGCTGCTGGAGACGTACCGCCTGCGCACGGGCCACTATCCCGAGACGGGCCAGAAGCTCGCCGAGAACGGCCTGATCAGCGCCCGCGCCGCCCGGCGTCTCGATGCGCGCGGCCCGCACTGGGAGCTCACCGCCGGGGGACGGTCCTACCGCTGGACAGCCCCGCCCGCGGCTCACCAGGGGGAAGGCCGGTCCCCGGGTTCCTGATCCGCCAGCAGCGCGAACACCGCCGCCTCCAGATCGATCACCACGCGCGTGCCGGCGGGCAGCTCCGCCGCACGCGTCCGCGCTTGCTCGGCGCCATAGCCTGTCTCCACGAGGAAGCTGCGGCAGCCGGCGGCGGCCCCGGCTTGCGCATCCTCGATCGTGTCGCCCACCATCGCGGACCGTCCCAGATCGAGGTCGAGGGCGCGCGCGGCGGCCTGCAGCAGTCCCGGCGCCGGCTTGCGGCACGCGCAGGCGCCGGTGAACGCGGGGTGGTGCGGGCAGATGAAATAGGCCTCGATCGCCGCGCCGTGGGCGGCGAGCAGCCGATCGAGGGCCGCATGGATCTCGTCCACCTCGGGGCGCGCCATCAGGCCGCGCGCGATGCCCGATTGGTTCGTGACGACCACCGGACGCCAGCCCGCGGCCCGGGCGCGGGCGAGCGCGCTCCCCACGCCGGGCAGCAGCTCCACGCGAGCCGGGTCCTTCAGATAGGGCACCAGGGCGCAAATCGTCCCGTCGCGGTCGAGGAACAAGCCGCGCCGCGATCGGTCTTCACGAGCCTCGGCCTTGGGCGTCTCAGGGCCCACTCGTCGCTCCTCGGGGGCCCGCCAGGTCCTCCACGGCGCGCATGACCTGGGGCGGCTCGATGGCCAGCATGCACGGGGCCGGACGGCCTTGGGGACAGGTGCGCCGGTAGCACGGCGCGCAGTCGCACGCTCCGCGCAGGATGCGGTGACGCGCCCCGCGGGGTCCGGTCCAGCGGGGCTCGCTGGGTCCGAACACGGCCACCACGGGCGTCCCCACCGCCGCCGCCAGGTGCATCGTGCCCGTGTCGTTGCACACCGCGGCATCGCAGGTGCGCAGCAGCTCCGCCGCCAGACGCAGCGTTCCCGCCCCGCAGGCCGAGACCCACCCCGGTCCGGCCCCCGCCAGGACGCGCTGCGCCAGATCCTCCTCCGCCGCGGCGCCGATCACCAGCCCCGCCCAGCCGCGCCGCTCGGCAATGGCCCGCAGCTCCCCGAATCGTTCGGCCGGCCATTGCTTGGCCCAACCGTAGTGGACCCCCGGACACAGGGCCAGGCGCGGTCGCCCGTCGCCGGCGGAACGCGGCCGGTGTTCCCCCAGCCAGGCTTGCGCCGCGCGGCGGGCACGCGCCTCCTCCGGCAGCCGCGGATGCTCGGGGAACGCGCCGGCGCCGGCCTCGCGCGCGAGCGACTTGAACTCATCGCAGAGGTGCAGCGCTCCCCGCGGCGCGCGCGGCACCGGCCGATTGAGCAGCAGCCCGCGCCCCTGCTCGGGCCACCCGATCCGGTGGGTCACGCCGGCCAGCGCGGCGCAGAGCGCCGCCGAGAACGAGGGCGTCATGAGAACGGCCTGATCGAGCCGCGCCGAGCGCAGGGAGCGGGCCGCGGAGATGAGCGAGAAGCCCGGCCCGTGGCCGCGGCGCAGCAAGACGCGGCGCGCCGCGGGGGCGATGTGGTCGGTCAGCTCGAGAGCCGCCGCCCTCCCCGCCACGACCCGCAGCGATCCCGTGGCCGCCAGGCCCTCCAGGGCCGGAAGGGCCAGCACCACATCCCCCACCCAATTGGGCAAGCGCACGAACGTCGTCATGGGCGCCGACTTCCCAGCTCCGCGAGGAGCGCCTGGGCCGTCTCGCGCTGCGGCAGGTTGGGATCCAGCTCGAGGGCCCGCTCGAGCTGCGGGCGCGCCGCGGCGGGCTGCTTCTGATTGTACAGGGCCACGCCCAGAAGGTAGCAGACCTGGGCCGAGCGCGGCCACCGGCGCTGTACCTGCGCCAGCGTACGGATCGCCCGGTCCCACAGCCCGGCCTCGGTGAGCGCCAGGGCCAGGTTGTACATCACCTCCGGCGACTCGGGGTACAGGCGATGGGCCTCGTCGAGCACGCGCCCGGCCGGCATGACGCGTCCCAGCTTCAGCTGCGCCTCGGCCAGATTCAGGTAGATCCCCAGCTCGCGGTACCCGTGGGCCAGGGCCTGCTCGAGGATCTGCGCGGCATCGCTCGTGCGCCCCGTCGCGGTCAAGGCCGCGCCCAGCGAGGCCACGAACTCGCCGGGCAGATCGTGCCCGGCCCCGGCGCTCAATCGCTCGCGCCAGCCCGCCCCCAGGGCCTCCACCGCCGGCTCGCGCCACAGCACGCGGGTGCGGTGGCCGGGCGCGCGCCCGAGGGTATCTTCGCTGCGCGTCGACTGCGTCACGTGCACGTAGAACTGGACGAGCGCCGCGCAGCGCTCCGGCTCGCGGACGACGCGCATCACCAACTCTTCGCTGACGACATAGGCCGCGGCCGCGCGGAACCAGCCATCCCAGTACGCGCCGGCGTACCGGGCCGGGTCGCGCGCGTGGAAGGGCAAGGCCAGCCAGACCAGCGTCGAGGAGTCGGGCGGCATGAAACCGACGTCGTGGATCACGAGGCTGCCCGGCGCCAGACGCCCGGAAAGGACCCGCGCCACCTCGGCCGGCGCGGTCCGCTGGAGCGCCGGTCGCTGCCAGCGCCCCATCAGCACCGCCACGGAGGGGACCAGCAGGAGGACGAGCAGGGCCGCCGCCGCGCGGCGTAGCGCGGGGCGGTCCAGCCCGCCGGTGAGCAGGCGCCATCCCCGGCCGGCCTCGCCGGCCGCCCACGGCAGGAGCGCGAGCACCGGCGCCGGCGTGACGAACCCCTGGCGCAGCGCGAGCAGGAGCGCGAGCAAGGCGGCCAGTGGGCCCAGATCCCCGGCGCGGGAGCGACGCGCCCAGTGCCAGGCGGAGATCACCACCAGCAGCAGGCCGGCCACGTGCAGGCCGCCCGTCACGGGCAGCAGGGAGCGCTGGAGGCCCACGCCCGGGCCGCTCGTCCAGGCGGAGCCGATCCCGGCCGAGTGCAGCATGCCCGCGAGCCAGCCGGTGGGATCCAGCAGCGCCACGGGATTGACGATGCCCACCGCGGCCGCGGCCAGCAACAGGATCGCCGGTCCGCGCCAGCGCCCCCGCGAGCGCGCGAGCAGGCCTCCCAGCAGCGCCGGCGGCAGGAGCGCCCAGGCCCAGGGGCTCCAGCTCAAGCACCAGGCGATCGCCGCGACCAGCAGCCAGGCCGGGACGGCCGGGCTCGTGGCGAGCAGGAAGGTCAGGCCGACCCCGCCGTGCGGATCGCCGCGCAGCGCCGCCTCGGTCCACAGGGGCGAGGCGCCCAGCCACAGCGCCCCCGCCCAGGGAACCACGCCCCGGCGCTCGCTGCGGCGCAGCAGGACGGCGATCGCAGCCGCGCCGACCGCGATTCCCGCCAGCCGCACGAGCGCGAGCACCGCGCCGGCGCCGAGACCGAGACGAAGCAGGACCGCGGCCGGCAGCAGGCGTGGATCGGCGACCGGCTCCAGGCCCCGCAGCAGATGTTGCCCCAACTCGCGCGCCGCGCGCGCGTGCGCCGCCGCGGCCGCAAGCCAGGCGGGCTCCCCTTCGACGGCGCCGATCGCCCAGGTGGCGGCGACCAGAGCGCCGAACAGCAGCAGCGGGAGAATCCGCGCGGCGCGCGCCCAGCTTCCCGCGCTTCCCTCCGGCGACGTCGCGACCGTGGGTCTCAGTTCGGTCACCGCTCCGCGCTCTCCGTTCCTAGAACTCCCAACCGATCGAGACCTCCCCCGCGGCCTTGCCGTCCCAGCGCTTGAAGTCGGTCCGGCGCACCAGATCCCAGCGCAGGATCGTGATCCCGAGGTTGATGGCAGCGCGGAACCCCGCGGAGCCCTTGACCTCGCCTTCGGGACAGCTGCCGGCACCGCAGATCTCGGGCAAATAGGCGCGCTCCGTGTCCCACGCGGCGCCGAGGTCGCAGAACAGCGCGCCGCGGATGCCGCCCAACAGAAGCGGGCCGGGGAAGGCGATCAGCAGGCCCTCGATGAAGGGAAAGCGGAACTCCAGATTGGCAAAGGCGACCTGCTGCCCCGCCAGCGGTCGGTCCGTGTACCCCCGCAGCGTGTAGGGCCCGCCGAAAGCAATCGACCGCCGGTCGGGTCCCCACTCGCCGGCCGCCACGGCGCGCGCCACGAGCGCGTAGCGTTGGCGCAGGTTGAAGTAGGCGCGGTGGTCCAGGGCGGCGCCGTGAGCATTGCGCTGGCCCACGTCCGCATAGGCTGAGAGGCGCGTGCGGCGCCCCGCGAGCGGTCCCGTCGGGCCCCACACGGCCGAATCGAAGACCCAGGCCGCGGCCGGGCGCGCGTAGTAGTCCTCGCGGGCCGTCTCCCGCCAGATGTAGTCGAGCGGATTCCAGTAGCTGGGGCCGACGTAGGAATAGGTGTAGCGCTTCTCCTGCAGCAGATCGAGGCTCAGCTCGACGCGCCGGAAGCGGGAATAGGGCTGGTACCAGGAGAACCCCAGCCCGCGCAGCAAGCTGCGTTCATAGGCCAGGGTCCTGCCCGATGTGAGGTTGTTGGAGTAGCTGTAGCCGTATCCGGTCCAGTACTGGTAAGCCTGCACGCCGAAGGCCGGACGCGAGCCGAGGTTGGCGTAGCCCAGCAGGTAGTTGCCGTCCTCGAGCGATCCGTTCACATCCACGGCGACGTAGATGTTCTTGTCGCCCAGCATGTCAGAGAAAACGATCGAAGACTGCGCCTGCAACCCGTACCCGGAGGCGTATAGCCCTCCGGCGACCGCGTAGTCGACGGAGAACTGCGTCTTGTAGCGTCGTTCGGTGAAGTCGAGCGATTCGGGCCAGGCGGTCGTCTGGGCGAAGACTTGGGCCAGATCGATCTCCTCGGGGAGTTCATCCGGAGCAGGCACGACCGAGACCGCGCTCGCGGCTGAGTCGGCCGGTGGCCCGTCCACACCGTCAGGCGCTAGCACGGCGATCTCCAGGGTGTCGGCCAGCGGCTGGTCCGCACCGGCCGGCGCGGGCGGCGCGCTCGCGGCGAGCGCCAGCGAGTCGGCCCACAGCGTATCGGCCCGGGCCCGACCGGCCGACTGGCACGCGCCGGCGGGCAGACGCTCGGCGGCCGCGGACGGTTCACTCGATTCCGCGGGCGGCAGCCAGGGATCGCGGCCCTCGATGAGGGCCAGCGGGTCGCGCAGCGCGTAGAGGTTCCAGCCGTTGTCTTCGAAGACCGTGAAGACCACCCGGTGGCCGTTGTCCGACAGACTGGCCGCCGCGCCCGTTGGCGTGATCGCGGTCACGCCGGTGAGCAGGTTGGTGAGCTGATAGTCGTGGCCGCTTTCGAGGTCGCGCACGAACAGGTTCGCGATTCCGGTGCGATCGCTGATGTACAGCAGGTGGCGACCGTCGGGGAACCATTGCGGGTTGATGCACTTGCCATACTGGCCGGGCAGGACCGTCAGGGAATCGCCGTCCAGATCGAGAATGGCGATCTTCCAGGGCGACTGCGCGGGTTCGCCGCCGGCGGAGCGGTAGTCGCGGTCGGTGAGGAAGGCGATGCGCCGGCCGTCGGGCGCCCAGGCGGGCTGGTAGGCCGCCCAGCGATCGTCGGTCAGCGCGCGCAGGCCGCGCCCGTCTGCGCCCACGACGTACAGATCGGCGCGCGCGCCCTGCATGCCCGAGAAGACCAGGCGCTCGCCGTCGGGCGACCAGGCCGGATAGATCATCTCGTCGAGGCCGAACCCGAACGCGCGCTCCACGTTCCGATCCCGCACGTTGTAGATCATGAGCTGCTCCTGGCCCCCGCGCTTCGAGACGAGCACGATCCGGTCGCCGTCCGGATGCCAGTCGAGCGATGTGAACAGGTAGCGGAATGTCTCGAACGACTCGCTGCGCTCACCGCGGATGAGGCGCCGGGGGCGCGAGCCGTCGAGCGCCGAGGCCAGGTACAGGTCGGTGTAGGGCGTCGCATTGGAGATGTAGACCATCTCGCCGCCGTCGGGCGACACCGCCGGGGCGATGAACATCGAGGCCAGGCCGCGCTTGTGGTCGGTCAGTCGGCGGGCCGCGTCCTCGGCGCGGTCGCAGGTGAGCAACGCCGGCAGGTGTTGGCGCCGCAATGCGTCGGTCCAGTCGCGCGACAGGCGCTCGAGGCTCACCCCCAGCGCTTCCTGAGTGGCGCGCTCCAGGCTGCGGCTGCGCACCATGGCCCGGAACCAGGTCCCGATCTGCTCGTCGCCGTAGGTGCGGCCCACGTGGGCCAGCACCGATTGGCCATAGCGGTAGACCCGGATGTCCCTGACATGCGCGAGATCCTCGATGCTGATGAGCGCGCCGCTGGCCACGCCCTCGCGCATCCACATCTCCGTGTGCAAGTCCATCCCGGGCGTGCTCAGATACTCGGACATGCCCTCGAACACCCAGAGCGGCGGCTGCCAGCCCATGCCCGCGAGCGATCCGCCCAGGGCGGATCCCGCCAGAATGTCGACCTGGAAGGCGTGCGCCAGCTCGTGCGTGAGCGTGTGGTCCAGATCGGCGTAGGAACCGAGGAAGGGCACGATCACCCTGCGCTTCATGAATTCGGTCAGGCCGAGCGTGCCTTCGCTGATCAGGCCCGCGGCGGCGCGCGTTTCGCGAAACTCGCTCTGCGAGGCATAGAGCAGCAGCGGAATGCGGGCCTTGAACTGGTGATCGAGGATCCGGCTCAGCCGAGCATAGGCGCGCTCGGCCAGAGGCAGCGTTTCGAGCGCCGCCTCGCGTTCTTCGGGATAGAAGTAGAGGGTGAAGTGCTCGCTCTCCAGGATCCGCCAGTCGCGGTCGAACTGGGGCACCTTGTTCTGGCCGAAGTACTGGGCGCGGGCGGGGCTCGACGCCGGCCCCGCCAGCGTCGCCGCCGCCACGGCGGCCAGCAGAAGGACAGCCGCCCGGAACAGGCGGCCGGCGGACCGGCGTGGCTCCGGCGCGGCGTGCCGCAGGGATGCTACCGACCCGTAACGAGCCACGGGCGGCTGTTGGGTGCGCATGCCGTCCTCACTTCTCCCAGCCCCGCGGGCTGGCCCCTCGACTGGTCCAAACGACGGTCCGGCCGTCCGGTTCCAGCCTATCAGGGTGGGACGGAGCGGGCAACGCGACTACCGGCCGCCCGGCGCGCCTCAGGCCGCCAGGTCGCCGCCGGCATCACGCCGAGGCAGGGTGTCCGCGGAAGCGTCGACGACGGTATTGCGACCCTGAGCCTTGGCCTGGAAGAGCGCGCGGTCGGCAGCCTCGAGCAGCGGCACGTAGGCGTCGCCGTCGCGCGGCGCGGTGGCCACGCCGAAGCTGCACGTGATGCCCCCGAACTGCGGCGCGCCGATGTCGGCGGCGGCCACCACCGCCCGCAGCCGCTCGGCAACGGCATGCGCCTGCTCGCCGCCCATGCGCGGCAGCACGATCAGAAACTCGTCGCCCCCGTACTTGGCCACCCATCCGCGACGCCCCACGGCACGGCGCAGGACCTCCCCGATCTCGGCCAGGACGCGCGATGCCGCCAGGTGGCCGAAGCGGTTGTTGTACTCCCGCAGATTGTCGACATCGACCATGAGCACGCTGAAGATCCCGCCGCGCCGGCGCACTGACTGGAGCGTGACGCGCAGCGAGCGCTTCAGGTACCGGTAGTTGTAGATGCGGGTGAGGTCGTCCGTCAGCGCCGCGCGCTTCAGGCGCTCGCTGAGCCGCGCGCGGGCCTGGTCGATGCGCAGGTGGTCGGCGAGCGCCGCGAGGATCCGCGCATCCTCCTCGGAGAAAGGCGCCTGGGCGGCCTCCCGCAGCAAGATGATCCGCACCGGGCTCCGTCCTGGTCGGAATCCCAGCGCGAGCACCGGACGAGCGCCCTGACGGGCCTTCATCGTCCTGGGCAGCCGGGTCGCGCCCCAGCCGCCGGGCCGCGCGACCACGGCGGGCCCCTGCGGCAGCAGCAGGCCGCGCCGCGTGCGCCCGTCGGCCGGCAGAGCCGCGAAGGGCTCCATCCAGCGCACCCACCACGTGCCGGCCCAGGCGTCGGCACTCTGGCCGGCACGGGCGCCCCGGACGCCGGCCGGGCCGTGCGGGTCTTGCGTGCCGGTGCTGCGGACCAACGGGGGATGATCGCCGTCGCGGATGAGCAGCAACACCGCTGTCGCCCCCATGAGCTTGCCCAGGGGTTCGAGCAAGTGCTCCAGGACAGTCACGCGGCGCCCCGGGGATCCCGCGGTGGCGCCGTGCAGCCGGCCAAGGAGCTCGATGGCGCGCAGGGTGCGATCGGACATGGAGGCCTCCGCGGGGCCTTGGTGCATTCCGCGTGCCAGCAACCCGGGCGAGGGGCCGCCGCGGCGCGGCCGCGCGCCACCGCGCCCAGGCCCGCGCATTCTTCACGCGGCCTCCCGGCCCAGGCGTGGACCAGGCCTGTAAACGAGTGCGATTCGCGGAATGCGGCGGGCAAGATGCAACGGGCGGCCGCGAGAGGCCGCCCGGAGACGCGATGGAAACCTCTGTACGCCCGGCGCGATTCGAACGCGCGACCTTCTGCTCCGGAGGCAGACGCTCTATCCAGCTGAGCTACGGGCGCCCAGACCAGCGCAGATATCCGACCAAGTTCATAGCAGAACGGCCATCCGCGAGCAACGGCGAAAAGCCCCCCGGCGATCTACCCGACCAGCTCGGCCAGCAGGGCCTCCGCGTGCCGGCAGGCCTGCGGATCGGCGGCGTCCCCCGACAGCATGCGGGCGATCTCGCGCACGCGCGCCGCCGGGTCGAGCGCCGCGACCGCGGCGACCGCCCCGCCGCGGGCGCGGCGCTTCTCCACGCGCCAGTGCGCCTCGGCGCTGGCCGCGATGACGGGCAGATGCGTCACCAGCAGCACCTGGCGATGGCGGGCCACCTGTTGGAGGCGCCGGGCCACGACGCGGGCCGCGCCCGCCCCGAGACCGGCGTCGATCTCGTCAAAGACGGTCATCAGCCGGCGGCCGCGGCCGCCGAGAATGACCCGCAGCGCCAGCGCCGCGCGTGACATCTCCCCGCCGCTGGCGATCTCCCCCAGCGGGCGGAACCCGCTGCCCGGATTCGTCTCAACCTCCAGGTGAACGCGCTCCGTCCCGGCGGGCCCCGCGCTCAGGCCCTCGCCGACCTCGATGCGCTCCTCACCCGCGGCCGCCAGTGGACCGAGCACGACGCGCAGGCGGCAATCCGCCATCCCGAGCGCGGCGAGTTCCTTCTCCAGCGCCCGCGCCAGCCGCGCGCCGCCTTGCTGGCGGCCGTCGCGCAGCTCTCGCGAGGCCCGGTCGAGCTCGCCGCGAGCCCGCTCGAGCGCCGCCGCGAGCTCCTCTTCGCGCCGGGCGCCCGCCTCCAGCTCCGCCAGGGCGCCGCGCATCGACTCGGCGGCCCTGAGCACCTCCTCCAGCGGCTTGCGGTGCTTGCGCACCAGCTGCTCGAGCCGCGCCAGGCGCTCCTCCAGCTCCGGCAGCTCGGCCGCGGTCCGCCCCGCCGCGCCCGCCCGGCGCTCGATGTGCCGATTCAGGTCCCGCGCCCCATGGACCAGGGCGCGCAGCGGCTCGCGCAGCTCGACCAGCTCTTCGCAGTCGCATTCGGCCGCCCGAGCGTCGAGCGTCTCCAGCGCTTCGAGCACCGCTCCTTCCCGGCCATTGAGCAGCTCCTGCGCCAGGGCCAGCCACTCTTCGCCGCGGGCTCCCGCGCGCAGCGCCCGCACGCGCTCCTGAAGCCCCGCGATCTCATCGGGGCCGGGCGCCAGCTCCTCGATCTCCGCCAGTTGGAAGCGGAGCCAGTCCTCGTCCCGGGCCACCCGCTCCAGGCGCGACCGGTGCTCGGCCAGGGCCCGGGCGGCCGCGCGGGTCTGCTCATAGGCCTCGCGGACGGCGCGGCGTCCGGACTCGAGCCCCGCGAAGAGGTCGAGCAGATCGCGCTGCACCTCGGGCCGGCGGAAGCGCTCCTCTTCACGCTGGCCGTGCACCTCCACCAGGGCGCTCCCCAGGCGCCGCAAGATTCGCCGGAGCACACGGTGGCCGTTGACGTAGCACTCGCCCGGACCGCGCCGGCGGATGCGGCGCGCCAGGATCAGCTCCCCGGCGTCGAGCGGGATCCCGTGGGCGCGGGCCAGGCGCGCGGTGGCCTCGTCCGCGCGGAACACCGCCTCGACGTGCAGCTCGTCGCCGGCGGCCCCGATCCAGGCGGTGCTGGCCCGGCCGCCCAGCGCCAGACCCAGCGCGTCGAGCAAGAGCGATTTACCCGTGCCGGTTTCGCCGGTGAGCACGTTCAGGTGGGGCGAGAAGCGCAGCTCCGCCTCGCGGATGAGCAGGAAGTTCCTCGCCGCCAATCGCGTCAGCATGGGCCGCCGCCTCCATGGGGGAGCGTCGCTACGCGCCCCACTTGAGCTTCTCGCGCAGCACCTCCCAGAATGAGCGCTGGCGCAGCTGCACAAAGCAGGAGCCCTTCTCCGCGCGCGCGGCCACGATCGACTCGCCCTCGCGCAGCTCGAGCGTGACTTGACCGTCCACGACCAGGTAGGCGTGACCGCCCTTGCCGCTCCAATCGATGCGGATGGTGTCATAGGCCGGGAAGATCAGCGGCCGGATCGCCAGCGTGTGGGGGCAGATCGGCGTGGCGATGAGCACGTCTTGGAGGGGCTCGAGGATCGGGCCGCCCGCGGAGAGCGAGTAGGCCGTCGAGCCGGTCGGCGTGGCGACGATCATGCCGTCGGCCTTGAAGCGCCCGACCAGCGTGCCGCCGATCGTCATCGCCAGGTCGACGATCCCCTGGCCGCCCTCGTGCAGCACGGCGTCGTTGAGGCCGAAGAGCGTGGCGCGCGGCTTGCCGTTGCGGCCGAGAATCGAGATGCGCAGCATCATGCGCCGCTCGATCGAGTAGTCTCCGCGCAGCGTTTGCTCGAGGGCCGCGAAGACCTCCCCCACGCTGACGTCGGTCAGGAAACCCAGGCCGCCGAAGTTGACGCCGAGAATCGGCACCTGGTGCGGATAGAGCGCGCGGGCCGCAGCCAGCAGCGTGCCGTCGCCGCCCAGGACGACCAGCAGATCGATTCGTTCGGCCAGCTTCTGCTGCGGCAGGCGCAGCACGGTGTCCGGCAGGCGCCCGGGAAGGTCCTCGCTCACCGCCGCACTGCAGCCCTCGCGGTCGAGCCAGGTGACCATCTCGCCGAATACCTTACGGCAACGTCGCTTGCCGAAATTGGGATGGATTCCCACCCTGCGGATGGTCCGGCGCGTCACCTAGCGGCCTCCTTCCGGCTCCAGTCCGAAGTCCTCGTCCTCATCGGCCGCCGCCGTCGATCCGTCCGCCATCAGCAAGCGCACCTCCCGCTCGGCGGCCGTGAGCCTGGCCACGCAGTGGGCGTACAGGGCCCGGGCCTCCTGGAACCGGGCCAGCGAGCCCTCGAGGTCGAGATCGCCGTCTTCGAGCTGGTCGGCGATCTCTTCGAGGCGCTGCAGGGCCTCTTCGATCTTGAGCTCCGCGATCCGCCGGCCGCGCTCGTCGGCGTCGGGCAGATCGTCCCGCGGTTGGCGGGTCTCACCCTTCGCGTTCACCCGACTCATCCTCCTGCGCGGGGCACACCCCTTCGACGTGGCAGCGCGCGCGCCCCCGCGCGAAGCGGATCTCCACGCGCTGCCCGACCGCGCACTCCGCGGCGGCGCGCACGAGCCGCCCGCCCTCATCGTAGACCAACGCGAACCCGCGATCGAGCACGCGCACGGGGCTCAGGGCCGCGATGCGCCCGTCGAGCCCCGCGACCCGCTCGTGCAGGCGGGCGACCGCCGCCTGCGTGGCCCGCCAGCAGCGCTGGGCCAGCTCATCCGCGCGCTGGCTCTCCTGGCGGAGCCGATCCAGCGGACTGGCGAGCGCTCGGGTGCGGCGCGCGGCCTGGAGCCGCAGGCCGAGCTCGCGCAGGCGCCGCCGCAGAGCGATCTCGCCGCGCTGGCTCACGCGGCGGGCGCCGCGCAGCACCTCCTCGACGTCGCGCACGGCGATCTCGGCCGCCGCCGAGGGCGTCGGCGCGCGCACGTCGGCCACCAGGTCGGCGATCGTGGTATCGGTCTCGTGGCCGACCGCCGAGATGACCGGGGTGCGGCAGGCCGCGATGGCCCGGGCCGTCGCTTCCTCGTTGAAAGCCCACAGGTCCTCGAGCGAGCCCCCCCCGCGCCCGACGATGAGAACGTCGGCCAGGCGGGTGCGGTCGAGATCCGCCAGTCCCGCGGCGATCTCTTCCGCCGCGCCCTCGCCCTGGACGCGCACCGGCCGCAGGATGATGCGCACCGGCGGCCAGCGGCGCCTGAGCACGCGCACGATGTCGCGCACCGCCGCGCCGGTCGGCGAGGTGACGACCCCGACCGTTTCGGGATAGCGCGGCAGGGCCCGTTTGCGCCCCGGGTCGAAGAGCCCCTCGGCCGCCAGGCGCTCCTTGAGGCGCTCGAACGCCAGGGCGAGTTCGCCCGCGCCCAGGGGCGCCAGGCGCTCCACGATGAGCTGATACTGCCCGCTGCGGGCGTAGACCGTGATCGTTCCGAAGGCGGCGCAAGCCAGGCCGTCTTCGGGTGCGAAGCGCAGGCGGCGGTTGGCGCCGCGGAACATCACGCAGCGCAGCTGCGCCGCCGCATCTTTCAGCGAGAAGTAGTGGTGACCCGAGGGGTGGGCGACGAAGTTCGAGATCTCGCCCGCGACCCACAGCGGCGGCAGGGCGGACTCGAGACAGTCCTTGACGAGGGCGGTGGCCTCGCTCACGGAGAGGTGTTCCTGCATCGCTCACGCACTCCCGCGGGCCCGCCGGCTCCCAGGGCGCCCCGCGCGCTTCAGCGCCGTTCCGCCGCCGCGACCGTGTTCTCGATGAGCGACATGACCGTCGTCGGCCCGACGCCTCCCGGAACCGGCGTGATGGCCTGCACGCGGCCCTCCAGGGCGGCGAAGTCCACGTCGCCGCACAGGCGCTCCTTGCCCGGCCGCAGGGGGTCCGGCTCCCGGTGGATGCCCACATCGATCACCGCCGCCGCCGGCGAGACCATGTCGGCCGTGATCAAGCGCTTGCGCCCCGCGGCCGCGACGAGGATGTCAGCCGAGCGCGTGAAGCGCGCCAGATCGACGGTGGCCGTGTGGCACAGGGTCACCGTGGCGTTCCCGCGCGGGCTCTTGAGCGACAGCAGGTTGGCCAGGGGGCGGCCTACGAGGTTGCTGCGCCCGACGATCACCACGTGGCGGCCGGCCGTCTCGATCGCGAAGTGGGTCAGGATCCTGAGGATCCCCGCCGGGGTGGCGGGCAGGAACCGCGGTCGGCCCTGGCAGAGCAGCCCCAGGTTGAGCGGGTGCAGGCCGTCGACGTCCTTCTCGGGCGCGATGCGCAGCAGCACCTCATCCTCGTCCAGATGGGCGGGCAGGGGGAGCTGAACGATGAACCCGTCGACTTCGGCGTCGGCATTGAGGGTGCCGATCAACCCCAGCAGCTCGTCCATCCCGGTTGACTCGGGCAGCACGATCGTGCGCGAGTCGATTCCCAGCTCGCGGGAGGCCTTCTCCTTGCCTCTGACGTAGACGACCGAGGCGGGGTCTTCGCCCACGCGCACCATGACGAGGACCGGACGCCGCCCGCGCTCGGCCAGAGCGCCCAGGCGGTCGCGCAGCGCCTGCTGCCATGCCCCGGCGACTTCGCGTCCGGACAGGATCAGCGCCAAGCCAACCTCCCGGCCAAGCCCGCGGGCCGCCTCCGGCGCCGCGCCCCGCGGCCCGGCCCGGACCGGGACCCGCGGGTTCGCGGCCCTAGCGCGCGTACTCGATCGCCCGCGTCTCGCGGATGACCACGACCTTGATCTGGCCCGGGTACTGCAGCTCCTTCTCGATCTTCTTGGCGACATCGGCCGCCAGCTGGACCGCGGCCTCGTCGCTGATCTGCTTCTGCTCGACCATGATGCGGATCTCGCGGCCGGCCTGGATGGCGAAGCACCGGTCGACGCCGGGGAACGACTCGGCCAGGGTCTCGAGCCGCTCGAGCCGCTTGATGTAGGCCTCGAGCGTCTCGCGCCGCGCCCCGGGTCGGGCCCCGGAGATCGCATCGGCCGCCTGGACCAGCACGGCGAAGACCGTGTTCGCTTCCAGCTCGGCGTGGTGCGCCCCGATGGCGTGCCAGACCGCCTCGCGCTCGTTGCAGCGCTTCGCCAGCTCCATCCCGATGATCGCGTGCGGCCCCTCGACCTCGTGATCGACCGCCTTGCCGATGTCGTGCAGCAGGCCGGCGCGATGGGCGAGCTCGGCGTCCACCCCCAGCTCGGAGGCCATCATGCGCGCCAGGTGGGCGACCTCGATCGAGTGCTTCAGGACGTTCTGGCCGAAGCTAGTGCGGTACTGGAGCGCCCCGAGGTGGCGGACCAGCTCCGGATGCAGCCCGTGCACACCCATGTCGAGCGCCACGCGCTCGCCGGTCTCGCGGATCTCGCGGTCGACGTCGCGGCGCGCGCGCTCGGCGACCTCCTCGATCCGGCCCGGGTGAATGCGGCCGTCCGTGATGAGCTTCTCTAGCGCGCGACGTGCCACTTCGCGGCGCACCGGATCATAGCCCGAGAGCAGCACCGCCTCGGGCGTGTCGTCGATCACGACATCGATGCCGGTCGCCGTCTCGAAGGCGCGGATGTTACGGCCCTCGCGCCCGATGATGCGCCCCTTCATCTCCTCGCCAGGCAGGGTGACCACCGTGACGGTCGACTCCACCGATTGCTCGGCGGCCAGCCGCTGGATGGCGATGCCGATGATGCGCTGCGCCTCCCGCTCGGCCGAGCGCTCGGCTTCCTCGCGGATGCGTCGCGCCATCAACGCCGCCTCGCCCCGGATCTCGTCCTCGAGGTTCTTGAACAGCTCCTGGCGGGCGGCCTCGGCGGTCAGGCCGGAGATCTGCTCCAGCCGCTGGTTCTGCTCCGCGAGGAGCTGATCGAGGCGGCCGTGCTGCGCGGCGACCTCGGCGGTCTTGGTCTCCAGCTCCTTCTCCTCCTGGCGGAGCTCCCGCTCGCGCTGCTGGAGCTGGTCGCCGCGACGCTTCACGCCGTTCTCGCGCTCGGCCAGGCCCTGCTCGCGTCGCTCGAGCTCTTGGCGGACCGCCCACATCTCTTCGTCGAACTTGGCCTTGGCGCGGATCCACTCCTCGCGGGCCTCGATCCCGGCCGTTTTCTTGCGCAGCTCGGCCTCGCGCTCCGCTTCGCTCAGGATATGGGTTGCACGCGACTCGGCGTCGGCCAGCTTGCCGCGGGCGATCTTGCGGCGCACCTGATAGCCGACCAGAAACGCGACCGCCCCGACGACCAGCGCGATCGCCCCGGTCAAGATCCACTGCATCGACTCCATCGCTTGGATTCCTCCGCGGGCTGGAGTCCCTTCCCCGCTCCCTCAGGGGAAAAGAAAAATCCCCACCCTTGCCGTGTGAACGCGGACACATTGAACCTGGTCAGTCCAGGTGGGGTCCTTCCCCGACCGCACCGAGCTCCCCTCCGCGAGGGAGGGGTTCCTCTGACGACCGGTCCGGGACCCCCTAGGGAAAGCGTTGGCTCAAATCGTCCCGCTGCTGCACGAACAGGGCAGGGAGAATTTAACCCAGTTGCTCTTGGCGGCCCCACGCGGGGCCAGAAATCCTCCTCCCGCGACCCCCGGATCCTCAACCACCCAGACCAGGCTTGCGCTCCGGTTCCGTGAGGGTCTCTTCCAGCACGAAGCCTATCTCTTCCACTCGTTCCCGGACGAGCCCGGCCTGCACGGCAGAGCGGGCGCGCTCCCGGAACAACTCATCCGCGAGGTTGAGAGCCGTGAGGACCGCAATGCGCTTGGCATCGGACGAGCTACTGCTCTTGCGCCTCACCTCTTGCATCTTATCATCCACAAAGGCCGCCAGTTGCGGGATGCTTGCGCCAGCGACGCTCCCGGCGACCCGATACTCCTCGCCCAGGATGTGAACCCTAGTGTATGCGGCTTCGGCCATGAGACCGGATCCTTCATCGCGCGTCCCGGGCCCGCAGGGCGAGTCCGGACGCTTTCCCCGAACGCCGCGGTGCGTCCGCGCGTCCAAGGTACAGTTTAAGAATCGCGGTCCAGGAGGTCAACCTTTTCGGCGAGGCGGCCGAGCCGGCGAGCCACCTCGCCGCGCTCCTGCCGCAGGGCCCGATTCTCCTGCTCGATGTCCTTGATCCGGTCGATCGCCCGCAGCAGCTCGGCCGCATCGCTCGCCCCGGCCGCCTCGAGGAGCCGCGCGCGCTCGCGGCGCAGGCTCTCGCACTGGGCCTCGAGGTCCTTGCGCTCGGCCCGCAGCTGGCCGATCAACCCGGCGGCCAGCTCGACCTTCTCGGCCAGAGCGTCCAGCTCCCGGGCCAGATCCTCCCGGATCCCTTCCGGCTTTTTCTTGGTCTCGGTGGCTTCCATCGCCCCTCCGGCGGCCCGGCCCACCCCGGCCGGCAGCCGGCCCTAGCGGCCGCCGGCCGCGCGAGCGGCCTCGACGATCTTGCTGAAGGCCGGCAAGTCGCGAACGGCCAGATCCGCCAACACCTTCCGATCGAGCGCGATGCCGGCGCTCTTCATGCCGGCGATCAGTGCGCTGTAGCTCATCCCGTTGAGCCGCGCGGCGGCGTTGATGCGCTGGATCCAGAGGCGGCGCATCATGCGCTTGCGCACGCGCCGGTCGCGGTAGGCATACCGCAGACCGCGCATGAGGTTCTCCTTGGCCACGCGATAGAGACGCGAGCGGCCCAGGAAAGCCCCGCGGGATCGACGCAGGATCCTGTTGCGGCGCGCCCGGCCGGGCACGACCGTTTTTGTTCTCGGCATGCTCCCACTCCTTTCCCCCGCCCGGCCCCGTGGAGCCGGCGGACGCGGGCCGGGTCGCTAGCGCAGACCCAGTTGACGGCGAATCCGGGGCCGGTCGACCTCGGCAACCAACGACGGCGCCCGCAGATTGCGCTTGCGCTTGCGCGTCTTGCGGGTGAGCAGGTGGCCGCGATAGGCCTTGCGCCGCCTGACTTTTCCGGAAGCGGTCAGTCGGAATCTCTTGGCCGCCGACTTCCGCGTCTTCAGTTTCGGCATGTTCTCCCCCCTCTGGCTATCAACCCGGGGCCGCAGCGGGCCGCGGGCGGCGCCCTGTGGCTCGATCAGCTGCTCGACTTGGGCGTCAGCAACAGCATCAGGAAACGCCCCTCCAGGCGGATGGGAACCTCAACCGTCGCGTCCTGACTCAGTTCCTGGACGACCCGCCGGAGCAACTCGTCTCCCAGTTCTCTGTGCTGGATCTCCCGCCCGCGAAACCTGATCGTGAACTTGACCTTGTCCTTCTTCTGCAAGAAACCGCGTGCCTGGTTGACCTTGACCATGAAGTCGTGGTCACCGATCTTGACGCCCATCTTGACTTCCTTGATCTGGGCTTGATGGGCCTTCTGGCGCGCCTTGCGCATTCGCTTCGAATGCTCGTACTTGTACCGGCCGTAATCCATGATGCGGCAGACGGGCGGCTTGGCCTGCGGCGCCACTTCAACCAGGTCCAGCTCGCGCGCCCTGGCCATGCTCAGCGCCTCCGAGATCGGGACGATCCCCAGCTGGCTGCCGTCTTCTCCGACCACCCGCACCATGGGTGAGCGAATGCGCTCGTTCACCCGAGCGGTAATCTCTTCCGGCCGAATTGGCACTTCCTCCCGTGGGCGGCGAACCTCAGGACACGAAAAAAGCGGCTGTTGGCCGCTCCGCACGGGTCACCGCGCGAGTGCCGCCCGAGCACTCCCGCGCAAACCCTGGCCCCGAAACTGCCATCCTGCTGGCGTCGCGAGGCGAGAAGCCAACGCTTCTGCTTGCCACACAGGGGCACCCGCCCCTCTTCATGTTCTGCGGCACGGTTGACCGTCCCGCCGCGTACGGCGCCACCTTGCACGTGCCGGCGCACGCTTTGGGCGATACTGGAATCGAACCAGTGACCTCTTGCATGTCAAGCAAGCACTCTAACCAGCTGAGCTAATCGCCCTTACCGCTCTTCCTATCGGAAGCGGCAATCGCCAATGTTAGCCATTCCCCCCCGGCATGTCAAGCGCTCCCGCAGCAGCTCCCGGGGGGTTGCTATACCCCGCCGGCCATGCGCACGCACTTCGGTCCCCCGCGCTGGATCTCGCCGATGATCCGCGCGCCCCAACCGCCGCGATCGAGCTCGTCCGCCAGGGCCTCGGCCGCCCCGGGCTCGACGGCCAGAATCCAGCCGATGCCCAGGTTGAAGACATGCTGCATTTCCTCGTCGCCGATGCGTCCCAGCCGCTGGATCAAGCGGAAGACGGGCGGCACCTCCCACGAGCCCGTGTGGACGACCGCCGTCACATCCGCGGGCAAGACCCGCACCAGATTGCCGGGTATTCCGCCGCCCGTGATGTGCGCCATCGCGTGCAGCTCCGGCCGGCCCAGGAGGCCGCGGACGGCGGGCAGGTACAGGCGGTGCGGAGCCCCCAGGGCCTGGCCGACGGTCAGCGCACAGCCCGGCAGCGGCGCGTCGAGCCCGGGCCCTTCCTCGATGAGGACCTTGCGCGCCAGCGAGTAGCCATTCGTGTGAAGACCGGCGGAGGCCAGGCCGATCAGCCGGTCGCCCGGCCTGACGGCCGCGCCGTCCAGCAGTCGATCGCGTTCGACGGTGCCCACGATGCACCCCACCAGGTCGACCTCGTTCTCGACGTAGACCCCGGGCATCTCGGCCGTCTCGCCGCCCAGCAGGGCGCAGCCCGCTTCGCGGCAGGCCTTGGCCATGCCGCGGCCGAGGCCTTCCAGGACATCCAGGGACAGGCGCGACGTGCCGATGTAGTCGAGGAAGAACAGCGGCAGACCGCCATGCACGAGGATGTCGTCGACGCAGTGGGCCACGATGTCGTAGCCCGCCGTCTCCCAGGCGCCGGTCATCCGGGCGACCTTCATCTTGGTGCCGACGCCGTCGATGCTGGCGACCAGGAGCGTCGAGCCCCCCGGCCGCGGAAAGGCGAAGAATCCCCCGAAGGAGCCCAGGCCGCTCTCGACCCCGGGGGTGCGCGTGCTCTCGGCCAGGGGTTTGAGGCGCCCTACGAGCGCCTCGGCGATCTCCAGGTCGACCCCGGCCTTCTTGTAGCTGGGGGCAGGCGGTTTCGTCATGATGGACCCTCACTCTCCTCGCAGGCCGCGTCCGGAGCCACCCGGTATTCAACCCACTGCCCCGGTGACAGCCGGCCCAGGATGCGGTTCACGGCGTCCAGGACGGCAAAGACGACCGAACGGTAGCGGTCCTGGCCCACCGCGCAGGCGCCGACGAGGCGCTGCTCCCAGCGCGGTCGGATGAGCAGCACCTCCGCCAGGATCGCTTCGCCCGGGCCCAGGCGCGCGAAGACGAGATCACCGGGCATGAGGCGCACCGATTCGGGCATGAGCTGGCCAAGGGCATCGACGCAGGCGGCCGCGACCAGCCGCTCGGTCCCGAGCGCTGCCGGCACGCCGAGCGCGGAGCCCGTCAGCACCCGTCCCTCGGCGATCAGCTCCACCTGGACCTCGGAGCGCAAACCCTCGACCAGGATGTTGACCGAGCGAAACTGGACCCGCGGCCACGTGCTCGTCTCGGGCTCCGCCCCTGGCCCGCCCCCTTCGTCGCGCGCACCCTGCCGGACAGCGACGCTGATCTTGCGGTGGTGGATGTCGATCCCCTGGCTCGCCATCAAGAACGAGCGCACATCGCGGGCGACGTTCTTGGCGCGCAGCCCGGGCGCGGCGACGACGTGGATCTCGGTGATGCCCTCATCGTCCACGCAGACGCGCACGCCCTCCACGCCCCTGAGTTGCAGCAGGGCCCGCTCGATCACCTCTCGTTCGGGCAGCGTCACGACCGGATGATTCCCTTCCCCGCTCCCAACGGCCCCGTCAGCCCAGGCAGCCCGGCAACTCGAAGGCCATGGCCGCGCGCAGCGCCAGACAGCGCGCGCGCAACTCCGCGCTCCGATCCGCCACGATGCCGCCCACGCCGAAGTGCTCCACCACGAGCGACGCCACGGCGGTCCCCAGCGCCATGCCCTCGGCGAACCGGTCGCGCGAGCGCCAATCCCGGCCGGCCAGATAGCCCACCAGCCCCCCGGCGAAAGCGTCGCCCGCCCCGGTGGGATCCTGCACGACCCGCACCGGCAGCGCGGGGAACAGCAGCCAACCCCAGGGCCCCAGCGCGGCGGCGCCGTGGGCGCCCTTCTTGATCACCACCACCTCCGGGCCGCGGCCGCGGATCAGCTCGGCGGCCCGAGGCACATCGGTCTGGCCGGTGAGCAGCCGGGCCTCCTCGTCGTTGATCAACAGCACGTGGGCGCGCGCGATGACGCTCCCGACGGTGTCGGGATCGCGCGCGATCCAGTAGTTCATCGTGTCGACGGCGACCAGGCCGACGTCGCCGGCCACGGTCAGCACTTCGAGCTGCAGGCGCGGGTCGATATTGGCGAGGAACAGCGCCGGCCCGCTGCGCCAGGTCGCGGGCAGATCGGGGTGGAAGTGCTCGAACACCCCCAGGCGCGTGCCCAAGGTCCGGCGGACATTGGGATCCTCCTCGTAGCGCCCTTCCCAGCGGAACGTGGGCCCCCCGGCCCGCCGCAGCCCGCCCAAGTCGACGCCGCGCCGCTCGAGCGCGGCCAGCTCCTGGGCCGGGAAGTCCTCTCCCACGACGGCGACGACGCGCACGGTCGTGAAGTGCGCCGCGGCCAGAGAGAAGTAGAACGCCGATCCGCCCACCAGATCCTCGTGCGAGCTGCTCGGCGTATGGATCGTGTCGAGGGCGACCGACCCCACCACCACGACGCTCATGCTCCATCCCCCGCCTCGCGCGCCTCGCCGCGCGCCGGCGCCGGGGACGCGTCGGCGCCGCCCGAACCGCTCGCTTCCAGACGCTCGATGGGCGCGTCGCCCCACAGCCGCTCGAGCAGATAGGTCTGGCGGACGTCCGTTCGAAAGATGTGGAGCACGACGTCGACGTAGTCGAGCAACACCCAACGCGCGGCCGTCAGGCCCTCGCGGTGCCAGGCCACCTCGCCGCAGCGGTTCTGAAGCTCATCCTCCAGCCACTCGGCGATGGCGCGGACATGCGGGTCGGAGGTTCCCGACACGATCAGGAAATAGTCGCAGTTCAGGGAGAACCGGCGCAAATCCAGGATCACGATGTCTTCGGCCTTCCGGTCCAACGCCAGGTTCGCGGCCGTGCGCACGAGCTCCAGAGGGGACACCAGCCCCCGGCCCCTCGGTTTTCTCGGAGTCAACTCCCCTCCACCTTCGCCCGCGGCCTGCGCCCTGCCGGCTGACGCGGTCAGCCTAGCATCACGCCGCCGCCCAGACAAGCGGACGGGCTCCCGCGCCATCCGTTTCGGAGGAGCCGCCTGGATCAGGCGGGAAAGTCATTGGTTGTGGTGCGTTCATCTGTGACGGACGCCCCTGAGGCCATCTGCAACCGGCGC
>CAZRWW010000027.1:0-60463 GCA_964603725.1 uncultured bacterium
ATACCCCCTTGCTCATGGGACTCAACGAAGTCGACCATTTCCTCGACATCATCTTAGATCAGGTCGTGGTTTACGACTCGGTCACAGCTCCAGATTGCACATGCGACGGTCCGCTGACACCTGTAACGCCGATTTCCTGGGGTCGCGTCAAGGCCTGTTACAGGTAGATCGTTGGCCCGAAATGACGCTGCCCAACTACGGCATACAGCCGTCGGCTCGCTGCGCTCGCCGCGGCAGATGCCGAGCGTTATGCCATTAGTGAGCAGGCGGTTGCTGGCTATGGGGTGCTGCGGGGTACGAACCGACAGATACCGAGGGGGATGGCTCCTGAATTGCTGGTCTTGACGCGGAACCCAGCCGTGACTACAATGTAGCCACTCACCGGAGGAGTGATTCTCATGAAGACTAGAATTGTCCGCATCGGCAACTCCCGGGGAATTCGCATTCCCCAACCACTTTTGAAGCAGACTGGCCTCGCTGATGAGGTCGACATCCGCGTTGAGGACAACCGGCTTGTGATCGCGCCAGCTGAACCCGAACCCGCACCTCCCAGAAAGGGATGGGCCCAGGCTTTCAAGGATATGGCCGCGGCCGGGGATGATGATCTTCTGGATGGCGACCGTAACCTGCCCACTCACTGGGATGAGGAAGAATGGGAATGGGAGTGAATCGCGGCGACGTCTACCTCGTGAGTCTCGATCCGACGTTGCGCAGTGAGATCAAGAAGACCCGTCCTTGTCTGGTGATCTCACCGAACGAGATGAATCGCCATATCAAGACGGTGATCGTCGCGCCAATGACCACCAAGGGGCGTCCGTATCCTTCGCGGATACCGTGTCGGTTTCAAGGCAGGGACGGGCAGGTAGTCCTTGACCAACTGCGCACCGTGGACAAGGTGCGCCTGGTCCGGTCCTTGGGAAGGATCAGTCGGAAGACCATGACTGACGTCCTGGGGTTGCTCCAGGAGATGTTTGCGCCATAGTAGGGCATAACAACGCGTTCGAGCGGCTCGGGTCCGCTGCGCGGCCCCGCCCGCTCAACGCGAGCGTTCGGCTGACCAGACGCAGTGACCGCAACCAGCCGTATGAACGCGGCGGACGATGCCGAGATGCCTGAATCGAGTCGTGCGAGACCGCACGCGACGGCAATCTGGACGACTATGGGAATGCTGCATGGGAACTGCACCTCTACCCCATGCTGAGCCGACACATGATCGAATTGCCCGTGCTCTGCCCACGGATGCTCTCTCGGTCCCACAAGGCTTGTGGGCTCTGGTTATGCCACCGTCACGGTAGAGCGCGAATCGCCGCCTCGGCCCTTCCCCGCCGGGCGCCACGATGGTATATACTCTGCGGTGTCAAATGACCCCAGGAAGGAGCAGAACCCGATGGACTGGCGAGACCATATCGTGACAAGCCCGCACGTCCTTGTCGGAAAGCCGATTATCAGAGGCACGCGGCTCTCGGTTGATTTCATCCTCGGCCTACTTGCTGAAGGCTGGTCGGAACAACAAGTCGCTGACAACTACCCGGCAATGACCCCAGAGGCCTTCCGGGCGATCTATGCCTATGCGGCCCAGGTCGTGAGCGAGGAAGCCACTTTCTCAATCAGGCGAACGGGTACGTGATGCTGTTCTTGGCAGACGAGAACATCCCCAAGGCTTCCATCACCGCCTTGCGGGCCAGTGGCCACGACGTTTTCGCCATCGCCGAAGCTTCGCCGGGACTTGCCGATCAGCATGTCCTTCAACTGAGCGCGGAGGCAGGCCGCATACTCCTGACATTCGATCGTGACTTTGGGGCGTTGGTCTTCCGAGGGTCAGGGGGGGGCAACTCTGGAGTGGTTCTGTTCCGATTCATCCCCCTGTCGCCAGAGGAACCGGCGCAACTCCTCTTGGCCATGATCGCTGAAGCCAGGATTTCCTTCACGGACCGCTTCACGGTGGTCGACCGGGACCGGATACGTCAGCGAGGCTTGCCACCCAGCGATGACACGGAATCCACAACAGACGCGTGACGCGTGCCAGGGAGGATTTCCACCCGATCGTCCTTGGGCCGTCCGTTGTTCGCCTGTTCAGAGGATCAAGAGCCGAACCCTACATGCACCGGACGTCCGGTCCTAACACGGCTCTGGCCATGAAGCAATGGCTGGACCCCCCACAGCTCTGCAGGGCCAGAGCCGCGCCAGGCCCACCCGCTGGTGATGCTTTCGTCCGGACCAGACGCAACATGTCGGACCATGCGAATCATTCATCTTGGGTGTTGCACGGTGATGCTCGTGCGGATCGCCACAGGCTCGCGGTGTCGGCTGTCGTGGTATCATGAGAGGGGGTGGGAAGATGTCAGCATCCGAATGGCTTTCAGCTTCGGCCATCCTATTTCACCCGTTCTCTGGTCACTTCGCAGCGGGGAGGAGCGGCAGGACCCGCGAAGTTCTGTGGTTCGGCTGCCTGATGGCTCTTGCGGCGTGGCTGTGCGTCAGCAGAGCCACAGCGGAGTGCATTGACTATGGGGACTTCCTCCATTGGGCGGGCAGCGTGAACACGCCGGACTGGGCCTACGGCGTGGCCGTCTCCGGCACGCACGCCTACGTGACGGACCATGAGTCCGGTTTCCACGCGATGCCGATGCAGTGCGAACCGTTACCGGTGTTGGGGAAGATAAGCGGGCAGATGTGAGCATCTTCGTCGAGGTAGGCCCGAATCCGGGCTTGCCTCAGACGTATCTCCGTTTCGCGCTACGCAGTCACGGCCAGGTGGGAGCAGCGCTGTACGATGTCGTCGGTCGCCAGGTTCGGGTGCTCTTCGCGGGGCCTCTCCCCGCTGGGAATCACCGTCTCTACTGGGACGGGCGCACCGCGGACGGCCATCCGGCCGCTGCCGGGGTCTACTTCGCGCGCCTCTCGACACCGGAGGGAAACGCGACGGCAAACGTCGTGGTCGCGCCATAGAGGCATGAAGGTAAGCGGGGGATCCACTGATTGAGCAGTCGACGTTCAAGTAGACATTCTGGCGATCGACTCGAAGACAGGCGCGGCGAAAACTCGCTTCCACTATGGCGGGTTGGGCCTCGGGAGTCATGCGGATTCGGGATGGCGCATCCAGTTGGTGCGCCTGCTTCCGGTGGCCAAGCCACCGGCTCCCGCGACAGCGTTGCGAGCCGCGCGCAGTTCATGTCTGCGATCGGCAGCCTACCATCGGACGCTCCGAGGAAGACGGCCGGCGAGCGGACCGGCCGCCGACCATGACCCCCGGTCCCGGTGGCGCGCGTCACCAGTCCGACACACGCCCCAACCTGATGCGAAGGCGGAGAGGATTGCGGAGCCGCTGCCGGGATGGCGAGTGAGATTCCGGGGACGCCGAAACGCCCAGGTTCTGGCATCCGCAATCCCTGGTACTTCACCGCGATGGAGTATTCGGCACGGACAGGAAGCGTGCTCATGCCCCGGAGCCTACATCATGCGCGTGCTACGGCCGGCCATCTCAACCGCCAGCCCTGACCTGGAGTCCAATGCCCGCGTGCCGCTTGCGCTCGGCTGACTTGTGGCGCACCACGGGGTTGTCTGCTGCCATCACCGCGCGAGAATCATCCTCACGGATCGGGTCTGACCGCTGGCGGCCCGCAGGTGAACCAGGTAGACGCCCGACGGCAGCGCCTGCCCGCGATCATCCCGGCCGTCCCAGACCACGGCGCGGCGCCCAAGCTCCAGATTCCCTCTCCAGACCGTGCGCACCAGGCGTCCCGACAGATCGTAGACCCCCA
This sequence comes from uncultured bacterium, assembly GCA_964603725.1. GTDB lineage: Bacteria > Eisenbacteria > RBG-16-71-46 > CAIMUX01 > WJJG01 > CAZDKK01. Next base: position 3,762 of record CAZRWW010000027.1, read on the forward strand.
GTGTCCCGCCCCGCGCCTGCGGCACATCCATCCAGATCATCGTCCGGTCGCGGAAAGGATTGGGCGTCACCGCCCGCACGCCGAGCCAGGTGGAGGTCGCCTCGATGCCGGGGTGGTCGTCGATCGAGCTCGTGAGGTCCTCTCCAACGGCCAGGCTGTGATCAGCCCCGGCGGCGACGGCGAAGAATCCGGTGTTGGGCAGCGGGATCTCGCACTGGTTCGCGTCGTTCCGGCCCCAGGCCACGAGCGTTCCATCGAGTTTGAGTCCGAGGCTGTGATCTCGCCCCGCGGCGACGGCCGCGAAGTCGGCGTTGGGAGCGGGGACATCGCACTGACCGAAGGCGTTGTCCCCCCACGCCGCGATCGTGCCATCGGATCTTAGCCCCAGACTGTGGCCGCCGCCTCCGGCCAAGGCCACGAACCCGCCGTTGGGTTCGGGGACATCGCACTGGCCGAAGGCATTGTCTCCCCACGCCACAAGGGTCGAATCCGACTTCAGGCCCAGGCTGTGATTGAGGCCGGCGGCGATCTCGAGGAAGCCCGCATTCGGCTCGGGCACGTCGCACTGGTTGAAGCTGTCGTCTCCCCACGCCACGACGGTGCCATTGGACTTGAGGCCGAGGCTGTGGCTCGCGCCCCCCGCCGCAGCGACGAAGGCGGAGTCCGGCGCAGGAACACCGCACTGGCCGGCGGCATCATCTCCCCAGGCGATGAGGGTCCCGTCTCGCCGCACACCCAGGCTGTGGAAGCCTCCCGCGGCGACCCCTACGAAATCGGCATTGGGCGCGGGAATGCTGCACTGGCCCAGGCTGCCGTCGCCCCAGGCGACAATGGTCGAGTCCTGCATCAGGCCCAGGCTGTGTCGATCTCCCCCGCAAGCTGCCAGAAATCCGTCGCAGGGGGAGGGGAGGGTACACTGGCCCCACTGGTTGCTCCCCCAAGCGCGGGCGAGGCCGGGCTGGGCTACATAGTGGGGATGGAACTCGAGACAGCCCATGTCCGCGCAGGGAAAGCCGATGCCCTGGTCGATGGTGGATCTGTCCTCGACGATGCGCGGCGAGCGTTCCAGGTCCCATGGAATCGGCTCCGTCGTGTCCCCGTCCCCGTCCAGGTCGTGCTCGTCGGCCGGCAGACTGGAGCCATCGGCCGCATCGATGCACGGTGAGCCCGCTTGCAGGTGCAGGTCACCCAGATCGTCATCCAGGGTGCCCCAGAGTTCGTCCGGTCCGGGGTCCGGCGCCTGGACGAAGAGCGGATCGATGTCGACGAGGTTGCCATCCCCACCGGGACCGTTGCTCAGACAACAGTAGCGCGGTTCTATGCTTCCCTCGTTGGGGGGTATATAGATCCCTCCGGGAGTCCCCTCTGTCCCATCATGGAAGATGCAGTTGTGGGCGTAGAACAGAGAGGCGCCATTGTCGATCGCCTCCGTGCCAATGCTCCGACCCAGAACGGCGCCATTGCCCGCGAAGGTGCAGTTGTACAGGTAGGTGTAGTAGATCGCCGGGTCCAGATTGCAGATTGCGATACCGCCGCCCAGACCGCCGCCGGAGTTTCCCACGAATCTGCAATTCACCAATTGGCTTTCAAGGTAGGTCGTGCCGAGGAGGACTCCGCCTCCGGCGACGCTGGCGTAGTTCCGCACGAAGTCGCAGTTGATGAGCCTGACCTGGCCATTCGCCTTCGTGGCGACTGCGGCGCCGTACCTGGCTCTGTTTCCGGAGAATACGCAGTCCACGAAGTCGACCCTCTCGTAGCCATAGACGAGTACGGCCCCGCCTGGGGATGCCGTCGCCCCGCCACCGGAGTTTCCCGTGAATCTGCATCGTGAGAAGACAGTGGTCGCAGATGTTGAACTGGAGATCATGGCGCCACCGCATGCATTGAGCCCCGCGTTGTCTCTGATGATGCAGTTTCTGATCGTCGCAGCCGCCGTCTGGCTGATGCGCAACGCGGCAAGAAACCCCGCGTTCTTGAGCGTGAAGCCATCAATGACGGCATCCGGGGTTTCACCGCTGCGCAGATCAAAGGCGCGGTTGGCACTCCCCTCGCAGTCGACCGCACATACGTCCGGCCCGTTCTCGCTGCGGACCGTGATGAGTCTGCCACCGAAGTTGATGTTCACATTGCCGGGGCCGCGATAGGTGCCGTCGAGCACCAGGACGAGATCCCCGTTCACAGAGACCTGAACAGCCTCCTGGATCGCGTCGAAGGGGTGCTCGGGCGAGCCGTCTTCGAGTGGGTCGCTGATGGCCGGGTCCCCGGGACCGGGGTCGTTGGGCGCATCGTCATCGACGAACCAAGTCGCGCGGGCATCGGCGTGCGGGGTGAGAAGCGACAGAACCGCTACGGCCGAGAGGATCAGCGGGAATGCAGCGCACTTCATCGTGGCCTCCCTTCAGCTCACGCGCGGAGCGTGCGGGGGATGAAGCCCTGGCCGCCTCCCGGGATCCCCGCCGGGCCCCGATGCGTCACGGATCGTGCTCCACGCCGCGTTCCCCGGCCCACTCGCGGCCGCAAGTCACTCCCGCACTGGCCACAGCTGGCCATTCGCTCCGTCACGATTGCCGATTTCGAGTATACTCTCCCCGCGGCTGGGGATCCAGCCCAGGCCCCTGCAATTTGAAGTGAGCCTGGAGGATATCCTGATTCCATCCTGAAATGAGCCCGAGGAGCAGGACCGTTCCTATCCTCGGCGCTACCCGGGACCAGTGGCCACGCTCCATGAATGATCTGCTGCTCCCCACGCCCGTCCACTGAGTGAGCGCAGGGGATGGTGGTGAGCGATGGGGTGCGAGTGCCAGTGCAGCAGACGCGCGGGTCGAATCGTAATCACAATCGGACACTCAAGCGGAGTTTCAGGGGTCCGGCGACCACGGTGATCCAGCGCGCGCGGAAGGAGGGGCCCTTGTACCGGCACTATCAGCAGTTGCTGGACAGGGGCACGAGGCCGAACCTCGCGCGGCTGACGATCGCGCGACAGATTGCATCGATCGTCCTCTCGATGTGGCGACTTGGAGGAGGTGTACGGCCCAGTGCGGTTGAACCAGACGGCCGATCGAAGGCGACAGCCACGGACTCAAGGAGCCCAGAGAGCGTGCCGCGCAGAAGCAAAGGGCTCGGCGCGCGAAACGGGGTCAGCAGGACGGGGAGTAGCGGCTCATGCGGCGCCCGGAGAAAAGCCGGAATCGCCAACAAAGATGCGCGCTTCTACTCCACCGGCAACAGCTGCTTCTACGCAAGCTACAGTCGGATGTCCAGGGCAGCGTTGACCTCGGCCTCCATGTTCCGCAGGCGGGCCACCTCCCGATCCCGGTCCGGGATGGAGTCCAGCAGTAGACGAGCCTCGCGGATGTCAGCCTGGGCGGCCGCCGCGGCCCAGGCTTCGGGCTTCTCGCGCAGCGGCATCCACAATGCGATGGCCAGGCAAATGCGAGTCGCTGAAGTCGGCCGTGCGGCCAGCGCCGTCCTGAGACGAGCCTGCGTGGAAGCGACACCCTCGATCCGGATCATCGCGGCGACCAGGTGTTGGGCGATGTCCGCTCGCAGGGGCGAGAGATTGAGCGCCCAGCCGAAGGCGGCGAGAGCCTCCTCGTAAAGACCGAGCCGCTCGGCGGCCAGCCCGCGGACATTGGCGTCTTCTGTGCTTTCGTTTGTGAGGTTCTGGAGTGCGCGCGCTAGCTCGAGCGCTCGATCCGGCCGGCCGGCGTTGAGGTGCATCCACGCCAGGGCGCGGAGGGCGGGGATGTACGCGGGATGCTTCTTCACGCAGGCTTCAAGCTGTCCGATGGCTTCTGCTTCGCGTCCGGTGCGAAACATCAGGTCAGCCCTGGACAGCTGCAATCTGGGATTGTCCGGAAACGCCGCGACGCTGTGCTCATACTCCTCCAGCGCCTCGGCGGTGTTTCCCCGGTCTCTCTCGAAGCGGGCCATCTCTTCATGCGCATAGGCCCGAGCGTAGGGACCCAGGTCGCGAATCACGTGCCGAAACCGCTCCAGGGCTGAAGCGGAACCGGCATTCACCGCGAGCCAGGGCACGAGCAGAAAGACCATCGCCACCGCAACCAGGCCGGCTGCCTTGGCCTGGACAGCCTGCTCGACCTTCCTCGAGAACGAGCTCAGGGCAGCGAGAGCGACAAGAGAGGCGTGCGGCGCCAGGATGTCCCAGTCGCGGACCATGCCGAGTCGCATGTTGACGCAAGCCGCGACTGCTCCCAATCCGATGATGCCGAGGGCCAGCGGCTTCATTTCTTGGGAGGGCGCCGGGTGTTCCCCCCGCTGCGACGACGCCGTGAGCAGCAGCGCCATGGGGGCTGGAGTCACCAGCAGCGCCAGGTTGAGAACGTCCTTCAGGTGGCGGAACGAGAGGACGGACGCATCGCCGGTCAGCGGGCGCAACATGCCTCCGATGTCTCCTGCTGTCTTGGTCAGACTCAGGTGGCCGCCTCTGGCCGCAAGACGGGCGGCGCCGGCGGTCAAGGCGCCGATGGGGAAGAGAAGCAGAATGGCGGTGCGGCTGATTCGGGCCATCCAGCGAATCTGGTCCCGCGGAAACAGGACGGTCGCGATCAATGCCGGTGTGAGAAAGAGCGCGTTCGGATGGAGGAAGACGGCAACGGCAAAGGGCAGACCCACATGGAAGAGGGAGCGGTCTTCCCGGTAGTGCCGGACCAGGGCGATGCCGAACCATAGAAGGGCCACCGCCAGCGGCCCATAGCACTCAGCGTAGCCGAAGAAGAGGAGCACTCCCGGTGACAGGACCAGGAGCGCAAGTCCCAGCACGCTCACCGCCCCCCAGCCGTACAAGGTGCGCATCCCCCAGACGGCGACGGCGATGTAGATCAGCCCGGACAGAACGCTTAGGAGAGCAAACAGCGATGCCGCTTGGTGCTCACTCCGCAGTCCGAGAATCTGGAACAACGTCGCATGGAGGTGATAGGTCACGAAGTCGAATCCGTGTTCTTTCACACCACGTGAGACCAGCTCAACAAGCAGTTTCCCGTCACCCAGGAAGTGCGTGGGTGTGCGGAGAGCCCAGAGCGCCACACCCACGGGAATGAGAGCAAGGCCTGGCAGGAGTCGCCCCCCCCCCGCGGTGAGGCACGGCGGCTCGCGCCGCCGACTGGCCCAGGAAAGCAGGAACGGGCGACCACAGCAAGATGAGGCCGAGCACAGGCCATCCGAGGCGCGCGACGAGCGGCAGATCCACGTGAGCGAGGTGGTTTGCACCCCACAGGAGGGGGCCAGGAACCAGAGTCGCTACCGCCTGGAGCGCGACGAGACCCGAGAGGAGGAGCCTGAGACGCAGGATCGGTTCTGCCGGTGGCAATGCCCGGGGCCGGCGGCCAATGTCCGGCCTCGAAGGGCTGCTGCGCACGCCGATCGGCACCGCGTGTTTCCTCACGACCCCAATCCCGGGCGGTCTTCTCGCCCCACGACTGCGCTGCGTGGTGATCTGGCCGACTCCCGATCGCCGCGCGACCCCTCGAGTGCGAAGTGGCTCGGCTGCGCGTTGCGCCCAGGTGGCGGCATCTGCCAATGGAACGCATCATAGCGACCGAGGCTACGCTCGTCCACGCGCAGGAAGGACTGGACGGTCAGGTGCGGTCGTCACCCCCGTGGTGTTTCCAAGAGCGCCCGTGGTTCGAGGCGCCGGCTTCTGGGGACGACCGGGGACCAGGGCGATCGGGCAGTGCGGCGGTCCGGGCGATCGGGCGGCGCGGCCGGCCAGAGCAGCGCTTCCAATCGCCGCGACCGGCCGTTATCATGACGGCGACGGCCAAACGGCACGTGCGCCGCGGAGTTCGCTTACTCAAGGGGGAAGAATCTCATGCCACCAACCGGGGAAAACAACCTCGCGCTCTTCATCGACTTCGACAACATCGCGCTGGGGACGCGCGAGCTGGGCCAGCGCTTCAACATCCACCCGCTCATCCAGCGCCTGCTGGAGAAGGGCAAGATCATCGTCAAGCGCGCCTATGCCGACTGGAGCCACCACGAGGAGCACATGTCCGGCCTCCACGGGGCGGGCATCGAGCTGATCGAGATCCCCAAGCCCCAGGTCTCGGGCAAGAACAGCGCCGACATCCGCCTGGTGGTGGACGCGATGGACCTGTGCCACGGCAAGTCGCATCTCGACACGTTCGTGATCGTCTCGGGCGACTCGGACTTCACGCCGCTGGTGACGAAGTTGCGCGAGAACAACAAGTCGGTGATCGGCGTCGGCGTGCGCAACTCGACCGCGCAGATCCTGGTCAACAACTGCGACGAGTTCATCTTCTATGACGACCTGATCAAGGAGACCGTCCGGCGCGAGGCCAACGCGCTCGGGAGCGTTCCGGCCGAGCACCGCAAGCTGTTCGACTTCGTGCTGACGACCACCCAGGGGCTCATGCGCGACGGCCGTGAGCTGCTCTACGGCTCCCTGATCAAGGACACGATGAAGCGCAAGCGTCCCGATTTCGACGAGGCCAACTACGGCTACAGCACCTTCGGCGACCTGCTGGAGGATGCGGCCGCGCACGGGATCCTCGAGGTCGAGCGCGACCAGCGCGCCGGGGGCACCTGGGTGGTGACGGGCCTGGGCCGCGCGGCCTGTCGTCCGGGCCGCCGCCGCCGTCCGGCCGCCCCGGCGAACGAGGCGGCATCCGGGGCGGCGCGGGCATCAGGCTCGGCACGGGCATCGGCGCCGGTCGAAGAGGAGCCCGCCCAGCGGCCCGCCGGGCGCCGCCGCGTGAGCGTCCTGCGCCGGAGGTCCCCGAAGGCGGTCGGTGGGCCGCCGGACCGGCGCGTCGCGCGGGGCGAGTGATGCGCCGGCCCGGCGACGCAGCTCAGGAGAAGCCCAGCCACCTGCGCAGCGGCGCCAGCGGGCCCGCGGCGCGCTGCACGCGCAGCCCGATGCGCCGGATGCGATGGCTGCGTTCGCGATTGTCCGCGGCCGTGGCGGGATGATTCAGCTCGCGGCCGTAGGCGGCCAGCACGCGCATGAGCAGGGCGGCCCGCGCTTCGCTCAGCACGAGGCGACGCCGGCCCCGCTGCGGCGTCTGACGTCGCACGCGCTCGATCGCCTCCTCGATCTCCAGGATGGCTCCCTGGTCGCCCGGATCGAAGAACCGCCGGCCCATGTAGGCGAGCGCCTCCAGCAGCAGCTCGCTTTCGCCTTCTTCCAGACGGACGTGCCTGTTCATGCTCCGCTCGCGCTTCAGCCTGTCCGGGGCGGCCGCCCACGTGCCGGCCGCGCAGGCTTTCGGAGGCAGCCTTCCGGGCTCCGACCTCCGAATGCAGCCCATAGTAACAGATGGGGATCCCCCCGGTGGAACCCGGGTGATTCCCGGTGGTTCTGCTATGGCTGCGCGCCTCGCCGATGCAGGGGTCCGCGCGTGTCGGCGGCTGGTCGCTGGGGCGTCATGGTCGCTCGGCCAGCACGGGCGCGTGGGCGGCGTTATGGGCGCGCGGGGGGCGTCCGGGCGCGGGGGGCGTCCGGGCGCGGGGGGCGTCCGGGCGCGGGGGGCGATCTGTACGCGGTCCGGGGGCGATCCGGGCACGGCCTTGAAATCGGCGCCGGCCCGGCGCTACCATCTTCCGATTGCGCTGGGCGCGATGGTCCGAAGGAGGTCCGGCGATGCCCTGGGAATACAGTGAAAAGACGAAGCAGCTCTTCATGGACGCCGTGCACGGCAAGCCCGGCACGCACATGGGGGAGATCGAGAACCCGGACGGATTTGGCGAGCACGGCTCGATCGCCTGCGGCGATGCGCTGCGCTTCACCTTTCGGGTGCGGCGCCACCCGAGCGATCCGACCCAGGACGTCATCACCGAGGCGCGCTATCTCACCTTCGGCTGCACCTCCGCCATTGCGGCCTCCGAGGCGCTCTGCGCGATCATCGAACGCGGCGGCTACACGCCGATCAAGGCGCTCGGGATCACCAACGCCGACATTGTCGACTATCTCGAGGGACTGCCCGAGCAGAAGATTCACTGCTCGGTGATGGGCGCCGAGGCGCTGCAGGCCGCCGTCTTCAACTGGGCCCAGAAGCGGGGCGTCGATCTGACCAAGCTCGGCGTCGACATTCACCCCGATGAGCAGGAGGAAGGTCGCATCGTCTGCCAGTGCTTCAGCCTCACGGAACCCTACATACGCCGGAAGATCAAGGAACTGGGGCTGAAGTCGATCCCGCAGATCACGGCGGCCATCAAGGCCGGCGGCGCCTGCATGTCCTGCCATCACAAGCCGGGCGGTCTGCAGGATATCCTCGACGACATCTGGGGGACCGCCGAGACGCGCTTCCAGCAACTCCCGGAGCTTCCCGAAGAGCTGGCGGGCAGCGCCGCGGCCGGCGCCGGGGCCGCAGCGGGGCCGTCTCCGTATCAGCTCGGCAAGCGGATCGAGCAAGTCGTCGCGGAGCACGTCCGGCCCATGCTGGCGCGGGACGGCGGCGATCTCGAGATCATCGATATCAAGGACACGACTGTCTACGCCCGCCTGCACGGCGCGTGCGCGACCTGCTTCGCCGCGGGCACGACGATGAAGGTGCTGGTCGAGCAGGTCCTGAAGGACCAGGTGGACGAGCGCATCCGGGTGATCGCGGTATAGAGCGGTCGAGCGACCGGGTCAGACGCGACCCACCCTCGAGAGGCCTTTTCGAGATGGCGAGGCGCGGCCGGGCCGGGTCAGGAGCGATTCCGTGAAGACCATCTACGTCGACAACAACGCAACGACGAACATCGCGCCCGAAGTCTACGAGGCCATGGTGCCCTACCTGACGGCGGAGTACTTCAATCCCAGCTCGATGTACTCGCCGGCTCAGCGCGTCGCCCAGGCGATCACGCGATCCCGGGGCGTGGTGGCCGACTTCCTGGGCGGGGTGAGCCCCGACGAGGTCCTCTTCACCTCGTGCGCCACGGAGAGCAACAACCTGGCGATCCAGGGCGTGATCCGGGCCGGTGCGGGTCGCACGCACATCATCACGAGCGCGGTCGAGCACCCGGCCGTGTACGAGGTGGGCCGCGACCTCGAGCGCAGCGGCTTCGAGGTCACGTTCCTGCCCGTCGACCGGCAGGGCCGGCTCGACCTGGCCGATCTCGTGCGGGCGCTGCGGCGCGACACGCTGCTGGTGACGATCATGCACGCCAACAACGAAACGGGTGTGATCTTCCCGCTCGAGGAAATCGCCCGGGTGGTCAAGGAGACCGACCCGGCGATCGTCGTGCACACCGACGCCACCCAGACCGCCGGCAAGCTGCGGCTCGATCTGACGAGCGCGCTCAAGCACGTCGATCTGCTCTCCTTTTCCGGCCACAAGCTGCACGCACCCAAGGGCATCGGCGCGCTCTACGTGCGCCGGGGCACGCGCTGGCGCCCCACGCTCATCGGCGGCCATCAGGAGAGGAGCCGGCGCGCTGGAACCGAGAACGTGCCCTACATCGTCGGCCTGGCCAAGGCCTGCGAGCTGGCGCGACGCGACCAGGAGGCCGAGATCGATCACGTTCGGCGGCTGCGCGACCGCCTCGAGCGGACGTTGTTGGAGAAGATACCCTACGTCGAGGTCAACGGGCGCGATGCTCCGCGCCTGCCCAACACGCTCAATCTCTCCTGCCACTACATCGAGGGCGAGGGAATCCTCTACCAGCTCGACGCCCACGGGATCTGCGCCTCGAGCGGATCGGCGTGCACTTCGGGCTCGCTCGAGCCGTCCCACGTGCTGCGCGCCATGAAGGTGCCTTTCACGGCCGTGCACGGGTCAGTGCGCTTCAGCCTGAGTCGCTATAACACCGACGAGGAGATCGACGCCATCATCCAGGCGTTTCCCGAGGTGGTGGCGAACCTGCGCAAGCTGTCGCCCTACTGGGACAGCGCCGGCAATCGGCCGCGGCCGGAAGCGGAGGCGATGGCGCGCGAGGGCGGGCAGCAGTAGGCGCCGAAGGCGGGAGCAGTAGGCGCCGAAGGCGGGGAGCAGTAGGCGCCGAGGGCGGGAGCAGTAGGCGCCGAAGGCGGGAGCAGCAGGCGCCGAAGGCGGGAGCAGTGGGCGCCGAAGGCGGGAGCAGCGATGAAGACCAACGAGGTCCTGATCACCCGTGCGATCATCGATCGCTACTTCGAGAAGCTGAGGGGCTCGGTCGAGATCGACGTGGCCATTGTCGGCGGCGGGCCGTCCGGTCTGGTGGCGGGCTACTACCTGGCCAAGGCCGGCCGCACGGTGCGCCTGTTCGAACGCAAGCTCAGCATCGGCGGCGGCATGTGGGGCGGCGGCATTCTGTTCAACGAGATTGTCGTGCAGGAGGAGGCCCGTTACATCCTCGATGAGTTCGATATCCGCTGCCGGCCGTACCAGGAGAATCACTTCACCGTCGACGCCATCGAGGCGACCGCAACCTTGACGAGCCGCGCGGTCAAGGCCGGTGTCGTGATCCTGAACTGCATGTCGGCCGAGGACGTCGTCATGCGCCCGGAGCGGGTGGTGGGCGTCGTGATCAACTCGAGTCCGGTCGAGATGGCGGGCTTGCATGTCGATCCGATCTCGATCCGCTCGCGGGTCGTCGTGGATGCGACCGGCCATGCGACCGAGGTCGTCAAGGTCGTGGAGCGCAAGGTGCCCGGGCGGCTCCTGACGCCCACTGGTCGAATCGAAGGCGAGCAGTCGATGTGGCCCGAGGAGGCCGAGCGGCGCACGCTCGAGAACACGCGCGAGGTCTTCCCGGGGCTCTACGTCTGCGGCATGGCGGCTAACGCCGTCTTCGGCGCGCCGCGCATGGGTCCGATCTTCGGCGGCATGCTGCTGTCCGGAGAAAGGGTGGCCGCGCTGATCGAGGCCCGACTGCGCGAGGACCGGAGCTGATCGTTTCCCCCGCATCGCGTAGGGTCCGGCGCCCGGCATGAGATTTCGGCATTGACCCTGCAGCGCCGGCTCCTGAACTATGTCGACCGTGGCGCAATTATCGAGCGCGGCAAGCGTCCATGCCGCGCGATCCGGCAGCGAGGGGGGTGGTCATGGCGGCAAGGTTCTGGATGGCGATGGGTCTGTTGGCGGCCGCGGCCGTCGGCCTGGGGGCCTGGAGCGCCCGCGGGCGGGCGGCCGATGCCGCGGAGCAGCCGGCCGCGCGGGCGTCGCTGGCCTACCGGGGCCACGAGAACGAGCTCGACAGCCACAACCTGATGGCCGTCTACCCGGACGCCATCGGCACGCGGCTCGACGACTGCCAGACGTGTCACCGCGGGGGCACGCTCACCGATCGCCGCGGCGCGACCGCCGTGCTCAATCCCTGCTCCTATTGCCACCTGCTGCCCTTCCCCGACAGCACGCTGGCCGGCGGCGGGCCGACGAGCTTTGCGGAGACTCTCAACGGATACGGGCAGGCGTACGGGCGCGCGGGCCGCGATGTCGCCGCTCTGGAGAAGATCGCCGGCGAGGACTCCGATGGCGATGGCTTCGAGAATGCCGTCGAGATCGCCGCCCGGCGCTATCCCGGCGACGCCGCCAGCACGCCGGCGCAGCAGGTCATCCCGATTCGCACGCTCGAGTGGCAGGACCTGCAGGCGCTCGCCCGCCACGAGCAGTTCATGCTGATGAACGCCCACCGGCAGTGCGACGAGTACGTCGCCTGGGGCGGCGCGCGCGCGCTCGACGTGCTGGCGCTGGCCGGCGTGCCCCTGACCGAGGAGACGACGATCACCTGTTTCGCGCCCGACGGCTATGCCACCGACTTCACCTACGAGCAGATTGCGCGGCCCTACCCGCGCGGGCGTTACTATCCCGGGCTGGACGCGGCGAGCTTCGCCGACCCCGCGCAGGGCATCGTCAAGTATCCGCCGGCGGACAGGATCCCGGCCGGTCTCGCGTCGGTGGGGGACACGATTCCCGGCGACCCGTGGCTGCTGGTGGCCTGGTCGCGCAATGGGCGGGAGCTGGACGCGAGCCACCTCGAGGCGGCCACGGGACGCCTGCGGGGGGATGGCCCCTACCGGCTGATCGTCCCGCAGCGCGTGCCCGGCGCGCCGGACCGCAGCATGAACCTCTCGCCGTCCAGCTACCAGGACGGCCACGACTTCGACGGGAGCAAGGACTACAACGCCGGACTGTGCGTCCGCGGCCTGGTCGCGATCCGCGTCAATCCGATGCCGCCGGGCTACGAGGAGTTCGACTGGAAGAACGGCGGCTACGCGCTGGCCGGCCGCCGGCAGCTCATCCTGTACGGGGCGGGCGTCTCGGCGGACTGATCCGTCGGGCGCGTCACCGCTGAAACAACATCTCCGCGTACGTGGGCAGTGGCCACAGGCCGGTCGGGATGAGCTCCTCGAGCGCGTCGGACGCCGCTCGGGCGCGCTCCATCGCCGGCACGAGCTGCGCGCGGATTTGCCGGGCATGGCGTTCGGCGTCGCCAACCGGCGGGGTCAGCGCCCGTTCGATCTCGTCACCGGCCGCGCGCAGCCGCCCGATGATCCCCATCAGATCGGTGAGCTGGCGGGCGGCGGCGGCGTCCTCCCGCCCGGCCGTTGCCGTGGCCGCGACGAGCTGGGCCAGCTCCGTCTGGTAGCGCTGGGCCGCCGGCAGCACCTGGCGCCGCAGCATGCCGAGCATCGTGCGCGCCTCGATCGCCCAGATCGTGTTGTGCTTCGCGAGTTGTACAGAAAAGCGGGCTTCAAGCTCGCGCGGCGTCAAGACCTTGTACTTGGCGAAGAGGGCCATCGTCTCGCGCCGCTTGAGCACCGGCAGCGCGTCCACCGTCGTCTTCAGGTTGGGCAGCCCGCGCAGCTCAGCCTCGCGATGCCATTCGGGCGAGTAGCTGTCGCCGTCGAAGAAGACGCGGCCGTGAGCCTTGACCACGTCGCGCACGAGGCCCTTGACCGCCGACTGCATCTTGGCCGGCGTCGGGCGCTTCCCGATCCGGGCTTCCAGCTCGGTCGCCATGTAGTCGAGCGACTCGGCGATGATGGTGTTGAGCACCGTCGTGGGCCACGCCACGGTGGCGAGCGACCCGACCGCCCGGAACTCGAACTTGTCGCCGGTGAAGGCGAAGGGGCTCGTGCGGTTGCGATCGCTGTCATGCCGCGGGATCTGCGGCAGACTGCGCGCGCCCAGATCGATGAAGCCGCCCTTCTTGGTCGAGCGCGCCTCCCCGCGCGCGAGCTGCGCGAGGATGTCGGAGAGCATCTCGCCTAGGAAGACCGAGATGATCGCCGGCGGCGCCTCGTTCGAGCCGAGGCGGTGGTCGTTGCCGGCGCCGGCCACGGACGCCCGCAGCAGATCGCCGTGCAGGTCGATGGCCCGCACCACGCCCACCAGGAACACCAGGAACTGCATGTTGGTGTGGGTTTCTTCCTGTGGATCGAGGAGATTGATGCCGCGGCTGGTGGCGATGGACCAGTTGACATGCTTGCCCGACCCGTTGACGCCGGCGAAGGGCTTCTCGTGCAGCAGGCAAACGAACTTGTGGGCCTCGGCCGTGCGTTGCAGGATGTGCATCACGAGCATCTGGTGGTCGGCCGCGATGTTGGTCTCCTCGTACATGGGGGCCAGCTCGTATTGGCCCGGCGCGACCTCGTTGTGGCGGGTTTTCACGGGCACGCCCAGCAGACAGAGCTGATGCTCGACATCGATCATGAAGGCCAGCACGCGTTCGTGGATCGCGCCGAAGTAGTGGTCGTCAAGCTGATGGCCCTTGGGGGGAGGCGACCCGACCAGCGTGCGGCCGCAGATCTGCAGATCAGGGCGCTCCCGGCAGAACCGCTTGTCGATCAGGAAGTACTCCTGCTCAGCCCCCAGGGTGGTGATGACGCGCTCGCCCTCGTGTCCATTGCCGAAGATGCGCAGGATCCGCTGGGCCTGCTCCCCGACCGCCTGCGTCGAGCGCAGCAGGGGCGTCTTCTTGTCGAGCGCCTCGCCGTGGTGCGACACGAAGACGCTCGGGATGCACAGCGTCGCCCCGCTGCCGCTCCGGAGCACGAAGGCCGGGCTGGTCGGGTCCCAGGCGGTGTAGCCCCGCGCCTCGTAGGTGTCGCGGATGCCCCCCGAGGGGAAGGAGCTGGCGTCGGGCTCGCCCAGGATGAGCTGGTTGCCGGAGAAGCGGCTGATCGCGCCCCCGCGGCCGTCCGGGCGCAGAAAGGCGTCGTGCTTCTCGGCCGTCGCGCCGGTCAGCGGCTGGAACCAGTGGCAATAGTGCGTGGCTCCCTGCTCGGTCGCCCACTCCTTCATCGCCAGCGCGACCGTGTTGGCGATGCCCGGCTCAAGGGGCAGACCGTGCTGGATGGTCTGCTGCAGCTTCTCGTAGACGTCGGCGGGCAGTCGCTTGAGCATCGTCTCCCCGGAGAAGACGAGCGAACCGAAAGCGTCAGTGGGCAAAGGGCGCGCGCCCTCGCTGGGAACGGGAGTGCTCCAGGCGGTCGACAAGGCCTCACCTCCGCGGGGCCGCGGAACCGGCCGCCGCTCTGCGAAACCGATGGACGGAAACGCTCACGGATCTTGGACGCCTGCCGGGGCGCCGTGCTGGGGCCGGATAGTAGGGTAGCCGGCGGGAGCATGCCACCGCCATGTTGCGGAGCGGCGGGGAGCGGCGGGGGCATGCTTGTCGCGCGGCAGGACGCCGGCGCGGCGCGCCGCGGCGGACCGGGGTCCCGGTCGGAGCTCGCCGAAACCGCCGGCACAGACTGAGCGTAGTGTCCTTCGCCCTCCAGCCTCCCCCCGCCGGAGGTATCCGGGTTCTCGGATGCGCCATCGCGAACCCCAAGGCGGCCACCCGGAACCAAGAACGAGCAAGGAGCTGATCCATGACCAGAGCCCTTCCCATAACCCTGTGGCTGGCGGCGGTGACACTCGGCGGGTCCGCGGCCCTGGCCGCCGATCCCTTCACCATCCAGGCGGAGAAGTACGAGCTGTCCAACGGGCTGGATGTGATCCTGCACGAGGACCACCGCCTTCCCCTGGTGGCCGTCAACGTGTGGTATCACGTCGGCTCGCAGAACGAGCAGTCGCGGCGGACGGGCTTCGCGCACCTCTTCGAGCACATGATGTTCCAGGGCTCCGAACATCACGACGTGGACTACTTCACGCCGCTCGAGAAGGTGGGCGCGTTCGTCAACGGCTCGACCAGCGAGGATCGCACCAACTACCTGGAGGACGTGCCGAGCAACATGCTGGAGCTGGCCCTGTGGCTCGAGGCCGATCGCATGGGCTTCCTGCTGCCGGCGCTGACCGAGGAGAAGTTCGAGAACCAGCGCAGCGTCGTCATGAACGAGCGGCGCGAGCGCGTGGACAACGAGCCCTACGGCAAGTCCGAGGAGCTCCTGCTGGGCCTGCTGTTTCCCGCCGGCCATCCCTACGCCCACTCCGTGATCGGCTGGATGGAGGATCTGCAGGCCGCGACGATCGACGACGCGCGCGAGTTCTTCCGGCGCAACTACGCGCCCAACAATGCCTCGCTCTGCGTGGTGGGCGACTTCCGGACCGCGGAGGCGAAGGCGCTCATCGAGAGGCACTTCGGCTCACTGCCCCCAGGCCCGCCGGTCGAGCGCATGGAAGCCTGGATGCCCGTGCTCGACGGTGTCCGGCGCGCCACCGCCGAGGATGCCGTCAGCCTGCCGCGCCTCTACATGGCCTGGCACACGCCGGCGCGCTACACGCTGGCTGATGCCGACTTCGATCTGCTCGCCAGCATCCTGGCGTCCGGCAAGACCTCGCGGCTCTACGAGGAGCTGGTCTACCAGCGCGAGATCGCCCAGGACGTGAGCGCCTATCAGGATTCCCGCTCGCTCGGCAGCATCTTCAACATTCAGGTGACCGCGAAGCCCGGCCACACGCTGGAGGAGATCGAGGTGGCCGTGGACGAGGTCCTGGCCGAGTTGCTGGCCAAGGGCATCCGTGGCGACGAGCTGGCGGTGGCTCAAGCGGGCTGGGAAGCCGGTTTCGTGCGGGGCCTGCAGACCGTCGGGAGCTTCGGGGGACTGGCTGACGCCTTCAACGCCTACAACACGTTCCTGGGCGATCCGAACCGGATTGCCTGGAACAGAGAGCGCTACGCCTCGGCCAACGTGAAGAGGGTGACGGCGGCGGCGCGCGCCTACCTGAGCCTCGATCGCCGGGCGATCCTGCGCATCGTCCCGCAGGGGGATCCAACCGCGGTGGCGGCTGAGCTCGATCGCTCCGCGATGCCGGCCACGGGCCCGATGCCGGCCTTCGTCCCGCCGCAGATTCAGACGGCGCGGCTCGAGAACGGCCTCGAGATCTACCTGGTGGAAGACCATCGCCTTCCGCTCATCCAGGCCGGACTGATGATCAAGTCCGGCTGGGGAGCCGATCCGCCCGAGCGTCCCGGGGCGGGCGCCCTCACCGCGGCGATGATCGATGAGGGCACCCGCTCGCGCTCGGCCCTGGAGATCTCCGAGGCGGCGCGCCGCATCGGCGCGCAATTCGGCACGGGCGCCACCTGCGACTACTGCGGCATCAGCCTGAACGTGCTCACGTCGCACCTGGACGAGGGCCTGGACCTGATGGCGGACGTGCTCCTCAATCCCACCTTCCCGTCGGAGGAGCTGGAGCGCATGCGCCAGCAGTATCTGGGGCGCATTCAGCAGGAGAATCGGCAGCCCTACACGGCCGCCAGGAAGGTCTTCCAGCGGATGCTGTTCGGAGCGGGCCATCCCTACGCGCAGCCTCCCACCGGGACCGGCACGGTCGCGTCGATCAGCGCGCTCGCCCGCCAGGACCTGATCGACTACTACACCGCCAACTATCGCCCCAACAATGCCGCCATGATTCTGGTCGGCGACGTTACCCTGGCCGAGGCGCAGCGGATCTTGGGAGAGCGATTCCGCCACTGGGAGCCGGGCGAAGTGGCCGGGCGACCTGCGCCCGTTGTGCCGGCCCGGGCGGCATCCCAGATCTTCATCGTGGATCGCCCGGGCGCGCCCTCGAGCACGGTGATGCTCGGGCATGCGTCGGTGCGGCGCCAGGATCAGGACTACCTGGCCATGGAAGCGATCAGCAGCGCCCTGGGCGGCCCCTACATCATGACGCGGCTCAATCTGAATCTGCGCGAGGAGAAGGGCCTGACCTACGGTGCCTACCTGTTCGTGCATGCGCTGGCCCAGGCGGGCATGGTGCGCGGCTACGCCCAGGTCGACGCGGACCGGACCGCGGAGGCCCTGGGGGAGTTCGTGAAGGAGATCCGCGGGGTCTGCGGCGACCGACCCGTCGCGGGGGACGAGCTGGCCAACGCCCGCGACCAGCTCGCCCAGACTTTCCCGCAGCGGTTCCAGACGCTGAACGACGTTGCCGAACAGCTCGGTGAGATCGTGTCGCTGGGCTTGCCGCTGGATGAGTGGCAGACCTACCTGGGGCGGGTGAGTCGCATCGACGAGACGGCCGTCAGGCGAGCGGCGCACAATCAGATCCATCCCGACCAGCTCCTGATCGTCATCGCGGGCGATCGCGAGAAGATCGAGCCGGGACTGCGCGAGCTGGGCCTGGGCGAGATCACGGTGCTGAGCCATAGCGACCTGCAGGCCGCGCTGTAGGAGGCCCGCTGCGCGCCGCTCATGGCCGGGACCGGCCGCCTCCGGCCGATTCCGGCCGCGACGGGTCTCCCGCGGCGGCGACGGCCTCCCACGGCCGGATTCGATTGCGCATCCCCCCATGGATAGTATACTCTTCCACTGGACTATAGTTCGAGCCGGGCCCGTGGCCCGATCGGCTTCTCGGCGGGGACGTGCCCGAGCCTGGGGCGCCCGCACCCTTCCGAATCATATGACAGGAGGTCGACACCCTATGAGAAACCACCGAATCCACGTTCCGCGCTCGGCGCGCCCGCGCCCGCTGCGCGGCGGCCGCCGCGCGCTCGGCGCCGTCGCGTTCTGGCTGGCCATCCTGATCTTGAACGGCGGCGGCCCGCTCGCCGCCGCGCAAGCCCAGGGAGTGCGCGAAGTGCCCATCCCGGCGCCCGACCAGATCGGTCCCGATGTGCCGCTGGCGACGCTGGGCGATCTGCCGACCTCGCCGCCGCCCGACCCGCAGGTGGGCGATTCCTGGGCCTGGTGGCTGTGGGTCCATTCGCCGATGCCGCCCCACTTCGAGCAGCGCATCTGCACGGTCCGCGGCCGGAGCGATCACGCCTACGTCGTCGTGGACAACAGCCAGTGGAACGTGAACATCAACCAGGCCGACGTCGATGCGATCCTCGAGCGCTGGGAGAACAGCACCATCGGGCCCTATGCCGATGAGGGCATCTACCCCATCATGAGCCGCGTCTTCGGCGAACCGCCCGACGAGCTCGACAACGACCCCCGGATCTATCTCATGTGGTTCAACTTCGGCATCAACTCCGATGGGTTCTTCTTCTACTTCGACCAGTATCCCGAGGGGACGTTCCCGGGCTACCACAGCAACGAGTGCGAGGTGCTCTACCTCAACTGCGGCCACGGACAGAGCCCGCAGGGCCACTACATGCTGTCGGTCATCGCCCACGAGTTCGAGCACCTGATTCACTGGAAGTACGATGACAACGAGCTCTCGTGGGTGAACGAGGGCATGGCCGAGCTGGCGATGTGGTTCTACGGCCGGCCCGACGTGATCAGCGCCTTCAACTCCAATCCCGACAACTCGCTGATCGTCTGGAACGGCAACTGGGCCGACTACATCAAGACCTACCTGTGGTCGCTCTACTTCTACGAGCGCTACGGCGGCGAACCCGCGGTGTACAACGTTGTCCACGAGCCGGGCAACTCGATTGCCGGCTACGAGGCGGTGCTCGACAACCTCGGCTACACGGAGAGCTTCGCCGATGTCTTCGCCGACTGGGTCGTGGCCAACTTCCTCGACGATCCCACCATCGGGGACGGACGCTTCGGCTACGCCGGCGACGATCTGCCGGCGTTCACGGTGATGGGAACCTACACGACGTATCCGGTGCCGGCGACGACGCGCACCGTCAACTACTGGGCCGCGGACTACTACCGCTTCCGCACGTTCCCCGCCGGCGCGATGGAGTGGAGCTTCGACGGCAGCGACAACAACAAGTTCGCCGTCTGGTGCCTGGCGAAGCGCGCCGGGGAGCCGACCCAGGCGCTGCGCCTGCCGCTCAATCCCTCCACCCAAGTCGGCACGCTGCCCGTCTTCGACCTCGACGATCCCAACGACGAGGTCATCCTGGCCGTCGCCAGCATCTCCAGCACGGGCGCGACGTCCTACATCTTCTCGGCGCAGACGGCCCCCGCGGATGTGGCGCTCGACCCGGTGGGAGCCGGCGAGGCGCCGGCCGCCCAGGGAGTCCGCCCGCTGCGCGCCCGGCCGAACCCCGCGTCGAGCGAGGTTCGGCTCGAGTTCGCCGATCAGGCCGCCCGCGCCGCCGCGCCGCTGATCGAGATCTACGACGCCGGGGGGCGCCTGGTCCGCCGACTGGCCGCGACAAGCGCGGAAGCGACCGTTCGCTGGGACGGGCGCGATGAGCGGGGGACGCCCCTCGCCCCGGGGTTGTACTACGCCCGCGCGCGGGTGGGCGACCGCCTCCTGCGCGAGCCGATCACGCTGCTCCGGTAGGCCGCGCCCCGGCGCGCGGCGGGCGCTGGCCGGCGGTGCGGGCCGGCGACTGCCCACGGTCGTGCTGGGTCACGTGCTGGGTCAGAGGTCGGTCAGAACCCGCTTGTCGGGGTCTGACCGGCCTCTTACGCTGGCGGCCGTCGAGGGAGCCACGCGCCCGCCCTCGGCCTCTCATGTGGCGCGACGCTGGCGCTGACCGTATCCGAGGAGCGAAAACCGCTGGTGAGCGAGAAGCGCAGGAAGCCGGGTCACCCGCTCGAACGGCGGGTTTGGACTCGCGTGCGGAGGGCGGCGCTCGGTTGCGTGGTCGCCTGGCTGGCGCATCGCCTGCTGGGCGGTCAGCAGGCCGTGGGCCTCTGGGTGACGGGCGTGATCGCGTTGGCGACCTGGCTCACCGCGGCCCGCCTGCTGCTGTTGGACACGGCGGCGCGCCGGTTCTGGCACGTGTGGCTCGCGGCCGGCACGCTGATCGTGCTCGTGCTCGGATCGCACGACGCCGGACCCGGGATCGGCATCCTCATGTCGGCGATCCTGCTCCTCTTCCGCCGCTGCCGGCCCTACCGGCACCTCACCTCGGCGCAGCGGGCCCAGGTGTTCGTGTTCGGCGCCGTCGTCCTGGGACTGCTCGCGTTCGGGTGGCGTTTCCCACGCCTGGAGGAGCCGACCTGGGCGCAGGCCTTCGGCCGCAACCTGACGAGCTACGCCCTCGGATCGCTGCGCATCTTCTGGGTGGTTTCCCTGTTCGCGATCTTCGTGCGCATGCGGCTGCATCACATGCACCTGAAGCCCAAGCTCGCCGTGAGCGGCCTCCTGGTCGCGCTCGTACCGGTGGCCCTCGTGCTGATTCTGACCGGGATCACCCTCCTGGGCGTCCTGGGCGGCAGTCGCGCGGTGCGAGGCCAGGCCATCCTGCAGGCGTGGGCCGAGCAGCTCGATCACGGCATGCGGCTCGAACCGCTGCCGTTCTCCCGGCACTTCGCGGCGGACCTCTCCGCGGACGTCCGGCCGCTCAGCGGCATGCCGCCCGAGTGGCTGGCGGAGTTTCGGAGCGGGTGGCTGGCGGCGTTCGCGGCGGCGGGGGATACGGTCGCGAGCGCGGGCGGCGGGAGCGCGGCTGCCGGTGGCGCGGGCGCTGGGAGCGCGGGCGGCGTGGGCGCGGGGCTCGAGAGCCGGCCTGGCGCCGGGGATGCGCCGGTCGCGGTTCGCTCGCGCGAGGAGATCGAGACGGCGATCCGCGAGCGGACCGCGGGCGGGATGGTCCAGGTGAATCTGGACGACGAAGAGGCACCGACGGGGGCTTGGGCCCCGCGGGACACGACCGCCTACTTCAGGATCGGCAGCGAGATCTGGCTGCTGCGATTGACCGGCACGGCCGAGGGCGGCTTGACCGCGGAGGGCTACGGTCTCGACAGCACGGCCCTGGGCTACCTGGCGCGCCTGCTCCATTGCGACACGGGGGTGTTCAGCTCGCCCGGCGTCCACGTGACGACCGACGATCGAGCGACGGACGAGGCGAACCAGGCCGACACCACCCGCACCCGCATCGACATCCGGGGCCGGCGCGCGGCGGCCCCGCCGCGCGAGAGCGCGCGGGCGGGCTTCCTGAACAGCGACATCCGCATCGGGGCGGCGCTCGTCACCGTGATCCGCCAGCACGCGGACGGCTTCATCGCCGACAACGTGATCCTCTACCTGTCGGCCTCGCTGCGCGATCTGGCCCAGGACTTCACGCTCAAGGAGTATCGCCTCAACCAGGTGCTCGTCTTCGGCCTGATCGTGTTGGCCGTCTTCTTCCTGGTCATGGAGGCCGTGGCGCTCTACTTCGGCATCCGCATCGCGACCGGCATCACGGGGGCCGTGGCCGAACTGCACAAGGGCACGATCCGCCTGGCGGCCGGCGACCTCGACACGCACATCGAGGTGCCCAATGAAGATGAGCTCGGCGAGCTGGCCGAGGCGTTCAACGACATGACCACCGCGGTCAAGCGCGGGCGCGAGGAAGCGGTGGCCCGCGAGCGGCTCGAGCGCGAGCTGGAGACCGCGCGGGCGATCCAGCGACGCCTGCTGCCGCACGAAAGCCCGTTCGTGCCCGGGTTCGAGGTGCTGGGGACGAGCGTGCCCAGCCTGCAGGTCGGCGGCGACTACTTCGACTTCCTCGATCAAGGCGAGGGCCGCCTGGGCATCGCCATCGGCGATGTCTCCGGCAAGGGCATGCCCGCCGCCCTGCTGATGTCGAACCTCCAGGCCAGTCTGCAGGGTCAGGTGATCCACCCCAGCACCGTGGCGGAGATCGTCCAGCGCGTGAATGATCTGCTCGTGCGGTCGACCGACGCGCAGATGTTCGCCACGTTCTTCTACGGCGTGCTCGACCGCCACACGGCGACCTTCACGTGCACCAACGCCGGCCACAACCCGCCCATCCTCTGTCGGGCTGATGGCTCGATCGAGCTGCTCAAGCGGGGTGGCCTGCTCATCGGCATGTTGGCGGGGATGAGGTACGAGCAGGAGACGATCGTGCTCAATCCGGGGGATGTCGTCGTGCTCTACACGGACGGGATCTCGGAGGCGGAGGGGCCCGTGGACGGGACGGGCGGCAGCGGCGGTGGGGTCACCGGGGCCGCGGCGGTCCGCGGCGGCGGTGGGGCCACCGGGGTAGGAGTGGGCCTGGCGCTGGCCGATGCCGCGGCCGAGGAATCGTCCGGCGAGCTGGCCAACATGCTCGGCGAGGAGCGCCTGCTGGAGCTCGTGCGCCGCAACGCCCACCTCTCGGCCGCGGGAATCCGCGAGGCGATTCTGTCGGCCGTGGCCGCCCACGCGGCCGGCGTGCCGCAGTCGGACGACATCACGCTGGTGGTGATCAAGCGGCAAGCGGGCTGATCGACCTGGCAGCGTCCGGGCCTGCCACGGGCGAACTGCGCCCGGTTGTTCGACAGGAACACAAGGGCGCGAGTCATCCGTCTCGCCGAGTGCCGCAAGCTGGCCGCCGCACCCTGCTTCCGACCGAGATTCTACCGGTGTAAGCAGTGTCTACGCGTTCCGGGTGTTGCGAGCCGCGCGCCAGGCCATCTACCATGGCGTCGGCAGCCATCGCTACGACCTCCGCGACCGGGCCAAGTAGCAGCGAACATCCGAAGGACAGCTTCGCATCTCGGGGACTCTGTGGTTGTGGCTAGTGGGTGCTGTTCATTCTCGTGGGGGAGAGTGAGTGCCATGGGTGCCCTGCATGTTCCTGCATCAAGAGATCGTCACACCATGTGCTGGTTCGCAGTGCTTGCCGGCATCGCGATGCTGCTGGTGCCGACTCCGGCCATGGCAGATGAGGCCGCGGACTCGCTGATGAGTCGGGTCATGGAGCTTCGCCAGGCCGGAGCGTATGACCAGGCGGCCGAGGTTGCGCGGCAAGCGCTGGAGCTCGTGCGGGCGGATCGCGAGGCGAAGCCGTATGAGATCACGGATGCAGAGCGGCTTGTCCGCACCCTCGAGTTTGCGGTGCAGCTTCCGGATAGTCTCCGGGAGCAGCTGGCGAGGGCGGACCGGCTAGGCAGACAAAGGGATCAGTGTTATCGGGAAGGCGCGGTCGAGAGGGGAATTGGACTGGGGCGGGAACAGCTGGCGATCATGCGCGAGATTCTCGGTGTGGAGCATCAGGATGTCGCGACAAGCCTGAACAACCTGGCCACTCTCCTTCAGGAGAATGGTGACCACGCCGATGCAGAGCCGCTGTACCACGAGTCGTTGGCGATCTGTCGCAAGGTCATGGGTGCGGAGCACCCGTACGTCGCGACAAGTCTGAACAACTTGGCCGCGCTTCTTCAGGCCCGCGGCGATACCGCAGGCGCAGAGCTGCTGTTCCGCCAATCATTGGCCATCCGGCGCAAGGCGTTGGGGCCGGCGAACTTGGATGTGGCGCAGAGTCTGAGAAATCTGGCCGTGCTTCTTCAGGAGAAGGGGGACCTCGAGAGCGCAGAGCCATTGTGGCGTGAATCAGTGGCCATCATGCGAAAGACGCTGGGACCGGAGCACGCGGACGTCGCGACGAGTCTGGACAATCTGGCCACGCTTCTCTATGCCCGAGGCGACTACGCGGGTGCGGAGCCCTTACACCGCGAGGCGTTGGTCATCCGGCGTAAGGTCCTGGGCCCGGAGCATCCAGATGTCGCGACGAGCCTGAACAAGCTGGCCATGCTTCTTCACGCACGAGGGGACCATGCCGACGCGGAGACGTTGTTGTATGAGTCCTTGGCCATCCGGCGCAAGGTTCTGGGCCCGGAACACCCGGATGTCGCGACGAGCCTGAACAACCTGGCCGCACTTCTTCAAGCCCAGGGTGACTACGCGGGCGCGGAGCCCTTGTACCGCGAGTCGCTAGCCATCGTGCGCGAGGTTCTAGGTCCGGAGCACCCAAGCGTCGCGACGAGCCTGAACAACCTGGCCAGCCTTCTTCAGGCCCGCGGGGACTACGCGGGCGCGGAGTCCTTGTGCCGCGAGTCACTGGCCATCCGGCGCAAGGTTCTGGGACCGGAGCACCCGGATGTCGCGACGAGTCTGAACGACCTGGGCGGGCTTCTTGTAGACCGGGGCGACTACGCAGGCGCGGAACCCTTGTATCGGGAGTCGCTGGCCATCCGGCGCAAGGCCCTTGGCCCGGAGCATCCAGGTGTTGCCGCAAGTCTGGCAAGTCTGGCTGGGGTTCTCCAGGATCAGGGCAACTACGCAGATGCGGAACCCCTGTACCGTGAAGCGTTGGCCATCGATCGCAAGGTCTTCGGCGAGGAGCACCCGTCCGTCGCGAGGAGCCTGAATAACTTAGCCCAGCTTCTCCAGGATCGGGGCGACTATGAGCAGGCAGAACCGTTGTTTCGTCAAGCACTAGCCACCTGTCGCGGGATTCTGGGTCCAGAGCACCCGTACGTCGCAGCAGGCCTGAACAACCTGGCCGAGCTTCTTCGCGCCCAGGGCGACTATTCCGGCGCGGAGCCTCTGTACCGTGAGTCTCTGGCCATCTATCACAAGGTTCTGGGCCCGGAGCACCCGGACGTCGCGGCGAGCCTATGCAATCTGGCTGAACTCCTTCGAGCCCGCGGTGACTATGCGAGCGCGGAGCCATTGTATCGCGAGTCGTTAGCGATCTTCGTTAGAATCCTGGGCCCGGAGCATCCGCATGTCGCAACGAGCTTGATTAACCTCGGACTGCTTCTTCAGAAGAAGGGCGACTACGCGGGTGCGGAACCCCTGTGCCGCGAGGCGTTGGCCATCGATCGCAAGGTCTTCGGCAATGAGCACCCGTCCGTCGCGAGGAGCCTTAGTAGCCTGGCCTGGCTTCTTCAAGCCCGACATGACAATGCAGGGGCGGAGTCGCTGTGCCGCGAGTCGCTGGCCATCATGCAGAAGGCTCTGGGCCCGGAGCATCCGGACGTCGCAACGAGCCTGAACAACTTGGCCACACTTCTCTGCGCCCGCGGCGATCACGCGGGCTCGGAGGCTTTGTACCGCGAGGCACTGACCATCCAGCGCAAGGTGCTGGGCCCGGAGCACCCGGATGTTGCGCTGAGCGTGAACAACCTGGCCTACCTTCTGCAGGTCCGAGGTGACTACGCAGACGCGGAACCTTTCTGTCGCGAGGCGCTCACCATCCGACGTAAGGCTCTGGGCCCAGAGCATCCAGATGTCGCCACGAGCCTGAACAATCTGGCACTGCTGCTTGCGGCTGTCGGCGACTACCCCGGGGCAGCCGCGGCCCTCGAGGAGGCCGCCGCGGTGTTTGAGGCGGCCCGGCTCCGGGTAGGATCGGGCCTCGAGCGGGCCACATTCCAGCGATCGCCATACCTGTCTCTCGCAGGTGTGCGCCTCTCTATTGGCGATGGTCAAGGTGCCTGGTCCGCTGCCGAACGAGACCAAGGCCGCGTCCTGGCGGATCTTCTGCTGCGAGCGGCGCAGCGCACCCTTACTCCAACCGAAGCCGCCAAGGAAGACTCCCTGCGCTGGGAGCTCACCGGCCTGGAGAAGCAGCTCGAGGTGCTCTCCGAAGCAGCCGGCCGGGACAGCGCGCGAGAGAACCAGGACCGCCTCGAGCAGACCCGCGCGAGACTCTTCGAGACCCAGAAGCGCTGGAGCACCTTCGAGCGGGAGCTGGCAGCCAAGTACCCGGTGACCGAGGGTCAGGCCTTTGCGCTACAGAGGGTGCAGGCAGTCCTGCGCTCGAACCAGGCGATCCTGGGTTGGCTGGATGTGGCTCTAGCCGAGGAGCAGTACGCCTCCTGGGGCTACGTGATCCGCAACCAGGGTCCGGTGACCTGGGCCGGGGTGGAATCACCAGAAGGCAGTGCATCGGGGCAGCCCTTCTCAGAGATCATTCGCTACATGGAGCGAATGATCGATCCGCGCCAGCTGCTCAAGACGGAACCCCTGGCTCTCTGGTCCACCCGCATCGCTCCGCTTGCCGAGGCCCTCACCGGGGTGGAGGAACTCATCGTCATCCCCTCGGGCGCCATGGCCTCGGTCCCGATCGAGGCGCTGCAGGACAGCACCGGCACCTGGCTGGGAGACCGCTACCGGATCTCCTACATTCCCTCGGCCACGGTCTACACCTGGCTGCAGGAGAAGCGCGGGTCCGAGGATCGGGAAGGTCCAGGCAAGGCCCTCCTGGTCGGGGATCCCCCGTTCTCAGCGGAGCAGAAGTCGGCGATGGAGCGCGAGGAGATGGCGGGCGAGCTTCTTGCGAGTCGGGGCGCAGCGGTGGACTCGAGCTGGCAGTGGGGGATCCTGGCCCGCAGCGCCTCAGTGCTCGGCTCCCTGCCGCGGCTGCCGGCGACGCGGGAGGAGATCCGGGGGATCGCGTCGCTCACGGCCGAGCCCACGGTCTGGTTGGGTCCGGAGGCGACGGAGCAGGGGCTGGCGCGCCTGGCGCGGAGCGGGGAGCTAGCGGGGTACGGGACGATCCACATAGCGACGCACGCGGTGGCGGATCCGGAGCAGCCGGAGCGCTCGTGCCTGGTTCTGTCGCGGGTGGAGTTGCCCGACGCGCTGGCGGCAAGTCTGGCTGGGGAGCCGGTGTACGACGGGGTAGTGACGGCTGGGGAGATCCTGCAGGGGTGGAAGCTGGGTGCGGAGCTGGTGGGGTTGAGTGCGTGCCAGACGGCGTTGGGCAAGACCGTGGGTGGCGAGGGGACCGTGGGGCTGGCGCACGCGTTTCTGCAGGCGGGTGCGGGGAGCTTGTTGGTGAGTTTGTGGTCGGTGAGCGACCGGTCGACGGCGCTGTTGATGAGGCGGTTCTATGAGGACTGGTGGGGGCAGTACGAGGGGGAGCGAGCGGGGCATCGGGGCGGGATGACGAAGGCGGAGGCGTTGCAGGAAGCGAAGGCGTGGTTGCGGACGCAGGCGGACGAAACGGGCTATCGCTACGACCATCCGTACTTTTGGGCGCCGTTCATATTGGTGGGGGAGAGAAAGTGAGTGGTATGGGTGCGCTGAATGTTGCTGCATCAAGAGATCGTCACGCCGTGTGCTGGTTCGCAGTGCTGGCCGGCATGGCGATGCTGCTCGTGCCGATCCCGGCAATGGCGGATGAGGCCGCGGACTCGCTGATGAGTCGGGTCATGGAGCTTCGCCAGGCAGGAGCATATGACGAGGCGGCCGAGGTTGCGCGGCAAGCGCTGGAGCTGGTGCGTGCCGATGACGAGGCGCAGCCGTATGAGATCGCGGATGCAGAGCGGCTTGTCCGCACCCTCGAGTTTGCGGCGCAGCTTCCGGACAGTCTTCGGGAGCAGCTGGCGAAGGCCGACTGGCTAGAGGGACAGATAACACAGCGCTATTACGGAGGTGTGATCGAGGTAGCGATCTACCTAGCGCGGGAGCAGCTGGCGATTCGGCACAGAGTTCTGGGTCCTGAGCACCTGGAGGTTGCGACGAGCCTGAACAGCCTGGCGTGGCTTCTTAAAGCCCGCGGGGACTATGCGGATGCGGAGCCCTTGTACCGCAAGTCGCTGGCGATCCGGCGCAAGATTCTGGGTCCGGATCACCCAAGTCTCGCGACCAGCCTGAACAACCTAGCGCTGCTACTTTCGGCCCGCGGCGACTACGCAGGCGCGGAGCCCCTGTACCGTGAGTCGCTGGCCATCTTGCGCAAGGTTCTGGGCCCGGAGCATCCGGATGTCGCGACGAGCCTGAACAACCTGGCCGAGCTCCTCAGAGCCCGAGGCGACTACGCGGGCGCGGAGCCCTTGTACCGCGAGTCGCTCGGCATCTTGCGCAAGGTTCTGGGCCCGGAGCATCCAAACGTCGCGACGAGTCTGAACAACCTGGCCCTGCTTCTGCAGACCCGAGGCGACTACGCGGGCGCGGAGCCCTTGTGCCGCGAGTCGCTGGCGATCCGGCGCAAGGTTCAAGGTCCGGAGCACCCCGATGTTGCGAACAGCCTGAACAACCTGGCCGTGCTTCTTGACGCCCGAGGCGACTACGCGGCTGCGGAGCCCTTGTGCCGCGAGGCGCTCTCGATCTTGCGCAAGGTTCTGGGCCCGGAACATCCGGACGTCGCAACGAGCCTGAACACCTTGGCCTGGCTTCTTCAAACCGGGGGTGACTACGCGGGAGCGGAGCCGTTGTACCATGAGTCGCTGGTCATCCGGCGCAAGGTTCTGGGCCCGGAGCATCCGGATGTCGCGACGAGTCTGAACAACCTGGCGGGGCTTCTTCAAGCCCGGGGCGATTACGCGAGTGCGGAGCCCTTGTATCGTGAAGCGCTGGCCATTCGACGCAAGGCTCTGGGTCCGGAGCATCCGGATATCGCGACGAGTCTGAACAACCTGGCCATGCTCGTCGAAGCCCAAGGCGACTACGCAGGCGCGGAGGCCTTGTACCGCGAGTCGCTGGCCATCTGGCGCAAGGTTCTGGGTCCGGAGCACCCAAATGTCGCCTTGAGCCTGAACAACCTCGCCGTGCTTCTTCAGGCTCAAGGTGACTATGCAGGTGCGGAGCCCTTGCTCCGCGAGTCGCTGGCCATTCGACGCAAGGCTCTTGGCCCAGTGCACCCGGACGTCGCGACGAGTCTGAACAACCTGGCCGACCTTCTCCGAGCCCGGGGCGATTACATAGGTGCGGAGCCCTTGTACCGGGAGTCGCTGGCTATCTGGCAGAAGGCGTTTGGCTGGGAGCACCCAAAAGTCGCGGCGAGCATGAACAGCCTGGCCATACTCATTCAGGCCCAAGGTGACTATGTGGGTGCGGAGCGCTTGTACCGCGAATCGCTGGCCATCCGACGCCAGGTTCTGGGTCCGGAGCATCCGGATGTCGCGACGAGCATGAACAACCTGGCCATGCTCCTTCAGGCCCAAGGTGACTACGCGGGTGCGAAGCCCTTGTGCCGCGAGGCGCTGGCAATCTCGCGCAAGGTTCTGGGCCCGGAGCATCCGGATGTCGCGACGAGCCTGAACAATCTGGCCGCGCTTCTTCAAGCTCACGGGGACTACGCTGGCGCGGAGCCCTTGTATCGTGAAGCGCTGGCCATCCAGCGTGACGTCCTAGCCTCAGACCACCCACTTGTCGCAACGACTTTGGCGAATCTTGGGGGGCTTCTTCAGGCGAAAGGTGACTACACAGGTGCGGAGCCCTTGTACCGCGAGGCGCTGGCAATCTCGCGCAAGGTTCTTGGACCGGAGCACCCGCAGGTCGCACAGAGCCTGAACAACCTGGCCCATCTTCTTCAGGCCCGGGGGGACTACGCGGGCGCGGAGCCCCTGTGCCGCGAAGCGCTGGCCATCCAACGCAAGGTTCTGGGCGCGGGGCACCCCGATGTCGCGGCGTGCCTGAACAACCTGGCGCTGGTTCTTCAGGCCAAAGGCGACTACGCGGGCGCGGAGCCCCTGTACCGCGAATCGCTGGGGATCGTGCGAGAGGTTCTGGGCCCCGGGCACCCCGATGTCGCGACGTGCCTGAACAACCTGGCCGCACTTCTTCAGGGGAAGGGCGACTACGCGGGTGCAGAGCCCCTGCACCGCGAGTCACTGGCCATCTCGCGCGAGGTTCTGGGGTCGGAGCATCCGCACGTCGCAACGAGCCTGAACAACCTGGCCATGCTTCTTGACGGGCGAGGCGACTATGCGGGTGCGGCGCCCTTGTATCGCGAGGCGGTGGGCGTCTATCGCAAGGCTCTGGGCCCAGAACACCCATCAGTAGCCACGAGCCTGAACAACCTGGCCGGGCTTCTCTATGCGCAAGGCGATTACGCCGGTACGTCCGCAGCCCTCGAGGAAGCCGCCTCGGTGTTCGAGGCCGCCCGGCTCCGGGTGGGAACGGGCCTCGAGCGGGCCACATTCCAGCAATCACCGTACCAGCTTCTGGCGGATGTGCGTCTTCACCATGGCAATGCTCAAGGTGCCTGGTCCGCAGCCGAGCGAGACCAAGGCCGCGTCCTGGCGGATCTTCTGCTGAGAGCCGCGCAGCGCATCCTCACTCCAACCGAAGCCGCCCGGGAAGACTCCCTGCGCTGGGAGCTCACCGGCTTAGAGAAGCAGCTCGAGGTGCTCTCCGAAGCAGCCCGACGCGACAGCACGCCGGAGAGCCAGGACCGCCTCGAGCAGACCCGCGCGAGACTCTTCGAGACCCAGAAGCGCTGGAGCACCTTCGAGCGGGAGCTGGCAGCCAAGTACCCGGTGACCGAGGGTCAAGCCTTTGCGCTACAGAGGGTGCAGGCAGTCCTTGGATCGAACCAGGCAATCCTGGGTTGGCTGGATGTGGATGTCCTGGGGGAGAAGCAGTACGCCTCCTGGGGCTACGTGATCCGCAACCGGGGTCCGGTTACCTGGGCCCGAGTGGAGCCAGCCGGAGAATCCGCTGGTGAAAGTGCCGCCCGCTCCCCCTTCGCGGCGTCGGCCGGCTACCTGAGGCACCTGGCCAGCCCCATCTCATCCGTGGAGCTGGAAGCGCAGAACCTCTGGTCCACCCGCATCGCCCCGCTTGCCGAAGCCCTCACCGGGGTGGAGGAGCTCATCGTCATCCCCTCGGGCGCCATGGCCTCGGTCCCGATCGAGGCGCTGCAGGACAGCACCGGCACCTGGCTGGGAGACCGCTACCGGATCTCCTACATTCCCTCGGCCACGGTCTACACCTGGCTGCAGGAGAAGCGCGGGTCCGAGGATCGGGAAGGTCCAGGCAAGGCCCTCCTGGTCGGGGATCCCCCGTTCTCAGCGGAGCAGAAGTCGGCGATGGAGCGCGAGGAGATGGCGGGCGAGCTTCTTGCGAGTCGGGGCGCAGCGGTGGACTCGAGCTGGCAGTGGGGGATCCTGGCCCGCAGCGCCTCAGTGCTCGGCTCCCTGCCGCGGCTGCCGGCGACGCGGGAGGAGATCCGGGGGATCGCGTCGCTCACGGCCGAGCCCACGGTCTGGTTGGGTCCGGAGGCGACGGAGCAGGGGCTGGCGCGCCTGGCGCGGAGCGGGGAGCTAGCGGGGTACGGGACGATCCACATAGCGACGCACGCGGTGGCGGATCCGGAGCAGCCGGAGCGCTCGTGCCTGGTTCTGTCGCGGGTGGAGTTGCCCGACGCGCTGGCGGCAAGTCTGGCTGGGGAGCCGGTGTACGACGGGGTAGTGACGGCTGGGGAGATCCTGCAGGGGTGGAAGCTGGGTGCGGAGCTGGTGGGGTTGAGTGCGTGCCAGACGGCGTTGGGCAAGACCGTGGGTGGCGAGGGGACCGTGGGGCTGGCGCACGCGTTTCTGCAGGCGGGTGCGGGGAGCTTGTTGGTGAGTTTGTGGTCGGTGAGCGACCGGTCGACGGCGCTGTTGATGAGGCGGTTCTATGAGGACTGGTGGGGGCAGTACGAGGGGGAGCGAGCGGGGCATCGGGGCGGGATGACGAAGGCGGAGGCGTTGCAGGAAGCGAAGGCGTGGTTGCGGACGCAGGCGGACGAGACGGGCTATCGCTACGACCATCCGTACTTTTGGGCGCCGTTCATTCTGGTGGGGGAGAGGGAGTGAGAGTCATGGACGCGCTGCATGTTCCTACCCCAGGAAATCGTCACTCGATGTGCTGGTTCGCAGTGCTTGCCGGCATCGCGATGCTGCTGGTGCCAATCCCGATCATGGCAACAGCACTTGGCCTGACCGGGAAGATACTTCACGAGCAGACAAGCTGCGATCACCTGACGGCTTGGTCGACACTGTTCAAGCCGGCGGTGCATAACTTGGAGCCTACAAGCGATGCTGTGGGAGGCGCGACAGCACCCGCTTCAGCCGTGAGCGTGCTTCGTGCAGGTGATCACGATCGCGGGAAATCCGCACCCTCTGGAACGCGTCGTCTCGCTTGGAAGCTTCGGCTTGGCGTTGGCCTTCTACCTCCAATCTCCCACTGAAACGAATGGTCCCCAATAGAAAGGGTGGGTCGTTCCGCGCGTCTTCCGGCAATACTCGAGCACCCCATGGTCGGCGATTCTTGTGGCTTCGGCGATTCCCCTCTTCTCTTCGAATCTTGCCTTGTAGAATGATATCATCCACAGGTTACTGCTCTCGTCCTCCACAGACCACAGGCTCACAATCTGCGTTGGTGCGCCTGCAAGTGCAAACGCCCGCCGAAGCCCCAGGACCCCCTCACCCGTAAGCACCTCCCCGACACCCGAGTCACATGCGGACAACACCACCATCTCAACCCCACGCAAGTCCAAGGCCGCGATCTCTTCTGCTGTCAGCACACCGTCGTCCTCGTTGGACTCGATCTCCGCGCGATTGTTGGCGCCCGCCAGCGCGAGACCCGAGAGAGCGAGCAGATGGTCTTCTCCAAGAAGCTCCGGAAGCTCGACGCCTTGCAGATGATCGGCCCCACGACGGACTACCGCCATCGGCACGCAGGAGCCGGAAAGTGAAAACCCATGGGTGGCGAAGTGCAGGATGGTCTTGTCATGCACATTCCCCTTGACGGCCCGCTCCGTCGCCGAATCGCCCACGAGTCGAACCACCATCGTCGAGTCTGGCAAGTTCCCATCGGCCTTGGCTACAGAATGAAGCCAGGTCGCCGCGATTGAATCAACCTCATTCTCTGTCAGTGGGAGCGGGCCAAAACGAGTGGATCTGAATTCATCGCAGTTGGGAAGCGTGACAACGGACGGGTGCTCTTCGAATCCTCCCCGCCGTGCCCCCCCAGGCGAAGCGGCCGACCCAACCGTGGACACTTCATCGGCAAGGACCGCCATCGCTGAAGTGGAGGCTACATGAGCACCAAAACCCACGCCCCCCACTGCCAGAAGACCCTCCCTACCAGCCTTTCTGCCCTTCGCGGGGACTAGGTCTCTCTCCACCGAGAGGTAGTGAAGGACCCGATTCTCTTCGACCAGGTAGCCGCCGTCGCGCGCGGGCAGAGCGGCGAAGTTGACCAGTTGAAGTGCGCCGTCGGGCACGAGAAACACCATCGCGGCATCGCCAAGACACGGCAGAACGGGATCCCAGATGAGTTTCCTGAGCCCGTCTCCCTCTTTCTGGACCGCAGCTTCTCCCCGCTGAGAAGCGACCATCGCGGTACGCCACCGGCGAACCGCGTCATCGATCAGCGACGCCGGTCCAAGAGGTACTGCACGGACATCCTGGTTTCCTGCGCGCGCGCACAAGGCGATGTAGGATCGGACTTGATTCTCTCCAGCCGGCGTCTCCGAATCCCTGGCAACCGCTTGCAGCGGTTCAATTCTGGAGTAGCAGACATATGATGCGATTGCTGCGCCTCGGGGCAGCGTCCTCAGAACCTCTGCCAGGCCGATCTCGCGCCGTGTGATCGCCTCTGCCATCCTTTCGCTGATCTTCGCCAATTCTGTCTCGGCTCGCTCCTTTTGCTCACGTGCCTCCATGACCAAGCTCAGGAAGTCAGTCGCGTTCATCGTACTTGGACCACGCACGAGCAGGTTCGCCAAGTGCTCTCGTCGCCTTGCCAACTCCTCTACAAGCTTCAGGTTCCCCGCACCTCCTTCGTCACTCGCGATCTGCAGTCGGACAACCATTTCATCCAAGACAATCGAGCGCGTGCGGATGACCTGATCGAGGGCGAGTACCCTCTCCCGAGAGCCGATCCCTTCAGCGACCAAGGACAATGGCAGATCCCTCACCGCCGCACTCGCTGCTGAGAATTTCAGACCGTACCGCTCAGGAAGACCACCGACGACCAGGCGCAGCTGCTCCCTGCTCAACTCGGATGCTCGAATAGCGTCCACAAACGCCTCGTCCTTCGACCCACATCGCCAAAGGAGAACCGCCAAGTCATGGAGCTCCATGGCGAACAGCGGGTGCATTTCTCCATAGCCTTGTTCCAGGATCTGCAGCGCTTTTTCATATAGCGCCCTGGCCGACGCGCAATTCCCTAGTCTCCGCTCGACATTTGCCAGGTTGTGCAGACTGATCGCAACGCTGGGGTGGTCGGGGCCCATGGTCCTCTCTTTGATCGGAAGGACCTGCGCGTAGATCCTTCGCGCACCGACAAGATCTCCGGCGTCGAATCGAAGAATCGCCAGGTTGTTAAGGGTCGCGGTCGCCATCGAGTGGTCGGGGCCAAGGAACAAGACAACGATCGCGTTGGCCTCTTCATAACACTTTCGCGCAGAGGCTGTGTCCCCCAACTCGTAGTACAGGGCTCCAAGGTCATTCAGAGTCTCTGCCACGGACGGATGCTGTCGTCCGAATGTGTCTTCGCGGATCCTGAGTGCCCGCGTCATGTAATCCTGCGCCGATCGGAACTCGCCCAGTTTCATCTGCGCGCACCCCATGTTCGTGAGTGCATATGCGAGGTCCGGGGTGTTCGTGCCTCGTGTCCTCTCGAGAAGCCCGAGTGCCTGATCGAGGGTCTTCACAGCCGCGCCGTACTCTCCCATATCGAGGAGTACGGCCCCGACGTTCTGGAGCAGTCTCCCGACCGAAGGATCATCGGGCCCGAGTTCGCGTTCGGCACCCTCCCGGGCCGTTTCCAGGCACTGAAGGGCCAGATTGTACTCCCCGAGTTGATAATAGACGACTCCCAGCGCATTGTTTGCTTCCCGCTGCATCCACTGCCCCGAATCAACGCTCCCACTTCCGATGGCTACCGCTCTCTCCAGCAAGCGTCTTGCCTCCCTGGCGTTACCGGACTTCAAGGCGGTGGTGCCTAGGTTGTAGAGATTCGCCCTCAAGTCGGGATGATCCGGCCCCAACACGCGCTCCTGCATCTCCAATGCCCGGCGCATGAGAGGGAGGCCTTTTGCCAAATCACCGGCCCCCGCGCAGGCCATGGACAAATTTGTCAATGCCTTTGCCGCCTCAGGGTTGTCCTCCGGGTAGACGCTCTGCAGGATCTCAAGAGCGCGTTCGAAGTAGGAGCCGCCAGCGGCCCACTGGCCGTTCACGACCATGAAGTGACCGTAGTTCATCAGGGTCTTGGCTAGGTCCGGATGATGATCTCCCAGGACCTGCTCCTGGATGGGCAGTAGCTCCCTGAGAATGTCTCCGGCTCCTATGAGATTGCCTGACTCCCCGAGGAATGCTGTGAAGCTCCCCCGTGCGGCGAGGTAGTCCGGGTGCATCTCGCCGATTGTCTCGCGCAGCGCGGCCAGTGCGGCGCCAAATAGGATCCGTCCCTCTGTGTACCTGCCCATCTTGGCAGTGCAGATCGCGAGAACCAGGCGACTACTCGCGGTCGCCCGATGCGATTCCCCAAGGGCGCGAATCCGGGTGTTGAGGACGCGCTGAAGCAATGACTGCGCTTCTCTGTATTCCCCGCTCGCAAGAAGGAGCTCGGCTCTTGTCTGCAGCGCAGAAAGGGTACGCGGGTGATCCACACCCAGGGAACCTTGGAGGATCGAGACTGCCCGCTCGCAAGACACCTTGGCGTCTGTGAACTTTCCGAGTAGACCTTGGAGCTGAGCCAGCCGTTCGTAGCTTTCTCCAAGGTCAGAATGCAGAGGTGGCAGGCTTCTAGTCCTAACACAAAGGGCACTGTCGCAGTACCCCCTTGCTGCTTGGTATTCCCCGAGGCGCACTTCGCAATCGCCCAGCCGCTGCAAGATCGTGGCAATCTCCGGGTGGTCGCGCCGAAGCACCCGGCCTTGGATTTCCAGCGCCCGTTCGTTGAGCTGGCGGGCATTGCGGTAATCGCCCAAATCGTAGAGTACCTTCCCGAGATCGCTCAGGCAAGTCGCCAGAGTCTGACCCTTTTCACTCAACGTCGACTCACGGACGGCCACCGCCTTCTCCAGCAACACACGCGCCTCTTGAGATTGACCGAGTTCCGTGAGCGTGATCCCGAGTCCTTCCATGGACCTCGCGTAGACAGCTAGCGAGCCTGGCGACTGGGTGTGGATCACAAGAGCTGAGTCGAACGCAGCTGCCGCACTCTCATATTCACCCGCCTGGTGGAGCGAGCGCCCTAGGCAATTCAAGGACGCTGCAAGGTCTGTATGTCTCGGACCAAGGCACGTTCGTCTCAAGCAAAGCGCTACATGGGCCAAGCTCTCCGCCTCAGAGCCTCGTAATCGCCCGCTTCTTGTGAGACATTCAACAAAGACCTCAAGCGCACTTGCACGCGCGAGTGACAATGCCTCAGTCTGCACCGTGTCCGGCGGAAGTTCGCTGAGAAGCATCCGGCCAGCAGTCTCCGCCTCGACATAGTGCCCAGCGTCAAGCAGCGCCAGCACTGCCCCGCTCGATTGGGGCTCGGGGATTGCTCCAGGTGCTTCGACCGCGCCCAGAGCGACTGCCAGCGTGATCGCTCCAATTCCGCCTGCTAGACAGAGCAGCACTTGTCCCACACCACCCCATGCGTTGGGCCGCTGAAGCGGAACACCGCGCGTCGTGGCTTCACTCCTGCAGCGGCTCATTTCTAGGCTCTCCCGCCAGTCAGTCTCAAGATACACACCCAGAACGGCTTGGCGGTCCGCTCACCCACTCTGCCCAGTCTTGCTGGCGCTGAGTTTCTCCTGAACCGCCTTGGGCAGGACGAAGCGATCCGCCACGATCTCTGCATTATGTTCGATCGAACTCACCGAGAGCTCGATGCGAGTGCCCATCACGGTCTGCGTGGTCAAGAAAGGGTAAAGGATACCGTCGACCGCACGATAGCCCGTCAGATCACTTGTCACCTGCATGTCCCCGGTCGGTCCCTTTAATGTCCTGATCTCTCGTGCGATAAGGTGCGTCTCCTGGTCGAGTAACCACAGATCAGGCGCACCCTCAGGCGGACGGAGCTCCACTCGATACAGGGGGCGGCCATCGAGCGTGTCGATCCCGGTGCATTCCACACTTCTGTACAGCTCTTCGCAGTGCAGTGGGAGGTTAAAGTGGGCCAAGCGCACGGAACGGGCAAGCTCCTCGCCGTCCCTTATCTGTGCGCCCGTTGATGGGTGGTAGCTCCACGCGGTGTTCCCATCACACCCTTCCTCACTGGTTCCCATAGCCCCCATCGACATTGCGCTGTAGCGATAGTTTGGCTCCGCCTCGTAGGAAGTGAAGAAACCTTCGATACCGGCGGCAGGTATCCGAATCACTCCTCGAGTGACGCGATTGTGGAGTTTGGCGAAAGCCTCTCGGCCCCCGGAGGCTTCTACGAAAGCATTGACGAGCGCCGGGCCACTCGGTAGCGCTGCCTGTTCTTCGGCGCGAACCTGCGGGGCCGTGACAGCCATCTGCATCACGATCAGAAGAAGAGAAACGCGACCCCAGAAGGCAACACCATTCATGTGGTTCATCTCACACCTCCCAATGCTCCATGTGCCCGTCCCGCCACCCGTCCGTCAGCAGAAGCCGGACACCCGCGGTTCATGATCCTTGGCGAGCGCCTGTCCCGCGCTTCTCCCCTCGCTCCGTGACCGTTGGTACCAAGCAGTCTATCACCTGCGGATTCCTGGCCGCCTGCTTCCTATCGCTTGGTTCCGCCAGATGCTCTCGGTCGTCGAACCCCGGCGCGACGACGCTTGCGAGACTTTGCCTCCCGAGAACCCGAGCATGCGGGGGCCTTGATGGTTGCAAGCGCATCCGTCAGACTCCCCTGTTTTCGATCTCGCAGCCCCGGGCAGGCCCCTGGGGAGAAACGCCTTCGGATGCATTTGATTCTACGGGCTCTCCCATCCCTCGTCTATGGTCTCTTCCGCTCCGTCGCGCCATACTGGCGGAGATCCTGACTCTCCGCCACCAACTCGGCATCTACCAGTCGACGTGCACGCGACCTTGTGCGAGGCCTGCGGATCGGATGTTCTGGGTTTGACACTCCCGAGTACGGTCCGGTTGGCGCAAGACGCTGCTGATCGTCAAGCCAGAGGCGGTCAGGGCGTGGAGACGCCGCACGTTCAGGGATCACTAGACGTGGCGGAGCGGCTCTGGAAACTCCGGACAGCCAGCGAACCCTCACGAGATCCGAGATCTCATCCGGCGTCAGTCATCCGCCAACCCCCTCTGGGGAGCGCACCGCGCTCGACCTTCGGCAACGAAGAAAACACCATTTGGCACAAGGAAGAAGTTGCCGGATCCTGTGGCACTATTCAACGGTGCCAGGGCCTGTCAATCTTCAATGTGCAACCCAAGGGGGCGCATCGTCGTCTCGAAGATGCCAGCATTCGTAGCGAAAACGACATCAATGCCCTCGGCAGCAAGCGAATCGCGCAGCACCCCGAAATTGCCGAAGGGGATGCCTCTGGGCGACTTCCAGAACAGGCGCAGCTCGTCGCTGCCCATATCAACCTCGTAGGTGGCGTATGAGCTGCCTGTGAACTCATGCCTCTGAGCTTGGCCCGCGCTGGCCCATCCGACCAGGCCAACGCAGGTGATTCCAAGGACAAAGACGAAGAAGAGCATCTTGGCAGGCAGCGGCAGATTGCAACCGCGTCGTCGATGGACTTGGTTTATCGGCACCCCTCTGGGCCGCCTCGACATTCGACCTCCTGACCACGAGGCTCACAGAGTCAGCTGGCTGATGTGCGCGTCGAGTCGCTGATCCTCGCCCCCCAATTGTCCGTTCATGCGAGTCTTGTACTCGTCCCAACTCCCCTGAATCTCCCGGACAAGTAGTCTTGCTTGGGGAGAACCCGCCGCGAGCATCGACGACTGAAACCTGGCAAGGTGTGCGATTGCGAGATTGCGGTAGGCGGGGGCATACGCTTTGTCGGCCGCGAGGACGGTCTTGAGCTCAGAAATCGCGCGTTCATAGTCTCCGCGATCCAGGTAGGCCACAGCCAAGTTGTTTCGAGCCGGAGAGTGATTGGGGTCCAGAGCGAGCGTGTACTTGTATCCGCTGAGGGCGCGCTGAAAAGCGAGACTATCCCCGACGGACGAGTGTGTCCCCCGCGTGAGTAGGGCAGTCCACCGAACCTCCAGCTTCTCGGGATTGCTCAACGTTCCCCGAGTCATGCTGGCGTCATTCTGGCTGTCGCGGAACTGGAGGTGATCCGCCAGTGCGAGATCCATGCGCATGGCGCGACTGTCAGGGAAGACCTTGAGGAGAGTGCGGAAAGCGTCTGCAGCGTCCGCGTACCGTCGTTGCTCAAGCATGCGGACGGCTTCCTCGGCCGTGGCGGCCACCTCAGTGAGCTGGTTGCGGAAGCGCTCCAGTTGGTCGATGCGTTCGCTTGTCGCCGGGTGTGTCGGCAGACTCCAGATGGAACCGCCCATTAGCTCCACCGTCGTCGTCCCAATCTCGTTCACATCACCGGCCGCCCTAATCATCTTCTTCAGCGCCGAAATGACTTCCGAGAACTGATAACCCGCCTGGAGCGCATAGAGAGCCCCGAACTGATCGGCTTGAAACTCCCCCTGCGTGCAGTTGAGAAATGCTGTGAAGTCCAACGCCTGAAAAGTTGGGGCCACCGAGGATCCGTCGACCCGACCCTGCTGCGCAGCCATGCAGAGCTGGATGCGCGTGTTGTAATCTGCGAAGCCTCGCTCCATCGTGGATGCAAGGTGGCGCAGGGCGGCATGAGCCATCTCATGAGCGAGGATGAAGGCCAACTCGCCATCGGTGGGCTCCATGGCATCCAGCAGTCCTTGCGTCACGTACAGGTGGCCGCCGGGGACGGAGAAGGCGTTGATCTGAGCCGTTTCAAGAAGCTTGACCCTATAGGTGAGAATCGGGCGATCGGCGAACCGGACGAGGCTCTGCAGAATGCCATCCAACCGCGGAGAGTCCTGTGCTGTGAACCTCTTTGCCAAGAGGGTTGCGTACTGCTCCCCCATCTCGAGCTCCCCGAGCAGTGAGATCGATCGGGTCTCGGTCTTGTCATCCTCGGCCGTGGCTGACGCTTGAGCTGCCTGCCATTCAGCGACTTGCCTGAGGATCGGATCACAGAGTATCGCTGCCTCGTTGCTCTGGGAGTTGGCGGGTGTCACGTGGCCCGTTGTGGCGCACGATTGACAGAGGACGAGAACCAGCCCCATCACGCCAAGCGTGAGCGCTGAAAAGCCAGCACAAACTGCCTTCGTGCTCATCACAGAGTCCCTCCCCGGTCGCATCTTAGCCCAGACCATCAATGTCGATCCGAAGACGATAGTAGGGGCGGACCACTGCGGCTGTCCAGCGTCTTCTGGCTGTAGGGGGCTCGCCCGGGGCCCATCTGCTGCAAGAGCGGGCCAGAAGGTGCGTATGCTGGCGTCTATAACTTCCGCCCGGAAGGCGTCACCTGCAGCATGGCGTCACCGTAGAACACATACGCCAGAAACGTCGGGTCGGCGGTCGTGGCAAACTCACCGCGGGTTCGTGCCAGAAGCTCGGCGACGCCAGCTCGGCCCGTACGCGCCAGGCTCTCCTGGATCGCCCGGTAGAACAGCTCGGCAAACCGGGAAGCGCCATGGTCGCTCACCGCCCACGCGGCGCCGATGTAGCCGGAGGCTCCCGACTCGAGAACCGCGGGTGCCCACCCGTCGACGAAATCGAGGACACGATCCGCCTGCCCGACCTTGCAGGCGTTGAAGAAGAAGAGGGGATGGTGCGCCGCCCGACCTCCCGTGAGCCCCCGCCAGGTCATGAGGTCGAGATCTCCGTCCTCAAGACGGATCACGTACTCAAACCCTGCCAAGGACACCGACCGGACCTCCCCGTGTCCGGCGAAGTGAATGATTCCTTCCGGCAGTTGGGCGAAGAGGGATCGCAGTGACTCGATCCGGGCCGGATGACGTCGGCAATAGGGTAGAGCCCGCAACGTGGAGATTTCCTCCTCTTGTGCGGGCAATTGGAGAGATCCTTCGTACTCGGGGGCCACAAGGACAAGCTCCTGCAGATGGAGTTCCGGCAGCGGCCGGGCCAAGAGCAGTGCGCTGCTGGACAAGTGCCAGCGAGCCACAGCGAATTCCTGACCCAGGAATCCGCGCTGATCCCTGCCATCCGACCGCACCGGCATCATGAGCTCCCAGGGGAGGAGGGGATCGTCCGTGTATATCTGTATACTCCGGAACTTGTCACCGAGGAGGTCGGTCAGCCTCCAGAACGCCTCTCTGAACAGAGGAGGGGCCCACCGTTGGTAGACTTGCGTGCCAACGCCGCGCAAGAGGTCGGCAGCGTAGCTGTTCTCGGTTGGTCCACTCTCGTGCGAAGGCCCTAGGCTTGGCGCCCCTGCCGAGGAGATCTGGGCGTACTGCGCTTCGAGCCAGGGGCGGAGCCCCGAGGGGATGCTGGCCTGGCCTTCGGACGGACTCAGATGCGGTGAGTTGACGATGATGCGATCGCCCAGGATGAAGATAGTGAGATCGGGAGGACTCAAGCCCAGGTCGATGGCGGTCGATCGCGGTGCGGGAGCCGGGCCGTCGGATGATCCCATGAATGTCTGCACGACGGCGCCCAGCGTCCGCGCCGGGCCCGCGTTCTCTATCCGGATCCGGATGCGTCGGGAGGCTCTCCCCAGGTAGTTCCCCTCATGCCAGAAGGTCGCCGTCAGTTCCCGCGCAGATGGGAATTCTCCTGTTGAGTCCGGTCGCAAGAAGAAGATCGCCGGGCTGGAATCGCCCTTCCGGGGAAGGCGGATCTTGGCCGTATTCATACCACCACGGAAGATGAACCCCGGAGCGGAGAGAACTGCGTCCAGATCCCACGCCCTGGCCTCGGGCAGGCTCATCTTCAGCCGTCCCGCCTCATCGACGGCGCGTTGGGTGAGGTACTTAACGTGGACTTCCGGAGTGAGGAGACTCTCCGTGAGGGAGACCTGAACCGCGAAGCTAGATCCGACGTAGGCCTCCTGTGGGCAGTCGATGGTCGGGTAACGGGCGAGGGTTAGGGAGTCGGTGCGATCAGTCACCGGCCTCGGTGACTGTGGCGGTGGCGACATGGGCGGCGGGTCTAGCTCGCGGATGATTGGCTGTCCAGGGGGAGGAGCACTTCTGGGGATCCACATGTCAGGTCCGTCGGGATCACCCTCGCGGACCGGCCCCACGGCATCCAAGCTGCCGCCCGGTGCGATAGAATCCGGGCATGAAGCGCGGACGAGTAGGGTATCCCCTCGGTAATCTGGGTGCGGCATGGACGCAGTCTCAATGGACGCAGTCTCACGTCTGGACGAGGAATGGAGGCAGCAGAGCGTCATGCCACCCATGAGGCCCAGTAACGACGCCACGCCGATCGCCATGAGAGTCCAACGAGCTGCAGATCCGTGAGGTCTACGAACCATCCCATGTCCCTCCCGCCGTGACAGCGGCTGACCTACACGCGTGGTTTCCGCTCGATGTGCTCACCGGGAATGTGCAGAACACATCGCGGTTCCTTCTCAACGTCCTTCCCCCATCATTGCCCATGCCTCCCATGTGCTGGTTCCCGCTCCCAATTCCCGCAGCTGCCGCGCACTCTCGAACCCGCCTGCATCCACTCCACGCTCTGCTTCGCGGAGTAGGCTTTCCGCCCGAGCCTGAGCCCTCTTCGGGTCAGACCGCCCCAGGCTGTCCGTGGTTTGGGCTGGAGCGAGCGTGAAACCCGACACGATCAGGCCAATGATGAGAGCGGCCCGAGCAGTCACGCACGGAGTCGACCCTGCCGGCAGGATGGTGGACCTCAAGCGGTTCATGCCCCTCTCTCCACCGCCACGCTCGACGGACGCTCTGGCAAGACCGATCGGAAGGGTAGTGCACTGGACTCCAGGCTCAGTTCCTGTCCGGAGATATGAAGTCTTCTGTCAGGTTGACCCCGACCGTCGTCTCCAAACACCCGAGTCTCCAAACACCCGAGGCCACTCCAGTCTATAGGACGCGTGCTGGAACGGCGACAGCGAAAAACCTCCCCGTGCCCTCTTGCCGGCGCCGAGGAAAGCCAGGTGACGATCGGGGCCCTGATGGGTGAGAATGACTTTCGGCTGGCGCACCCCGGCATCCGGGAGGTCTCCGCAGCGCACAGGGAAGTTCGCTGGGCCCCGAGTCATGAAAAGCCGAGCCAGTCCAAGGAAGACAGGGGGTGAGAAGATGAGCAAACGTCATTGTCGCCCGCATCCCACTGATGTTGGCTTGTGCCGATCGAAGGCGGCGCCAATCCTCCTCGCAGCGATTGCTCTTCTTCTCCTACCGTTCGGCGTGCGAGGGCAAGACCCTCTCG
The DNA here is from genome assembly GCA_964603725.1 of uncultured bacterium. Classification (GTDB taxonomy): domain Bacteria; phylum Eisenbacteria; class RBG-16-71-46; order CAIMUX01; family WJJG01; genus CAZDKK01. The sequence continues at coordinate 46,769 of CAZRWW010000027.1, forward strand.
GTGTCTTCCTACCGGGCCAGCTCGAGTCGAGTTTGGCTTCCACTGACGGCTATCACATCGCCGGTCTCCAGATCATCCTTGAACAGTGGGGCGTCACGCGTGTTGCTCCAGATGATCCTGGCCTTGCCAGCACCGCGCTGCTGGCGACCGCCCACGCTCTTGCGGAACGGGGTCTGCACGGTCTCCTATTGGAGAACGTCACAATCCAGGACGTCGAGGTCGCGAACCGACCATGTCTCGTTTGGGTCGATGCCCCCGAACTAGGCAAGACCGCTTACAGGACACTCGTGCTCGCGCGCACCGACTCTGCAGGTATCATTCTGATTGATCCAAAGAGCGGCAATCCCCTGCACCTCACACGCGCTGACGTGGCCGGCATCTGGTCTGGGCGAGTTCTCATCGTCTCCGAGGAGCCTCCTGGGGCGGATCTGATAGCCGGATACATGACAGGGCAGGGGGTCCAGACCTTCCAGGAGAGGCTTCGCCGGCTGGGTCTCTACGCGGGAGCGGTCGACGGCGTCTACGGTCCTCAGACCCAGGAGGCAGTGCGCAGGTTGCAGTCCGCCCTGGGGGTGGCAGCCGACGGCAAGGCTGGCCCCGTGACGCGGCTAGGGTTGGCTGACTTCTTCGCGAGTCCCGCAGTGCCGCGTCTCGGTGGTATGCAGGCCAAGGCCAGCTTCCTGGTCTCGGCGCTCCAGGATCTGCTCGCGAGAGACTCCTACGGGGAGCTGGAAGTCGCTTTGGCTCAAACGGGCAAGTTCCTGGAGGAGAACTGCGGCCCGTCTACCTGGGCCCAGGTCATGCGGATCTACGATGAACTCGAGGGCTACCGCGAGTACCGCGAGAACTGGGATCGGGTAATGCACGATCTGGAATCCAACCCTCGAGACGCGCTTGATCTTCTCGCAGTGATGAAGGAATGGGCTCAGGAGCACGCATACGAACGGGGGGTGTACGCATGCAACGAGGCCATGTCGTACGCCATGCACGCCATCCCGAGGCGTGAGTTCACCGCGCGTCAGCGCGGCGAACAGCCCGACAGCGCAGCCGTGAGACGGTTGATCGAGGAACTCGATAGGCGTGAGCGACACGGCAGTGACGGCACGGGAAGCAGACTGTATGAGAATGTCACTCGCGCTCTCGAGTTCTACGAGCACTCTCAGCCAGATAGTGCCATCGCGCTTCTGGAACGGACACGCACACACACCCGCTGGGATGAGAGCAGCCGTAGGCGCCTTCTGGAGGCCATCCGTGAGGATGATAGGGAAGGGACGCGGCGAATCGCCGACGAAGTCCTCGGCGTTAGGTTTCCGACCAGCCACATCTCCTTCGCGGGGGCATACCAGTTGGGCAGCATGGCGCTACGTTCGGGAGATCTTCAGAGCGCCGCCCGGCATTTCGAGGAGGCTCGACGACTTGCTGCCCGCGAGGGCAATGAGCTTGGCGTAGCCACCTGTGATTGGATCTTGCCAGGCATCCACACCGTTCTGGGACACTACGACCGCGCGGAGACGCTCCTGGATGAGAAGACGGGCTACCTTCTGCGGCATCTTGCAGAACAGCCCGGTCTGCGGGGGAACCTGGCCATCATCCAGCGGGACAAAGCCCACCTCCTCGTACGCACCGGGCGACTCCAGCAGGCTAAGGAAGTACTCTTCTCCGCCCTGCAGACATACCAGGCATCGGGCGATCCCTCGGGCCAAGCCGGCATCCATCTGGATCTGGCCGACCTGTACGCGCAGCAGAACAGAGTCGACAGCAGCCGTGTCCACCTGCTGAGTGCGCAAAGGATGTTCCGCGCGCACGGCGGTCCTGAAGAGCATCTGTCGGTCGAGCTGCGCAAGGCCCGCCTGACCAGGTTCACTGGCGACCTGCGCGGTGCTCTGGCAGCCTTCAATTCGGTGGCACAGACAGCCCAACAGAACGAACTGCCCAAGTACGAAGCACGGGCCGTGGAAGGTCTCGCGGAGATCTATGCTTATCTTGGTTCTCCAACCCAATCCCTGGCCGACTACTCGCGCGCCTATGACCTGGATGCGCGGTATGGCAGTCCGCGGCAACAGGCGGCGAGTGCCAACAATATCGGGCTCCTGTGTCTGAAGTACGGGCTCGCCTATCGCGACCGCGAGGCGGAAGACTGGCTGCAGGAGTCGCTGGCGATCAGTCGGCGCACCAACAACCAGGCCGAGATCGCGGCAAGTCTTGTCAATATGGGGCATGCCCTCTTGCGGCGCGAACGCCTGGACGACGCCCGAACCTGTTTCCAGGAGGCAACGGAGATCTACGCCCAAATCGAGAACCCGGGCGGACGTTTCCGGGCCCTATGCAGTACGGCGGTCGCAGACGTGGCGGCTCAGAGACTGATCCAGGCGCAAGAGGCGTTTTCTGAAGCCCTCGAGCTGGCCACCGTTGAACCAGCAACTCAGGACGCATGGTTCCTCTACTACGGCCTCAGCCGCATGCTGGAAGCGGGCGGTGACAGCGGCCCAGCCGTTGTCTTTGCCAAGATGGCGGTCAATGAGATCCAGGCTGAGCGGGGACGTCTGACCACGCTCGAGGAAACGCTCCAGCGGTCGTTTCTGGCAACCAAGGAGCACGTTTATCGCCACTTGGCGAACCTCCTGGTGGACTTGGGCCGATTGCCGGAAGCTCGTGAGGTGTTGGCCCTACTCAAGGAGGAGGAGTTCCGCGACTTCGTGACCCGAACTGCCGTCGTCACGACGGCTCCCTCTGACACAACCGGCTATCGTCCGGAAGAGCTCACCTGGTGGCAGCAGTACCTGCAGATCAGCTCCGATTGCGCTCAGACCAGTAGTCGCCTGAGCCAGCTCAAGCTCAAGGCGAAGACGGCAGATCTGAGTGAGGACGAGCGGCAGGAATTAGCTCGATTGCAGAGTGAGTTGGCCGATGCAAAGAGGGCGTTTCGTGAGTACCTGGAATTCCTGCGTGTAGAGTCCACCCAGGATCCACAGACCGCCCGCCGGTTTGGCGAAAGGAACTTGGAAGAACTCCGCGCGTTTCAAGGAGTCCTGCGGGATCTCGGACCAGGTACCGTCATGTTGCACTACCTCGTGACCAACGACCGATTGCGGATCATTCTGACGACTGCCGACGTTCAGCTTGCCCGGGAGAGCAGCGTTGGCGCGCGAGAGCTGAACCGGGAGATCGCACGCTTTCGCGATTCCTTAAGCAGTGTGGTAGGCGAGCCGACTCGCCCGGGCCAGACGCTCTACGAATATGTCTTGCGGCCCGTCGAAGATGCTCTTGAGCAGGCGGGAGCCAAGCTGATTCTCACCTCGCTTGACGGGACGTTGCGCTATGTTCCGATGGGTGCTCTTCACGACGGGCAGCAATACGCGATCGAGAAGTGGCAGTTCGTCGTCTTTACCGAGGCTGCCAAGCCGAATCTGCTATATCAATCCGATGCCAGTTGGCGTATCGCTGGTATGGGAGTCACGAAGCCCCATGAGGGATTCACAGCCCTTCCCGGTGTCGGAGATGAACTCGACGCCATCATCCGCGACACCGCGGCCGATGCGCGCGGCGTTGCACCTGGTATCGTCTACTTGGATGATGCCTTCACTCTCGAGGCTATGAACAAGGTCCTCTTCTCGCGTTTCCCGGTCATGCACATTGCCAGCCATTTTCGCTTTGGTCCGGGAACGGAAGAAAACTCGTACCTCTTGCTGGGTGACGGATCACTACTCTCCCTTGCGGCGATGATCGACATGGATATCGACTTCTCCGGCGTCGATCTTCTCACTCTGTCGGCCTGTGACACCGGCGTTGGGGAGAGTGGGGCTGACGGTCGGGAAGTTGAAGGATTCGGAGCTTTGGCGCAGAGGCAGGGGGCCCGCTGCGTCCTTGCCACTCTGTGGGCGGTGGCGGACCAAAGCACGGCTCGTCTTATGGAGGAGATGTACCGTCTTCGTGCGGAGAAGCCCTTGACCACGAAGATCGAGGCGCTGCGGATGGCGCAGCTCTGTCTGCTGTCAGGAGAGTGTGGCGGCTCCTATCAGCATCCCTTCTTCTGGGCGCCGTTCATTCTCATGGGGAATTGGCGGTAGGTGCGGAACAGAGCGGACCCGATTCTGCTGGCCACATGCCGCAGAGTCTGCTAGCTTCTCCGACGTGACTTGACGGCACGTCCACGTGGAATCCTCCACACGTGCGGTGACTCGGACAAGGTGCTCAGACAGCCGATGCCCGGAGACATCGCCAATCCGAGTGGGGTGGACCATGGTCGTCTCGAAGCAGAATCGCAGCCTCCCCGGCCGCAGAACGCTCGCAGCCCTCTCCTTGATTCTCCTGATCTTGATGGTCTCATGGGGAGCAACTGCTGAACGCCAGGCAGGCGTTGGAGTTGTCGTGGCCACCTCGGGAGATGTGACGGTCCGACGTGGCGGTTCGCCCGTCCCGGTGAGCGAAGGGTCTGTGCTGCGGGAAGGCGACACGTTGGGCGTGAGACTCGGTGCAACCTGTCGCGGCTTCGATCCTGTCACCGGCAATGCCTTCACCCTTGATGGCCCCGCTGAGATGGTCTTCGCGGCCAGCGCTACGGGGAGCGTGCTGGACGCCGTGCGGGCGTGGGTATTGCGCCAGTTCGCCGACTGGGTGGGGGCTGGCCGCAGCCAGCCCCTCCTGACGCGCGGTCTCCGCACGTGGGAGACCCAGAGTCCGACGCCGCAACCCTTGCTTCCTCCCAATGGTGGGCGTTCGCGCCCTGGGCGCGTCCACTTGCGTTGGTCGACGATCCCGGGCATCCAGCGCTACGAAGTGACCATTGCACTTTCAGGCGGCGCCGAGTCCACCCGCCTGGCAAGTGAAGGGAGCCTGATCCTAACGGGACTCAGGCCCGGGGAGGAATACGTGTGGAAGGTGCGGCCCGCGCTGGCGAGTTGGCCTGACATCTCTGCTTGGTCGACCTTCCGTGTCCTGACTGAAGCTGAGGAGGCAGGATTGGAGCAGGCACTCCAAGATCTGGGGAACCTCGAGGCCGGCGTGCTCCTGCTTTCCGCTGGTTTGCACGAGGAAGCTGTTCTGCGATTCGATACGGCTGTGTGGGGAACGGAGGCACGCGCAGCACGGCGCTGGAGGGCGAGAGCATTCTTTGAGATCGGATTGTACAAACAGGCGTACGAAGACCTCCAATCGATTGGATTGTAGAAGTGAGACGGGCTCATCTTCGAAACAGGCGTGTACTGCGGCGCTGGCTCTCCACTCTTGTCTTGATTCTCATCGCCCTCCTCCTACAACCGATCATTTGGGTCATCCTAGACGGCAGGTTCTACAATTTCTTCCAAGCCAAGCGAGCTGTGCCTGAATGGCGTTCAGTCGTCCTGGTGGAGATCGATCGTCGGTCTCGCGACACTGTCTTCACGCGGCCCGTCTTCCCCTTGAGCCGGCATCTCAGAGAACACACTGGAATCACCCGGCGCCTGGCAGAGGCCGGGGCCAAGGCTGTGGTCTTTGACATCGAGCTGTCGGAGGACAGCTTCTCGGAGCCTCCCGATTCCCTGGCAGCGACCTTCCGCTGGGCAGGCAATGTCTATCTGCCGCTTTCGTTGCGCGCGAGCACCTCCAGCAGCGGTGCCATGCTTACCGTTGCCCGGCGGCCTGATTCAACCCTCGTGAGCGCTTCACAGGGAGCCTACGTAGTGGATGTTCCCCTCGATCCCGATGGCACAGTCCGTCGATTCTATCCCTATCCCGGTCTGGACCGACTCGGACTGGAGACCCTGCCGGAGCGGCTCGCTGAGTGTCAAGTTAGTACCCCCGTTCCGATACTTTTCCCTTCGGTGGGCCGGCGCATTCCCAGCGTTTCCTATGCCGATGTCCTGGCGGGAGATCTGGCAGCACTGGACATGGTATCCGGACGCGTCGCCATCATTGCCATGTCCGGTGAGGAGGCGCAGGACTTCGTGACGGTTCCAGGCTTGCAGGACCTCGGCGACGGGACTCTTGCCTACGGGCTCCCTGGCGGCGCTATCCTGGCGGCCACCATGGAGACTCTGATCCAAGGTGCGCCGCTTCGGGACGCCCCTCGTCCAGTCGTGGTGGCCTGGCTCCTCCTATGGTGCCTCGGTGTGGTCGCAGTGCTACCCCACAGACGCCCGGTCACTGACGTGGCTGTCATGATCGGTTGGATCCTCGTGGCACTCGCGGTGACTGGTGCTCTTCACATCTTCGGGAACATAATCCTCCCGGCGGGACTACTGCTGGGTGCCCTGCTGATGTGTGGGGCCTATGCGCTGGTCGATGCTCACATCGACACACTGAACGATCTGCATGCCTCTGAGCTTCAGTCGGCGACCATGCGCAGAGAGATGGTCCTTGCTCGCGAGAATCAGGAGAGATTCCTTCCCAAGTCGATGCCCGAATTGCCCGGGTACGACCTCTGGGGCGTGAACATCAGCTCGGCCGTCGTGTCGGGCGACTATTACGATGTGCTGGCTCTTCCAGAGCGGAATCGAGTGCTGCTTGCCATTGCGGATGTCTCTGGAAAGGGCTTGCCGGCCTCGCTGGTCATGTCGAACGTCCAGGCTGCCCTTCATAGTCACGCGATGCAGGCGGAATTCGATCTTGTTCGAGCTGTCGACAGTTTGAATGCCTTGCTCTACCGAAACACCGATGCCACGACATTCGTCACCATGTTCTTGGGAGAACTGGATTGTGCCTCCCGGCGTCTCAGGTATGTCCGCGCCGGACATGACTTCCCTGTCTTGATTTCGGGCGGTGGCTCAGCGCGGACACTGGAGCCGGGTGGCTTCTTCCTGGGCATGTTTCCTGGACAGCAGTACGCCGTCGAAGAGATCCTCATGGAATCCGGAGATGTCCTTGGCCTGTACACGGACGGCGTCACGGAAGCCAGAAACGCACAGGGTGAGGAATTCGGAGTCAAAAGGCTCATCGAAGTCCTCCAGGCACATCGTCACGAGTCAGCGGAGTCATTGGGCCTGGCGGTGCGGCGGGGCGTTGAGAGTTTCTCGGGCCTGGCCATACCGGAAGATGATGTGACGCTTCTCATAGCCCGGATGAGCGAGAACGGATGTGAAGAGACTGTGGCTGGGAAGTGACAGCACCCGCGGTCCAGCGTCGGCGAAACTGAGATGCAGGTCGGCACATAAGGGAATCTTGCCTCCGAGTCAGTCAAGCTGCATCTGCTGCGGATCTCTCTGCCCGGGTGGAGCAGCGGAGTGAATTTGGCTACAAATCCGCGTACGCCGCCACCTCGAGCTTGGCACCTTCCAGCACCGCCCGGGCCGCCTCCCGGTCGTCGCGCGCCACGCGGATGCAGACGCCGCAGTCGGAGCTCAAGTGGCGCGGCACGGGCGTCAGGCGGCAGTCGATGCCCGCTTGTCCGAGGATCTTTTCCGCGCGGATGGCGTGGCTGCTCGTGTGAAACAGCACGACCGTCTCGGGCTTCGCGGTCATCGCGCCTCCCGCGCCAAGGCAGACACCGCGGCCAGGGCCCGCTCGATCTCGCTCTCGGTCGTGAAGGCGCCGGGGGCGAAGCGCACCGCGCCGCGCGGAAACGTCCCGATCGTCCGGTGAGCGGCCGGCGCGCAGTGCAGGCCGACGCGACAGAGGATGCCGTGCTCGTCGTCGAGCCGCAGGCCCACCTCAGACGGCGCCAGCCCGGCGATGTTGAACGATACGGCCGTCACGCGCCGCTCGGCCTCGGGCGGACCATACACATCGACCCCGGGGATCGCCCGCAAGCCATTGCTCAGCCGCTGGCCGATGGCGACTTGCTGCGCGCGGATCGACGCGACGCCTCGGGCCAGCACCCAACGCACGGCGGCCCCGAGCCCTGCCAGCCCGGCCGCATTGGGCGTGCCGCTTTCGTAGGCATCGGGCAGGAAGGTGGGCTGCTCCTCGGAGTCGGAGCCGCTGCCCGTTCCCCCGCGTTTCAAGGGTGTCAGGCGGCGCGGGTCGACCCGCTCGCCGATCACGAGCCCTCCCGTGCCGGGCGGTCCGTAGAGCGCCTTGTGGCCGGTGAAGGCGAGCAGGTCGATGGCGTCGCGCTCGACGTCGATGGGCAAGCACCCCGCCGTGGCAGCCGCATCGACGAGGAGAAGCAAGCCGCGCTCGCGCGCCAGGCGGCCCGCCTCGGAGACCGGCGCGATCGTGCCGCAGACGTTCGAGCCTTGATTGAGGACGAGCATGACCGTCCGCGGGCCGATGGCAGCGGCGAGATCGCCGGGATCGAGCGTTCCATCGGGAGCGCAGCGCACCACCGTCAGCGCGACGCCCTCGGCCTCCAGCGCGCGCAGGGGGCGCATCACGGCGTTGTGCTCGATCGCGCTGGTGACGACGTGGTCGCCGGGCCGCAGCAGGCCGCGCAGCGCAAGGTTCAGAGCCTCGGTGCCGTTCAGCCCGAAAACGATCCGCAAGGGGTCGGGCGCGTGGAAGAGTTCGGCCAGGGCCTCGCGAGTGGCGTCGACGATGCGGCCCGCCTCGATCGACAACCGGTGCGCCGAGCGGCCCGGATTGGCGCCGACAGTCTCGAGGAACGCGACCATCGCTGCGGCGACCTGGGGCGGTTTGGGCCAGGAGGTTGCCGCGTTGTCCAGGTAGAGGACATCTCCTCGGACATCTCCTCGGGCTGAGTGCATCGGTGCCTCGATCTTGCCGGGCATGCGGCCGACAGCCCCGCGCCGCATGCCCGTTCCCAGACTATGGTTTGTGGATCATCAGACGGAAGCCGTCTTCTGTCTCCTCGACCTTCACGTCGCAGCCCAGCGAACGGGCCGTGCGCAGCACGTTCTCGCGCGAGGTGACCGTTTCCACCAACACCTCCAAGTCCGCTCCCGCCGGCAGGGTGGCGAGGGCTTGGCGGGTGCGCAGGACCGGCTCGGGGCAGGAAAGCCCGCGGGCATCGACCGTTTCCATGTATGTCGTCCTCCTTCCTACAAACCGTGCCGCCAGTTCCAGCTATGCCGTCCTCCGGCCTCTCACGCTTCCTTCCAGCGCTCCCGCATCACGAACCCCAGAATGATGCACAGCGCCAGCCCGAGGATCACCGCGATCTGACCGTTGGGGCTGATGCCGCCCACCTTGAGCACGCCTTCGACCATCGCATCGGGCTTGGCCGCCAGGCCGAAGTTGTGGGCGAAGCCCGCGCCCGTGATCATGCCCAGCACGAAGACGCCCGCGTCGCCGTCGCCCTCGCCGGCGAGGAAGAGCTGGCGCCCGGGGCACCCGCCCGCCAGGGCGAAGCACAGCCCGGAGAGCGCCATGCCCAGGAAATTCCAGACGTGGGCGCTGTGGGCGATGGGCATGCCGGCCATGCCGAACTTGAACTGGCCCAGGATCAGATTCATCACAAAGGCGACCACGACCAGGGCCGCGACCCCGCTGATCAAGTGCGTGTCGCGCGCCAGGATGATGTCGCGGATCGATCCCATCGTGCAGAACCGGGTCCGCTGCGCCAGGATGCCCACGATCAGGCCGGCTGCCAGCGACACCAGCAGCGGGGCGTGCATCGATCCCGGCCCCTTCTGGCTGAAGAAGATGAAGCTCGCCTTGAACACCAGCATGAGCAGCAAGCCCATCATGGCGAGCGGGATGACCCAGCCCACGGGGGTCGCGGCCCGGTGAGCGCGGCCCAGCGTGTAGCCCTGCTTCAGGAACCAGACGCCCACCCCGATGCCGGCCGCCAGACCAACCAAGCCGACCACCGCGTTCATGTCCCCGCCGCACAGCCGCAGCAGGGCGCGCCACGGGCAGCCCAGGAAGGCCAGCGCCCCGATCATGGCGAAGACGCCCAGGAAGAAGCGGACGATGGGCGCCGAACCCGTGCGGGCCCGGAACTCGCGGTAGGCCAGGGCCGCCGCCATCGACCCCAGCACGAAGCCGATGATCTCGGGGCGGATGTACTGCACGACGTCCGCGCGGTGCAGTCCCAGCGCGCCGGCGATGTCGCGCTGGAAGCACGCCACGCAGACGCCCATGTTGGGTGGGTTGCCGAACTTCTGCAGGAGTGTGGCAACCAGACCGATGACCGCTCCCACCAGGATGATCCCTGGGCGGGAAGCGAAGAATCGGGTGACTCCGTCTCTCATCCTGCTCCTCCTCTGCTCCATTCCCCCGGCCTGGACTCCGGGACAGGGCAGCAAAATGCCGCCACCGGCGCGCGCCGATGACGGCCAAGGAGCGGATGAAGTCTCCTCAGGAGCGGATTGGCCGCTCGATGACCCGATCGGCGCGCCTGCGCAACGCGTGCAGGACGCCACCTGGCGTCCGCACGCGGTGTCAGGTCATCTGACGGCCCTGTCTGATCCACGCCTGCTTCAACGACGTGCCTCCACGACTTTGAGCCTCGCGACATGCCGCCGGGCGCGGCCACGCGCCGGACGGCGGCCATGCGAACAGGAAGACTCTATCAGCGGGGAGACGCCCGCCGCAAGTCCCATTCGGATTGACTCGGCTGGCACAGAGGTGACATCATCCTACTCGTGAGTGTGAGTGAGTCGACCCGATGGCGGCGCAAGCTGGGGGTGGCGTATGCGAGTTGTGCTCATCCGCTGGCTGCCCGTTTGCACGCTGCTCTGCTTTCTGGCGGGAATCGGCCGTTTGGGCACAGCGCTGGGCCAGGCTTCGCTGGACGTGGACCCCTCCATCCGTGCGTCGGGCACGGGCAAGGCCGCAAGCGCCGCGTTCTGGGGGCCCGACCCGGACTACTGGCGCAACCCTGCGCTCTTGGCCTACCAGCGTGGGGTTCGCTTCGACCACGGCCGGACGAAGCTCATTCCGGAACTGGCTGATGATGTCTTCTTCGAGTCCGATCGCGTCACGTTGGCTGGCATGGGCGTGGGGCTTTCGCTCGAAGGCCGCCCGCTGGACTTCCTCGGAGGCAGGCGCCTGGACTACGGACAGACCGAGGCGGTCGACGAACAGGGGAACTCCTACGGGTTCTTCGACTCTTGGGAAGATGTCTCGTCTTGGGGCCTCGCCTTGAGCGTGGTGAACGTCCTCGACGCCGTGCTGGATCTCACCCGCTCCGGCGACCCCGTCCTGCGGCGATTCGGCGACATCAGCCTGGGCGTACGCTGGAACACCGCCGATGTGCGTCTCGCGCCGGAATGGGCCATGGCAGTCGTCGGCCTTGAAGGGGATGCAGAGAGCAAGGCCCACACACGGGACTGGGGCTACTTGCTGCGCCTGTCGCCGTACAATTCGGTCGACTATGAAGGCTGGCTCCCCGCACTGGACGAGCTGATCGAGCCCGTCTTGGGGGGGATCGCGGTGGAGGCGGCCTACGGTGAAGGGACCCTCAACGATCGTGATGACACCATCCAGCTCCACCGGGATCTCGATCGGGACCCGATCTCGCGGTACGACCGCCGCGGGTTCGCCCTGCGTGTGGCCGTGGGACTTCCCGGCATCTTCAGCGAGCAGTTCGAGGGCTCCGGTTTCGGGTGGCTGGCCAGCAGCTTGTCCCCGCTGATATCGATGGGGTGGGCCTGGGACCGGGCGGTTTGCAGCTGGAAGCTTCCGGTCTCGGGCACTCGCCTGTCTCGGGCTGAGGCGGAATACTCTGGCTGGGAGCTGGAGCTCGCCAACATGGTCACGCTGCGCCGCGGGCGAATCGACGATCGCCACGGCGAAATCCACGGGGACACCCACGGCTTGGGGCTCGGCCTCAAGCTGGGCGACTACGCTGGATTCCGGTATGACTGGGCGACCGTGCCGCAACCGACGGGTCTGGGTGACATCGACCGGGTAGGCTACACGGTTTTCGTCGATCCTCTAGCGATCTGGAGGGATCTGCATCGTTAGGCTTGCTCAGCCGCGAGCCGCCGCTACACCAGCCACCTCGGCCAGTGGTACAATGACAGCGCCGATCTCGACATGGCTGAACCGGTGACGAGTCGAAAGGTGGTGGGCGATGACAAGGACGTTTGCGATTGGTTTGTCGGCCTGTGCAGCTCTTCTGGCCGTCGAGGCGGCCCCCGCGGCGCTCCCGGAGACGATCTGGATGCGGACCTTCCCGGGCGAGAGCGCAACCGTCGGCAACAGCATCGAGTGCACACCGGACGGCGGGTTCATCGTGGCGGGCTACATCAACACGCATGAGACCAGCGAAGACGAGGGATACCTGATCCGCATGACCGCGCAAGGGGACACCCTGTGGACGCGGATGTATGGCGGTGCCGACTCCGACCGCTTCCGGTGTGTCCGGGTGACATCGGACGGAGGATTCGTGGCCGCCGGCACGAGCGAGTCCGGCGGGCATGGCGAGGAGGATGTGTGGCTGCTCCGGGCCGACGCGAGCGGGAACGAGCTCTGGTCGAGCCGCTTCGGGGGCACGAGCTGGGATGAAGGCGAGTGCGTGTGCGAGACAATGGATGGAGGCTTTGCCGTCGTCGGCGAGACGTGCTCCTTCGGGGGCTGCGACTGGGATGTCTATCTGATCCGCACGGACGCCTTCGGCAAGCAGATCTGGTGCAAGGTCTTTCCCGGCTATGACAACTACTGGGACTACGGCTACGGCATCGTGGAGGCCGATGACGGAGGAATCGTGATCGCCGGCGCGTCGGCGATGAACGTCTACACGGAGTTCGACTTTCTCCTCATCAAGGTCGACAAGTCCGGCACCACATTGTGGACGAAGACTTACACTTGGAGCCAGTCCGATTACGAGTACGCCACGTCCATCTGCAAGACGCAGGACGGCGGCTACGCGATCGTGGGGTACCGCTACGGCTACATCGACAGCAGCGTTCAGCTCCTGAAGGTGGACTCCGAGGGCAATCAGCTCTGGAGCCAGGCCTATGCGACGGACGACTTCGCGGGCGCCCACTGCGTGCGCGAAACCGCCGACGGTGGATTCGTGGTCGCCGGCTACAGTGGAAGCACCACCAACCCGGACGCCTATTTGCTTCGCACGGATGCCGCCGGCAAGCCGCTGTGGGAAGGCAAGATCGACAACGGAGGACGTGAGGCCGCGCACGCGATCTGTCAGACCCGCGACGGGGGCTACTGCGCGATCGGCGAGAACAGACCCTACGGAGGCCAGGGCCCGTCGGACCTGTGGGTCCTGCGGATGGCCGGCGAATGGTCGGGGATTGGGGGTCTCGCGCAGGCGGCGCCCCGATCGCCGGTCCTTGGCCCCGTCCGTCCGAGTCCCGTGGGCGCAGAGGCCGCCGTACATCTGCAGGTGCCGGCCGGGCAGGCGGCCTCCCTGAACCTCTACGATCTCACCGGCCGGCTCCTGCGCCATGTGTGGCACGACAGCGGGTCGAGCAGCCTACAGCAGATCCGGTTCAGTCGGAGCGGATTGCCCGCGGGGGTCTACTACCTCAGACTCGAAACGGGGGCGGGCGCAGCGACCCGGCGACTGGCCGTGAGCGGGCCGGAGGACGTGCGCTGAGCTTCCTCACTCACGCCGCGAGCCGCCGAATCGCCTCGCGAACCCGTTCCGACTCCTCGCGCACCGCATTCACCGCCGCGCCGGCCTCGGTCAGGTCCCCCGCCCGGGCGTTGGCCTCCAGGCGCGCCGCCGAGTCGCGCAAGCGGTGCGCTCCCGCGCTGGCGGCCATGCCCTTGAGCCCATGGGCCAGCCGTTCGAGGGTGGCGGCATCGCCGTCGGCAAGGGCCTGGGCGATGCGGTCGACCTGACCGTCAATTTCGCGGTCGATCTGCTTGAGCAGGTCATCGAGCAGCGATTCGTAACCGCTGAAGCGCTCG
>CAZRWW010000028.1:0-39424 GCA_964603725.1 uncultured bacterium
GCCGAGCTCGCGCTGGCCGCCGGCGCCGGCGAGTTCGTGACGGCCGTCCGGGCGGCCGCCTCGGCGCCGGCCGATCAGCGCCGGCGCTTGCGCGCGCTGGCGGAGGCGCACACCTGGGACGCGGTGGTGGCCCGGCTCGAGGGATGGCTGGGGGAGCTGGAGCGCTCGCGCGACTGACGCCCGCGCCACGCGGTCGTGAGGCGCGGGCCGTCAGCGGCCACGCGGCCGCCACAGGTAGCGCTCGAGGTCGATCCGCCCTTGCTCGTCGACCGCGACGCGCTCGCGCCTGAGCCGCTCGCGCTGCTCCTCGAAGCCGGCGCCCGGCGCAAGGGCGATGCGCCCCCTGGCGTTGACGACGCGGTGCCACGGGAGGCGGTCGCGGCCCGAGCTCGAGTGCAGCACCCACACGACCTGGCGGGCCGCGCGGTGGTTGCCGGCCTGCAGGGCCACGAGGCCGTAGGTCGCCACGCGCCCGCGCGGGATCGACTTGATCACCGCCTTGACGCGCTCCGTGAAGGTCGGCTCGGTCGGCATCGTGCGGGTCCTCCCAGCTTTCGGTTGGCCGGCCCGGGCGCGCGCGGCTACTCCAGCCGCCGGAGCTGGCCGAGCCGGAACTTCGGCGTCAGGGCCTTGTGCCGCTCGCCCTTCAGTCCGGCCAGATCCCACAGCACGCCCAGGGCCTCCTCCCCCAGCGTGCGGCCGCCTCGCGCCGCCGAGTCCTGTTCGGCCGCGCCGCGCAGCCACTGCTCGGTCGACTTCACATCGTCGAGGGTGAGGTTGCGATACTCGACGGTCAGGGAGCAGTAGTAGCGAGCCGCCGGATCGAGATCGGCCAGTGGGGCCAGGGTCGCGAAGAGGCGGTCCTCGAGCTCCAACAGCACGTCGCCCAGACGTTCGAGCTCGCTCTCCGTGGCGACGCCGGAGAAGTCGCTCAGGGCCAGTCGGTAGCGGGCATCCCACTTCTCGTGGGTAAGGCGGAAGCGAGCCCGGCGGACGAGCACCTGCCCGTCGAACCAGACCGGATCGTGCCGCATCACGCGCAGCTCGAGCACAAAGGAGAGCGGGTAGCCCTCGTGCAAGCGGTCGCGGCGCTCGTCGCTCAGCAGGGGCGCGCAGTCGGCCACCGCCGCCAGGCTGTCCTGGTAGACAAACGCCGCCACCCGCGGCGTCTGGGCCGCGGGTGCAGCGGCGCCGAGCAGCGCCAGGCCGAGCACGGTCCCGGCCAAGGCCGGCGACAGCCTCATCGCTAGAAGGTCCTCGAGAACATACCCCACACGCGCACCGGCTCGTCGGCGTCGTTCAGGGACTTTGCCACCTCGACCTGGAAGTCCTCGTCCATGATGAGCCGCAGCCCGACCGCCGACGCGAACTCGCCGTCGGCGAAGAGGTCCGCCTCGCGCGCCACGGTCTTGCCCGCATCGAGGAACAGCGCCGTGCGCGTGTCCAGCAACCCGGTCTCCACGACGTACTCGAGGTTGCCGAGGATCATCTCTTCTCCGCGCAAGCTCTTGTGCCTGATGCCCCGCACCGTGCGCAGCCCCCCGAGGTAGAAGGCGCGCATGAGCGGCAGCTCGCCCTCCGAGGTGCCGTACTTCAGGCGCGCGTTGAGCCCGATCCGGCGTCCCAGCGGCTGGAAGCGCCGCACCTCGGCGGTGAAGCGCTTGTACTCGAGATCGCCCTTGAAGTCGCCCCCGGCCTGCCGGTACTCCAGCCGACCCCACCACCCTCGCCAGGGATCGATCGGGTCGTCACGCGTGTCGAGGGCGTACCAGCCGGTGAACTCGCCCAGCTTGCCCGCGAGCTCCTCGCGCCCGGCCGCCCGCTCCGGATCGGGGACCGAGGAGAAGTTCGGCCGGAATTCCTTGCCCCCGCCGAACAGCGACCAGAGCAAGGGGTGATGGTCCATCCAGCGGAGCTCCATGAAGGCGTAGGACGCGCCCAGCTCGCCCGCGCCGCCCGGGTATAGGGTGACATGCCCGCGCGCGCCTTCCTCTTCATAGTAGTCGCGCAGGTCTTCGGCCACCAGCAGGGCCGTCAGGGAGGCCTCGCCCTCGGGCGAGAGCCAGTCGTCGTCCGTGGCCGTGCGCCGCAGGAAGCTCCCGCCCAGCGCCACGGCCCACGCCTCGCCGATCCGCTGGCGCGCGCCGACGGAGTAGCGCCCGCGCTTGGCCACGAAGGCATAGCCGGCCTCAGCGTAGAGCGAAGGCAGGACCGAATCGGCGTCGGCGGCGCGCACGCCGCCGCCCAGGTGCAGGCCGTCAACGCGGTTGTAGTGCGCCTTGCCCAGGAAGGCGTGCTCGACCCATTCATCGCCGTCGAATGAGAATCCGTACTGCCGGCTAATGCGGCGGCCGTGGAGCGTCAGGATCTCCCCGCGTACGCGCCCCTGACCGCGCACGGTGACGCGCCCGTCGATCGCGGCGACGTCCCCGCCGACCACGCCGCCCGCCTCGATGCAGGCATCGCCGAAGATCACGACCACATCGTGATTGACCTCGCCCCGCACGGTGACGTCGCCGCCGAAGCAGATGGCGTCGCCGCGCACGAAATCGTCATGGTCGATGCGCAGCGGCCGGCCGACGCCGACCCGACCGCGCCCCAGGGCGCCCCTCGATCCGGGACCGTCCGGGGGCCGGCTGCGCAGCACCACGACAACCAGGTCGCGATCTCGGTAGAGGTCCTCGACTACGAGCCCCTCGAGCGAATAGGTCCGCCCCCTGACGACCAGGCCGTCGGCCGTGATCCACATCTCGCCGCTGATCTGCACCTCGCCGGCCATCCGCCGCACGCCCTTCAGATCGCAGGACGTGACGCACTTGACGTCATCGGTCTCGAAGCGAACAGTCACCCAGGACTCCTCCGCCTCGATGGTGAGCTCATAGGCCCCCGTCCCGATCCGCCCCGCGCCGGAATCGGGCGCCGCCGCGGAATCGCCCGGCGCCGCCCGGCCGATCGCGGGCGCCGAGTCGGGATCCGCAGCCGCCCCGGCCGGAGGTTCATCATACGACGCGTCTTCGCCCCCGGCCCCCGGCGCCGCCGCGCCGGTCGCGCCCCAGCCCAGGGCGAGCCACCATGCCGCCCACAGCCCGCTTGCCAGTTTCGCCCGCTTCGCCTGCCGCATGTCGATCATCCTCCCGCCCGAGGTCCGTGTCCGTGTGTCCCGCGGGATGGCCGTGCAGGAAACGTTCCACTCGGCGGACGGGCTGCGATCTCCTTCAAAGTCCATGCTTTGCGTCGTTTCATCCGCGGCGGCGCGCGCCGCGTCGTTGTCCGTTCCACAGCGGCTCGAGCGGCCGCCGTTGTCCGATCCACAGCGGCTCGACCGGCCGCCGTTGTCCGTTCCACAGCGCCTCGAGCGGCGGGCGCTGTCAAGGTGACAACAGCCCGAGCCGCTTCAGCTTGCGATAGAGGTTGCCGCGGTCCATGCCCAGCCGCGCGGCCAGACGCGTCACGTTGCCTGCGCTGGCTTCCAGCTCGGCGCGCAGGAAGGCCGTCTCGAACCGTTGCACCGCGGTCGCGAGCACGTTGCGCGCCTCGGCGCCCCCGGTCCCAGGCGCCTCCTCGCCGAAGGCGCCCTCCGTGGCCGCTGCCGGGGTCGGCTCGCCGGGCCCCCGGGACGTTTCCGCCTGACCCAGACACGCCAGCACGCCGGCCCGCGTGATCTCCTCGGTCGCCGTCGTGTAGAAGAGGCGCTCGACGACGTTCTTCAGCTCGCGCACGTTGCCCGGCCACGAGTGCGCGATGAGCGGATCGAGCGCGCCCGCCGCGAAGCGCCGGCGAGCGGCCGGGTCCTGCGCGCAGAGGCGATCGAGGAAGCGCTCGACCAGCAGCGGGATATCTTCGCGGTGCTCGCGCAGCGGCGGCAGCACGATGGGCACCGTGTTGATCCGGTAGAGCAGATCGCCGCGGAAGCGCCCCTCGCGCACCTGGGCCGCCAGGTCGCGGTGCGTGGCGCTGACCACGCGCACGTCGACCGCCTGCGGCTGCCCGCCGCCCACCGTCTCGATCTCGCCCGTCTCCAGGGCGCGCAGGAGCTTGGGCTGCGAGGCGAGCGGCAGGTCGCCGATCTCGTCGAGCAGGAGCGTGCCGCCGTCGGCCAGGGCGAAGCGCCCCCGGTGCGACTTGACCGCCCCCGTGAAGGCGCCGCGCTCGTGGCCGTAGAGCTCGCTCTCGATCAGCTCATCGGGCAACGCCGAGCAGTTCACCTTGACAAAGGGCCCCTCGCACCGGCGGCTCAGGTAGTGGATCTGGCCGGCGACCAGCTCCTTGCCCGTGCCGCTCTCGCCCAGGATCAGGATGCGGGCCTCGCTGGACGCGACCTGCCGGATCTGGTCGCGCAGGCGCCGCATGGACGGCGATTCGCCGGCGATCTCGTACTCGGCCAGGCGCCCCGCGAGGAGTCGCCGGTTGGTCTGCCGCAGTCGGGCGACCCTCAGGGCCTGGCCGATGCTGGCCAGCAGGCGCTGCGGATCGCAGGGCTTCTCGACGAAGTCGGCCGCGCCCAGCTTGACGGAGTCGGCCGCCTCCTGCAGCGTCGCCGCGCCCGAGATGATGACCACCTCGGGATGGTCATCGGCGCTCAGGAGCTCGCGCAGCAGATCGACGCCGCTGCCGTCGGGAAGCTGGATGTCGAGGAGCACCACCGCGGGCCGGCGCGCGCGCACCGCCGCGCGCGCCGCGGCCAGATCGCCGCACGCCGCCGTGGCGTGCCGCTCGCGCGCCAGCAGGTGCAGGAGCTCCGCCCGGAACAACTCGTCGTCGTCGACGAGCAGCACATCGACTGGGCTCGCGTTCATCGGCCTGTTCCCCCCGGGCTGCGCCTCACCGCGACCGCCCGCTCTCCGCCACCGGCAGCCGCAGGATGAACGTCGTCCCGCCCGGGCCGGTTGCGAACTCGATCCGCCCGCCCGAAGACTCCACGATCTTCTTGACGATCGCCAGGCCGAGCCCGGTTCCGCCCGGACGCGAAGTCACGTAGGGCTCGAAGATACGCTCGGCCAGGACCGGATCGATGCCGGGCCCGTGGTCGGTCACGGTCACGCGCGCCTCGCGGCCCGCCTGCGCCACGGCGACTTCGACCGTGCCCCCCGCCCCGGTCGCCTCGCAGGCGTTCTTGATCAGGTTGACCAGCGCTTCGCGCAGCATGTCCCAGTCGGCCAGGGCGCTGGGCGCCGGCTCGGCCGGAACGATCGTGATCTGCGCGCCCCCGCCCTGGGCGGCGCAGAGTTGCACCGCCTGGCGCGCGACGGCGTTCAGGTCGACCGGCGCCTCCGGCTCCCGCACCGGACGGCCGTAGAGCGAGAAGTCCCGGGCCGTCTTCTCGAGCCGCTCGAGCTCGGCCTGGATCGTCTCCAGCGGCGACGTTTGCTCGCGGTCCTCCGCGTCCAGCGCGCGCGCCAGCCGCGTCACGGCCAGTTTCACGGGGGCGAGGATGTTCTTGATGCCGTGCGCGATGACGCGCGCCGTCTGCTGCCAGGCGGCCGCCTTCTCGGCCGCGACGAGCTGCCGGGTCGTCTCCGCCAGTCGCACCGACATGCGATTGAAGCCGTCCACCAGCGCGCCGATCTCGTCGTCGCGCTCGTAGTCGAGCCGCACGTCCCAGTGTCCGGGACCGACGGTCTCGACCAGCTCGCCCAGGCGCGCGAGCGGGCGCGTCAGGCTGCGCGCCGTGAAGCGCGTGACCGCCAGGATCACGAGCAGGTAGGCCAGGCTGGCCGCCAGCCACACCAGGCGCAGGAAGCGGCGGTTGACCGAGGCGAGCAGTTTGAGCTGCCCGAAGCGCTGCAGGTTCCCGGACAGCTCGGCCACCTGGGCGCCGTGCTCGGCGGGCAGCAGGTAGCCGCCCAGCAGCACGACCCCGCCCGCCCGGTGGATGCCGAAGGCCGCGCTGCGGCCGCGCAGAACGGTCGTGCCCACGCTGTCGGCCTGCTGGGCCAGGGCGCGCAGGCGGCGCTCCGCGCCCGGCTCCGCGGCCGCCTCCGCCGCGGCCGGCGCCCAGGCGGAGGCGGTGTCGTTCCCGGCGGCCACCAGCGCGAAATCCAGTCCCCGGGCGAGCAGGTCCTGCGGTGCCGCGACCACGGGCGCCGCGAGCCCGGCGGCGCGCGCGGGTCCGGCCTGCCCGCCGGTCGGGCGGCCGGCGCCGGCTGCGGCCGAGCGCAGCGCCGACAGCGCGCGTGCGCCCAGCTCGGCGTTGGTGGCATCCACGATCCGCCGGGCCTGCGTGAGCGCCTGCTCGATGCCGGGCGAGGTCGCGCGCTCGAGTCCCCGGCTGGCGAGCTCGAGCGTGGCGAACCCGATCAGCGAGACCGGGACGAAGGCAAAGAGGAAGAACGCCAGGAAGAGCCGATTGCGAAGCTTCATGGACGATGCCGCTCGCCGCCCGACCCCGCCGGCGGGTGGGCGCGCGCGGGCTCCGGCGACTCGAAGAACTCTCGGTGGACGGCGCGCACCGCATCCTGTTCGCGGCCGGCCGCGACGAGCACGCTGATGATCATGTTCGAGTCGACGCTCTGCAGGATGGCGATGCCCTCGCGCGCGAGCGCGCGCACGATGCGGTGCATGACGCCCGGGATGCCGTGGATGCCCCCGCCCACCAGGGTCACCTTGGCGCAGCCGCGATCGATGTCCGCGGGCAGACCGAGCTCCACCAGGACCGCAGCGACGTCGTCCACGCGCCCGTCCGGCACGGTGAACGCCACCCGCTCGGGGCCGATCGAGATCATGTCGATGCTGATGCACCGCGCCGCGATGGCGCCGAACAGCCGTTCCTGCAGATCCAGCTCGACGCCCACCCGGGCACCCCCGATTCGCACCTGGGCGATGCCGCGCGCGGAGGTGACCGCCGTCGTGCGCGGCGGGAGATCGCCCTCGGGCGACCAGCGCCCCTCGTCGGGCACGAGCCAGGTGCCCGGCGCGCTCGCGAAGGTGCTGCGGATCTCGACCGGCACGCGCGAGGCGCGCGCCCGTTCGGCCGCGCGCGGGTGGAGCACCTGGGCGCCCTTGAAGGCCAGCTCGGCCGACTCGTGGTAGGTCACCTCGGGCGCCTGTCGCGCGTCCGTCACGACGCGCGGATCGGCGGTCAGCACGCCGTTGACGTCGGTGAAGATCTCGACGCGCCGGGCCTGCAGCGCCGCTCCCAGGGCGACCGCCGTCGTGTCGCTGCCGCCGCGGCCGAGCGTGGTGATCTCGCCCTGCTCGGTCATGCCCTGGAAGCCGGCGACCACGACGACCTCGCCGCGCGTCAGGCGCTGCTGCACGCCGCCCGGGCGGATCGCGCGGATCTCCGCGTCGCGGTGGCGCTCATCGGTGACGATCCCCGCCTGAAACCCGCGCAGCGACACGGCCGGCAGGCCCCGCTGGCGCAGCAGGCCCGCGAAGACCGCGGCGCTGATCTCCTCGCCGCACGCCAGCAACGCGTCGACCTCGCGCGCGGGGGTGGCCGGACATTCGCCCAGCAGCGCCAGCAGGGTGTCGGTGGCGTAGGGGTCGCCCGCGCGCCCGATGGCGGAGACGACCACGACCACCGCGTGACCCTCGGCCACCCGCTCGGCCACCCGCGCGGCGGCCTGATCGCGCGCCTGCGGCGTCGCCAGCGAGGTGCCGCCGAACTTCATCACGACCGTCCCGGGGGCGACTTGCTCAGCCATCGAACCTCCCGGCCGCGATCAGAAGCTCGGCGATCTGGATCGCATTCAAGGCCGCGCCCTTCCAGAGCTGATCGCCGACGACCCAGAAGCGCACCACGCGCGCGTCGTCGGGGCCGACGCGGATGCGTCCCACGAACGTCTCCTCCCGGCGGGCCAGCTCGCGGGGCGTCGGCAGGTCGTGCAGGGCGACGCCGGGCGCGCGCGCGAGCAGCTCGCGCACCTCGTCCGCGCTCGTCGGTCGCTGGGCGCGCAGCCAGACCGACTCCGAGTGGCAGCGCTCGACCGGCACGCGCACGGTCGTGGCGTAGACGGGGAAGCTGTCATCGCCGAGGATGCGCCAGGTTTCGCGGGCCAGCTTGCGCTCCTCGAGGCAGTCGCCGTTCTCGGTGTACTCACCGACGCGCGGGATGAGGTTCAGGAAGATCGGCCGATCGTAGAAGCGGCAGGGTTCCGGCTCGCCCTGAACGTAGGCGTGCGCCTGGCCGATGAGATCGTCGAGCGCTCGCTTGCCGGCCCCCGACACCGCCTGGTAGGTCGACACAACCACCTCCGACAGGCCCAGGGCCCGATGCAGCGCCGCCAGCGGCAGCAGCATGATGATGGTCGAGCAGTTGGGGTTGGCGATCAGCCGCGAGCGATTGCCGGTCAGCTGTGCGCCGTTCACCTCCGGCACGATCAGCGGCACGGACGGATCCTCGCGAAAGGCCGAGGAGTTGTCGATGACGACCGCGCCCGTCTCCGCGAAGCGCGGCGCGTGCTCGCGCGCCACCTGACCGCCGGCGGAGAAGAAGACCAGATCCAGCCCGCCCGCCCGCGCCTCCGCCAGGTCCTCGACGCGGTGCTCCTGCCCGCGGAAGTCCACGCGCTCGCCCGCCGTGCGCCGCGAGGCGAACAACCGCAGCTCGGCGATCGGCAGCTCGCGCGCCTCCAGCAGCTCCAGAAACTCCCGGCCGACCATGCCGGTCGCCCCGGCGATCCCCACCCGCAGCGGGCGCACGCTGCGCGCCAAGACATCACCCATCGCTCTACCCACCCTTGTGTTCTGCCATCCCGAGCGCGCGACACCCGCGCCGGGCCCATAGGATGGGCGGGGCCGGCCCGAACTGCAAGGGGCCGCTTGGGGCGACTGGCCGAGGCAGGAGCTGGGATGGGCTCAGCCGGCGGGAGGGTCACCGCAGCAGCAACAGCCGCCCGCGGCCGTGCAGGTCCCCGGCCTCCAGGCTCCAGAAGTAGAGCCCGGACGCAGCGCGGCGGCCGCGGTCGTCATCGCCGCGCCAGACCACCTCGTGGGAGCCCTGTTCGAGGCGCTGCGCGAGCAAGGTCTTGACCCGGCGGCCATTGAGATCATGGACCGCCAGCCTGACGGGACGGCCGGCGGGCAGATCGAAGCGCAAGGCCAGATCGAGCGCGCTGCTGCCCACGCGCACGACCGACCAGGCCGCGGGCGCCTGTAGATCCGGCCAGTGGTGATACAGAAGCAGCGCCCGGTCGCAGGGGAATTCCGTCTGGTGCCCGCGCAGCCACATGGCGTCGCGGGCCGGGACTCCGGCCAGTTGCACTGGCCAGACGTTGACGACCACGGTGTACAAGAGCGGCTCGGGGCCGGTGTCATCCGTGAAGTGTCTGAAGAACAGCGGCTTGACATCCGCCAGCGGCCGGTATTCCTGGAAGTCACCGGCGGCGGCGCCCAGCGTCAGGTCCATCTCGGGGATCCAGCCGGGCGCGTACGCCGACCACTCGACCGTCTTCTCTTCCAGGTAGCGTTGGAAGAAGTAGTCCTCGCGAACGGCCAGGCCGTCGAAGCAGCCGTCGCCCATCAAGCATTGGCCCAGATTCAGGCGGGTCCATTGCTCCCGGCGGGCGTCGGACCAACCGAGGCGGGGATTGCTCTGCAGCGTGGTGACGTCCCAGCCCTCCAACCGATCGATCCCCCGCGGCCGGTAGACCTCCTCGATGCTCCGGTAGCAGCGGAACCAGTAGCCGCGAGTGCTGTCGCTGTGCGGCCAGCCGCCCCAGGAGCCGTAATCTTCCATCTTCCAGCCGGAAAAGGTCCGGGTGTAGACCTCGTCCTCCCCGAGCCTGGCCTGCGGGTCGAGGAGCCAGCGCAGGTAGTGGCCGTTGCCGCGCACGATCAGGCCCGCATCGCGCACCGGCTGGAGGCAGTAGGTCAGGATCGAGTCGACCCCCGCCCGCGTGGCCTCCGCATACCCAGTCGTCGGACGCCACCGGCAGGAGCACCCGCTGCCGTCGCCCCGCGGATCGGGGCTGCGCTGGTACTCGCCGCGGGGGGTGTAGCCGAACATGCAGGCCACATCCCGCCCGAAGGAGTCCTCGAGCTGCAGCCCGTCGTAGGCCTGCGGGAACACCTGGTTGTGCAAGTAGAGGCTGTCGCGCACGACGGTGCACATCCACTCGACGAAGTTGAGCCCCGCGGTGCTGCCGAAATCCCACGTCCGCGGGCGCCCGTTCACGATCTTGGAGACCCGCCCGTCCCAGCGTCCTTTCGGGCACCAGCGTGAGATGTTGATGAGCTGCTTCGAGCAGGTGGTGCCCCAGACGCACAGCGTGTCGCCCTCGACGTCGTGCAGGAGCCAGTCGCAGCCGTGGTCGCGGAGATTGTGATACACGGCCACGGTGAGCAGCGCCCCCAGGTTGTTCTTGGCGTAGTTGTACTGCCAGGCGGGCAGCTTGCCGTCGGCCTCCGGCGTGGCCTTCATGGCGCACAGCGGTTCCACGAGCTGGATGAACCTGACGCGGTCGGCCCAGTCGGCGTAGCCCAGATCGCGCATGCGCCGTTTCGTTTCGAGCACCTTCTCGGCCGGGCTGGCGGAGTAGATCTCCTGGAAACGCGCGAGGAACGCGGGGTCGTCCTTGACGCTGAGCCAGCGGTCCACGAAGGCGGTGCCCAGCGCCAGGCGGGGATAGACATATTCGTCCTCGGCCGCTGCCGCCGAGAGCGCCGCCGGCAGGGCCGTTGAGAAGAACGCTGAGATGAACGCCGAGAAGATGCCGCCGGCGAGCAGCGACAGCGCGCCGCGCCGCCAACGGCCGGGCGCCCGCGGGCCCGATCGCGGACTTTGCCTGGACATGCTGACTCCCCTCCCGCGCTCGGCTGCATCTGGATCGGCCCGGCGAGGTCTTGCGCCATGAGGGCCCGTGTCATGTGTCGTCCGTTCGCGGCCGTGGGCTCACCGGCGGAGCCGGCGGTGGTTGCCCGGCACCACCCGTGGGCCGACTCGGGCGCGGCGGAGCAGAGGCCGGACGGCGGCAGCATCCCGAGGTAGGCCGCTCGCCACCTGGGCTGCAAGCAGCGTGCCGCATCGGAGTTTGGCGGCCGGGGGGACGGCCGGGCGATCAGGCGGTGGCTCCTGTGAGCCACGGGAAACGGGCCGGCGCCATCTGCGACACCGGCGGCGCGCTGGCCGCTGTTGGCCTCCGCGGGCAGCGAACGATCTGGCATCCCTGTTGCAGCCGCGATCGCCGCGGCGCTGGGCAGTCTGCAAGCGGCTCCGGGATGAGGTGTGCGATGTGCAAGTTCGACGGGCACGGCGCCTGCGCCGAGGGCGGGAGGGCCTCGCGCCACGATGCGCGCTAGCTGAGGAGGAGCACCATCACGCCCGCCACCGCGACGACGGCGCCCGCCAGGGCCCGCGGCGAGACCCGCTCCTTGAACAGCAGGATCGAAGGCCCAATGATGAGCACGGGCACGATCGACATGAGCGCGGAGGCGATGCCGGCCTGCGTCTTCTGCACCGCCAGCAGGGAGAGCGAAACGCCGAGGAAAGGACCGAACACCGCGCCGAGCGCGATGCGCGTCATCGCGGGTCCGTGGCGCAGCGCGACCGGCACGCGCGGCCACCAGCCGAAGATCGTGAAGAGGACCGCGAATCCGGCGACCCCCGCGATCACCCTGATCTGCGTGGCGGCGAAGGGGTGGTAGTCGCCCATGGCGTACTTGCTGAGCACCAGGCCCGCGGCCTGCCCGACAGCCGCTCCCAGACCGAGGAGGATGCCCGCCCATCGGCCGTGCTCCCGGCGCGCGCCCCGCTCGTCAGGCCCCTCTCGCTCACCCCGCTCCGCGCGCCGGCCGGCGGCGGGACGGTCGTCGCCGCCGCGTTTCTCGCTCACGACCCAGGCCACGCCGCCGACGGTAAGGGCCATGCCGAGCAGATCGGGGCGACTCAGCGTCTCGCCGAGCGCGACCAGGCTGATCAACGCCACCATGGGGGGCACGAGCGCCATGAAGAGCATCGACAGGCGCGCCCCGATCAGGACGAAGGCGCGAAAGAGGCACAGGTCGCCGATGCAGAAGCCGACCAGCCCCGACACCGCCAGCCATAGCCAGGCGTGGCCGCTCGCATCGGTGGGCAGGGGCCGGCCGCGGGTGACGGCCCCGAAGGCCGAGAGCAGGAGCACGGCCAGGGCCAGTCGAATGATGTTCACCGCCAACGAACCGACCCGCCGGCCGGCGGATTCGAAGGAGAGGGCGGTCGTCGTCCAGCAGACCGCGGTGGCGAGGGCCGCGAGTTCTCCCGGGTTCGGCTTCATGCGCCGGCGCCCTCGTCCAGGGGTCGCGCCAGCAGGCGCCGCGCGCGCGCGAAGACCCGGCGGAACATGGCCGGCGTGAGCCGTCCCGTCTGCGTGTTCTGCCGGCTGGGGTGATAGGAGCACAGGATGACGCGCCGGCCGTAGACGCAGGCGTAGGCCGCTCCGTGGGCGAAGCGCGGCCGCGGCTCAGCCAGCGCCCAGCCCTGGCGGCCGAACGCGCCCAGGAGCGCATCGAACGCCAGGCGCCCCAGCGCCACATAGACTCGCCCGCGCTGCAGCAGGGCCAGCTCGCGGAGCAGGAACGGCCGGCAGGCGGCGAACTCCGCGCGCTCCGGCTTGTTGCCCGGCGGCGCGCAGCGCACCGCGGCGGTGATGAAGCAATCCAACAGCTCCAGGCCGTCGTCGCGCGCGATGGCCCGCGCCGCGGAGGCGAAACCGTACCGGTGGAGCGCCGCGAAGAGCGTGTCGCCGGACGCGTCGCCCGTGAACATCCGTCCCGTGCGATTCGAGCCGTGGGCCCCGGGCGCCAGACCCACCAGAATCAGCCGCGCGCCCGCCGCGCCCCAGGCCGGCACGGGTCTCCCCCAGTACCCGCAATCGCGATAGGCGGCGCGCTTCTCGCGAGCCACGCGCTCGCGGTGATCCACCAGACGCGGGCAGGCCCGGCAGCCGATCACGTCCGCCGCCACCCGGGACAGGCTGTCCCCCACACGCCCCCCTCGGCCGTACGGCAACCCTGTTCAACATCAAGACCAGGACCGGCAGCCCCGCCAGGGTCGCACAACTGCCCGGCCGGCGCAGCCTCCTTTCGGAACGACCGGCGCGGGCCCGCCCACCGGAGATCCGCAGTCCGTGACCTTGCCCCGGCGTCCGGCAGCCCCTAGGCTGAGGGCATGAACACGCTCTCGCTCAAGGATGTGCGAGCCGCGGCCGACCGCATCCGGCCTCACGCCCACCGCACGCCCGTGCTCACCTGCCGCGCGCTCGATGGGCTCTGCGGCGCCAATCTCTTCTTCAAGTGCGAGAACTTCCAGAAGGTCGGCGCCTTCAAGTTCCGCGGCGCCACCAACGCCGTCTTCTCGCTGGCCGAGGACGAGGCGCGACGCGGCGTTCTCACGCATTCCTCGGGCAACCACGGGGCTGCCTTGGCGCTGGCCGCCCGCACGCGCGGCATCCCGGCCAGCGTGGTCGTCCCGACCAATGCGCCGCCCATCAAGCGCGCGGCCATCGCGGGCTACGGCGCGCGCATCGTCGACTGCGAGCCGACCCTGGCGGCGCGCGAGTCGACCGCCGCCCGGGTCCTGGCGCAGACGGGCGCCACGCTGATCCACCCCTACGACGACGACCGGATCATCGCCGGGCAGGGCACGGCCGCCCTCGAGCTGTTGGAGGATGTGCCCGCCCTGGATCTGGTCCTCGCCCCCGTGGGCGGCGGCGGGTTGGTGAGCGGAACGGCCATCGCGGTCAAGGGCCTGTCGCCCACCACGCTCGTCTATGCCGCCGAGCCGTCCGGCGCCGACGACGCCTGGCGCTCGCTGCGCGCCGGCCGGATCATCCCGCAGACCGACCCGCGCACCGTCGCCGACGGATTGCGCACGTCGCTCGCGCCGCGCACGTTCGCGGTGATCCAGAGCCTCGTGACCGACATCATCACGGTCGGCGAGGAAGAGATCATTCGGGCCATGCGCCACGTGCTCGAGCGGATGAAGATCGTGATCGAACCCTCGTCGGCGGTGCCGGTCGCGGTGGTGTTGGCCGGGCATCTGTCGGTGGAGGGCCGGCGCGTGGGGATCATCCTCTCGGGCGGCAACGTCGACTGGGACAACCTGCCCTGGGCGCCGGCGCACTGATGCCCCCCGCGCGGATGCCCGGCGCGCTGGCGGCCGGCCACGCCGATGCCCGCCGCGTTGATGGCGGGCGAGCTAGTTGAGCCCGCGCTGAATGGTGCGCTCGTCGATATCGCGGGGCTCCCAGAGCACCCGGCCTTCCATGCCCCCGGCCACGGTCAGCACCTCCCCGGTGATGTGCCGCGCGGCGACGGGCGACGACAGGAACAGCACGGCCCGGGCGATGTCCTCCGGACTGGCGAGCTGTCGCAGGGCCGTGGTGCGCAGGGCCGCGGTGATGGCGCCCGGCTCGGCCAGCGTCGGCACGGCCATGGGGGTCACGGTCCAGCCGGGCTCGACCATGTTGATGCGCCCGCGCGGATCGAGGGTGACGATCTCGTTCTTGAGCGAACGCACCAGCCCGTACAGCCCAGCCTTGCTGATCGAGTAGTCGGCGTGGCCGCGCTCGCCGAAACGCCCGGCGGTCGAGCCGATCAGCGTGATCGAAACGCCCTCTGCGCCCGACCGCGGCCCGGTTCGCCGCAGGGCATTGAGGAACGCGCGACACGTCCAGATCGCGCCGAAGAGATTGACTTCCAGCGTCGTGCGCAGTCGCTCGAACGAGATCTCGGCCAGGGTCTCGTGTTCCCGCGGCCAGATGCCGGCGTTGACGACACAGACATCCACGCGCCCGAAATGCGCCGCGCCCTGCTCCATGGCCGCATCGACTTCGGCCGGCCGCGAGACGTCGGCCTGCACGGCGTAGACGCGCTCCGGGGACCACCGCCGGCCGGCGTGCGCGCGCAGCGCCTCGAAGCTCTGGTGGGCATGCAGGATGAGCCGCGCGCCCTCGCCTGCGAAGGCATCGGCCAGCGCGCGGCCGATGCCGCCCGACGCTCCGGAGATGAACACCACCTTGTCGGTGAGCTGAAGATCCATGGGTTGCTCGCCCCTCCCTGGGCATGTCCACCCCCTGCCATCACCGGCGCGACCGTCCTGGATGGCCGTCGCGGGTATGGTAGGGCGGCAGCAGAGCTGGTACAACGATGCTGTGGCGCGGTGTCTTGCCCTCGGGTGGAGCGGGGCGGGGTGCTCCCTGGTCGATCTGGCGTGGAACTAATCCGCGCCCGAGGCGTTGACCCGACCAACGACGCAATAATGTAGGAACCGCAAAGTAGGAGGATTCGTTATGAACCGCAGAGGCAGACGCTTCAGACTGGGCCGGTCCGCCCTTCCGGCCGCCGGGCAGGTCCTGCTGGGCCTGCTCCTCGCGGCCGTCGGCGCGCAGGCCCAGACGCCCGAGGTTTACGACATCGACGCCGTGCACTCGGCCGCCAACTTCAAGGTCCGCCACCTCGTCGCCTACGTGAGCGGGCGTTTCACCCAGTTCGAAGGCACGCTTTGGTACGACGCGCAGAAGCCGGAGAACTCGCGCATCGAGATCACGATCCAGGCGGCCAGCATCGACACCGGGAACCAGCAGCGCGACAATCATCTGCGCAGCGCGGACTTCTTCGATGTCGAGAAGTTCCCGCTGATCACCTTCCGGAGCACCAAGATCGAGCCTGCCGGAGAGCCGCAGCGCTTCCGGGTGATCGGCGACTTCGGCCTGCACGGCGTGACCAAACCGGTCACCGTCGATGTGGAGTTGCTCGGATTCGAAGAGCACGCCGGCTTCGGCAAGCGCGGCGGCTTCCTGACGCAGGCGACGCTCGATCGACGCGACTACGGCATCGTCTGGAACAAGACGCTCGACGCGGGCGGCTTGCTCCTCGGCAATGAAGTCAAGGTGGACTTCCCGACCCAGTTCGTGCTGCGCGCAGAGGATGCGCCGAAGCAATAGCCGGAGCCCGGCGCGGGGGTTACTCGAGCGGCTCGTCCAGGGCGGCCTCGGCGGCATGCGCCAGGCCGCCCGCGAGCAGATCGGCCGCGGCGCTCTCGATCTCAGCCGACAGGCTCCGGTCGACCACCATCGGCGGAACGCTCCGGCGCACGTGCGCCAGGGCCGCCCGCACGCCCCGCCCCCCCTCGAGCGGCGCCAGCAGCTCGAGCCCCTCGGCCGCGGCCAGCGCCTCGATCGCCAGCACGCGGCTCACGTTCGCGATGATCCGGCGTAGCTTCAGGGCCGACGTCATGCCCATGCTGACGTGGTCTTCCTTGCCGGCCGAGGTCGGGATGCTGTCGGCCGCCGCGGGGTGGCTCAGCACCTTGTTCTCATTGACCAGCGCCGCGGCGACGACGTGCGGGATCATGTAGCCGGAGTTCAGGCCCGGATCGCGTGAAAGAAACGCCGGCAGCTCGCTCGTGTGCGGGTTGATCAGCTTCTCGATGCGCCGCTCGCTGATGCTGCCGATCTCGGCCAGCGCGATGGCCAGGTAGTCGAGCGCCAGGGCGACCGGCTCGCCGTGGAAATTGCCGCCGCTCAGGATCTCATCGCTCTCGGCGAACACGAGCGGATTGTCCGTGCTCGCGTTCGCCTCGATGAGCAGGACCTCGCAGGCGTGCAGCCAGGCGCCGCGCACGGCGCCGTGCACCTGCGGGGCGCAGCGGATCGAGTAGGCGTCCTGCACCTTGGGGCAGTCGACGTGGCTGCGGGCGATGCCGTCATCGGCCAGCAGCCGTCGCAGATTGCGGGCGCTCGCGGCCTGACCCGGATGCGGTCGGGCGGCATGGATCTCCGCGCGGCAAGCGGTCCAGGTGCCGCGGGTCGCATCGAGCGTCATCGCCGCGGCCACGTCGGCGGTCTTGATCAGGACCTCGGCATCGTGCGCGCCCAACAACCCCAAGGCCGTCATCACCTGGGTGCCGTTGATGAGCGCCAACCCCTCCTTCAGCCCGGGCCGCAGCGGCGTCAGCCCCTCGGCCCGCAGCGCTCGCGCCGCCGGCCCGCGCGCGCCTCGATGCCAGACCTCGCCTTCGCCGATCAGCGCCAGCGCGATGTGCGCCAGCGGCGCGAGATCGCCCGACGCGCCGACCGAGCCCTGTTCGGGCACGACCGGCGCGATGCGGCGGTTGAGGAGCTGGACCATCAGCTCGATGACGTCACGGCGCACGCCCGAGTGGCCCCGCAGCATGGTCTGAACCCGCAGCGCGAGAACCGCCCGGACCGCGTCCTCGGGCAGCGGCGCGCCGACGCCGCAGGCGTGCGAGCGGATGAGGTTGAGCTGCAGCGCGGCGAGTTGCTCGTCGGCGATGGGAACATCGGCGAGGTAGCCGAAGCCGGTGTTGATCCCGTAGCAGCGGCGGCCGGCCGCCACGCGACCCTCGACGCACGCCCGCGCGCGGTCCACCGCCCGCAGGGCCTCGGCCTCGAGCGCCACGCTCGCCCCCGCGCGCGCAACCGAGACCAGATCGGCCAGCGTCAGACCGCTGCCCGAGAGTGTGACGACGGCAGGCACCATGATGGCCATCCGGGGGCCTAGACGAGCTCGACCAGCAACTGGTTCTTGACGACGCGGTCGCCGACCCGCACGTGGATGCGCGCGACGGTGCCCGCCCGGCGCGCGAGCAACGGGTTGAGCATCTTCATCGCCTCGAGGGTAACGAGCGGCTCGCCCGCCGCGACCTGGGCTCCCGGCGCCACGTGCACCTCCCAGATCACCCCGGGGATGGTGGCGCGCGCCTCGCCCGCCGCGGGCGCCGCCCCGCGCTGCCGGCGCAGGTACTTGGGGCTCAGGCGCGTCCGGTAGTCCGTGCCGTCCACGTGCAGCGTGTGCTCGTCGTGCATCGCTTTCCCCCGCGGCCGGCTTCCGCCCGGCGGCCCCTCATCCTTGATCGAACCGCCTCAGGGCGGACGCTCACGACCGAGATTAGCATTTCCCGTGGGGAGCGTGTCCACAGCGTTCCATCCGCATCCGGCGGAGTGCCGGCGGGGCGCTTGCGGTAAAATCATCTGGTCGTGGAGATTAGCGCCATGACCCTGCCCGCCGGCCCCGGCGCATCAGGGCAGCGCGGCGGGTTCCACGGGCGGGGAAGCATCGCCTTCCCTCGAGAGCACGACCTCGAGCCTCTTGCGCAAGTCCCCGAGAGCCTTGGATTTGAAGGATCCCTTCGTCTCGCGTAGAACCCGGATCGTCTCCTCGAGGGCGGCGGTCAGATTCTGGAGTTGCGGGCAGCTCAGCAGATGGCACACCTGCTGGCCGGCTGTCTCGCCGGAGGCGGCCAGTGAGATGTGCCGCACGTCGCTGACCGTCTGGATGATGTTCTGGACGCTCAGGTCCAGGAACTGCGAGGCGGACAAGGCGGCGCTCTGCCCGCCCGCCTCGGCCATGACCTGCTCCAGGCCCCCGAGGTCCCGGCAGAGCTGCTCGACGCGTCCGCGGCAGTCGCGGACGTGTCTCAGGAGACGGTAGCGCTCGATGGCCGGCCGGACGTGGCTCAGGAGCTCCGGGATGTCGATGGGCTTGACCAGGTAGGCCACCACCGGGAGCTGGATCGACTCGGTGGCGGAGCGGATGGACGGGAATCCGGTCACCAGGATGACCGGCAGTCCGGCCGCCATCCCGGGCAGGCTCTTGATCAACTCCAGCTCGGGATTGCCGGGCATCTTGATGTCCGCGATCAGCAGCTCATAGTCGCCCCGGCGGAGCATCTCGGCCGCCACCCGGGCGTCGGGGGCGCAGTCGCAGCGGTAACCCTCGCGCCGGAGGATATCCGCGGTGGCATGGAGGAACGTCTCTTCGTCATCCGCGAGCAGAATGCGTCCCGGTTCCGACACGATGCACCTCCTGCCCACACGGCCAAATGCACGGCACAGACACTGGGCACAGGGAATCTTCTCTCATTCGCGGCCGCTGATCAAGCCTCCGCGTCCGCGCGGCGCCCCGGATCGAACCCGGCGCGGGCTAGAAGGGCGGCACCCCGTGCTTGCGCGGCGGGCGCACCTCCGACTTGCCGCGGGACACTTCCACGGCGTGAATCAGAGACTCGCGGGTCTCCTCGGGCTGGATCACGGCATCGATGTGACCATCCGCCGCCGCGATGTAGGGATTGGCGAATTTCTCGGCGTATTCCTGGATCTTGGTCGCGCGCATCGACTCGGGGTCCTTGGCCTCGCTGATCTCCTTGCGGAAGATTATGTTGGCCGCCCCCTCGGGGCCCATGACGGCGATCTCGGCGGTGGGCCAGGCGAAGACGAAGTCGGCCCCCAGGTGGCGCGAACACATCGCGATGTAGCCGCCGCCGTAAGCCTTGCGCAGGATGACCGTGATCTTGGGCACCGTGGCCTCGCTGTAGGCGTAGAGCACCTTGGCCCCGTGGCGAATGACCCCGGCGTGCTCCTGGTCGGCGCCGGGCAGGTAGCCCGGAATGTCCACGAACGTCACCAGGGGCACGTTGAAGGCATCGCAGAAGCGCACGAACCGCGCGGCCTTGTCGGCCGCATCGACGTCGAGCACCCCCGCCAGCACCATGGGTTGATTGCCGACGATACCCACCGTGTGGCCGCTGAGCCGGGCGAAGCCCACGACGATGTTGGCCGCCCAGTGCTCCTGAACCTCCAGGAAGTCCGAATCGTCGCACACTGCTCGGATGACATCCCGCACATCGAAGGGTTGATTGGCCTCCGACGGCACGATGCCGTCGATGGGCCGGCTCCACTTGGGCGGCCGGGGCTCGACGGGATTGGCCGGCTTGCGGTTGTTCCAGGGGATGAAGGAAACCAGGCGCTTGATCTGCTGGAAGCACTCCTGCTCGCTCGTCGCGAAGAAGTGCGCGTTGCCGGAGATCTCGGCCTGCACGCGCGCTCCGCCCAGGTCCTCCTGGGAGATCTCCTCGCCCAGCACGGTCTTGATGACCTCGGGACCGGTGATGAACATCTTCGAGATCTGATCCACCACGAACACGAAGTCCGTGAGCGCCGGGGAGTAGACCGCCCCGCCCGCGCAGGGCCCGAGAATGACGGAGATCTGCGGGATGACCCCGGAGGCGAGCGTGTTGCGGTAGAAGATCTCGCCGTACCCGGCCAGGGAATTGACGCCCTCCTGGATGCGCGCGCCGCCCGAGTCGTTGATCCCGATCAGGGGCACGCCCATGCGCACCGCGTGGTCCATGATCTTCGTGATCTTGCGCGCGTGGCCCAGTCCGAGCGAGCCGCCGGCCACCGTGAAATCCTGGGCGAAGACGCAGACCGGATGCCTCGCGATCGCGCCCGTGCCGGTGATGACGCCGTCGCCCGGCAACAGCATCCGATCCATGCCGAATTCTTTGCCCTTGTGCTCGACGAACAGGTCGTACTCGTGGAAGGATTCGGGATCCAGCAATGTCTTGATCCGGTCGCGCGCCGTCAGCTTGCCCTTGGCCACCTGTTTCTGGATCGCCTGCTCGCCGCCCCCCACGGACAGTCGCGCCACGCGGGCCAGGAAGTCCTGGATCTTCTTCGCAAAGGACATCGGGCTCCCTCCCATCCCGGTTGGGGATACTCTGGCCGGCCCCCGCGGGGGAGCCCCTACCGGATCATCCGAATCCACTCCTTGAAGATGGGCGTGTCGCTCCTGCCGAGCAGCTCGAAGACGGCCATCTCTTGCGTGCTCATCCAGCATCCCGCTTGCTCCATGCGCCTGAGCGCGATCGCGGCATCCTCCGGCCGGCGCGACGAGACGCAGTCGGCGGCGACGTGAACCTCGTGGCCGGCCCGCCGCAGATCGAGCGCGCTCTGGTGCACGCAGACGTGGGCCTCGACCCCGCACAGGATGACCTGCGTGCGGCCGGTGGCGCGCAGCGCTGCGACGAAGCTCGGCTCGCCCATGATCGACATGGTCGCCTTCTCGATCGGCCGGTAGCGCTCGCCCAGCGCCGCGACCAGCCCGGGCTCGGTGCGCCCGAGGCCGCGCGGATACTGCTCGGTAACCAGCACGGGCAGGTCGACGAGCGCCACGCCGCGCACCAGCCGCTCGGCCCGCGCCAGCACGCCCGCGCGGTCGGCGATGGCGGGCATCATCTTCTGCTGGTAGTCGACTACCACCAGCACCGCCGCCGCGAGCGACAGCCTGCCCTCCGCCGGCCGCTCGCCCGTCGCCGGCAGCTGACTGCCCCCCGCCGGCGGCGGCCCGCCCGCCGCGGGCGGCGGCCCACTTGCCGTGGTCATGGCCACGCCTCCCATCGCGTGCGCGCGCCGCCTAGAACCGCCACAGCGCGAGCGCCAGGGTCTCCTCCGGGGCCAGGCACCGCTGCCAGAAGGTCAGGGTCTGGTCGATGCTCCCCTGCTCGCTCGCGGCCAGCCCGCAGCGGCGCGCGGTCGCCTGGCCCAGCGCGCGCGCTGCGCCGCCGATCTCGCCCTCGGCAAGCAATTCGAGCAGCGTCTTCTGCCGGGGCAGATGCAGGATGGAGACCTCGGCCTCGGGCGGAATGCCGGCCAGCGCTTCGAGCTGCTCGAGGGCGACATCGAAACCGCCCAGCTCATCGACCAGCCCGCGCTCGCGCGCCTGCTGCCCGGTGAAGACGCGCCCGCGGGCCACCGCATCGACCTGCTCGGGCGACATGCCGCGATAGCGCGCCACGTCGTCGACCCACTGCTGGTAGGTGCGCCAGTGCACCTCTTCGAGGCGGGCGAACTCCTCGGGGGTGAGACTCGCGGTGGTCGAGAGCGCCGCCGCGTGGGGTCCGATCGTCACGCGATCGACGGTGACGCCCAGCTTGGCCAAGAGCCCTGCGACGTTGGCCCGCAAGTTGATCGAACCGATGCTGCCGACGATCGACCCGCGCCCCGCGACCAAGGTGTTGCAGCGGAACGCGACCATGTAGCCGCCCGAGGCGGCGACGTCGACCATCGAGACCACGACCGGCTTGCGGGCCGCCACCTGCTCGACCATGCGGCCGATGCGATCGCTGGCGGTGCTCAGCCCCCCGGGGGTGTCGAGGCGCAGCAGGACGCCCGCCACCGTCGGGTCGTCGAGGCTTTCCCGCAGCGCCGCGACCATCGTCTCGTCGCCCATCGTTCCGCCCAGGGGCAGCACCCAGCCGTTCTCGCCCTGGGCAATGGTCCCGTTGCCGTGCACCACCGCGATGCGCTGGCCGTGCAGCCCGACGCGCGCGCGGGGGACTTCGGCGTAGTCGCGGCCTCGCGGGGACCGGCCGGCGAGGCCGTCGGGGTTCCACCGCTGCTCCAGCTCCTCCCACGAGCAGGCGCCATCGGCGATGCCCCGCTCCACCGCTTCGAGCGCGTCGAACTGACACGTCTCGAACCAGGCCTCCGCCTGGCCCCGGTCAACGCCCCGGTCCTCCGCCAGGGTGTCCAGGAGTTGCTCGTAGAGCCCGCTCAGCACCCACTGCGCGTTCTCGCGAGCCGCCGGCGACATCTCCTCCCGCAGGAGCATCTCCGCCATGGCCTTGTATTCCTTGATCTGGCTGACCTGCGTGGTGACGTCGAGCTTCTCGAGGAGCCGGCGCACGTAGAATCGCTCCGCCTCCAACCCACCCAGGTGCACGAAGCCGACCGGATGGACGTAGATCGAGTCGCAGGCGGAGGCCAGATAGAGGTCCTTGGGGGTGACCACGGTCGCATAGGCGTAGACCGGCTTGCCGGCCTCCCGGAGCAGGCGCACCCGATCACGGATCTCGTCGAGCTTGGCGAAGCCCACCTGCGGCATCTCGATCTTCAGGACGACGCCCGCGATGCGCGTATCGGCTCGGGCCTTCTCCAGATTCTCCAGCACGTCGGTGTGGCTCAATGGCCGGCGCCCGACGGGCAACGCTGCGGTGGGAATGTACTCGGGCAACTGGGTGGGGACTTCCTGGACAAGGTAGGCCCCCGTCTGGATCGCCCCCATCTTGCCCGCCCGCCCCGCGAGCGCGGCGCCGAGGAGCGAAGCGATCACGATCGCGACCAGGAGAAAGAGGAACACCTGGGCCGTCACGACCGCGATGAAGGTGACGAAGAACCGCCTCATGCGAACCCTCCCGCCATGCGCCGGCCCGGCCGGACGCGCATGTCACTGCCCGCCGCCGTCCGGGCACGCGCGCCCGGGGCGGCCAGGACGGTCCCCGAGCACGATACTGGAAGGGGGAGGCTTTGATCCACTCCCTAGGAGAGGGTCGGCGCCGCCGCGGGACGGGGCAACAGCCCCGCCAGGGCCTCCTGCAGGGTGGCTTCCAGCAAGTCGTCGGCGCGGCGCTGCGCCACCAGCTCGCGCCGCGCCGACATCATCAGCGTGGCATTGCCCAGGATGAGGAACACCACCCGGAGGGCCTCGGCGCGAGGATCGAGATCGGATCGAAACGCGCCCTGCCGGGCCCCGCGCTCGATGAGCTCTCCCACGCGCAGGAAGATATCGGCCACTTCATCGGGCGCAGGCAGGCGCGGGTCGCCGGTGGGCGCGGCCAGCAGGAATCTGGCCCACCGCGGGTGGCGCTCCGCAAAACGCACATACCCGCGAAACACGATCCCCAGCTCGTCTACCGGGTCGTCGGCCTGACGGGCCGCCGACCAGACCATCTCGTTCACGCGCCCGTGCAGCTCGCTCCAGGCGGCGGCGGCGAGTTGCTCCATCGATCGGAAGTGTCGATAGACCGCCATCGGGGAACAGCGGGTCTCGTGCGCCAGGCGGCGGGCCGTGATGGCCTCGGGACCTTCGCGCTCGCACAGGTTGAGCAGACCCTCGACGAACTCCCCTCGCCGGCAGCGGCTTCTGCGCGTGCGCGGCCGCGCGATTTCAGAGACACTCGAGGATCCGCTGGGTCGTCCTTTCGATGAGCTCATCAATGCCCAGGCCGCTCACCTTCTGCGCCTGCCCGGAGATCGCCACAGTGGTCAGTCCGTGGAGCAGGAACCAGATGAACACGGCATCCATTTCGCTGGATCGCGCGGAGGTGATCTCGCCCGACTGGCGGATCGACGCGATCATCTCGCGCAGTCGCTGCATCGCGTCCAGCCCGAAGTTCTCCAGACCGAACTGCTCAGGCCGGGCGCCCGCGGTGAACATGAACCGGTAGAGCCCGGGGTTGTCGATACCGAAGCGGACGTAGGCTCGCAGCGACTCCTGAAAGCCCGCCACCCCCCCACCCTTGCTCTCGCTGGTCACGTTCATGACCGCTAGGAGCTGCGCGAAACCCTCGTTCCAGACGACCGCCAGCAGGTGCTCCATGCTCGAAAAATGGCGATAGAGCGCCATCGCCGACAGGCCCATCTCCTTGGCGATGCGTCGGGCGGTCACGGCCGCACAACCCTCGCGCTCGCAGATGGAAGTGGCGTGGCGGACGAAGTCCTCGGCAGAATGCCGCGACCGGCGCCGGTGCTCATTGAGCGTGGCTACCCCGGCCGGAGCCTCGTGGGGCCCAGTTTGAACCGACACTTCTTGCCTCCCCTCACGTCCCGGGACACCTGGCGCAGCGCCGCGTCCACTGCGGCTCCATCGCACCCTGTCCCGGTCACGGTCACTAAAATCGAAGCCTTCGTCGGTGCACGCTTACAGTGTTACGGATCCGGGATTCGGCGTCAATGGGAAACGGTGACGTATGTACACGGCCAGCCCCCGGGGCGGAGGGGGCACAGAGGGAGCCCTGGGCGGGCTCGAGAAGCCTCAGGCCCGCCGCTGGATCGCTTCCACCAGCCGGAGCATCAGTTCCACCCCTAGCGGGAGGACGTCCTCGTCGATGTCGAAGCGGGGATTGTGATGGGGCTGATCGATGCCTCGGTCCGAGTTGCCGGCGCCCAGGAAGATGAAGCATCCGGGCACCTGCTGCAGATAGAAGGCCATGTCTTCGCCGCCCATCACCCGCAGGTCGCCCCGGACATTGTCCGCGCCGAGGAGCCCCGCCAGGACCCCCAGCGCCATCTCCGTGACCGCCGGATCGTTGACCAGCGGCGGGTAGCGATCGGCGATCTCCACGCTGGTCCGGGTCCCGAAGGCGCGGTCCAGGCCTTCGGCCAGCTCCGACAAGCGGCGCACCAGGAGCGCCCGGGTCCCCGGCAGGTAGCTGCGCATGGTGCCGTCCATGACCACGGCATCGGCAATGGCGTTCATGATCGATCCGCCGTTGATCTTGCCGATGCTGAGGACCGCCGAGTCGAGCGGGTCGACGTTGCGGCTGACGATGCTCTGGAGCCCGACGATGAACTGGGCCGCGGCCGCGATCGGATCGATCGTCTCATGGGGCGAGGCGCCGTGACCTCCCTTGCCCTGCACCGTGATGTGCAGCTCGGACGTGTCGGCCATGATGGGGCCAGATCTCAAGGCCGCGTGCCCCAGGGGCACCTGGCTCCAGACGTGGAGCCCCAGGGCCACCTCCGGGCGGGGGTCCGCGAGCACTCCCTCGGCGATCATCGGGGCCGCGCCGCCCGGTCCCTCTTCCGCGGGCTGGAACACCAACCGCACGCTGCCCTTCATCTCCGGGGCGTGCCGGGCCAGGATTCGCGCCACGCCGACGAGCATGGCCGTGTGGGCGTCGTGGCCGCAGGCGTGCATGACCCCGGGATGGAGCGACCGGTGGTCGAGCTGGGGGTTCTCCTCCTGCACTCGCAGGGCGTCCATGTCGGCGCGCAGGAGCACGTGGGGCCCGGACCCGCTCGGGGCGCCGACGTCCGCCACCACGCCCGTCCGGGCCACCCCCGTTCGGACCCGAATCCGGCCGGCGGCCGACAGCCA
The DNA here is from genome assembly GCA_964603725.1 of uncultured bacterium. Taxonomy (GTDB): domain Bacteria; phylum Eisenbacteria; class RBG-16-71-46; order CAIMUX01; family WJJG01; genus CAZDKK01. The sequence goes on from CAZRWW010000028.1 coordinate 25,600, forward strand.
CTCGGCTACCTTGGCCGCCGTGCGCACCTCCTCGAAGCCCGGCTCGGGGTGCTGGTGCAGGTCGCGGCGCATGCGCACCAGCTCGGGCACGAGCTCCTTCACCTCCGGGCGCACCTTCTCGAGCGGCCGCAAGTCGGGCTTCAGCATGGCTCCTCCCCCGTGGGTCGTTGGGCTGATGCAGGTCGGTTGTCGGCGGCGGGTCCGCGAGGTGACCCGGGCCGGCCGCGGGCATCGTCCGCGAAGTGGTCCCAGCCGCCGCCGAGCGCGCGCGTCGCGCCGGCGCTGGTTCGGATCGCGACCTGGGGCGATCCCGCGGCCACGCGTCCAATGGCGGTCACGGGCACCTGCAGAGCGGCGGGGATCGCGAAGACGCGATCGGCCGCAGCCGGCGGCACCGTGCACAGCAGCTCGTAGTCGTCGCTCGCGCCCAGCACCCAGACGAGCGGGTCGATGCCCAGGGCCGCGCCCAGCCGCTCGAGATCCGGGTCGACCGGGAGCAGACTCTCCTCGAGCACGATGCCGACGCGGCTTTCCTCGCAGATGCGCAGCAGGTCTCCGGCCAGGCCGTCGCTCTGGTCGATCGCCGCGGCCGCGATGCGATTCTCCACCAGGTAGCGGCCGGCCGCGATGCGCGCTTGCGGAGCGACATGGGCCGCACGCAGGCGCGCTTGCACTTCGGCCGGAAGCGATCCGGGCGCGGGCCGCGCGGCCCCGCCGGCGGCGCGCATCGCCAGCGCCGCCGCCGATCGGCCCGGGCGGCCGGTGGCGAAGACCACGTCGCCGGGCCGGGCCGACGATCGCAGCAGGGCGCGCCCGCGCTCGACCCGGCCCAGGAGCGTGATGTCCAGCAGCAGGCGCGCGGACTTGGTGATGTTCCCGCCCGCGATGAGCGCGCCCCAGCGGCGCAGGGCCCCGTCCAGGCCGCGGTAGATCTCCTCCAGTGCGCCGAGGCCCAGGCCGGCGGGCAAGCCCAGCGAGACGAGCGCGGCCACCGGCTCCGCGCCCATGGCGGCGATATCGCTCAGGTTGATCTCCGCGGCGCGCGCGCCGACCTCCGCGGGCGACATCCAGTCGGGCAGGAAGTGGCGGCCCTCGATCTGGATGTCGCAGGTCCAGACGAGGTCGTGGCGCGCATCCGGGCGCAGGACGGCCGCGTCATCGCCGGGGCCGACCTGCAGCACCGTGCGTCCGGCGGCTGCGCGGGCGGACGGCGCCTCTCCGCGGGCCGCGGGCCGGGCGATCCAGTCGCGCAGGCGCGCGATGACCGCGAACTCGCCCACGTCGCCCACGCGCGGCCCGGTGGTCCACCCCCCGGCGGCCTCCCGCTCGGGCTCGAGCGGCGTGCGGCGCGAGGGATCGGCCAGGCGCTCCTCACCCATGGCGATGGCTCTCCCCGTTGGGGGCGTCCGACCCCGGGCGCAGGGCCGCCTGGATGGCCTCCATCAGGGCCGAGGTCGCCGCCTGGGGATCGGCGGCCAGCGCCACCGCCTGGATGACCGCCACGCCGTGGGCGCCGGCCGCCATCACCTCGGCCACCTGGTCGGCCCCGATGCCCCCGATCGCAATCACCGGGATCTCGAGGGCCCCCGCCGCCGCGCGCAGCGCCGCGAGTCCGAGCGGCGCGCTCGCATCGGCCTTGCTCTTCGTGGGGAAGATGGCTCCCAGGCCGACGTAGTCGGCGCCCGCCCGCATCGCCTCCTGCGCCTCGGCCAGCGACGATGCCGAGCCCCCGATGATCCGATCAGGCCCCAGCAGCCGCCGCGCCAGGGCGATCGGGAAGTCTGCCCGGCCCAAGTGCACGCCGGATGCGTCGGCGGCCAGAGCGACATCGACGCGGTCGTTGACGATGAGCGCGGCGCCGGCGCGCCGGCAGGCCTCGCCCAGCGCCCGCGCGACGCGAACCTGTTCGCGCGTCGAGGCGCGCTTCTCGCGGAACTGGATCGTGTCGGCGCCGCCCGCGAGGGCCAGGCGCGCCAGCTCCTCGTGCCCGAAGCGATCCTGCAGCGCCGCGTCCGTGAGCACATGCAGGCGCCCTACTCTGCGCAGCATGACCCTCCCACCTCCGGACCTCCGCTCGGGGCCGCGACGAAGCGCGTCCAGTCTCGGCCGCGCAGGTGGAAGAAGGGGTCGGTCGGCCCGTGTCCCCGGCCCACCGCCAGGCCGTGACGGATCGCCTCCGTCACAAAGCGTTTCGCCAACTCCACCGCGCGCGGCAGCGCTTCCCCGCGCGCCAACCACGTGGCCAGGGCGGCCGAGAGCACGCACCCGGTGCCGTGCGTGCTGCGACTGTCGATGCGCTCGGCCGCCAGGGTCACCACCTCGTCGCCGTCGAGCAGCAGATCGACCGCCTGGCGATCATCGCCGTGCCCGCCCTTGACGAGCACGGCGCGCGCGCCCAGGTCGCGAATGCGCCGCGCCGCTTCGCCGGCCTCGGCCAGACTCGTGATGCGGACGCCGCTGAGCGCCTCGGCCTCGTGCCGGTTCGGCGTGCACACCCGGGCGAGGGGCAGCAGCCTCGCGCGCAGCACCGCGACCGCCTCGTCGTCGAGGAGCGCGAAGCCGCTGGTCGAGATCATCACGGGATCGACGACCACGTTGCCCACGCCGCGGTCCGCGAGATCGGAGGCCACCGCCGCGACGATCCCGGCCGTCGCGAGCATTCCCGTCTTCACCGCCGCGACGTCGAAGTCGTCGAAAACGGCTGCGATCTGGCGACTCACGATCTCCGGAGGCAAGGCCAGCGAGGCCTCGACCGCACGGGTGTTCTGGGCCGTCACCGCGGTGAGCGCCACGAGCGCGTAGCCGCCGTTGGCGTGAATGGCCTTCAGATCAGCCTGAATCCCCGCGCCGGCGCCGGAATCGGATCCCGCGATGGTGAGCACCTGGCACGGCGTAACCGCCGGCAACGACACACACCCTCCCTGCTGGCAACGCCAGCTATCAAGCGCTTCCCAAGGTAGCCCTGCTCCGGAAGGCGGGTCAAGGATCATGGGTCGCACGACATGATCCAATTTGCAACATATTCCACTCCGAGACAATGAAATCGTATCATATTGAAACACATGACGAGATCCCGAGCACTTTCGGGTGTGAGTCTTGCGATCGCACCCACGGACCCCAGGCGCGCTTTCGGGGCCCCGGGTCTTGCACACCGGGCGTGTCATCGCCCGGAATGATTGCGGTCAACTCATTACGGGATAATATCCTCCAGGATCTGCCTTTCCCTGTGTTCCGCGGTGTCGTGCTGGGCTGAACGCCCGACTCCACCCTGGTCTATGCGGCCGGATCCGGGCAGGCCCATCCGTGGCACGCCCCCTGCACTATTGGGTCATGGATTCGATGAGCGGCTCGCCGAGCCCGAAGGTAGCGCCGGCCTGGAGGGCTGCTCAGGAAGACTTGATGACCGAAAACACATCGGAGGCCGCCTAGGGCGGCTCCGATCGCCGAAGCCGAGGGGTCCTTTCGGCACGGGCGAATGAGAGGAGGAGAGCCATGAACCTGGTCAGACTTCAGCCTCGCATGCTGAGTGGCATCTATCCGAACGAGACCCGCTCGCTGTGGAACGAGTGGGACCGGATGCTGGATGAGTTCTTCACCCTGGCGCCTTCGCGCGGGAACGCGGCGGAGGTCTGCGAGTGGGTGCCGCGCGTGGACATCCGCGAGGAGAAGGACCGCTACGTTGCCGACTTCGAGCTGCCCGGACTGGAGAAGAACGATGTCGAGGTCACGCTCGAGAACGGCGTGCTGACGGTCACCGGTGAGCGCAAGCGCGAGGAGACGACCGAGAACGACAAGGTCTACCGGCGCGAGCGTTTCTACGGCAAGTTCAGCCGCTCGCTGAGGCTCCCGGATGATGTCGACGCAGAGCGGATCGAGGCCGGCTTCAAGAACGGGGTGCTGCGGGTCTCCGTGACGAAGAAGGACGAGGCCAAGCCTCGGACGATCGAGATCAAGTAGATAGACTTCAAGCCGCCCCGCGCGCGCCGGCGCCGCGGGCCGCGCGGGACAGTTCAAGGGGCCGGGCTCGCCGCCCGGCCCCTTCTGTTCTCAGGGCCGCGATCAGACTTCCAGGGGCTGGAGGCCCGCTTCCTTGGCGTACTGGCTCAGGATGGTGCTCTCCATCCACTGGCGCGTCTCGGCATTGATCGGATGCGCCAGATCCTGAAAGGTCCCATCCGGCTTGCGCCGGCAGGGCATCGCCACGAACAGCCCGTTGGCACCCTTGATGATCTTGATGCCGCGCACCACGAAGCAGTTGTCCAGGGTGATGCTCACGAAGGCTCTCAGCTTCTCCTCGTCCCGCAGGGACATCCGCACCTCGGTGATCTCCATAGCACCGGCCCCCTTGCTGCTGTCGAAGACAATCGCCACCGCGTTCTGCGGGTGAGCAAAGACCATTCCCCGGGCTCGGCCGCGCGCCCGGGGCGCCAGGCCACAAGCCAGGGAACGCGTGTCCCGTCCACCGCTGCCGCGGTGATCGGACTCCTCCACTCTCCACCGGCTGCCCGAAGTCTCGGGCGCCGAATGGGCAGGGGTGGTCGCATCTCCGTACCGGCGTCCCATGGGACGATGGCTGAGACGCCGCTGCCATCCCTGGCCGGAGATCCGGTCTGGGGGCGCGGAGCATTTCCCCAGACCTCGAGTTGCCATCCCTGGCACCTAACACCTAGAATGGCAGCCCACTGACATTTTCAGGGGCCGCTGGGGCTTATCTTGCACAGAAGAGGCGCCGGCTGCAAGTGGCTATCGACGCCGCCCCGCCGGGTTGGGATGGCGCCGAGCAGGACCGAGGCACGAAAGGAGTGTGGGCCCATGGCTGGTGGGATCTTCGACATCGTCATCCTCAACGGCCGCCCGGCCGCCGGCAAGTCGGAGGTCATCGACTACCTGAAGAAGACCCCGCTGCCAGAGCGGATCCGGCGCTTCCACATCGGCGAGTTCGAGGAGTTCGACGATTTCCCGGTCCTGTGGGAGCGTTTCGAGGATGACGACATCTGGGAACGCCACGGCAAGCCGCGGCTGATCTCGGATGCGACCTTCACCTACGAGGGATCCACCTATCCAGGCTATGTCTTCAAGGATCCCTTCTTCTGGAACTTCTTGATCGAGAAGCTCAGTCTGCTCTACGCCAAGCGGCTGCGGGACACGCCCGACTACCACGCGCACACGACCGCCATCTTCGAGTTCGCCCGCGGCTCGCAGCATGGCGGGTTCGCCCAGGCCTACCGCTATCTGTCCGACGAGGTTCTCTCCAAGGCCTGCACGATGTACATCAAGGTCGACTGGGCGGAGTCGTTGCGCAAGAACCGCCGCCGCCGCAATCCCGATCGGCCCGACAGCATCCTGGAGCACTCCTTGGAAGACAAGAAGATGGAGTTCCTCTACCGAGAGTCAGACTGGGAGACCTTCTCGGCGCCCGATCCGGGGTACCTGCTGGTCAAGGATCGGCGGATACCCTACGCCGTCTTCGACAACATGCCCGAGAAGACCGACAAGCCGGAGGTCCTGGGCCGGCACCTGGAGGAGGTCTGCGGGAGGCTCTGGTCGCTGCGACACCCCGCGCATGTCTGAGAGGAGTAGGGCGTGCTCAACTTCGTCGTTCTGATCGGCATTGTCGGGGCGGTGGCGCTCTTCGTCCGTCTGTCGGGCAACCCCCGCGGGCACTCGCCCGCCTACCTGCAACGGCGCATTCTCAACTGGGTGCCGCTGGGCATCGCCTATGCCTTCCTCTACTTCGGCCGGTACAACCTGACCGTGGCAAAGAAGAATCTGGGCGACCTCTTGATGAGCAAGAGCGAGTTCGGAACGATCTTCGCCGCGGGAACCCTGGTCTACGGGTGCGCCTTCCTCCTGAACGGGCCGCTGACCGACCGGATCGGCGGGCGCAAGGCCATGATCATCTCAACCGTGGGCGCCGCCCTGGCCAACCTGGTGCTCGGGGTCCTCGTGCTGCTCCTGGGTCCGACGGGGGGCCCCTGGGGCTCCACCGCCGCTTATCTGCGGTCCGACGAGGGGCACGCCCTGCTCTATGCGCTCTTCATCGTGTTCTACGCGATGAATATGTACTTCCAGAGCTTCGGCGCGGTCAGCATCGTCAAGGTCAACAGCGCCTGGTTCCACGTGCGCGAGCGGGGCGTGTTCGGCGGCATCTTCGGCATTCTCATCTCCGCCGGGATCTTCTTCGCCTTCGATTTTGGCCAGTGGATCGTCAATATGTTCCACCGCGCGAGCACCGCCACCGGGGAGATCGTGATCCATCCCCCCTACTGGATCTTCTGGGCGCCCGGGGTCTTGCTGTTGGGCGCGGCGCTGTGGACGTTCCTGAAGGTGCAAGATCGTCCCGGCCAGGCCGGGTTCTCCGACTTCGACACCGGGGACGCTTCGTCGGGAGAGGACGCCAAGCCCGATCCGCTGCTGGTGGTGTTGAAGAAGGTCGTCCTCAATCCGATCGTGCTCACCATCGGGGCGATCGAGTTCTGCACGGGCGTGCTGCGGCAAGGCATCATGCACTGGTACTCGATCTACGGCAAGGAGATCGGCTACGACACCTCCTTCTTCGTCACCAACCACTGGGGGTTGATGATGTTTCTCGCCGGCGCGACGGGGGGCATGACCGCGGGGTGGATCTCCGACAAGATCTTCGGGTCGCGGCGCGGGCCGGTCGCGGCGCTGCTCTACGGATTGATGGTCATCGCCGTCGTGGTCATGGCCTTCTTCGTGCAACAGCCGCAAGCCGGGGGCGCTTACTCCGCGACCAGCATGTGGGTCCTGGGCGTCTGCGTGGTGCTCATCTCCTACTGCGTCATCGGGACGCATGGCATGCTCTCGGGCACGGCGACGCAGGACTTCGGGGGCACCAAGAATGCGGGGATCGCCGTGGGATTGATCGATGGCCTGGTCTACCTGGGCACGGCCCTGCAGGGTGTGAGTCTCGGCTTCATCACCGAGAAGTCCTGGCGGTGGTGGCCGCCCTTCCTGATCCCGTTCGCGGTGATCGGAACGCTGCTGGCCATCCGCATCTGGCACGCCATCCCCGAGGCCTCCCGAAAGAAGGCCTGAGCGCGGCCGGCGGCGGGCACGGCCGGATGAGGTGAAGCGGTGAAGCTGTTCGGTCGGCACAAGCCCCTGATCGGGGTCGTGCACCTCGGGCCGCTGCCGGGCGCCCCGCGCTATGGCGGCTCCCTCGATCGCGTCGTGCGACAGGCCCTGGCCGACGCCCGCGCCTATCTGGAGGGCGGTCTCGACGGTGTGCTCGTCGAGAACTACGGCGACGCCCCCTTCCACGCCGGCTCCGTGCCGCCCGCCACCGTGGCCGCCCTGACGCTGGCGGCCGCGCGGGTGCGCGAGCTGGGCGCGTTCCCGCTGGGCATCAACGCGCTGCGCTCCGACGGTCCCGCCGCCCTGGCGATCGCCGCGGCCACGGGCGCCCAGTTCATCCGCGTCAACGTCCTGGCAGGGGTGATGGCCACCGACCAGGGGATCGTCCAGGGCTGTGCCGAGCGCGTGATGCGCGACCGCGCGGCCTGGGGCGGCCGCATCGCCGTGTGGGCCGACGTGCTCGTGAAGCACGCCCGCCCGCTCGCCGCGCTGGCGCCCGAGGAGGCGGCGGCCGACCTGCGCGAGCGCGCGCTGGCCGACGCGCTGATCGTGACGGGAGGCCGCACGGGGGCCCCTGTCGATCCGGACCGGCTCGCGGCCGTGCGCCGGGGCGCCGGCCGGGCCCCGATCCTGGCGGGCAGCGGCGTCGGGCCGGAAAGCCTTGCGGATCTCTGGAGCCGGGCGGATGGTTTCATCGTGGGGACGGCCCTGAAGCGCGGCGGCCGGACGTCCGCCCCGGTCGACCCGCGGCGCGTGGCCCGGCTGGTCGACGAGCGCCAGAGGCTCGAGGGCGCGCGGCCCGGGGCCCGCCGAGCGCCCGCGCGCGCCGGCGCACCCCCTCACGGCGCAGCGGCCGGGACTCCTTGATCGCCGGCCGGAGGAGCCATGACGAACAGCAGGAGCATAGGGGCGGGGGGCAGGCCGCCCGAGCGCGGTGATAGCCGCAAGTGCGGCTGCGGGCACGAGTGCGGTTGCGGGCGCGAACCCGGCCCAGCGCCCGAGGCCGGCACGGCCGTCGAGACCGAGCCCCTACCGACGCACTGGGACGACGCCGCCGCCACGCTGGCCGAGAGCTTCATCTGCGACCGGATCGTGCAGCCAGAGGAGGTGGGGGACCTCGCCAGCTTCTCGCACGCCTGCCTGCGATACGCCTACATGGAGCGACGGATTCAGGGCGACCTGCTCTGCGAGCTGCCCGCCCACCTGTCGGTGCTCCAGGGCGCCGGACACGTGGGCCTGCTCGATGAGGCCGAGGCGCTGGCCGAGGCCGAGCGGAGCTGCCTGGAGATCCCCGACGGCCCCATCGAGGACCTGGCCGAGCTGCTCGACGATCGCGGCATCAAGGTCTTCGAGTGGCCCCAGCGCGCCGGGCGGCAGCTCGCCGGGGCCTTTCTGATGGGCGAGGAGACCGGACCCGCCCTGCTGTCGCTGGCGCGGGCGGGGTCTCCCGAGGGACGTCTGATCCTCGCCCACGTCTATGGCCATCTCGTGGCCGACATCGACCCCTACGAGAATCGCTTCTGCCCCTTGGGCGGCGCCGGCACGGGGCTCGACCTGGGCGGCCGCCTCGCCGGCGAGTCCGAGGTCGAGGACGATCTGGACGGGATCATCGCCTCCGAGCGCCGCGCCGACCTGTTCGCCCGCAGCCTGCTCGTGCCGCGCGGCCACTTCGTGCAGACTTTGCGCGAATTCGGTCAGGGCGGCGCCGGCGGGTTCAGCGCCGAGCGGCTGGCCGGCGTCGGTTACTACTATGGCGTGAGTCCCGAGGTCATCCTCTGTCGCCTGGTGGACATGGAGATCCTGACCGCCGAGGCGGCCGGAGCGCTGGCGGCCCGGCTTCCGGCGGTCCGGCCGCCCCGCGACGGCGATGGGCCAGCCGGCGGTGATGGGCACGCGGGCAGCGATTCGATTGGCAGCGCACTGGGGGCGCTGCCGCGGCGTTTCGTGAACCTCTCGCTGGCGCTCTTCATCAAGGGACGGATCTCGAAGTCGCAGATGGGCGTCCTGTTGGGATCGAGCGAGGAGTCGGTCGACGCGGTGCTGGCGTGGATTCCGCCGCCGCCCAAGCCGGGGGAGAAGCGTTGATGGCGGGTGGGCCGAGTGTTAGCGTTCGGGCTGCCGCGCCCCGAGACGGGCCGCGAGCGCCCCGGGCCGGCGAATCGTGCGATTGGACCGGGGCGATCGGCCCATCCGGCCCATCGAGGAGCGTGACTTGAGCGAGCGTTGGGTGAAGATACGGACCTTTGCCCGGAACCTGGGCCATTTCCTGGGCGTGCGGCTTTGGGAGGAGGACCTGCGCCGGCGGGGCGGCTGGCGGGGGTTCCTGCTGCGCGAGCTGCGCATCCTGGTCGTCGTCGTCCAGAGCGTTTCGCGGGGACAGATCCCGCTGCGCGCGGCGGCGATGACGCTGGCCACCCTGCTCGCCTTGATCCCCAGCATCGTGCTGGCCTTCACCCTGATCGGCTCATTCGGCGGGTTCGAAGGCATCGAGACCCAACTCAAGCGCTTCCTCATCGAGAACCTGGTCACCGCCGTCCAGGCTCAGGTGACGCGCTTTCTGGAGAGCTTCCTGCGCGGGGTCCACTCGGGGGCCTTCCAGGGGATCAGCCTGTTCTTCCTGCTGGGCGCGGTCCTGGGCCTGTTGGCCACGGTCGAGGACGCCTTCAATCACATCTGGGGCATCAAGCGGGGACGCAGCCTCCCCCATCGCCTGACGACCTACACGACCATCGCGATCTTCGCCCCCTTCCTGATCGGGATCAGCCTGACGGCCACCGTATCGATGCAGAGTGCCGAGGTCTTCGTGCGCCTCAAGGCGGTTGCTCACATGAGCGACGTGCTCGGCTGGGTGTTCAGCTTCCTGCCCCTGCTCGTGACGGTCCTGGGACTGACGCTGCTGTACATGATCATGCCCAACACGCGCGTGAGCTTCGGCTCGGCCTTTCCCAGCGCGATCACGGCCGGGGTCATCTGGGAGCTCAGCAAGTGGGGCTACGGGACCTACCTGTCTTCGCGAACGATGTACAGCAGCCTCTACGGATCGCTGACCGCCATTCCGCTGCTCTTCCTCTGGATCCAGCTGAGCTGGGTGATCGTGCTGGGCGGGGCGCTCCTCACCTTCGCGCGCGAGGCGGCCGACGAGTTCCAGGCCGAGGAGAGCGCGATGACCGCCAGCTTCCAGGCCCGCCTGCGCGCGGCCATGCGCAGCCTGGTGCTCATCGCCCGCGCCCATCACCGGGGCGAGCGGGCGCCCGACGTGAGTCAGATCGCCGCCGAGCTTCACACGCCGGTGCGACTGGTGCGCGCCACGGTGGGGGACCTGCTCAGCGGGCGGCTCGTGCACGAGGTCGTGCGGCGGCAGGCCAAGGGCGAGGGCGGGCTGGTCCCGGCGCGGGACCTGCAGTCGCTGACGGTCTACGACGTGATTCGCTGCCTGCGCGACGCGGGCACCTCGGCCCCCTCCGCCACCGACGATCTGGCCACCCGGGAGGTGGACCGGATCCTGGGCGAGATCGACCGCAACCTGGAGGCGCTCGGCCGGCCGCTGGACCTGCTCCAGATCGTCCAGCGCCTCGAGAGCTCCGCGGAAACCCGGCCGGGCGGACGGGCGGTCGAGCTGGTGAAGCCCCAACGGCGCTAGTCCCCCATCCGGCCTTATGATTCGCAGGAGCAAAAGCCCGGCCAGCGGCCGAATTTGAGGTGCGCACCCGGGCTGGCGGTGCGCTATACTTGCGGGCTTTGCATACCAGCCGGTGGGCGTCGGGCGCCCCTCGAGCGCCAAAGCGGAGGCATGGTTCGATGAACCCGTCCGATTTCGTCATGGGTATCAGCGGGGACGCCGGCGAGGGCATCGTGCTCACCGGCGAGCTCATGACCGAGGTAGCGGCCCGGTCGAACATCCACATCAGCAGCACGCAGACCTTCCCGGCCGAGATTCGCGGCGGACAGTCCTATGTCCAGATCCGGTTCGGGGTCGACAGCGTGTTCAATCCCGGCGATCGACTGGACGTGCTGGTGGCGTTCAACGATCTGGCCTACCACCGCTACAAGACCAGCATCTCGAGCGGCGACACGATCCTCATCATCGACGGCGATCCCGACGCATTCGATCGGGCCACGGTCCTGGCCGACTGGCGCGGCGGACCGACCTATGTGATCCCCATGGGCAAGATCGCCGTCGAGCAGGTTGGCGAAAAGCGCTCGAAGAACATGGTCGCGCTGGGGGCGGTGACGGCGCACCTGGGCTTTCGGGCCGAGCCCGGCGAGGCGGTGATTCGCAAGTTCTTCGGCCGCAAGAGCCCCAAGCTGATCGAGAAAAACATCCAGGCCTATCTGGCCGGGCGCGCCTACGTCCAGCAGCACGTCACCAAAGAGGACCATCTGACCGTCCCGCACGTGCGCGGCGACGGTTTCATGGTCATGAGCGGCAACGACGCCATCGCCCTGGGCGCCCTCTACGCCGGGTGCCGTTTCTACGGCGGCTATCCGATCACGCCCGCCTCCGAGATCATGCAGCTCCTGGCCGAGGAGCTGCCCAAGGTGGGCGGCACGATGTACCAGGCCGAGGACGAGATCGCCTCGCTGGCCGCGGTGCTGGGCGCCTCGTTCGCCGGGGTGCGGGCGATGACCGCCACCTCGGGTCCCGGCCTGTCGCTGATGGGCGAGCTGCTGGGGATGTCGGGCATCGCCGAGATCCCGGTCGTGATCGTCGATGTGCAGCGCGGGGGCCCCAGCACGGGGCTGCCCACCAAGACCGAGCAGTCGGACCTGTTGCCGGCCATCTACGGCGGTCACGGCGAGTTCCCGCGCGTCGTCATGGCGCCGATCTCGATCCGCGACTGCTTCAACGTGATGCGCCGCGCCTTCGAGATCGCCGAGAACTACCAGGTGCCGGTGATCGTCCTCTCCGAGCAGGGCCTCGGCCATCGGCGCGCGACGCTGCCCAAGTCGCTCCTGCGCGAGACGCTCCAGGAAGAGGCGGCCCGGCCGCTCACCGAGTGGGGCCACACCTACAACCGCTTCAAGATCACCGACAGCGGCATCTCCCCGCGGGCGCTGTGCGGCGATCCGGGCGGGAGCCATATGGTCACCGGGCTCGAGCACTGGGACTTCGGCGGCCCGGCCCACAATCCGGCCAACCGGACCGAGATGGTGCGCAAGCGCTTCCGCAAGCTGCGCAACCTGGACCGCAAGTACGGCGGCGTCTTCGCCTTCAGAGGCGCCGAGGACACGCATCACTTGCACGCGACGACCGACGAGGAGGCAGGCCGCCTGTCGACGGTCGAAGCGTGCATGCGCGGGCAGATCGGCGTGATCGGCTGGGGCGCCACGGCGGGCGTCGTGCGCGAAGCGGTCATGCGAGCCGAGAAGCGCGGCATCAGCGTCAGCGCCATCTTCCCCAAGATGATCTATCCGCACAACGACCTGACGATCCGGCCCTTCATCGAGGGGCACCACCGCCTGCTGGTGGTCGAGGAGAACTACATGGGGCAGTACGCGCGCATTCTGCTGCGCTACTACGACATCGATCCGTACCGCCTCAACAAGTACGACGGGCTGCCCTTCACGCCCGAGATGGTGCTGCAGAAGATCGAGGAGGTCGCCAGCCATGTCTAATCCGGAATCCGTCCAGCAGACCCCCCCGCCCGTCGAGGCGCCCGCCGACAACGACGCCAATGGGATCCCGGCGCCGGCCGGCCGGCGCACGTCGGCCGACTACAAGGGGCGCATCGCGCCGATCTGGTGCGCGGGCTGCGGCAACTACGCCGTGCTGTCCGCCCTGCAGAAGGTGCTGGCCACGCTCGACATCGATCCGGACACCCTGGCGATCGTCTCGGGCATCGGTTGCTCAAGCCGCTTCCCGGGCTTCGTCAAGTGCTTCGGCTATCACGGGGCCCACGGGCGGGCCTTGCCTGCGGCGATCGGGCTCAAGTGCGGCAATCCGCGGATGACCGTCCTGGTGGTCGGGGGCGACGGCGATGGCCTGTCGATCGGGATGGGGCACTTCCCCCACGCGGTGCGGCGCAACGTCGACCTCACCTACCTGCTGCTCGACAATCGGATCTACGGCCTGACCAAGGGCCAGACCTCGCCGACCACCTGCCAGGGCATGACCACCAAGACCGCGCCCTTGGGCGTGCTCGAGATGCCGATGAACCCGGTGCGCATCGCGATCGGGTTCGACGCGTCGTTCGTCGCGCGGGCCTACAGCGGCCAGCCCAAGCAGCTCCAGGCGGTGATCGAGGCGGCCATGCGCCACAAGGGGTTCTCGCTCGTGCAGGTCCTGAGCCCCTGCGTCACCTTCGGCAAGGGCAGCGGCTTCGACTACTTCGGCCCGCGGGTCAAGCCCCTGCCCGACGATCACAACGCGGGCGACATGTACGCAGCCATGAAGGCCTCGGATGAGTGCGACGACACCATCTACACGGGCGTCTTCTACCGGCACGAGCGCCCCGAGTATGTCGAGCAGCTCCAAGCCCGCGGGGGCGCGCGGGGCCGGGAGCTCGATGCCGCGCAAGAACTGCAGATCGATGTCGATGCATTGATCGAGCGGTTCAGCTAGGATCCGCCGGGCCGCGGCGTCGCCCGGGCGCCCCGGCGAGCGATGGGCCGCTGGCCGTGGGGCCGCAGGTTGGGCCACGAGGCCGCAGGTTGGGCCGCGGGACCGCAAGCTGGGCCGCGGGACCGCAAGCTGGGCCGCGGGACCGCAAGCTGGGCCGCGGGACCG
>CAZRWW010000028.1:39524-59373 GCA_964603725.1 uncultured bacterium
CAAGCTGGGCCGCGGGGCTCTTGGGGAGCCAGCATGAGCCATGAATCTGGCGCGCTACATCAAGCCGGAGCAAATCCGCCTGGAGCTCCACACGCATGCCCCGCCGGAGCCCGAAGAGCCCTATGACCGATCCCGCTACGTCTGGTCGATCAAGGAGCTGATCCTCGAAGAGCTGGCCGAGCTGGTCGGCTCGGCGGGCCGCATCGGCAACGTCCGCAAGCTCTACCTCGATCTGGTCAACCGTGAGAAGAAGGCCACGACCGGCCTGGCCTACGGCGTGGCTATCCCGCATGTGCGCACCCGCGAGGCTCGCGAGTTCCTGATGGCCTTTGCCCGCTGCACGCCCGGTATTCCCTTCGACAGCCTCGACGGCGGCCTGGCCCACCTGTTCTTCGTGTTCGTCGCCCCGCCCTACGACGACACGCTGTACCTGCGCATCTACAAACAGATGGCCGAGGCGTTCACCTTCCGCGACGCCGCGCGCGCCTTCATGGAGGCGCGTGACGAGGGGGAAGTCATCCGGGCGCTGAAGGAGATCTGAAACCGCTCGCCTCAGGATCCCCCCTGGGGTTCCTCCCGCCGCAGCTCGCTCACGAGCAGGTCGCGATCGAGCAACCTAATGTCGCGCGGACTCGCGGAGGAGATTCAGGCGCGCCCGCGTCCGGCCCCGCTATCGCGCCAGCGCGCCGCGCGCGAGCTTGCGGCCCGGCGGCGTGAGCTCGAGCAGCCCGGCGCGGCGCACGAGCGTGCCGTGGCGTTCGGCGCGCTGGACGACCTCGCGGGCGAACGCGGCGGTCCAGGCCAGGTGCTCGGTGAGGTGCTCCTCGCGCAGCTCGGTCGCCGCCTCGGGCCGGTCCTCGTGCTGGTGCAGGTGGATCGCCAGCATCGTCTCGGCGAACTCCCAGCGCTGGCGGCGGCGGCGGCGCGCCACAGCCACGAGCCCGCCCCCGGGCGCCCACAGATAGGCGCCGACGAAGCAGATTCCGGTTGCGGTCGCCATCGCGCCCGCGATCGACACATCCAGCGCGTAGGCCGCCCAGAAGCCGCCAATCGCGCTCAGGACGCCGATCACGGCGCTCAGGATGAGCATCATCGCCAGGCGATCGGTCAGCAGGTAGGCCGTCGCGGGCGGGGCGATCATCAGCGCCACGACCAGCACCGAGCCGACCGCTTCGAAGGCGCCCACGGCGGTGACCGATACCAGCGCCATCAGCGCGTAGTGCAGCGCCGCGGGCGAGAAGCCAAGCACCGCGGCCAGGCCCGCATCGAAGGTCGAGATCTTCAGCTCCTTGTAGAAGACGAGGATGAACGCGAGCCCCAGCGCCAGGATGCCGCCCATCAGGAAGAGCGACTTGGGCCCCAGGTCGCCCCCCCCGATCGTGAGCCGATTCAGCGGGGCGAAAGCCAGCTCGCCCAGGAGCACCGAGTCGGTGTCGAGGTGCACGTTGCCCGCGTGGCGCGCGATCAGGATCACGCCCAGGCTGAAGAGCGCCGGGAAGACCAGGCCGATGGCGGCGTCTTCCTTCACCAGACGCGTCCGCGCGAGCATCTCCACCAGCGTCACGGTGAGGACGCCCGTCGCGGCCGCCCCCAGGACCAGGAGCGGGGAGGCGATGTCGCGCACCGCGAAGAACGCGAGCACAATGCCCAGCAGGATGGCGTGGCTGATGGCGTCGGTCAGCATGGCGGTGCGGCGCAGCACGAGGAACACGCCCGGCAGCGCGCAGGCGACCGCCACGAGGGACGCGATGAGCTGGATCTCGAGGATGATGCCGCTCATGGCCGCCTCTCCAGCGCCGCGGTCAGCCGCTCGGCTTCGGCGCGGCCGGCGGGCGTGAGGCTCCAGCCCTCCGGGGAAGCCGCCCGGACCAGGCCCCGGTCCGCCAGGACGGCCAGACTGCGGGCGACGCCGCCGCGCTGGTTCATCGCCTCCAGCGCCGCCACCGCATGCGGGTGCGCCTGGTCGGCGTGCTGGCGTGACAGCTCGAAGAGATCGAGCAGCACCGCATCGAGGGCCAGGCGCCGCCGGTTGCGCTGGCGGCGCAGCCAGCTCCAGACCAGCCCCCGGCGGGGCGCCAGCGCTAGCGAGATGATGACGATCGAGCTCGCGCACAGCACGATCACCGGGCCGGTCGGCAGACGGCTCGTCAGGCTGCTGGCCACGGCTCCCCCCACGCCTGCCAGGGCGCCGAACAGTCCCGCCAGCGAGATCATGGGCCCCAGCCGATCGGTCCACTGCCGCGCGGCCGCGGCCGGGGCGACGATCATCGCGCTCATCAGGACGACGCCGACGGTCTGCAGCCCAAGCACAACGGCAACAACCAGTGTCGAGGTGAGCAGGATGTCGATCCGGCGCATCGGCAGCCCCAGGCTAAGACCGAAGTCGGGATCGAAGGCGGCCAGCTTGAACTCCTTGTACAGGACGGCCACGGCCGCCAGCAGCATCGCTCCCACCAACGCCATGACGACGATGTCCTGCGCCAGCAGCGCCGTCGCCTGTCCGAACAGGAACTTCTCCAACCCGGCCTGCCGCGCGTCGGGCCGCCGCTGGATCAAGGTGAGCAGCACGAGGCCGAGTCCGAAGAAGACCGAGAGCACGATGCCGAAGGCGCTGTCGCTCTTCAGCCGCGTCGTGCGCAGCACCGCCACGATCACGAGCGTGCCGAGCCATCCGGCCGCGGCCGCGCCCAGCAGCAAGACCAGCGGCGCCCGGGAACCGGTGAACAGGAACGCCAGGGCGATGCCGGGCAAGGCCGTGTGGGCGACGGTGTCACCGAGCAGGCTCTGACGGCGCAGCACGGCGAAGGTGCCCAGGGCGCCGCTCGTCAGGCCCAGCAGCGCCGCGCCCAGCGCCACGGTGCGCAGCGTGTAGTCGAACAGGAGGTCGTGCAACAGCCCGCCCGGGGTCATCGCGCCGCGCCCTCCGTTCCAACGTCCGCGGCCGGTCGGATGCCCACCTCCCCGCCCTTCGCTCCGGCCACGGCGACCGGCATCGCCTTCACGCCTCCACCTTCCGTTGGCTGTCGAACGGCAGGCGGCCGCCGTAGGCCCGGCGCAGGTTCTCCTCGGTGAAGACCTCCGCCACCGGTCCGCTGGCGATGCGCCGGACGTTGATCAACGTCACCCAGTCGAAGTACTCCGGCACCGTCTGCAGATCGTGATGGACGACGAGCACGGTCTTGCCGGCCGAGCGCAGATCTTGCAGGAGCAGGAGGATCGCCCGCTCGGTCGTGGCATCCACGCCCTGAAAGGGCTCGTCCATCAGATACACCTGCGATTCCTGGACGAGCGCGCGCGCCAGGAACACGCGCTGCTGCTGGCCGCCCGAGAGCTGGTTGATCTGGCGCGCGGTGTAGTCCTCCATGCCGACCTTGCGCAACGCCGCGAGGGCTTGCGCGCGTTCGGCGCGGCCCGGGCGGCGCACCCAGCCCAGCGCGCCATAGCGCCCCATCATGACGACGTCGAGCACGTCGGTGGGGAAATCCCAGTCGACGCTGCCGCGCTGCGGGACGTAGCCCACCAGGTGGCGTTGCTCCGCGTAGGGCCGGCCGAAGATGAACACGCGCCCGGCGGTGGGCGGCACCAGACCGAGAATCGCCTTGATCAGCGTGGTCTTGCCGGCGCCATTGGGGCCGACGATGGCCATGAGGACGCCGCGGGGCACCGCCAGGTCGATGTCCCACAAAACCGGTCGCTCCTGATAGGCGACGGTCAGGTCGGCGACGTCGACGGCGGCGGGATGTTGATCGGCGATCATGCGGGTTTCCTCGCGGTGTCCGGCGGAGCTCCTTCGCACCATCCGGCCCGATTTCCTCGCGCTATCCGGTCTGGCCGCCGGCGGCCCCGACCGCCCGGCGGCCTTACGGCGCGCGCGCGCCGCAACGACCGGCCGCGCCTGCGGGTCTCGACCGGAGCTGCAGGCCGGAGTTCACCAGAGCGGCGGCCCGGGCGCAAGGTGTTGCGGCGCAGGGCCAGGCGCCGGGCGAAGCGCCGGGCTGGGGCGTTGTGGCGGGCGGCATGGGCCGCCAGCGCGAGACCCACTCCGCGGACCGCCCCCGCGGGGTTGCTAATCAGACCGGCTGGGCCTATCCTTTGATACGTGACGGCGTTCAGCGCAGCGCAATCCGAGCAGTTCCCGTCGAAGCTGGTGACGCGAGCGAAAGGAGACCACGCCGATGAAAGCTCAGTCGCTCTTGACCACCCTCCTGGCATGCTCCCTGGCGATGGCCCTGACCCCCCTGCCCGGACGTGCTAATCCCGTCCCGGCCCCTGATCCCGAGTTCTGCACCGTGATGCCCCAGGATACCTTCCAGCGGCCGCGCGTCGTCGGCGCGCCGACCGCCGGCGGTGTGACCATGGTGGTGACGGTGCTGGACGGCAGCGGCACGCCCATCCCCAACGCCTTCGTGGAGCTGTTGTTCCACCCTGGATGCACTGACTTCTGCCTCTGCTTGTCGGCTGTGCTCCAGGGATACACGAACGCGCAGGGCGTGATCGAGCTCACCATTGCCTTGGGGGGGTGCTGCCAGCAGCCCGAAGCCGCGGTCCTCCTTGCAGAAGGCTGGCCGATTCGCGCCTATGACACCGTGACCAGCCCAGACCTGTCGAGCCCGACCGGATCCGGAGATTGCCTGACCAACATGGTCGACTTCTCGATCTTCGGCTCCAGCTACGGGGGCACGACCGGCGGATGCTGCGACTACTCGGGCGACGGCGCCACGAACGTGGCCGATCTCGTCTTCTTCGGCGGCACGTGGGGACGCTCCTGCGCCCCCGCAGAGAGCGGGGACTGAGGCCGCTCGTGGGCCGGTGGCGGCTCGTTGACGGTCACCGCTCGATCATTCCTCGGTCAGCAGCAGAAGACCCAATACAACAAAGAGTTGACGGGCCATCAACCGTCCGGTGCTCTGCCGGATACAACTGCTTTTCTCCTCCATGCCCCCTGTACAAATACCCATGGAGGGCGTACACTTGTATAAGTCTGGCCCTGGCATTCTGTCCGCAACTTGCACGGCAGTTCCGGAACCTTCCACTTCGCCAGCACTCGTGGGCTCAGGAGTCGACGATGAAGCTCACGCTGCGAGAGCTGCTGGGCGGCGTCATCGTTCTGCCGCCTGTCGCGTACGCCTCAGGGTACTTCCTGTGGGTGGGCGCCTCGTTTGCGCTCTACGGCGCCAACTTCGCGCCTCACCTGGGGGTCGCGTCGCTGATCGAGCCGGGCATCATCTACACGGCAACCCTTGTGATCGGCGCGCTGGCGGCCTATGTCATCGGGCTCGAGCGCCTCTCGGCACGTCCGTTTCGCGCGACCCGCCGGCTCAGCATGACCCGCCAGAGCCTCTTCTGGCTCTTGATCCTGGTTCTGGCCTCCGTCCTGGCGCAGGCGGTGGCCCGGGGCTACCCGCTGCTCGGGAGGTGGGCCATCCTCGTTCCGACGATCTACGTCCCGCTGCATCTGATCCTGCTGACCTCTGCCTTCCGGAGGCTGTTCGGACTGCTGCACGGTTCCGTGACGCCCACAATCGGGGAACGCCGGGCCCTCACCTCCGCGACGCGAGTCTGGCAAGGTTGTCTGGTGTGCCTGCTGTGTATCCTTCAGGTCTACCTGGCGCTGCTCTTCGCGGTGTTGGGGCCCAATACCGCCATGCGCGTCATACCCATCGTCGTGGAGCTGCGGACTGAGGTCCGCCCTCGGCCCCAGGGCGATACGGTCGAGCTGCTGCTGTTGGAGAGAAGCAAGGAGCGGATCCTCGGTTATCACCCGGAGCGGCGCGAAGTTGTCGAACTCCCCGCCGAGGCGGTCCGGCAGATCCAACTGCCCCGACTCTCTCGCCGCCAACTGGACTTCCTGGAAGCGCTGGAGAAGGTCTCCAGCATTCCAGCCGACCAGGCGGGGGCCTACTTCCCGATCCGCTCCGCCCTGATGAGGCTGGAGATCGACGACCTGGTCAGGTCGGGGGAGGTGGAACGCGCGCCCGGTGGTGCGCTTCGCCGCGCCGCGACCGTCGGCCCGGGCGGCAGGTAAGTGCGGGCGGTCGAGCTGAGCGCGGCACCGAGCGTGCGGAGATTCCCTCGGAAGCAGCCGCGGCGACCCGCCGGGGGCCGCCGCGACTTGATCCCACCCGGATCCCTGTGGAGGAGGCTGACCGCCTCCTTGGGCCGGTTCCACGCGCTCGGGCGCTAGCGCACGAGCAAGACCCGGGTGGAACACACCGACGTCACACCGCCGGCGCTCACGGTCGCGCGGGCCAGGTACACACCGCTCGGCAGGCGACCGGCCGCATGTGACGAACGCGTCAGATCGACCTCATGGCGCCCGGCTGCGAACGAGCCGCGCTCGAATACGGCGATCCGCCGGCCGGAAAGGTCGAAGGCTTCGATTGACACCTCGGCCGGTCGCGCGAGCTCGAGCGTCAGGCGGGCCTCGCCGGCGACGACGGCGCTGCCGAGCCGCGTCTCGGCCGGTAGCGCCTCCGCGCTCGGCGCGACCACCGGTTCCTCGCCCACGCCGGGCGCGGCGGGATCGAGCGGCTCCACGACCGCGCTGGGAGCGTTGAAGACCGCGATCTTGACCGCGTTGGCCTCGTAGATGACCTCGTAGTCGAGACCCACGCCCGGGCAGCCCCACTTCTCCGTGAACTGCCCCTCGCGCGACGCGAAGGTCATCACGGTGAAGACATCGCCGGCGCTGGGCGTGTAACCCTCGAGCGCGGCCACCCAGATGCGACCACCGAGCTTGGCGTGACCGGTCACATTCAGTCGGTCGTGGTAACCGGGCTGCGGGTTGCCCAGCTCGACATAGAAGTGGCCCGCGCCGGTCTGCGCGTAGCCGCCGCCGATCGTGAGCGTGCCGGCCGAAGTCGACGTGCCGGGCGAGACGCGGGCGCCGCTCTTGACGTTCCCGGCGATCGTCCCGGTGCCCATGACCGAGCCGCCCTGGAAGCGCAGCGTGTCGGGGCTCGCCAGGGTGCCGTTGACGGTCGCCCAGCCGGCGCCCTGGTGCTGGGTGCCGGAGGGATTGTAGCCGGTCTGCGTCAGGCTGCCCGGGACTCCGAGCGAGCAGGCCTCACCCACGACGAGGCTGCCGGCGTTAGTCAGATTGGCGCTGAAGTCGAAGTCGCGCCCCGCGGCCAAAGCGAGGGTGCCGCCCACCTGGATGGTGTTCAAGCTGGCCAACGCGGGTGTTCCGGCCTCGTCGCGGCAGATCACCGAGGTCGGGCCGCTAAGCAGCACCCCGGCGTTGAGCGTCAGCGGATTGACGCTCATCATCCGCATGGTGCTGCCATCATAGACCTCCCACCAGCCGCCGGTGAGCCTGCGCGCATAGACATCGTAGTGCTGGCCCATTTGGTCGAGCCGCACCTCGCCGCCGTCGCGGGCCACGATGCGCGCCTGGTTGGAAATGCTGCCGGTGTTGAACTGCAGCCTGGAGCTATCGGCGGCCTCCATCAGTCTCTGGTTGATCTTCCAGTCGCCGCTCAGATAGAGCGTGCGACCCGGGATATCGGCCCTGACAGTGCCCTCGTTGGTCAGGTGGACATTGACCAAACCATCGCCCCGGATGGTGTGGTTCGGACCCTGCACGAAATAGCCGAAGTAGCCCAGGATCTGGGCGTCGTGTACGTCCCCGCCGGTTGCAAGGACGATCTGGCCGTTTCCGTCGATGCGCACCGTGCTGTTGGTGGCATAGAGAACGGCATCCGAGGCGCTCTGCTCGCGGTTGATCGCCAGCGTGCCGTTGTTGACGAAGCTCGTGCCGCCGCAGTAGGCGCGGCCATTGGGCAGGATGTCGAAGTTGCCCGTATTGGTCACGTTGTTGAAGAAGTGCGTGTCGGCGCCCTGGACCCGGCCTCCGTTGGCGGTGCCCAGAATGCCTCCGTTCACCCTGCCGTTGTTGGAGAGTTGGACCGTGCCCCCGTCGCCCAGGAGCACGCCGTCCGCGGCCTGGTCGATCGTTGTGCAGAGGGACAGCAGGCCGCCCCCGGTAGCCCGCATCAGGCCGTTGTTGGTCTTGGCCGCGGTGTCGAGCTGCAGCACCCGGCCGGCGACATCCGCCGAGATCGTGCCGCGGTTGTCGATGCCGGCGGAGATGCGGCCCTCGCCGCGGATCGTGTGGCCGGCGCCCTGGATCATGTCGCCGTAGTAGCCTGCCAACTGCGCGTCATTCACATCGCCCGCCGTGCGCATGACGATCTCGCCCGTGCCTGAAAGGTCCAGCGCGCCGTTGCTGGCGTAGAGGACGGCGTCGGTCGGACCGGCGGCGGGGTTGACGGTGATCGTCCCGTTGTTCACCGACTGGCCGGCACGCCAGTAGACCCGGCTGCCCTCGGGCAGCGTCATCGCGCCCAGGTTGGTGATGCCGGAGAGGTACGAAGCATTATAGGCCTCAACGACGCCGCCGTTGGCGGTGTCGAAGATCCCGCCGGTCACGTCGGAGCCGTTGTCAAGCTGCACGATCCCCCCGTCCGCGAGAATGGTCGCAGTGGGATCCTGCGTGATGGCCCCTCCCCCAATCCGCAGAATGCCGTTGTTCGTGGCTCGCATCAGGTTGCGGTTGGTCTTGGCGGCGTTGGTCAGGGAGAGCACACGGCCGGCGACATCGGCCGAGATCGTGCCGTAGTTGTCGACGCCGGTGGATATGCGGCCATCGCCGCGGATCGTGTGACCGGCGCCCTGGACCATGCTGCCGTAGTAGCCCGCCAACTGGGCATCGTTGATGTCACCCGCCGTCATGAGCACAAAGGCGCCGCTGCCCTCAATGGTCACGGCGTTGTTGTACAGGTAAAGAATGGCGTCGTTCGTAGAGACGTCGGCGTCGATCGTGACAGTCCCGTCATTGGTCGAGACGCCCGCGCCGCCCCAATAGACCCGCGCCCCGCCCAGGAGGTCCATTCGGCCGGTGTTGGCGATCTCGGTCAAGTAGTGCGACGCCCCGCCCTTGATCGCGCCGTCGTTGGCCGTGCTCAAAGTCCCCCCGACGATGTGGGAGTTATCGCTCATCCACACGGTGCCCCCGTCGGCGAGGATGACGCCGGTCGGACCCTGCGTCGTCGTGTAGTTGCCGATCACCAGGGCGCCGCCATTGGTGGCTGCCAGGGTGCCGTGGTTGGTGCGGTTGTCGGTGTGGACCCACAGCTCCTCGCCGGGCACGTCGGCCAGGATCGTGCCGTAGTTGGTGAAGCCGCAATAGACGCCGCCCGAACCGCGAATGGTGTGATCTGCCGTCTGGGTGAACCGGCCGTAGTAGGCCCGAATGAGCGCGCGGGTGGGCGTGCCGCCGCTCTCCAGAATGCACACCCCCGACCCTGTCAACAGCCGATCGCCGTTGCTGACGTAGAGCACTGCATCGGAGCCCGCGCCGGCCGTGCCGATGTGGATCGTGCCGTCGTTGCGCAGCGAGTCGGAGTTGAAGTAGTGGGTCCCCCCCGCGGGGATGCGGAACAGGCCACTGGGGCGGTTATGGAGGAATCCGTTGAACTGCGAGTAGTTCACGCTCGCCAGGAGCGTCCCCGCGTTGCGGATGCCGTCGGGCAGCACGCAGTTGACCGTGCGGTTGCTCAGGTCAACGGTGGCGTTGGGGTTGTCGATGCGTACGCGGTCGACCGTCAGGCCGATGTTGAGATAGGTTGTGAAGGTGCCCCCGCCCGTGGGGAACACCGCTTCCTCGCCGGGGGCGTTGGGCACGTTCTGGGGATCCCAGTTGACCGCGTCGCCCCAGTTGCCCCCCGCGGGGTTGTTCCAGTTGATGGTGAGCTGCGCGCCGGCAGTGACGCCCGCCAGCACCAGGGCGGCGCAGATGGCTGCCGCCCGCAGGCAGCGGAGAAGCAGGCCTGTGCGCCTCTCCCGCTTCTTGAATTGATCTTGCCTCTTCATGCTCCGGCCCTCCCTTGTCGACCTGAAGTTCGTGCCGCCGCGGCAGGATGCTCCGGGGCGCGATCTCCCCAACCCCGCTCCGCCGGGCTGTCTGCGATGTCGGGGACAAGAATGAGGAGGGGCTGTTACGCGGGTGTTACGCGGTGCGCCCCGGGGGGGCATTGGGTCGGGGGTTCGGGGGTTCGGGGGTTCGGGCCGCCCGGGGACGTTGACTCCGGGGACCCGGGGGTCATGGGGTCAGGGGACGTGCCGGCAGGCAGGGGCGCGGTCCCGTAACAGGACATGCCTCATAACGATACGCCTGCGCTCCGCCGGAGCTTGAGCTGTAGGTCCGATCGTCTCACTGCCCCGACGGGCCCGCCAGCGCCGCCACGATCGTGTCGATGTTGTGCCGCACCATACCCTCGTAGGTCCCGGCGGGCGTGTCGGGGCTGCCCAGTGCGTCCGAGTACAGCTCGCCGCCGATCGTCACCGCGAAGCCCCGGGCGGCGACGGCCGCCTGCAGCGCCGCGATCGTGCGGCGGGGCACCGAGGACTCGACGAAGATCGCGGGGATGCGCCGCGCGACGATGAAGTCGGCCAGGGCCCTCAGGTCGGATGTGCCGGCCTCGGTGACGGTGCTGATCCCTTGCAGCCCGCGCACCTCGAACCCGTACGCGCGGCCGAAGTAGCGGAAGGCGTCGTGCGCCGTGATGAGCACCCGTCGCTCGGGCGGCAGCGACGCGGCCCGCGCGCGCACGTGGTCATCGAGCTGCCGCAGCCGTTCGAGATAGACGGCCGTCCGCTCACCATAGGCGATCGCGTGCCGCGGATCGACCTCGGCCAGGACCTCCCCCACGCGCGCGGCGGCCACCATCCAGAGCGACACGTCGAACCAGACGTGCGGATCGTGAACGAGGGGATTGCCCTCGTCGCCCAGCAGTCGCTCGGGCGCGATCGCCTCGGCCACGGCCACGGTGCGCACCCGCCCACCCATCTGCTCGAACGCCTTTGCCATCGCGCCTTCGAGGTGCAATCCGTTGTAGAAGACGAGGTCGGCCTGCTGCATGCGGATGACGTCGCGGGCGCTCGCCTTGTACGCGTGCGGATCGATCCCGGGACCCATCAGCCCGGTGACCCGCACGCGGTCGCCGCCGATGTTCGCGACGATGTCGCTGATCATGCCGATCGTGGTCACGACGCGGATCGGATCCCCGGCGGATCGCGCGGGGCGCTGCGCCGTCCCCTCGTTCGACTCCCGCGCGTCCCCGCCGCACCCCAGGAGGAGCCCCACCCACAGCAGCGGCCAGGCCGTCCGGCCGCGGTTCCGGTAATGGATCGGCATCGCGACGAATCTCCCATCTCCAAGCCACCCGCGCGCCCAGCCTAGGCAGGGGGCGGCGGCCGGGTCAAGCGCCCTGCCGGCTGCGCGCATTCGGGCTCCGGGCATGGCGCTGGCCCGGGCTCAGGGCATGGCGCCCGGCGTTGCGCTCGCCAGGGCGCCCGGCATGGGGCCGGGCGCGGGAAGCGATACGGTGTCCGCTCTGGACAGGCGCTGCCCGGCATGCTCCGATTCCCGACCGAACCCGAGCAGACACCGGAGGGAAGCCTCCATGCGCCCGAGTCTCCCGATCGACGAGCAGATCCCCGCGGTCATTGCGGCCCTGCGGGAGCGACCGAGCCTGGTGGTCAAGGCCCCGCCCGGCGCGGGCAAGACGACGCGCCTACCGGCGGCGCTGCTCGATCATGGCCTGGCCCCGGCGCCGCAGGAGGTGCTGGTGCTCGAGCCGCGTCGCATCGCCGCGCGCATGGCCGCGCTGCGCGTGGCGGCCGAGCGGGGCGGCCGCGTGGGCGGCGAGGTCGGCTACCGCGTTCGCTTCGAGCAGGCCGCCTCGCGCGCCACCCGGCTCTGCTTCCTGACCGAGGGCGTGCTCGTGCGCCGGTTGCAGCGCGATCCGGAGCTGCGCGGCGCGGCCGCCGTCGTCTTCGACGAGTTCCACGAGCGCGGTCTCGAAGCCGACCTCGCGCTGGCCCTGCTGCGCGAAGTCCAGGCCACGATCCGCCCCGACCTGCGCCTGGTCGTGATGTCCGCCACGCTCGATCCGGGGCCGATCGCCGCGTATCTGGGAGGCTGTCCGGTCGTGGCGTCGGAGGGGCGGGCCCATCCGCTCGCGATCGAGCATGCCGCGCGGCGCACCGACGAGCGTGTGGAGCTGCGCGCGGCGGCGGCGCTGGCACGTCTTCTGGATGAGGGTTTGAAGGGCAGCGCGCTCGTCTTCGTGCCGGGCGCGGCGGAGATTCGCCGGACCGTGGCGGCCATGGCGCCGCTGGCCGCCCGCCGCGGGCTCGATCTGCTGCCTTTGCACGGGGACCTTCCGCCCGACGCGCAGCAGGCCGCCGTCCAGGCGGGCCTGCGCCCGCGCGTGATCGTCGCGACCAACGTGGCCGAGGCCTCGATCACGGTCGAGGGCATCGAGGCGGTGATCGACAGCGGTCTGGCGCGTGTCTCGCGCTACGATCCCCATCGCGGGTTGAATCGCTTGCACACCGAGCGCATCAGCCGGTCCGCGGCGACCCAGCGCGCCGGACGCGCGGGACGGCTGGGCCCGGGGCGCGTCGTGCGCCTCTACACCGCCGGCGACTTCGCCGCCCTGGCCGAGGATGACGAGCCCGAGGTCGGTCGGGTAGATCTGAGCGAGGCGCTCCTGCAGATCATCGCCTGGGGCACCCCCGACCCACGCATCTTCCCCTGGCTCACGCCGCCGCGGCCGGTCGCGATCGAGCGCGGGCTGCGCCTGCTGCGCGACCTGGGCGCCATCGCCGGAAGCCCTGAGCGACTCACGGCCATCGGCCGGGAGATGCTCGCCTTCCCGCTGCACCCTCGGCCGGGACGCCTGCTCGTCGAGGCCCGGCGGCTGGGCTGCTTCGCCGAGGCGACGCTGCTCGCGGCGCTCCTTGGCGAGCGTGACCTGCGCAGCGGCGCGCGGGCCTTTGGCGCCGGGGCGGGGCAGCCGCGCGCGGAGGTGCGAGCTTCTTCGGATCTGCTCCTGCTGGCCGAGCTGTGGGACCACGCGCGCCGGCTGCGCTTCGAACCGGCGGCCCTGGCCGCGCTGGGCATCGACGGGCGCGTCGCGCGCCGGTGCGGGCGGGTCGCCGAGCAGCTCTGCCGCACGCTGCCGGGAGGCTGCGCGCGCGGGCGGGGTGCCGAGCAGTCCGTGGAAGCACCGCGCTGGCGGGCCGCCGAGCGGTCAGTGGAGGCACCGCGCGGGCGGACCGACCAGCGGACGCCGACGCCGCTGCCCTGGCTCGGGCCGCTCGAGCAGCGGCTCCTGCGCGCGGTGGCCGCCGCGTACCCCGACCGCCTGGTGCGATCACGGGCGCCGGGATCGCGCGAGGGCCTGATGGTGGGCGGGATGGGCACGCGCCTGGATCCTGCCTCGGCGGTGGCGGGCGAGGCGTACTACGTGGCGCTCGACGCGGTTCCCGAACGAGACGCGCGCGGCCGCTACGTTCTCGTGCGCCTGGCGAGTGGCGTGCGGCCGGAATGGCTGGCGGATCTTCACCCTCACATGATGCGCGCGACCGACGAGGTCCGCTTCGATGAACACGCGGAGCGCGTCGTCGGCCGGCGCGTGACCTACTTCCAGGATCTGCCTCTGGAGGAGAAGGAGACGGGCGCCCCCGACCCCGAGCTCGCCGCCGAGGCGCTCTGCGCGGCCGCCGCCAGGAACCCCGCGCAGGCGATCGAGATGACCCGGGATCTCGAGGACCTCATCGCGCGCATCCGCTGGCTCGCCGAGCGCCGGCCGGACCTCGAGCTACCCGCCGCTCCGGATCAGGAACGGGTCGACCCTCTGCTCCTGGCGGCCTTGCGGCCGCTGTGCCGCGGGCTCAGGAGCTTCGGCGAGCTGCGCCGGGCGCCGCTGCTCGATGCCGTGCGCAACTCGCTCTCGTGGGAGACCCGGCGGCTGCTGGACGCGCAGGCCCCGGCGCGCCTGCTCCTGCCCAGCGGGCGCTCGGCACGAGTCGAGTATCGGCCGGGCGAGCCGCCCTGGCTGGCCGCGCGTTTGCAGGAGTTCTTCGGGTGCCGCGAAACTCCGCGCGTCGGCGGGGGCCAGGTGCCCGTCGTCCTGCACCTGCTGGCGCCCAATCAGCGGCCTGTGCAAGTGACAGCCGACCTCGCGAGCTTCTGGCGCACGGTCTACCCGGAGATTCGCCACGAGCTTGGGCGGCGCTATCCGAAGCACGCCTGGCCGGAGGATCCCCTGACGGCGAAGCCGGAGGCGCGACCGCGGAGGCGGGGGTAGGACGCACCGAGCGCCAGTTCGCTCTGGCTGCGCGGCAGGCCTCCTCGGCTCGCCCCGTCCGCTACTCGCGGAACAGCGTCTTGATCTGCCCCCATGTACTGGCCACCACCCGCGTCGGACCGCACGCCACCGGCCAGGCCCCGATCTGGGCGCAGCCCGGATTGGGCGGCGAAAACGGCGCGCACGGCGAATCCGCGTGCAGGGTGAAGTCGAGATTCTGCGGGTCGCAGAAGAGCGGATCCTCGCAGATGTTGCCGTTCACGCCGAGCTGGCTCGCGATGCAGCCCACCCAATCGCCGCCGGCGTTGCCGTGGATGTCGCAGCACGAGAGTGTCGGGCTACCGCTACCCCAACAGCCAAGGGCTCCACCCGAGGTGCTTGATGCCAGAATCGTATGCTGCAGAACCAGGTAGTCTGGATAGTCGGTGTGGATCGCACCGCCATCCGCCGCCCCGTTGCCGTAAAATGTGCACTGGACCAGTGCAGCTTGCCCCCCTCAGAGCCGCATTCCGCCTCCCGTATTGGCGACGTTCCCCGCGAAGGTGCATCGAGTGAATACAGTTGGTTCAATGGAACTGCAAACGCTGACGGCGCCTCCATAGCTTGCCGCGTTGTCCAGGAAGAGGCAGTCGGAAACATGCGGAGAGGCCAAGTCGGACACAAGCGCGCCCCCCTCCACGGGCAACTGCCCGAGACCATTGGCGATGAAGACGCAATGCGAGATGGTCGGCGAGCTGTAGAATCCGCAGTAGATTGCACTCCCCCACACGTACCACCCGCTGGTGACAGTCACCCCCTCAAGCACCGACCCGGGCCCCTCGGGCCATGCAAATCGGAAGGCTCGGTGCGGATTGGCCGCCGACCCTTCGCAAGCGATGATGCAGGCCTCGGGACCTCCCTGCGATCGAATCGTGATCGCCTTGCCCAGGTAGACCACATCACGGTTCCCATCCCCCCGGAAGATGCCATTGCCCAGCTCGATGACGTCACCGTTCACGGCCGCGTCCACGGCGGCCTGAATGGTGGGGAAGTCCCCCGTGCCGTCGGGATTGACCACGTAGGTGGCGGCCAGGGCCGGTTCAGCCAGAAATGCGGCCACAACCCAAGTTGTCATGATCATTCGCATATCGACCTCCAGCGGGTGGCGGGCCCGCATGAAAACCCCGCGGGCCAGCCACCCTGCGTTCGATCCCCTTCTCTTCCATACGCCGCCACCTGCAGCCAGTGCCGAGGCCCCCAGTATGTGGGCACGCCTCACCGGACGATCAGAAACGGTCTGACTGCGGTCTGCTCCCCCACCCTCAGCCGGCAGAAATAGAGGCCCGCCGGCACCGGACGCCCGCTGTGGTCCGTTCCGCTCCAGGACACGGCCTGTTCGCCGGCAACCGCAGCCCGATCCACGAGCAATCGGATGAGCCGCCCACCGGCATCGTGCACCGCAAGCGTCACTGCCACCTTCCCCGCGGTCTCGGGCATCCCATATGCAACGCGATCGCCCGGGGTGAAGGGATTCGGCACCCGGCAAAGCGGCCTGCGCTGCACCGCGGGATTCCGGCCCCCGCGCACGCTGCTGTAGAGCTCGCACTCGCCCCCTTCGCACCCAATGGGCATCGCCCCGACCATGCCACAGCTCCCGTACGCACCGGCACACCGGGACTCACGGTACAGGAAGTAGTTCTCCCCGAGCTCATCACAGAAGCATGGATCCACGCAGAAGTTGCCTCGCGCCGCACGCTGGTCGTAGACGCATCCCACCCAATCTCCTCCGTCGTTCCCGTTGAGGTCGCAACACGACAGGACCGGTGCGGCGTCGCCGTCGCAATACACCGCGGTTCCGGCCGGACT
The DNA here is from genome assembly GCA_964603725.1 of uncultured bacterium. GTDB lineage: Bacteria > Eisenbacteria > RBG-16-71-46 > CAIMUX01 > WJJG01 > CAZDKK01. Next base: position 55,529 of record CAZRWW010000028.1, read on the forward strand.
GAACGCCACGATGCAATTCTGCAACGCCGGTCGCGCCTCATCCTCGCAGTAAACCCCTCCCCCCAGCGGCGCCTGATTCCCTGAGAGCGTGCATCTGATCAACTGCGGCGCCGACTCCGCGCCGCACCAGAGTGCTCCTCCGCCCTCGTTGGCGCTGTTTCCGGTGATCAGGCAACCCGCTATGCGTGGAGACCCGTCCGGGCACTGGAGCGCACCGCCCAAGCTCAGACTGTGGAAGCCCACCAGACCGATGCCGCGGATCATGACTTCCTGACCTTGGCCCTCCTGGAAACGGAAGGCGAAGTGGGAGCTTGGAGGAGTGTCCTGGCCCCCGATCAGGCACGCGCTCGGATCCCCGCTCTTCGAACAGATCGTGAGGGGCCATGCCGGAAGCTCGATATCTCGATTCCCGTCGCCGGTGAAGGTGCCGTCCACGAGCTGGATCACGCCCCATGCGCCGCAGGAACCCAGTGCCGCCTGGACCGTGGGGTAGGTCCCTTCGCCCTCGGGATCGACAACGAGCGTGTCTCCGGAGCATCCCTGCCCGTAGGCACCGACCAGCCCACAGCCGAGGAGACTGTCGGGCATGCAGGGGGATGAGGCTTGAAGCCTGAAGTCTCCATTCTCCAGCTGTTTCCGCAATTCTGTCACACGACCCTGCTTAACACAGTCGGGTTGGCCGGGCTGGACGACCAGCCCCAAGGAAATCGCGGCCACGGGTGTGACAACCACCAGCGCGGCCTTCGCGCCAGTGGGGGACACCATGTTCGGGAACCTCCTCCGGACTCCGTGTCTACTCCATGCGGTACAGGGCCTTGATCCTGCCCCAGCTCGTCTGATCCACTGGCACGGGGGGGCGACAGAGATTGGGAAGACAGGATTGCCACTCGGAGTGCCATACGCCGCCATAGAGCAAGCAGTCAGCCTCCCGCAGCAGAAGACACTCCTCGCCGATGCAGCAGACCGCCCCCGGCTGCTCTCCACAGGGATTCGGATCGCAGAATGTGTAGCATACCCACCAATGGCCACCCAGTTCGTCGCACTGCTCCCTGATGGTGAGCAGGCATTCGTTGCCCATGCAGCAGGCACGCAGGGGGAGGATCTCGCAAGGGCTGGGCGCCGGCTCGCACGAATCGTACCCCTCGAGCCATCCTCCGCCCGCCGCGCTGCATTCCAGATAGGTGAGGAGGCAGCAGCTATCTCCGAAGCAGCACGCCCGCTGCGCGTACGGCTCTGGGCAGGCGTAGGCGCCTGCTGTGTTGATCCCGAGTCCCCCCAGCGATGCCGCCGGCCAGAACTCGACCGGATTGGCGCAATTGCTAAACCCGGCGAACCCCGTGGCGGGATCGACTCCGACCTGCATGACACCCGGGCCAGGATAGGAGTAGGCATAGCCGCAAAAGCGGTACACGGGCTGGAAGTTGCCCGACCAAGGAGTCGGCGCCGCGACGATGGCGGTGCCTTCGTTTGGCCCCGGCCAACCCGGCGTGGACAGCTCCACACCATCAGTAGGGAAGCAGGGGCCGGCATCCCGGAAATCGAACAGCCCGGCATCGTAGTTACCCAAGCCGAATTCACACCCGCACCACTCCTTGTCTCCATCCAGCCAGGCGGCCAGCAGAAACCAGGTCACCGGAGCCCGCCCGACGACGTCGACACGGTTGTTCTGCTCTTCGCACGAGGAGATCGCGAACTGCGCATAGCTCGTGCACCATCCCTCGGGCGGAGGCTCCACGGTGTAGGCCACCGCCGGGACAAGGTGGGCAATCAGGGCCCCGCCCTCCAAGTACTGAGGGGGCGGGGTATCGGCGCTGGCAAGCCCCAGTGTTCCTACAGCCAGCAACAGGGCGAGTGTCTTCATATCGGACCTCACTTTCATCACGAATCGGCCAACAGCTTTCTGCGGCCTGGCCGACCTCGGCTCGCTGGCGAGCCGTGTCCGCAGCACGCGGAATACCCCGGGCGGTTGACCTACCTCAGCAGCAGCACGGACCTCCCGTTCGCGGCCTCAGCCGCTTGAACCCTGACGAAGTAGATCCCGGATCTCTGCATCATGCCCCGATCGTCCATACCGTCCCACGAGACCACTCGCACACCACCAGACCGGCAATCATCGGGCAGCGTGCGAACGCAACGTCCTGCCGAATCGTACACGCGGATGGACAGCGGGGCGTCCGGCCACGGTTCGAGAACAAGGCGTGTCTCACGAGTGAACGGATTCGGCTGGGGTGGGGCCAAGCGCCATGCGGCCTGGCTGGAGGCTTGTCCGTAAACTTCGCTCAAGTCACCACACCCCACAGGCCATGCGCCGATTGGGCCGCACGGGCCGTAGGGTGACGCCAGAGACGATGTGGAATGCAGTGAGTAACGAGATTCCGGATTCTGGTCGCCGCAGAACAGTGGATCCTCGTGGAAGTTGCCGTTGCCCGGGAACTGGTTCTCGATGCATCCGGTCCAATCACCCCCTTCATTCCCAAAGACGTCGCAGCAGGTGAGGGTGGCAGTCGCGTTGTCGGAGCAGGCGAATCCCTCGCCCCCGACACCGAACGCGAGGATGGTGTTGTCCACCACGGCCTGTGCCTCAGACCGGCACAGTATGCCGGCACCGGTGGCGGCTGAGTTGGCACTGAAAGTGCAATAGGCCACCAGAAGATCACCGATCGTAACTGGATAGTATTCTATGGCCCCGCCTCCGAACCCTGTCGCCTCGTTGCCGATGAACGTGCACCGCACGACGCTGAGGTGGGAATTGGACGCGGCGTCGCAGGCAATGGCGCCACCGCCTTCCAAGGCCGAGTTCTCCGTGAATGTGCAGTCGGTGACCTCGGGAGAACTGGCGGTGCCGTGAAAGAACACCGCGCCTCCGTGCGCCTCGGCGGTGTTTCCAGTGAAGGTGCAGCCGACGATTCTCGGCGACGCTCCAGTGTCGCACCCTATGGCTGATCCGAACGAGGAGTGACCGCCGATGTTCTCCACGAATCTACAATTCTCGATCTTGGGAGTTGCTCGTGTGTGGCAGAGGACCCCTCCGCCAGGAACGAGGCTTCAGCAATGGTAGGCGTGCGTGATCGTGACCCCACGCAGGCAGCGTGCATCGACTCCGGCCGGCGTGATGAAGTTGAAACCCCGATGCTCCTCTTCCGGTGTTCCACCGAGGTTGAGGATACATCGCGACGGATCGTCACAGGCAGACCTGATGATGATCGCCTTGTCCGGAACGACGATGTCCCGGTTGCCGTCGCCCGTGAAGGGGACATCGCAGCACAGCTCGACGACATCGCCGTCCTGGGCGGCGTCGAGCGCCGCCTGGATGGTTGTGTACGGCGCACCTAGGGGGCACACGCGCAGGATCTGCTCCCCGCCCAGCAGGTGCTCCACGCAGGGGCTGGCGTCGCAGCTTGGGCTCTCCGGGTGAAATGTGCCCTGCGCTCGTTCGCATTCATCCCCTGTCAGAATGCGGCAGTGCTCTTCCAGGCAACAGACAGCTGCCTCGAGGCCCGTCGACCCGAGTCCCCCCTCGCCACCCGGCGCTCCCTCCGGACAAACATAGATTCCGTCCGCGAAGAGCCCCATGCCTCCCAGTGAATCCGCCGCCCACGCCTCCGGCGGATTCTCGCAATTGCTCCATCCCGCGAACTCCGTCGCCGGGTCCACCGCCAGCGGGATCAAGTCCTCCTCGTAGGCGTAGCCGGCGAACCAGTAGACCGGCACGAGATTGCCCTCCCAGGACTCGCCGGTCGTCACGATCGCCGTCCCCTCTTTAGGCCCCGGCCAGCCCGCGCTCGGCAGCTCCAGGCCGCCCGCCGGCCAGCAGGGACCCCAGTCCAGGAACGTGTAGCTGCCCG
>CAZRWW010000029.1:0-59301 GCA_964603725.1 uncultured bacterium
GCGCGCTGCGGCGCCGGGCGGGCGCGCGGGCGATGCCGCCGGCGGCGAGCGGGTCAGCGCCCGGCCCAGACGCCCGCGCGCAGCTCCCGAAACCAGCGGGAGTCGAGACGGCCCCGGGGGCCGTCTTCGAGGATCGTGAGGATCCCGGGATCGATCACGACTCCGTAGCGCTCCGAGCCGAGACCGCCCGAAGCGCCCGCGGTGACGTCGACGACGTTGCGGCCGAAGACACCGCCGCGCGCGGCGAGCCAGAATCCGACAAGTGTTGCCGTAGGTTCACTTTCCGGACTCCGTGCCTGGCATGACCACCCCTCGTCCTCGATCGGGCTGACCACGCGGAAGTCGTAGCGCAGGTACTGCCCGACCTGGCTGCCCCGGGCTGAGACGGGGTGGAAGCCCCCCAGGCTGATCTGGTGGTAGGCCCGGGCGTCGCCATCCAGGCAAACCCAGTGCCGATAGGCAGGCCATGGAGAAAAGACCACCTCGCCCACATCCGAGATGCCGTAGCGCAAGGTGGGAAAGAACCCGACGGAACCCGCGGCCGACCGGCCCTGGGCCAGGGGGAGCAGATCGGCGCTGACGTGCAGGCTGATCGAAGTGTCGCCGTCGGGCAGCGGGGCGATGGCGCCCGGCGGCGGGGGCATGTAGAGGCACCCACCGGCCGTTGCGGCGAGCAACGCGGCGCCACCCATGGCCAGCCGCCACGCGCCGCCCACGGCCAGCCGCCAGCCCGCGACCGCGGCTGGTCGCCAGCCCCCCCTCAGGGCCAGCCACCACGCACTCCCTCGAAGGATTCCGGCCCGGCCGCCGGCGCGCCGCAGGCTGCGCATCGCGCTACTCCATTCCCGCCTCGAGGGTCACGCCCAGCCGCGACCCCCAGCCCTCGCCGCGCGCGTCGCCATCGCCCGCGGCGTGCCGCGCCTCTCCCCAAACGCTGGCGCGCACGATCGGCGCGGGTCGATAGGCGACGGCGAGCCCCAGCGCCCAGGCCCGGCGGACATCGCCCCCCAAGACCCACGCGCTGGCGGCGCCGCACTGCGGCCCGGGCTCACAGCCGGTCGACGAGGGGAACCACGCGTCACCAAGCCGGCCCTCGCCGCGCGACAGATGATCGAGCCAGATCCGCCCGCCCCACTGGGGCGAGAGATCGACCGCGCACCGCGCCGAGGTGGCCGCCACATCCGGTCCCTCCCGGTAACCCAAAGGCTCATGCTGGTGTTCCCAGTCGCAGCGGCACTGCTCCTGATAGTACACGGCGTAGGTGAAGCGTGAGACGCGCGTGTGCTCGAGCCCCAGGGTCCAGTCCCAACCGCGCCAGCGCGGCGCGTAAAGCACCCCGGCCTGATAGGCGCCGCGCGAGGGCGTCTCGGCATCCTCGGTGCCGATGTCGTCGGCCAGCAGCTCGCCGTACAGAAGCCACCCCGGGCGCGGGCGCCACGCGACGTCGCAGCTCCACAGCGTGTTGTTGCGCTGCAGGCCCCGATCACTCTGATCGAGATTGTCCTGGAAGTCGAAGCGCTCGACCAGCGTGTAGGGCACGATGCCGGACGCGTAGAGCACGTGGGGATCGTTGGCCTGATAGCGCGCGCCCTCGGCCAGCCCGATGCTGAGATCCCCGCGGGGCGTCCAGGTGAGACGGTGGGCGGCGAGGTAGCGCTTCTGGTGCAGGCTCGTCGCCCCGGTGAGCGCGATGAAGCTCAGGCGCGCGCCCAGGCGCACCCGGTACTCGCAGAAGTTGAACGGCTGGCCGGCATCGGAGAGAAGCAGCGTCCCGGTGCGGCCGGGGCCCCAGCGGTGCCGGTCGCGCCCCAGTCGCAGGCGCAGCCCGAGGGCGCGCGCGGAGAGCGTCATCTGCTCCTCGTGCAGGATGAGGTCGGTGCCGGCGACGAGCGGATCGGCGAAGGAGCGGCCCCGGGGCACCTCGGCCGCGAAAAGCCCGCCGCTGAAGACCGCCCGCGTGCCGAGCAAGAGCACGGCCCGCAGTCCGGCGCGCGTCGAGTCGGTCCAGTCGCCGTACTCGCCGTCGGTGAGCACCGGCCTCAGACGCGCGTAGAGGCCGGCCAGCAGCTCGCGATCGCCGTCGCGTTCGTGGATCAGCACGCCCGGACGGCGTGAGGCCCCCTCGGGCAGGTGCGCCTCGATGCGACGGCGCGACGGGCTGCTCGCCGATGTCGAGGCGCTCACCGCCAGCCACGCGGCCAGCTCGCCGCGGTCGAGGGGCCGCACGGTGAGAGCCTCGAGCGGCAGCTCGCCGCGGAGAACGAGGCGCTCGATCTCCGCGTCCAGGTCGGCCCAGGAGGAGAACGGCTCAGGCGCGGTCGCGCGCTCGGCCTGCCGCGCGGCGGCGCCGAAGTCGGGCCCGGGCGCGGCCTGAGCGCAGGCTTGGCCCGCGAAGGCGCCGAGCCAGACAGCGGCCAGCAGCCCCAGACGGTCCGCCGCCCACCGCAGTGCCGGGCCCTTCAGTCTGCCCAACCCCATGCCCACGCCTCCGCCGGGAGCACCGGTGCTAGCGTAGTTGCGCGAGCGCTTCCGCGACCGCGCGCTCGAGCTGCCGATCGATTCCGCGGGCCAGGTCGCCGGGCACATTCTCGACCACGACGTCGGGCTCGCAGCCGGTGCCCTCGAGCTGAGCGCCGTTCAGGCGCGAGGTCCAGCCGCGGAAGGGCAGCCGCAGGTAGCTGCCGTCGCCCAGCGACGTGCCGCCGGTCGAGATGACGGCGCCGTGCGTCCGCTGGCCCACTACCGGCCCGCGCCCGAGCGCGCGGATCGCCCAGGCGAAGATCTCGGCATTCGAGTAGCTGTGCTCGTCGCACAGCACCACGACCGGCCTGGTCCACGCATACAGCAGCCGCCGGTCGTGCGGGTACCCGGGGCCGCCGCCCCGCGCCCGGGTCACCGCATGATCGCCCGCCATGAGGCTGGTCAGCAAGAGGTCGGTGGTCCAGCCGCCGCCGTTGCCGCGCACGTCGATGATCAGCGCGTCTTTCCCGTGCGCCTGCGCGTAGAGGTCGCGCTCGTACAGGTCGAGGCTGCCCGAGCCCATCGCATCGACGTGGATGTAGGCCACGCGCCCGCCGCCGCGCTCAGCCACGAAGCGCCGTCGGGCCGCGATCTCCTCGTCGTAGAGCAGCTCGCCCAGCGACGATAAGGCGGCGGGTCGGATGGCGACCTCGCGCTCCCGGCCTTCACGGCCCCGGATCTTGAGCAGAACTTTGCGATCCACCGTGCGGTCGAGGAGCCGGTCGAGATTGATCGCGCGGCTCATCTCCACCCCGTTGACGGCCAGCAGGATCTCGCCCTCCTGCAGCCGGCTTTCCTCGCGGTCGGCCGCGGAGCGCTCGATCACGCGCGCGATGCGCAGCCCCGGGCCGGGGTGGCGCGGGTCGAAGACCACGCCCAGATCGCCGGTGTTGGCCGGACCGGCCTCGTTCGACCAGTCCTCGGGACCGCCCCAGATGCCCAGGTGCGAGGAGTTAAGCTCACCGATCATCATGCGGATGGCGTCGTGGAAATCGGCGTAGGTCGAGGCCGCCAGCGCCCACGGGCGATACTTCTCGCGCGCGGCCGGCCAGTCGGCGCCGTGATGATTCGGGTCGTAGAACTTGGCCCCCAGCGTTCGCCAGGCCTCCTCGAAGACGAAGGCGCGCTGCGCGGCTCGGTCAATCTCCATCTGGCCGTCGTAGCCGTAGGTCTTGGCTTCCCCACCCTCGACGGGGACGGACGTGATCGTGCCGCCCTTGCGGTAGAAGACGCGACTGCCCTTCTTGTTGAACTGCAGATCGCGGGGATCCTGGCCACCCTTCGTGATGCGCTTCGGCTCGGTTCCGTCCCACTTGACCCACCACAGGTCGCGCTCGCCCTCCGTGTCGGCGACGAAGAGGAATCCCTTGCCGTCCTTGGCGACCAGGACCTCGGACTCGGCGCCGGGGAAGGTCGTCAGGCGATGGAGGCGCTTGTGAATGTCCTCGAAGTCGATGCGCACTTCGGGGACTTGCTCGTCCTTGCCTTCCTCCGCCTGCTTGCCTTCCTTGTCGTCCTTGTCGTTCTTGCCGTTCTCGTCGTTCTTGCCCTTCTTGGTCTTGGGATCGGGTTCGTCTTTGGACAGCGCCTCGAGGCGATCCTCGCGCGAGCGCTCCTCGTCGGCGCGCGTCAGCCAGACGTACCAGACGTCGGTCTGGTTGAAGAACGTCCGCCGCGAGACGAAGGCGATGACCTTTCCGTCGGCCGACCAGTAGGGCGCGTAGTCGTCGTCGGGATGCTGGCTGATGTTGTGGGGGGCCACGGCGCCGTCAGCCGAAACGATGAAGACATCCCGATTGAAGTCGTTGTCCTCGCGATCGAAGACGATCCAGCGGCTGTCGGGCGACCAGCGGTAGGTGCTGGAGGTGAAGCCTTCGGCCAGGACCTTCTGGCTCGATCCGTCGGCGTCCATCACCATGAGCGTGCCCAGCCCGCGCTCGAAGGCGATGCGCTTGCCGTCGGGCGAGAAGAGCGGGCGGTAGTCGTCCTCCTCGCCGTCGGTCAATCGCACGGTTTCCAGGCGCAGGCTGCGCGCCAGCCGCGGCTCCTCCTTGTCGGTCGATCGCACCAGGTAGATGTTGCGCGCGCCGCTCCGATCGGACACGAAGGCCAGCGCCTTGCCGTCCGGTGCCCAGGCGATCTCGCCGTCACGCGCCGGGGTGTCGGTCAGGCGGTAGGCGGACGGCTCGTCCTCGGAGGCCTTCATCGCGAAGATCTCGCCGTCGCAGACGAAGGCGATCTGCTTCTCGTCCGGCGAGAGCGCGAACTGGCTCGCGCCGCTCGTGACGCGCTTGCGCACGTAGTCGGCCGGCCGGCCCTCGATCGGCAGGGTGATGCGCACCCGTTGCGGCTCGCCCGGCGCGCCCTCGCTCCACGCGGCCGAGCCCGGCGGGGGCGGCGCGGGGAGCGTGACGGTGTAGATGCCGTCCTCGTGCTCGAAGGCCACCAGCCGGCCGCCGGCGGAGAGCGCGGGGAAGCGCAGGCGCCCATCCGCGAAGCGCGTGACCCAAGCGCGCGCGCCGCTGCTGGCCGAGACGAGCTTCAGGTTCGCGCAGCCATGGTACTCGCTCCAGTAGAGCAGATGGTCGCCGTCGGGGAACCACTGCGGCCACTGGTTGCTGCCCACCTCGATCTCGGGGCGCGCCCAGTCGGGCGGGCCGTCGAGGTAGGTGGCAAGATAGCCCCGGAGCGGATCGCCGCCGGGCAGCTCGGTGATCGACGCCAGCGCGGTCACATCGAGGTGGCGCGCGCCGGGGAAGAGCGCCGCGCCGGCATAGAGCCCCGCGATCGTGCAGGCAGGGCCGTCCCAGCGTTCCCCCGTCGCTTCGCCGGCCGGCGCCGGTTGCGCGCCGTCGATGGGCAGATCGGAGGCGCGCAAGGCGGCCGGCAGCTCGGCAACCCACAGGCGGAAGCGCGCGTTGCCCTCGTAACCGCGCGCCCACCAGGGAATCGACCCGCGCGTGTACGCGAGGCGCCTGCCGTCGGGCGAGAGCACACCCATCGTGGCCGAAGTGGGCAGCAGGGCGGCGGGCAGATCGCCTGCCAGGGACACGATGAACGTGCCGGGCCGATCGGCGTCGCGGATGTGCCGGCGGCCCTCGAACAGCACCGCCTTGCTGTCGGGCGTCCAGCCGGTGGCGCGGTCGGCGCCGCTGTACCATGTCAGCCGCCTTACCTCGCCGCCCGCCACGGGCAGGACGAAGACATCGTCGTTGCCGTCGCGGTTCGAGGTGAAGGCGATCCACTGGCCGTCCGGCGACCAGATGGGTTGCTGATCGTAGGCCGGATGCGCGGTCAGCCGCACGGCCTCCCCACCCTCGCTCGCGACGGTCCAGATGTCGCCCTGGTAGCAGAAGGCGATCTGAGCGCCGTCGGGGCTGGGAGCGGGAAAGCGCGCGAGAAGGACCTCGGCGGTGGAGGCGCCGGCTGAGGGGGAGAGCGCGAGGAGAAGGGCGCTGAGCGCGGCGGCGAGTGTCAAGGCTGGTCGCGCGGTGCGCGGGCGTTTCATGCGCGGTGCTCGGGTGGGCGCGGGGCGACGCGACGCGCTCGCCGCTTGGTCGGGCGCGGGGCGACGCGCCGCACTTGCCGCTTGGTGGTCTGCCGGGGGACGCCTCCGGTCTGGCTCGGCCCTTGTCATGCATCCTCCAGTTTCCAGTGAGTTCGACCCGGTGCTCCGTGGCGGGTCGTGCCGGATCCGGGATCCGGGGCCCCGATGGGAGCTCACAAGCTACTACGATTGGGGGCGCCGCGCCAGGTCATCGCTTCCCAGGCGCGATCGGCTCACGCGCGAGGAGGGGGCGCAGACTGCCTGGTGACGCCGGGCGGTCGCGCACGAGCGGGGTTACCTTCTCATCTCGGCTTCAGGCATGCGAATGTGATGTACTGCTGGCCGCGTTCGGCATAGGTCGCCTCGCGAATCTCGAAACCGACCTCTGCCAGCGCTGCGCGCCAGACATCGAGGGCAAAGAGCCCAAGAACATGACGGTCGATCTCGACTCGCAGCTGGCCGCGTTCTCGTATGAGGTAGACCATTGTTTCCTCATAGTGATCATCCGTCGGGTCAGGATCGAAGCTGTTCTCCACGAAGACCACATCGAGATGGGCCGGTTTGCTGCCTCTGCCTGGAGTCGCGACCGTGAGGTTCTGGAGGAATGTCTCCTTCGTGTCGTCCGGATTGACGACCATGACGCCGCCGGGATTGAGGTGCCGCCAGGCGGCCGCGAATGCTGACCGCAAATCTGCCCTGGTCGCCATGTAGCTGATCGCATCGTCCAGCAGCACGGCGTCAAACGCCCGATCCAGGTCGAAGGTGCGCATGTCACCCTGGACGAACTCGCACTCGGGATTCAGTTGCCGCGCCAACTCCAGCATGCGGGGACTCAGGTCGAGGCCCGTCACGTCGAAGTTGCGCTTCAGATTGAAGGCGTTCTTTCCGCCGCCGCAGCCAATGTTCAACAGGGAGCGGACTGGAACTCCGGCGTGCTCACGGATCACACGGGTCACGTGGTTGCAGTAGTCCGCATACTCCCCGGGACTGCCCCAGATCGGCCACAGCCAGGCCAGGTCATCGTATAGCCGAGGCGTGTTCCGGTCGCCTTTCATGTCCCCCCCCACGACGTGATGAGCGGCGGGTGCCGGTGCGTCACCTGGTGAGCGACGTGCCTGAGCCCGGCGCGTGCCAGCCCCAATCCTCTGTCAGGCTTGCCCTTCTTCCCCCTTGGCTCGTGTGGCTTCCTCCGCCCGCTGCTTCAGGGCCCGATTCATCTCCTCGAACCCCCGCTTGGTATCGCGGTCCAGGCTCGCGCGGAACAGCCCCACCAGGATGCCGCTGAACTGCTCGCCATGCTTGAAGCGCACCTTGCCATCGGCCAGCGGCTCGATGACAAAGGAATGCTCACCGTCGAGCAACCCCCGAAACAGAAACCGACCCTGCCACCGGAGCTCGCGACCGGCCTCCGCGGCGAGCACCACGGGCGAGAAGCGCATGACCCTGCCGCCGCTCGGCTGGATCGCGACCTGGAGCCGCGCGCCCCGCTGGGGCGCGCCGACCACTGACCGGACAAAGGGATTCCACTGCGGGTACGAGGCGAAGTCCGCCAGAGTGGCCCACACCTGCTCGGCTGTGGCCACAATGTCGATTTCCGTGTGCAGGCGATGCATGGCCATCAGTTTCCTCTATTCTCGGAGCCTGACGCCAGGCATCGGCCGCGGCGAGCTCCGCGAGCCGGAGGCTCCATGCCCTGGTCGGGCGCGAACGTCGTCTTGATTCTGCCCCACGTCAAGCTTCGTGTCGGCGTGGTCGGCTGTGTCCATGAGGCGAGCTCGAGATGCTGGTAGAGGCTGAAGGCGACTTCGCCAAACCCGACGGCGTGCCAATCCGTCGCTTCCCGATAGGCAGCGAGGCACCTTCGGCCGAGGATGTCTCGCTCGGGGGGCGCAAACCCGCCGAGAAGGAACTGACCGACCCCGTAGGCGGTGAAGTCGCCGGCCGGAAGGGTAACGATCGCGTGAGGCCCACGCTCGGATTCGAGATCCCGTGGAGCAAGACCGATCTGTCTTCGGCAGTCGTGTAGTACTGGTATAGAAGCTCGTCGATCCCGCCGGAGAAGTGCCAGCGCAGCGAAGTGGTCTGCTGGCCTTGGACTGCCTGTGTGCCATCAAACCACGCCACTGCGGCTGTTGTGCATACCACGCGCATGTTCACCTCCTTCAGGCGGCACGCCCAGCGCACTCCAAGGCCTCCCTGCCCACACATCATTGTGTTGTTCCTGTTGCCTGTAAGGCAAGGATGCGGTGGGCCAAATCAGGATTCATCACCATCCGTCCCCAGTCGCATCTCCGGGTGTTGTCGTCGTACAGCACCCAGCCCTGTTCACACCCTGTCAACGTCGCGGCGACGCCATCCTTGAAGTTGATCCGCAACCGGCGCGATGGCTGAGGCTCTATGTCCACACGGCGCAGGGGAGAACTCGTCGCAAACTCCGCGAGGAAGTCCAGGGCTTCGCACAGGGGCAAGTCAAGCTGCTGCCACTTCAGTTCCCATTCTTCGATCGAGACTTCTGCGTACGCGACATCGGACACCGCGCGTACACACTCCCACTGGTGATCATCAGCCTGGACGAGAACCGCGCCGAATGCTGGATCCTCAAGACGACGTAAGGCCATACGGAGGTACCAAGAAGGGGGGTCGCTGTCCTCCCATACCAGGCTCTCGGTAGGAGTGTCTTCCACCATGTCGAGAAACGATCTGAGAAGTGACGCGTCGGCGGCGTCGCCGTAATCGGCAAGGACCTCGACGGTGCCTATGAATTGTGTGGTGAACACATCTGCTCCTTCTCGGGTGCGGGGGCAGACGGAAGATGCGGAGTCCTGGGCCGCCTGACTCGAGCATGCAGGGTTCGCCTCTTTGTGAGCCGGCGTCCAGCAGGCAGTCCGGCAGCAACGGCCGTAGCTTCGCAGTCAGTTCACCTTCATCGCCTATCCCAAGCCGTGGACCAGCCTATCAGTTGTTGAACGCCCAGGAAGGCGTGATCCTCTCGCGCAGCGCCAGAGAACGATCAGTGGCCGGTACCACCCTTTGTTGAATAAGGTGGTCTTGGGGGTCGTGAGCGTTCCCTGTCCTGCGGCCCGGTGGACCAGCTCGCCGCAGGCAGGCCCCACAGACGATTGGTCAGCGAGCAATGCGGTCACCGCCCGCAACACAGCTTGTACTTCCTCCCACTGTTACAGGGACACGGTGCATTGCGCTTGGTTCCCGGGTACTTCTCAGTGGACATCGGTGTTGTTGAGGGCATGTGGGGCGCTGGCCGCATCGAGTCCGGCCGATGCATACGCGGAAACATCTTCTGGTGTCGCCAGATCATGGGGGAAAGGACCGAGCGCCGGAACTCCTCGAACTCGTCGTCTTCCATCTTCATGGCTGGCCGCATCTTGCCGAGCGCCTCGTTACGTTCTTCCTCCGGTAACAAAGCGAGGTTCCAACAGGTCTGGCCAAGCGCGAGCGCGATGTTCATTTGCTCCAGCGAACCGTCGGTTTGATCGAGGAGCGGCTGCGCATAGGCAGCGACCGCCTCAGCAATGGCTCCCATAGACTTCCCCGGCGTGGTTCAACCCAACGTTCGCGATCAGCGGCGGGCCGCAGAGCGGACCAGCCGCTGGATCGCGTCAGGCCTCGTCCACTCGGTCTCCGAAACACCTGTCAAGCAAAGCAGCAATCTTCTGCCGCATCCTGGGCGTGAGTGGTGACCTGTCCCCCGCGAGCGCGCACAGGGGTTCGTATACGAGATCCGGCGGAAAGAACGACAAGGCGCGGAGCACCGAGTCAAGATACCGACGGGTGGCGTTACTGCCCCTTACCCGAGTCAGCTCCTTCAGCAGCGCCTGCGCCGCGGTCGGGGTCTGGAAGCGGGCAAGATTCTCGACGACGAGCGTCAGGCGCTCAAGATCATCTCGCAGGAAGTGCAGCAGCCCAAGAAGATAAACGCCAGCTTCCGCACGCCCAGCGGCGCACATTGACCCGAGAAGGGTGCAGCCCGACCGGCAGCGCTCCCGATCGCGGTCCAGTGTCTGCTGCAGCAGCGAGTCGATCGGAAACTTCGTCAGGTCCAACTCACCGCGCGCGGTGATCCACGGAACTCCCGCGAGCTCCTTCGCGATCTTCCCGCCGTAACGTCCCTTTGGCATCGCGCCTTCCTTGCGTGGGCCTAACAAGCATGTATCCAGCCCCACCCCTCCCGAGTATCCCTGCCGACGCAGCATTATATTCCCAGGATCGACTGTGCGGCAATGCCCCCCCGTAGAACGCCCGATGCCGGATCCTCGACACGCCGCAACTCCGATATGCGCCGAGGCGTGCCCGAGATGAACGCCGCCGCCAGGTGGCACCCGGTGTCCCATCAGGCCTTCCTCCTGCGCTGCATGACCGACGCGAGGGCGTGCCGCGCGGGCCGCCACATCCGCGGAGCCCAGGTCCGCACGCAGTCGCTCGTCCCTCGGCGACCGCGTCAGCGCACCGAGGCCTTGGGCGTTCGGTCGGCACGGAAGAAGCCCCAGTGCTTCTCAGCGTCGTCGGGGTCGCTGCCGCCCTTCCAGTTCTCGTCGAAGGCCTCGAAGAAGAAGGTGATCACGCTCTCGGCCGCGGCCCAGTGCCGCACGGCGGCGTAGAAGACGGCCTGCTCGGCCTCGCCGGTCGCACCCTTCATCAGGCGCGCCTGCTCCCCCTGGCCGGACCTGCTCGTCGCCCAGCCGGTCTCCCCAATGACCAGGAGGCGCTCGGGATGCACGGATTGAACGGCGGCAAGCTGTTCGCGCAACCACGGCAGCGCGTCGTCCAGTTGCCTGCCGTTCCAGAGCGGATGGACATGCAGGGTGATGAAGTCGATCTCGCGCGCCAGGGCGCGGCTGTCGGGCTCACGCCAGTACTGGTAGTCGTCGGCCGTGGTGACGGGCACCGCGACCGCCGCGCGCACGCGACGAATGTGGCCGACGAGGGCGTCGAGCGGCACCCGATTGGACGACCACGAGACTTGCGTTTCGTTACCCACGCACACCGCGAGGACGATGTCAGGAAACGCGGCCGCCAGGGCGACGGCGCTGTCGATCTCGCGTTGATTGGCCGCCGCGGCTTCCGCATCGCTTTCCGGCGCGGCACCTTGTTCGCCTCGCTTCTCGTCTGGCGCGATCCAGACACCCAGGATCACCCGCATGTCGAGGCCGGCGGAGCGGATCGCCTCGAGCACCAGGCCGGCGAACTCGCTGGAGCCGTAGAGGCGCAGCACGCGCCAGTGCGGGCCAAGGGTGAGCAGATCCTCGCGTATCTGGGCGGCCGTGGGGACAGGACCGCCCGGCCACTGCCCGTCGCGGTGGGGGCCGTAGCAGATGGCGCCTGCTGCCACCAGATCCTCTTGCCCCAACGGAAAAGCGCGCAGGGAGTCGCTCGCCTGGCCACCCGCTCCGCAACCGATGAGCGGTAGGGCCAAGAACAGAACCGCAACGAGGCCGGACCTGAGTTCGTGAAGCAGCATGACAGGATCACCCCCGGTCTGTTGGAATGCCCCCAGGACAACACCTTTGTCCGCCCGCCGAACAAAGTAGAGCTCAGGTCTCTGCATGTCAAGGGTTCCGTGGGCGAGGCCGATAGCCATGGCGGGGATTCCACACGCGCAATATATTACTAAGTAATATCTTACGCGTGACTAGTTGGCGAGATCGGCATAACGCGGCCGTATCTCGGGCGATCAGCGATGTAAACCATTTCCCGATAATCTATTAGGGAATAAACGCCCGTGACCGACCCGCAACCCCATCTTGGACTTGATTCGGACACCGAACATAGTCTAGAATGTGGCCATCGAGATCCTTCTCGAGAATTGCCTTGGCAACACTGGATCGAACTTCTTCGAAGGAGGGGAATCAAGATGACCACAACGATGAGAGTCTTCCTCGTGGTCGTGAGCCTGGCCTGCCTGACCCCGCTTGCCAGCCACGCGCTGGCACCGTACAGCCAGGACTTTGAGCTTCTGGCCCAGGGAGACCCCAACGCCCTGGCCAATGACGGCTGGTTGGTTTACGGCAACGTCTTCAGCCCCGAGTGGATCTACTGGTATGGGTATGGTCCTTTCCCCGCCCCCAACACTGGCGCCGCATTCTGCGCCATTGTGATCGGTGAGGGCGGCGCGAGCCAGGGTCAACAGCAGCTCTCCGTCTTCAGCGACTACAACAACCCCGATCACGGCGTCGGCGCTCACATCGAGTCCAACGTCTACCAGGAGCAGACCGTCACCGCCGATGACGTCGGCCAGACGTGGGTTTTCGAGTTCGACGCCAAGCTCGGCAATCTGGCGGGCCAGACGACGGCCCTGGCGTTCATCAAGACCCTGGATCCCGGCGCCGGCTATCAGATGACCAACTTCATCACCGAAGACATGACGCATACGCCGGCCGCGTGGACGAGCTACTCGCTCTCGATCGTGATCGACGCGACGCTGGTCGGCCAGATCCTGCAGATCGGTTTCGCGAACACGGCCACCTACTACGAGGGATCGGGCGTCTTCTACGACAACATCGACTTCTACATGGACGGTTCGACTCCGGCCGAGTCGGCAACCTGGGGCGAAATCAAGTCGCTCTATCGCTGAGCCAGACTTCCGGCGTCTCGTCGAGCCCGGGGGGCAGCTCCCCCGTGCCCGCGGCCGCGCGGGGTGATCAGCGGGCATGCGGGAGACTATGGAAAGGGGCGATCCGGCGGTGAGCCGGCGCCCCTTTCGCATGACGCTCGCGTGTGCCGATCGGGCATGCCGCCATCGCGGTGCTCCGACCACTGCCGCTGCAAGCTACCTGAGCAGCACGGCGCGGCCCGTCTGCCGGAAGTCCCTTCCGTGCACCCGCACGATGTACACGCCCGAGTCGAGCGCACGCCCGTTCTCGTCGCGTCCATCCCAGTCGGCCGAGTGACTGCCCGCCGCGAGCACCCCACGCGCGAGCGTGCGCACGCGCCGGCCGTCGAGGGAGAAGACGCCGAGCTCGACGAACGTCTCACACGTCAGATCGAAGCGCAGCGTGGTCCGGAGAGTAAACGGGCTTGGCCCCAGGAGCATCGGCCCCGGCGCCGGTGCCGGCGCGCCGCGCTCGTGCGCCACCGTGGAGAACCCGACGGGCACAAAGACGAAGTCCTGGAACACGACCTCCTGGTTCGCCGCCGGAATGCCCTCGAGCTTCCACAGGTTCAGGTGCAGGCGCGGCTGCTCGGGCCGGGGAATGTGAGGCCCCGAGTAGGTCCACGCGTGAATCAGCGTCTCGGGCGACTCGTCGGCCGGCCCGCCGCGCCACACGCGATACTCGATGCGGTCGGGCAGCCAGCGCATGGCGTGGCTGGCAACCTCATCGGGCACAAACGTGACGTCGAATCGCTCCCGGTTGCCGGGCCAGTCGTAAGGTTGCGCGACGAACTGCGCGATGTCGTTGCCGGGATCGCCCCAGCGGCCGTACTCGATGTCGATCTCGTTGTAGGGATTCCACCAGAAGTAGGACGGGTCCCAGCAGGGACCGTATTGCCAGAGAAAGATCCCGAGCACGGCCTGGATGTCGAGCAGGTCCAGCCGCCCCACCGTCGTGGCGATGTAGTCGCCGTAGCCGAGCGCATCCTCGAGAACCACTTCCGTGCTGGCCCAGTACGCCCCTCGATTCGTGACGGTCAGGTGCAATTGGCCCTCCCCATCGACCCAGACGCACTGCGGATCATTGCAGAACTGGTTCGGGCCGGGACCGTAGTATCCGGGGCCTTTGACCCGCCAGGTGCGATCGGCGAAGTCGAGCGTCGTTCCGCCCGGGAAATCGCTCCACTGCATCTCGTTCATCGTGGGGGAGCTGGTGCTGAAGATCGTCACCTGGTCGAAGTAGACATCGGGCGAGGGATCGCCGGGCCCTTCCAGCACGCCGAGCAGAAAGTGGATGGCGGCGGTGCCCGGCGGGGCCGGGTTGCTGAGCACGCTGAAATGGATGTACTCGTCGGCCGGCGTGCTCGGGTCGGCCACGGCGAAGGAGTCGTAGTCGATGAGCTGGCCACTCACATCGCGCCATTCGATGTTGACGAGCGCGACGCACGATCCGGCGAGCGGGTTCGCCGAGGGGTGCCGGACATGCCCGGTGGCCTCCCACTGCTCTCCCGGTTCGCTGTCCAGACGCTGCCAGAAGCCCGAGACATTCCATCCGGCGCCACCGGGGCCGCTCACCCGGGCCGCCCGGGTGCCGTGACTCGCGACCGCGACCGAGCCGAACTGCCCGAACTGCTCCCAGCCGCCGAAGACGGCTCCGCCCGTACCGGCAATCTCGAAGCTCGGATTGGCGAGGATGCACTGGCCGCTGGCATGGCCGGCGACTCCGATCCACAGCGTGAGGGCCAGGGCCAAGGCGCGCCCGGTCGCGGGCCCGCGCTCCTTCAAGTGCTCGCTTCTGCGCATGGCGGTCTCCCGGATCAGCCGTGGCGGAGCGTTTGGACGGGAACGCCGACGTGGATACGGTCGACCTGGCCGCTGCGCGCGAAGACCTGCGCCGCGAGGCTGGCGTCGAGAGCCGCACCGGCTTGCTCGCACGTCGATCCATCGGCCAGCGTGACCCGGATACGGGGGCTGCCCTGAATCCGCTCGTAGACGACCGGAACCTGGCAGAAGGTGAACGCCAGGCTGCCGGCGGGCAGCGGCAAGGCGCGCTCCCGCCCCTCCACATCATAGTACCGGAACTCGGCGGGCTCCTCCAGGAACTCGCCGGCCGGAAGCAGCAGGGGCTGGAACTGAATCGCTCCGCCCTCGACGTGGACGCCCAGCTCTCCCAGTCGAGTGAGAATCACCTCCTTGACCTGACCGGTCATGCCCGGCTGCTTCGCGCCGCCCGAGGATCGCGTGTGCGAGTAGGGATCCGTGGGAAAGGCGCCGTATTCGGCGGCGGTCTTCCGGTACCCGAGTCCGGATTGGACGCGGGCGTACATGTGGGCCAACCCCTCGCGAATCGCCGGCGGCAGACCCGCGCGCTGCGCGCGCACGACGTTCTCCTGAACGGCGACGAGCAGCTTGGCCACCATGTGCCAGTAGATGCATCCGATCCCCTCGTAGCCGTACATGGCCGCCGAGCGACCTGTGTAGGACCGGTGTCCGAAGACCTCCTCGAACAGCGCCAGGACGGCCTCCCGATCGCGGGCGATGGCGCGCGACCAGGCCGGCTGCTCCCCGAGGGCGTCGAGGATCGCCGCCACGTCGCGAGCGCTGCGGATGTCGCCATGGAAGCGCCCCACCCCGGCGGCGTCGCGCGCCCAGAGCGACGGATCGCCGCGCAGCTCGAGCTCGCGCATCAGAGGGATCGCAGCGATGCGTTCGTTCGGAATCTGGTTGCGGGCCATGAACCCCGGCAGCTCGCGCCGGGGGTAGAGCATGAAGCTGAGCTGATCGGGCCGGTAGAGTGCGCTCGCGAAAAGCCGCTCGAGGATCGTGAGCGCTTCGGCCGGCGAGATGGCGCCCGAGCTCAGCACGGCCACCTGACCCTCGAGCATCTCCTGCAACCGGATGACCTCGACGCGCGCGAAGTCCGCGGCAAACGCGAGCTGATTGTAGGTGTGGTAGAGACCGTCCTCACGGCGATTGGCCGCGATGGACTGATCGACCCACGCGAGCGCCGCGCGACACAGTGCCGCGACACGGCCGGTCGCCAGCGGCGCGCGACCCGAGAAGCCCTCCGCATACGCCGTGGCCCGATAGGCGCAGAACGCCTCGCCGAGCGCGTCCATGATCTGCTTGCGGCGCGCCGGATCGGCGGTGGCGATCGCGCCCGCATCCGGTTCGTCCTGCAGGATGGCTGCGGCCCGGTCGAACCAGGCGACGACCTCGGCGGACACCGGCAGCGCGCGGTCGCCCGCGGCTTCCAGCCGCTCGGCCAGGAAAGCCAGATACCGCCGGAGGTGGCAGAGGGTGACCACCGAAACGCTGCCGGCCCCCAGCGCGTTGTTGGCGTCGTTCCATTCGGGTCGCTGCGTGTTCATCCAGATCCCGGCGCCGGGGACCAGATTCGACAGCTTGGACAGCGCGGGGACGAGCAGCTTCTCGAGGAGATTCACGTGGTAAACGGCGCCGCCGGGGCCGGGCAGCAGGTTCCCCTCGGTGGGACCGGGCAGCAGCTTCCCGTCGGTCCCCGCGCGCGTGACGCGTTCCGCGATTCGCGCCGCGCGCGCGGCGTCGAAATCGATGGTGACCCGGGGATCGCGGAGGATCTCCGCATACGGCTTGATGCGGTAGGGAACGTCGGCGTAGCTGAAGATCTCCTCGCCCAGCATCGCCGGGAGGGCGGCCGGATCGTAGCGATCCAGGGCCTCCAGCAGCCGCAGCAGGTAGACGATCTGATGGTCGCCCCAGTAGCCGATGCTGCTCCAGGGGTCGTTCGGCGAGGGCACTTCCCAGTCCACGCCCTCCTGGGTGATGCGATAGGGATTGAATCCGTCCACGGTCGACGCGTTGACGAAGCGTGCGACCATGTTGGGCAAGAAGTTGGGGAAAGAGATCCCCAGGGCTTCCCAATTCTGGAAGATGTCCCGCCAATTGCCCTCATGGTGCAGGACCTGCTCGCCGTTGCGGCCTCGCACGCGGATTTCGAAGCGATTCCATGGTCGGCTGGGGTCCCCGTGGCGCCGGCCGAAGTAGAGGGGCAGGTACTCATGGGCCAGGCGCGCGAGGTCCGCGTCGCCGGCCTGCCGCGCGAGCTCGCGCAAACGCTCCACGGGCAGCCGCTGCGGCCAGCGGGCGAGCGCGGACCGGTGGCGGTCTGCAACGGCCTGATTGCGCACCCGCAGGAGACGCGCGAAGTCGGCGAGCGGCACGTCGTCGTTGTGCAGGAAAACGCCGCCGCGCATACTGTTGAACAGCACGTTGGCGAAGTGATGCCACCACGACTCCGGTCGGCCGGTGCGCTGCAGGCCGTCGGCGCTGGCGACGATGCGCCGCAGGTTCTCGTCCGCCCGGCGCAGGCTCTCCTCCACCTGCGCGGACAGGTCTCCTCCCGCAAGCAGTTTCCGGCGCAACGCCTCGAGGCTCACATGATCGCGCCCGGCGTCGGCCACGATGTGCCACGCTGACGCCTCTCCCGGCGCCAGCACGAGGGCAGCGTCCACCAGGTAACTGCCGCGCCTCCCCGTCAGGACCCCGCGGCCCGGGAACGGCCGCTCGCGCCGGAAGGCCGCCAGCGCCTGGAGCGTCAGGTGGATCCGCGCTTCCTGCAGGCCGCAGCACCAGACCGTATTGGCCCGCAACACCTCCAGTGCCTCGGGCCGGTCGGTGATGCCGGCGGTGAGGCAGTAGATGCCAAGTCCGGTTGCGGGATCCAGCTCGCTTCGCTTGTAGGCGTCCACCAGGTTGCTCGCCTGCTGGTAGAGCGAGAGCGGGGCGCCCCAGGGAAGCACATTCCTCAGCCCGTCCAGGATGCGGACTTCGACGCGCTCCGGCCCGCTATTTGCGAGGGTCGCCGTGCGCACCCACCCGAGCTCGTCGCATGCAGCCCAGCGGTACCGAAACGCCAGACCGAGGGCGTGATGGACTTCCTCGAAGACCACCTGGTTGCCGCTGGCGTTCTTGTAGAGGTGGCGCTCGATGCCGCGGCGTCCGGTCATCTGATCGGAGAACGGCTCCCAGAGCCGTGACGCCAGCGACTTGGACCGCACGCGCAGCAGGGTCACAGGTCCGGTGTGGCGATGGGCATCGTACAGCCGGTCGCTGGTCAAATAGGGGAAGAGACTGCCGTCGGCGTCGACCCGTCCGGCCGTCAGCCCGCCGCTCGACGCCACGAACATCCAGAGGTCGGTGTCGCTGGCGAGGTTGATCAGGAACGGATCCAGGCGGTCGTAGTCGGAAATCCGGTAGGCCGGCCCGCCGTCGAGCACGACGAACGCGCCCGACAGTCTCCCGGGCCCGGCGCCGGGCAACGCCGGCTGCCTGGCTTGTGCAACGCCGCTGTTCAACAGGTCTCGTTTCAAGGCTGAGGTCCGGAGCCCGGAGGCGGTCCGCCTACCGGGCCAGAATCATGCGCCCGGACATCTCGCCGGCGCGCGTCTTGAGGACATACCAGTACGCCCCGCCTGGCGCGCGGCCGCCTTCCGACGTCAACCCGTTCCAGAACACCTGGTGAGGGCCGGCGGCGCGCTCGCCCCGGGACAGGACCGCAATCTGACGGCCCGTGACGTCGACGATCGAGAGCTCGACTTGCTCAGACTGCGCGAGGGAAAACCCGATGCGCGTGGAGCGGTCGAATGGATTGGGCGCGTTCTGGCGGAGAATCGTGCGCCAGGAAGCCTGGGTCTCGGGAACGTCGACCGAGCCGGTCCAGTTGAAAGCCAGGTTGTCGTAGAAGATCCCCGACCCCTCGTAGTAGGTGGCCGTGTTCATGAAGCCGATCTGGAGGAGCTGATTCTCGAGGCCCGCGCGGATGCGGATCACGAGCGTGTCGGCCGCCCACGTCTCGGGAATCGCGGTCATGTCCTTGGTGATGAAGTTCGTCATCAGGTATCCCTGACTGGGATCGAGGGTCTTGATGAACGCCTTGGCCGTCGTGGCGCCCGCGATGTTGCCCCGTTTGCGCTGGAACACGAAGCTCCAGATGGAGCCGACGTCCGCGGCGTCGATCACCTGCTCCTGGTAGACGTTCGACTCGATCAGGTTGCCGCTGGCGTGACCGATGTTCTCGTAGTCGCTGAAGACCGACAGCACTTGTTCGCCCTGCTCCGGCCCCCCTTGCCCGAGGGCGATCTGACAGAACGCCAGGCTGTGATTCGGAGCGGGAAATGGACCGTAGCCGTAAATGTAGGTCGTGTCCGGCGTGAAGACGTTGCCGTACACCAGCCAGCCGTCCTGGGCCAGCGCGGTCGGGCTCGACTGGAGCAGTCCCTCGAAGTTCTGCTCGTAGGGCTCCAGCGCGAGACTCGCCGCGGGGAGCAGGCTCAGCACGACGGCGGCCACCAGAGTGGGGATCACGCGACTTCGCATGGCTTGGCCTCCCGTATTAGAATCCATGCCGATTCCAAAGAGATTGCTTTACACGGGCACCCTGATGATACACTATGTTCGGTGTCCGAACAAAGACTTTTGGGGTCTCGGTCGGCTCGATGGGTGACGGGACCGGGCGCGTCGGTCTCGGCCCGCGGTCTCACGTCCCAAGGCGGGCTCGGAATGCCTATCCTCCAGTTTCCAAAGGAGTTTACGTGGGGCGTCGCAACCTCGGCGCAGCAGATCGAGGGGGCCTGGGACCGAGACGGACGGGGCGAGTCGATCTGGGACCGGTTCGCCTCCGAGGCCGGCCGCATCGAGGACGGGGCGCGCCCGTTGACGACCTGCCGGCACTACGACCGCTGGCGCGAAGACCTCGATCTGATGCGCTGGCTCGGGATCGGGGCCTACCGCTTCTCCACGAGCTGGTCGCGGATCCTGCCGGAGGGGCGGGGCGAGCCTAATCCCGCCGGCTTCGATTTCTACGACCGGCTGATCGACGCGTTGTTGGCCTCGGGGATCCAGCCTTTCCTCACGCTCAATCACTGGGACATGCCGCAGGCGCTGCAAGACCGCGGCGGCTGGCCGGCGCGCGAGACCTGCGCAGCTTTCGCTGAATACGCCGCGGCGCTCGCCCGCCGGCTCGGCGACCGCGTCCGCTTCTGGGCGACCCACAACGAACCGTGGTGCGTGGCCACGCTGGGCCACGAGCATGGAGCGCACGCCCCCGGCCACCGCGATCCGCAGGAGGCCCTGCGGGCGGCGCATCACCTGCTGCTCTCGCACGGGCAGGCGGCTGAGATCATCCGCGACCTGGCCCCGGACGCCCAGGTGGGCATCGTGCTGAATGTTTCTCCCGGCCACCCCGCCTCGGCGGCGGAGGCCGATCGCGATGCCGTCCGCCAGTTCGACGGCTTCTTCCACCGCTGGTACCTCGATCCGCTCGTCCACGGCCGCTATCCCGCCGACGCGATCGCAGACCGCGTCCGCTGGGGGCAGCTGACGGGCGACGACTTGCCCTTCGTTCAGAGCGGCGACCTGGACTACATCCGCGCTCCGCTGGACTACCTCGGCGTCAACTACTACAGCCGGACCGTGATCGCGGCCGGTCCCGACGGCCGCCCCAGCGCGGTGGCCGGGGCGCCGCGCGAGGCGTTGACCGAGATGGGCTGGGAGGTCTACCCGCCCGGTCTCATCGAAGCCCTGCAGCGCCTCGAGCGGGACTACGGCGTTGCGTCCTACTACCTCACCGAGAACGGGGCCGCCTTCGTCGATGCGCCCCCCACTCGCGGACGCATCGCCGATCCCCGCCGGGTGACCTACCTGCGCGATCATCTCACGGCCGCGCACGCCGCGATCGCCGCGGGGATTCCGCTGCGCGGGTACTTCGCCTGGACGCTGCTGGACAACTTCGAATGGAACCACGGCTTCACGAAGCGCTTCGGCCTGTTCGGCGTCGATTTCGTGACGGGCGCACGCATACCCAAGGACAGCGCCCATTGGTTTCGCAAGACCGTCGCCGCCCGCGCGGTACAGAGCGGCGCAGAGACCTGAAAAGCCAGGAGGGAAGTCTTGAAGACGCGCAGCCTCATCCAGTCCGGGTCACCGCAGCGCCCCGGAACCATCGCCGCCCTGCTGGCGGCGCTCGGGATGGCGCTTGGAGTGATTTTCGGCGCCGTGGTGCTCGCCGCCGCCGCGACTGCCGCCGCGACTGCCGCCGAGGAATCGCCCGCCGCCGGATCGCCCGCCTCCACCGGCGGCGCCGTGCAAGTTGGTGCTCAGAGCGTGCGCGGTATGACCGACGCGGCCGCATCATCCCCCGCGCAGACCGTGCGCGTCGTGGCCGATGCGAGCGGGCAGCGGCTGCAGGTCGACGGCCGCGACTTCATGGTCTTCGGCATGAACTGGGACTACATGCCGATCGGCCAGAACTACACCTACAGCCTGTGGAATCAGCCTGATGACGTGATCGTCGACGCGCTGGCCCGCGAAATGCCCCTGCTGCAGGACCTGGGCGTCAACTGCATCCGCCAGTACGCCGGAGTCCCCGAACGGTGGGTGCGCTACATCTACGAGCACTACGGCATCTACACGGTGCTCAATCCCCTCGTGGCCCGCTACGGCTATACGCTGGACGGCGTGTGGATCCCGTCGGTCGACTACTCCGACCGCAGGCTGCGCGCGGCCCTCAAGGACGAGATCACCGCGCTGGTCGCGGAGTTCCATGACACGCCGGGCTTGCTCATGTGGCTGCTTGGCAACGAGAACAACTACGGTCTGAGCTGGTCGTCGTTCGAGATCGAGGCGTTGCCGGAGGGAGAACGCGAAGCGGCGCGGGCCCGCTACCTCTACTCGCTCTTCGAGGAGCTCACGGTCGCGATCAAAGACCTGGACCGGCACCACCCCGTGGCCATCGCCAATGGCGACATCCAGTACATCGATCTCATCGCCGAGGAGTGCACCCACCTGGACATTCTCGGCACGAACGTCTATCGCGGAATCTCCGTGCGCGATCTCTACGACGTGGTCGCGGCGAAGCTGAACCTACCGGTCATGTTCACCGAGTTCGGCTCCGACGCTTGGAACGCCCGGGAGATGCGCGAGGACCAGGCCATGCAGGCCCGCTACCTGATCGGGCAGTGGCGTGAGATCTACGAACAATCCGCCGGCAAGGGCCGCGCGGGTAACGCCATCGGCGGGATCATCTTCCAGTGGAGCGACGGTTGGTGGAAGTTCGGCCAGGAGAGCCGCCTCGACATCCACGACACGAACGCCTCGTGGCCCAACGGCGGTTACGTCGAGGACTTCGTCGAGGGCCAGAACAACATGAACGAGGAGTGGTGGGGCATCACCGCCAAGGGGGCGCCGGACCAGCGCGGGCTCTATGACGTCTACCCGCGCGCGGCCTATTACGCGCTGCGCGAGGCTTTCACGCTCGACCCTTACGCCCCGGACGTCGACCTGGGCGCCATCCGCGCCCACTTCGCCGCTGTCCGCCCGATGGCCGCCGAGGTGGCCGCTCGGGGAGATCGCGCGCTGTTGTTGTCGGAGGCCTCCCGGCGCGCGCGGGTGGCCAACGTACGCCTCGAGTTCGAGACCTTCTCCACCGGCGGCGACCGCGTGAGCACGCCCGCCCAGGACGCCCATGGCGCCGGGTCGCCGGCCTTTCGCGGCTTCGACCATCTCCAATCGTTCTATCTGGACGCGGAAGCGCAGCCGGCGCAGAACGTGATCGGCCGCGCGTCCGTCAACGTGCTCGGCCACGTGCCGCGCAACCGGATCGACGAGATCTTCTACGAGAAGCCGAGCCCGCTCGAGCACGTGCGCGTCTACCAGGCGTCGCTCTCCTGGGACGACCGCTGGTTCATGCTCGACGGCTTTTACCGCACCGGCCACCTGCACTGGGGCTTCGAGGGCGACTTCTTCGGCCTGTACCGCAACGCGTACTACGGCGAGAACATCGACATCTACAACGGCATGGCGCCCGTGGGCGCCGAGGTCGCCGGCAAGCGGCGGCTGGCGGGCCTGAAGCTGGCGTTCGGCCCGCAACTCTGGTGGGGCGCCAATCCGGCCCTGCTGCTCAAGTACCAGCGCCGCCTGGGGCCGTTCGACGCCACACTCATCTATCAAGAGGACGTCGGGCCGCAAGAGACCGTGACCCAGGGGGCGCCGATCCCGGAGCGCGAGACTCGCAAGGTCTCGCTGCAGGCGAGCACCCGCCGCGGACCGTGGCTCTTGGAATGTGGCACGCTCTGGTCGGGCGATCCCGAGGTGGGCGAGAACTTCCGGCTCGTCGACGAGGTCGACGGCGACCACATCGTCTACTGGGACCGCATCCACGACGGCGACACCTGGGGCTTCAAGGGCAAGCTCACGCTGGAGCGGGGCCGCTTCCGCTGGTACGCGCAGGGCGCCTACATGGGCCTGGTCGCCGACGGCGGTCCCACCGAGGTCATCACCTTCACGGGCTGGCGCCTGAAGGACTCCGGATCGAGCAACCAGCGCAACGTGATGAGCGGCTTCACGGTGAACAGCGGCGATTTCCAGATCGGCCCCAACGTGCTCTGGCAGGTGCCGATCGTGGGCCCCATCCCGGCCGACGCCCCGCCGCCGGGACGCCCGCGCAACGTGCTCGACGATCCCTTCGCCGTGCTCGGCAACCGCGAGATGGTCGGCACGGAGCTGCTGATCGCCTACGATCCCACGCCCGCGACCTGGATGTGGGCCTGGGACAACGACGTCCGTGAAGACGCCTCCCTCGCGGCCAGCATGGGCATCGTCTACCGCGACTACCGCGACACGCGCGACGCCTCGAACTTCATCGCCGAGGACGGGCGCACCATCTACGCCTTCGGCGCCGCGCCGCCGGCCCACGGCCTGTGGGAGGTGAACACGCGCATCGTCTCGCGCCTGGCGCCGGCCACGCGGTTGGTGGCCAGCGTCTACGGCGGCGATGCCGAACCGAGCGGCCACGATGCTTCCGGCGAGAACGAGACCCTCAATCGCCTCATCCAGCGTTTCGGCCTGGTCGGCCGGCTCACGCATGGGCCGCTGGCGCTGAGCGGCTTCGTGAAGGTCAACGACTGGGGACCCTACGACTATCATCGCGACTTCAACCTGACCTACCCGCTGCAGCTCATGGGAGACATCTCGTACTCGCTGGGCAAGCCCGCCTGGTTCAGCGCGCCGCAGACCCGCGTGGGGGCGCAGGCTACGTGGCGGTCGCTGGACGTGCACTCTCCGCGCTACAGCCCCACCGGGGGCGACGCGTTGTCCGGCTACGACAACGGTGACGAATGGGAGCTCCGGACCTACGTGCACACGTCGCTGTAGCGGGGACTGCGGGAGTGTCGGGACAATAGGGTGGAAGGCGATCAGGGAAGATCGCCGCAGTGCACTCCCGTTGAACCTACTGCCGCGCCCTCCTATGCCAGGTCGCCCCGTCAGCTTCCACCCGGGCCTCTACGCCCGAGCGAAGCGCCGTGGCGCGGCCCTTCAGGTGCGGTAACCACAGGGAGGCACATCAGGCAAGGAGGTCAAGGGGCTGTTCGGTTCTGCAGCATCTGGCCTGCGGTTGCAGTATACTATTCGGAAGACCCCCCAAGCATTCGGTTGGTCACCTCGACCTTTGGAAGCGGTAGGGGAGGAGCGAAGATGAGACAGTCAGCACGCCGCATGGACGCTGTTGCGGCCGTTGCCCTCGCGTGTCGATCGCGCAGACGCATGTGGCGAGCCCGAATCGCCGCGGCCGTCCTCTCCGTGGGCACGGGCTGCTTATGTGGGCCAGGGCTCGCCAGCGCCGACTGCATTGACTACGGTGACTACCTGCATTGGTGTGGAAGTGTCAACACCCCGGGGATTGCGGGCGGCGTGGCCATCTCGGGCACGTACGCCTACGTCGCGGACGCTGGATCCGGTCTTCAAGTGATCGACGTCACCAACCCTGCAGGCCCCCAGATCGTGGGCGGCGTTGATACACTGGAGTCCGCGCGGGGTGTGGCTGTCTCGGGCATCTTCGCCTACGTTGCCGACGGTGGATCCGGTCTCCAGGTGATCGACGTCGCCAACCCTGCCAACCCCGAGATTGTGGGCACCCTGGACACGCCGGGGTATGCGTGGGACGTGGTGGTCTCGGGCACCTATGCCTACGTCGCGGACGCTGGGGCCGGTCTCCACGTGATCGACATCGCCAGTCCCGGAAGCCCCCAAGTCGCGGGCAGCGTGAACACTCCGGGGGTGGCAATTGACGTGGCCGTCCTGGGGGCGCACGCCTACGTCGCGGATGGTTCGCGCGGCCTTCAAGTGATCGACATCTCCAACCCCGCGAACCCTCACATCGTGGGCAGCGTGGACACGCCAGGATCCGCTGAGGGCGTGGCCGTCTCGGGCACTTGCGCCTGCGTTGCAGACGGTGAATGCGGTCTTGAGGTAATCGATATCGCCAACCCTGCCAGCCCCCACATCGTTGGCAACGTGGACACGCCGTCGGTCGCGCATGACGCAGCCATTTTGGGCACCTACGCCTACGTTACAGACACGTGGGACGGTCTTCACGTGGTCGACATCGCAGCCCCCGCGAGCCCCCGGCTCGTGGGCAGCGTGGATACGCCGGGGTCCGCGGATGGCGTGGCCGTCTCGGGAACCACCGCCTACGTCGCAGACGGCGTGCACGGTTTCCAGGTGTTCGACATCACCAACCCCGCGAGCCCCCCGATCGTAGGCGGCGTGGACACGCCAGGATACGCATTCGGCGTGGCGGTCTCGGGGACTCACGTCTACGTCGCTGACTTTGGGTCTGGTCTTCAGGTTATCGACGCCAGCGACCCCGCCAGCCCCACGATCGTAGGCAGCGTGGACACGCCTGGGCGGGCGCATGGGGTGGCCGTCTCGGGCACGTGCGCTTACGTCGCCGACGAATGGTGCGGTCTGCAGGTGATCGACATCGGCGACCCCGCCAGCCCCGAGATCGTAGGCAGCGCGGCCACACCTGGACAGGCCTATGGTGTGGCTGTCTCGGGAACCTATGCCTACGTTGCGGACGAATGGTGCGGTCTGCAGGTGATCGACATCACAGACCCTGCGAGCCCCCAGATCGTTGGCAGCGGGGATACGCCCGGGAGTGCGTCTGGCGTCGCTCTCTTGGGCACCTGCGCCTACATTGCGGACGACTACTTCGGTCTCCAGGTGATGGACGTTACCGACCCCGCCAACCCACAGATCGTGGGTAGCGCGGATCTGCCGGGGAACGCGTATGGCGTGTCGGTCTCCGGCTCTTGGGCCTACGTTGCAGACGATGACTGCGGTTTGCAGGTAGTCGACATCACAACCCCCATCAGCCCCCAGATCGTGGGCGACGTGAACACGCCGGACCATGCGTTTGGCGTGTCACTCTCAGGTACCTGCGCCTATGTCGCGGACGAAGGATCCGGCCTCCAGGTGATCGACATCACCGATCCCGCCAACCCCCATATCATAGGGAGCGTGAACCCGGCGGGGACTGCGGAGGGCGTGGTCGCCTCGGGCACGTACGTCTATGTGGCAGGCGGTACTCACGGTCTCGCGATCCTGCCCATGCAGTGCGAGTCGTCGTCGGTCAGCGGCGATGGCGGCGTCGCGGCCACGATGCTCCTGAGCGTCCATCCGAATCCGAACTCGCATCAGGCGTTCGTCGAGCTTGGCATGCTCAGCGAGGGTCGGGTCCACGTCAGCGTATTCGACCCCGCCGGGCGGTGCGTCCGCTGGTTGCACGCCGGGACACTTCCCGCCGGTGCTCACTACTTGGTGTGGGACGGTCGTGATGAGAGCGGCCGCGCCGTCGCAGGGGGGACCTACTTCATCCGGGCTTCTACGCCTGAGCGAAGCACCGTGGCACGATTCGTGATGGTGCGATAAGGCGCTGAGATCGCGCGCGCAACCGAGCCTCCGCGCGCCGGCGTAGCCGTTGCCGGCGATGCGCAACGCGGTCCCGGGCGTCGAGGCAACGATCTGCGGCCAGCTCTCAGCGAGGACATAGCCAAACAAGTCGGACGGCACGGGCCGGCGGCGCTCCCCTGCTGCTCACCCCTCCTTGGAAAGCGGCGCCTGCCGCCTGGCACGGGGCGCATGACCCGTCCATTGCCCGACCCAGGCCTTGATGACCGGCCCGACGGCAAGGGCCTGGAAGATGACGGTGGCCAAGACCACCAGGAACAGACCGACGCTGCACGAAGCGCTAAGCACGTTGTACAAGTCCCCGAAGTCGTGCCGGGGCACGTTGCCGATCTGACGGGTCCAACTCGAGAAGATCTTCGCCAGAGCGACCGCCTGCACCTGGCCCAGACCAATGCCGACGAGCACGAGTCCGAGAGCGATGCGGGCGCCCTGGCGGACCCGAAAGCGCCCCATGAGGAAGCGCGCGGAGAAAGCCAGGGGAATCACGTGGACCATGGAGTAGGCACCGGCGAAGCGCAGGGAGGCGAAGACGAGCGGGATGAAGCTGTAGGTCCAGGCCAACTGGATCCGGCCATCCCGCTCCCGGCGCAACAGCCAGGCGGAGACGACCGCGGCCCCCAGCGCCAAGGCTGCCACGGCGCGCGCCGACCATGCGGCCGCCAGGCTGGGGAGATGCCCTCCGGCCTCCTGGACGAGCTGCGCCACGATCAGGAAGAAAGCCTCCAGGCTGGTGTTCTCGATCAACAGGTAGATGCCAGTCCATTGCTGGCCGCTGAATCTCACGGGCAACGCCTCGGTCACCAGGGCCCGCCATCCGGCCGGATCGACGGCGACGATCGCGGCCGTCGCGGCCAGGAAGCCGAGGATCATCCGGAACCTCCGGAAGATGAGCAAGGGAACGAGCAGGACGATGGGATAGATCTTGATCGCGAACGCGACAGCCAACAGCGCTCCTCCGGCCAGCGCTTGCAGACCGTTTGAGCGTCTTCTGAAAGCGAGCCACAGCGCGCTCCACGTGAAAGCCATCGTCAGCCCGTCGAGATTGCCGCGATCGAGGAGGAAGTAGACCGGAAAGCTCGAGAAGACAATCAGCAGAATGGGGGCGGCATCCCGAGCAAGGCGTTCGTTGGCATCGGAGAACAGGCGGCCGGCCAGATAGCAGGCGCAGAGAATGCATCCCAGGGTCAGCCAGATCATGCTTCTGGCCAGGGTGGGGCATCCAATCGCCATCAGCCCCGATTTCCAGAGAACCCAGGGAAAGAAGGTCGGCCAGCAGTATTCTTCATGGACATAGGGGCTGGTGCCCTGGCTCATTCGCAGGGCGGCGTCGTAGGCGTATCGGGAGTCCCATCCCAGCGTGCAGCGGTTGACGAAGAAGAGCGCCTTCTGACTGCCGATCTGAAAGACGTGCGTGAGGAGCAGGAGACCTACGGAGATGCCCGCCGGAATCCAGAGGACGTTCCCCTGCGGCAGAGCCTTGTTGTCCGACATGGCCGAAGCCCTCTCCCGCCCTCCGCCCACCGCGCGCGGTCAGGACGCGACGCCGTAGACCCGCACGTAGTCTACCAGCATCGCCTGCGGGAACCGCGTGCTCGCATCGGGGTCGCCCACGAAGTTGCCGCCCACGGCGACATTCAGGAGGATGAAGAACGGGCGATCGAACACCCAGCGCGCGCCCGACGGCAGGTCGGCGGCGCTGCGCCGCTGGTAGACCTGCCCGTCGACGAACCAGGCGATGGACCGTTCGTCCCACTCGATGGCGAAGACGTGGAAGTCGGCATCGAATCCGTTGCCGGGCAGCACGAAGTGGCCCGTGACGGCGCCGCCGCCAGAGTAGCCCGGTCCGTGGAGGCTCCCGTGGACCACGTTCGGTTCCTGGCCGCGGTACTCCATGATGTCGATCTCGCCGCAGGCGGGCCAGCCGACCCGCTCGAAGTTGTCGCCCAGCATCCAGAACGCGGGCCAGATCCCCTGCCCGACCGGCAAGCGAATGCGCGCCTCGAAGCGCCCCCGCGCGTGGGAGAAGCGACCCCGGGTGTGGATGCGGCCCGAGGTGTATAAGGATCCCTGGTAATCCTCCCGGAGCGCGGTGATGGCCAGATGCCCGTCGCCATTCAGGGAGACGTTCTCGGGGCGGTCCGTGTCGAACTCAAGCTGCGCGTTGCCCCAATCGGTTCCCACGTCGAACCGCCAGCGGGAGGGATCGGGTACCTGCCCGGCCGGGCCGTCGAACTCGTCCTGCCAGATCAGGGTGATCTTCTCGGGGCCGGTGCTCGACGAGCCGCATCCGCCGACCAGGCAGGCCGCCGCCAGCAGGAACGCCGGCGCGACCGCGAGCGCAACGACGCTGCGCGCCTTCATGGCGAGGGCACCGTCGCTCCGGTCCCGGGTGACTTGTCCCCCGGGGCCAGCAGGCGGCCGTCGTTGAGCGCCTCCTTGAGCACCATCGTGGCCGCGCCGATTGCGATCGACTGGGTCCCCAGCGAGCTGGTGACCAGCTCGGCGGCCATCACCTGACTGACCAGCGTTCGGCGGCGGACCGTCTCGCGGATCGGTCCCAGCAGCATCTCACCCAGTCCGGCCAGGTCGCCACCCAGGATCACCATCGCGGGATTGATCAGGTTGAGCAAGCCGGCCACGGCGATGCCCAGGTACTCGGCGGCCTCGGTGACCACCTGGCGGGCCAGCGGGTCCCCGTCGAGGGCGGCCTGCTCGATGTCGCCGATCGCCAGCGCATGCCCGGCGAGAACGCTGTCGGGGTTGGCCGCCAGGAGCTCGGCGGCGCGCTCGACCAGCGCGCGGCTGCTGGCCAGGGTCGCGAGGCAGCCCCGGAGACCGCAGATGCACTGCTTGCCCTGCGGGGCGATGGCCAGGTGGCCGATCTCGCCGGCCACGCCGGTTGAGCCGCGGTAGATGTCACCGCCGATCACGAAGCCGCAGCCGATGCCGGTGGCCACCTTGATGTAGGCGAGGTGGTCGATGCCGCGGCCGGCTCCCCACCAGTGCTCGGCGAGAGCGCCGAGGTTGGCGTCATTGTCGACCAGCAGGGGGGCGCCGAGCCGGCGGCCGAGGTCGTCCAGCCCGAGCCGGCCCTCCCACGCGGGCAGGACCACCTCGGACAGCCCTCCGTCGGGCCGCGCGGGATTGACCGGGGAGGGAACCGCAAGGCCGATGCCGATCAGGGGCCGGCCCAGCGCGCCTTCCGCGAGGCACAGATCACAGAGCTCGCCGACCAGGGCCCGCGTACCCGGAGGATCGGACCGCACCGGGTGCAGGCGCGTATGCCAGGCCAGGACCCGGCCGCGCAGATCGGTCAGCGCGACCCCTACGTGGGCGGCTCCCATCTCGACGCCCAGAATCACGGCCGCGTCGTCGCGGAACTCCAGGATGATCGGCCGGCGCCCCCCGCTCGATTGGCCGCTGCCCACCTCCGCGATCAGGCCCGTCGGCAGCAGCTCGGCCACCACCTCGGACACGGTCGACCGTGAGAGGCCCTCCTCCCGGACGATCTCGGCCCGCGACATTCGCCGGCGTTCCCAGATCAGCCGCAGAATGGCATCGGCCAAAGGACGGGGACGGTCGGGGTCCTCGCGCCTGAGCCCTTTCCACGTCACATGGTTGTTCTTCAAGTCCTCTCGCCCCTCCAATCGGCGGTTCGAGCATGGCGGCATTCTAACGGTGGAAGAGGACGTTGTCCAAGAACACGATCCTGACGTTGTTCGAGGAAATGATGAGCTGCGCCAGATGCGCGCGGCTGGCGAGCGTGAAATCGGCCAGCGGGATATCCAACACGCACCACTGGCCGGCGACGAACGGCGGCGTGGACGTCGCGTGGAAGGTGAGCTCCGATTCATCGACCGGCGGATTGTAGACGCCGTCCTCGCCGAAGTCGACCAGCTTGACCCTGAAGAGCGTTCCTGCCGGAGCCCAGACGTCCAACCGCAGGTGCGTCATGTTGGTGGCATCGATGAGGGCGGTGGTGAACTCGATGCCGGCGTACACCAGCCCCGTGTAGAGCTTGGTGGCGTTGCCGCCGATGGCATACTCCTCGACGGGTCCGCTCTGACTCCAGTTGGCCCGCCAGGTGTCCACGGGAACGGTGTCGTAGGCGTCGCTGTACAAGGCGATGACGTCAGCGGCAGGGAACGCCGGCGCCGGCGCGGCTCCGTCGGGCGGCGTCAGGACATCGAGCGTGATCGTGCCCGCGACATCCACGCTGTCGAGTTTGGCGGTCACGGCGGCGACGCCCCCCCCGACCGCCGTGATCACGCCGCCCAGGGCCGTGGCCACCGCCTCGTCCGAGCTGAAGTAGTCGAAGTAGCGCGGCGAATGCTTGACCAGGACATCCACGCCGTTGACGGCAAAGGTGACGCGCGTATCCTCGGGCGTCACGGTCGTTCCCGGGAAGGACTGGATGTTCTGGGAGCGCATCGCGGGCCGCGGACTGGTGATCGTGCCGACCCGCGCAAAGCGAACCTCATCGAACCAGAGCGTGAAGCCCTGGCTGTTCTCGTGGCCCTCGGCGAAGAAGAACAGGCCGCGCTCCAGGGCGAGCCGCGCCGGCCTGGGGATGGGGATCACGATCAGCGACCAGTCCGTGGTGAGAGCGATGCCCGCGCGTTGGGCCTCGTAGAGCGATGTGCCGGTGTTGTCGTTGCCCAGACCGGCGACATCCAGGGTGGAGCTCACGCTCGACTTGGCGTAGAAGACGAGCGCGTCATACTCCGATAGGTCGCGGTAGTCGGCGCAGGTGAAGGCGCCGCCCGCGTAGGTTCCCTCCGTGGCGCCGGGGCCCGGCACCGTCACGCGGAGCGAGGCCGAGCCCACCTTGGCCTCGTTGGCATCGATGGCGACGGCATCGGTCTTCGAGCCGGCGAAGGCCTGATAGTCGACCCCGTCGCCAAACGCATCGTCGAAGACCAGAGGGTCGTTGCTGGCGGGGGCCGGGGACAGCTCGGAGAGGTCTCGCTCGCTGCAGCCGCCGAGGGCCAGAAGGGCCGCAGGGGCCAGCAGGGAGACCATCGCGGCGAGCATTCGCGGAGACGACGTTCGTGAGCGCACGGCTGTTCCTCCCTATTACTTTGTACGGGGACCGATCAAAGTATCGATGGACTCGTCCGGCCTGTCAAGAGCCTTGGCGACGGCAGGTGCCGCTCTGGCCGCGCGCCGGCTAAGATACTGACGTGGCGCTCATTCCTGTTGACCCGTAGATCGGTGTGAGTTACTTTGTTCGGAAGGCGCACAAAGTGTAGTGCGCCCCAGCCCTCAAGGGCGCCCTGGCCGCGGTGCCCACCGGCACCCCCGCGGGCACGGGCGGAAGCCGGGAGCTCCGGGCGAGGAATCGAGAGGACCGCATGAACGTCTCCGCCTTGCCGCACAGGACTGCCGCGGAAGACCGGGTCAAGCTGTCACATCGGGTCGTCTACGGCGCCGGGGCCTTCGTCAACAACATCCTCGCGGCGGCCAGCGGCGGCATGATGATCGTCCTGAACCTCGGGCTGGGCATGAACCCGGCGCTCGTGGGGCTCTTGGGGGCCATCCCGCGACTCACCGATGCGTTCACCGACCCGTTGATGGGGTTCATCTCCGACAACACTCGCTCGCGCTGGGGGCGAAGGCGGCCCTACATCTTCGCCGGCGCGATCGCCGCCGGCCTCCTCTTCACGCTGCTCTGGCAGCTGCCCCATGGCCGGAGCGAGACCTTCTATTTCGTCTA
Organism: uncultured bacterium; assembly: GCA_964603725.1. Classification (GTDB taxonomy): domain Bacteria; phylum Eisenbacteria; class RBG-16-71-46; order CAIMUX01; family WJJG01; genus CAZDKK01. Next base: position 32,179 of record CAZRWW010000029.1, read on the forward strand.
CTTCCTGGTGGGCTCGATCCTCTTCTACATGGGGTACACCGTCTTCGCGACACCCTGGGTGGCGCTGGGCTACGAGCTCACCCCAGACTACAATGAACGCACCCGCCTCATGGGCACCCAGAACTTCCTCGGCCAACTGGCCTACGTCATCTCGCCCTGGTTCTTGTGGTTCATGACCAACGAGGCCCTCTTTCCGGATCAGGCGACGGGCGCGGCCTGGCTGGCGGTCCTCGTTGCGGCGGTGGCGATCGGGCTGGGCATCCTGCCCGCGATCGTGCTGCGCGAGCGGATGCAGAGCATCGCCGCGCCCGAAGGGCAGTCGAGCTCGCCCGAGGGTGCCGTCAGCCCGGGTGACAGTCTGCGGGGCGTCGGCGGGTTCTTCCGCGGCTTCGGCATCACCCTCTCATCCAGGCCGTTCCTCATGCTGTGCATCGCCACCTTCCTGGTCTTCAATGGCTTCATGCTGATCTCGTCGTTCCAGTACTACGTGATCATCTACTACGTCTGCGGTGGTGACCAGGCCCTCGGCGCCCGTTACGCGGGGTACGCCGGCACGGTGGGCGCGGTCTGCACCTTCGCCGTGGTCATCCTGGCGACCTGGCTCGGCACGCGCCTGGGAAAGCGGCACGCCTTCTTCATCTCGACCGGTCTCTCGATGCTCGGCTACGCGATGAAATGGGTGTGCTACAACCCGACCCATCCGCTGCTTGTGGTCCTGCCCGCCCCGCTGCTGGCCTTTGGACTCGGGGGACTGTTCACCCTCATGCCCTCGATGGTGGCCGATGTGGTCGACACCGATGAGTTGAGGACGCGCCACCGGCGCGAGGGGATGTTCGGATCCATCTTCTGGTGGACGGTCAAGCTCGGCATGGCCGCCGCCCTGGCCGGCGGGGGCTATTTGCTCAATGCGACGGGATTCGATGTGGCGCTCGGCGGGGAGCAGTCGGGCCGAACCATCGTGCTCATGCGGCTCTGCGACGCGGTCATTCCCATTCTGACGTCCGCCCTGGCGATCTGGGCGGTCGCCGCCTACCCCATCACCGAGGCCAAGGCCCACGAGGTGCGCGCTGAGCTGGAGCGCCGGCGCGGCAAGGCCATCTTGCCGGAGGCAGCGCCGGCCCCCACGGCGTGACCATCACCGGCTTGCCGGCGCGATCGCGATCGCGGGCTCGGCGATCCGACCGGCCACGATCATGATCTCCATCTCGTCCAGGTCGAGAGGCCGTCTTCCCCAGTTGCCCGCCGTTCCGCCCCACATGTTGAGCACCGACAGACCCGCGACGCGTAAGAGCAGGGTCAGCTCCGTTGGGAGAAAGGCGCGCTCCCGGACCGCGACGGCCGGCAGTCCTTCGCGGGGCGGCATCGCCGACGACTCGACCAGGCCGAGGGGGTCGAAGCGGCCCTGCGCGACGTCCTCGTTCTGATACCGGCGGAGCATGGCCGCCCCGTTGAGCACCGTGAGCACAGCCCTCGCGTGCGGCTTCAGGCTGCGGGAGATGTTGCCCAGAATGGACAAGGGCTGCTCGATGGGGTCCTCGCCCTGGCCGAGGAGTCCGAAGGCCCCTTCGCACAGGCAGACGGCGGCATCGTACTTCTTGGGAAGCGAAAACGAGGTCGCGTTCGCCTGAATCCATTCCACCTGGACGTGCGCGGCCCTGGCTTTCTCTTCAGCCCTGGCGAGCATGGCCGAAGACAGGTCCAGTCCCGTCACGGCAAAGCCCCGCTTCGCCAGTTCGATGGCGTGGCGACCCGTGCCGCACCCGACATCCAGAACCCAGCCGCCCGGAGGAAGGCGCAACTCTTCGAGCAGGAAGTCCACCTCACGCAGGGTGTTCTTCGTGAACACGTTGTCGTCGTAGATCGGCGCGTGGGCGTCGAAGAACCCCTCCCATGTGGTCTTCTCAGGCATCTTCTGCTCCTCCTCTCCTCAGCACCGCGATGATCGCCCCGCCCAGCGCCACCCACACCGCCCATCCCAGGGCCACCTTCAGGGCAGCCACGTCGGCCGGCCCCCATGCGGCGCCGGTTCGCCCACCGGCGGCCGCAAAGAGCGCCGTACCGATCGTCACTCCCAGGAACATGCCCAGAATCCGCGCCTCGGCAAGAGCGCTGCCCGCGGCGCCCTGGCGCTCGCGCGGCGCGGATCCCATCAGCGCGCTCGAGTTGGGTGAGATGAAGACGCCCGTCCCGAGCCCGACGATCGCCAGGCAACCGGCGACCGCGGGCACCGAGTCGCCCCCGATCGCCCGGGTCAAGCAGAACAGCCCAAGCGCCTGCAGCGCGAGTCCCGCGCTCGCCAGCCCGCGGCTGCCGATGCGGTCCGACAGCCAGCCGGCCGGCGTGGCCACCAAGGCCATGACCAGCGGCTGCGCGGAGAGGATGAGTCCGGCCTGGGAGGGATCGCGTCCGAGACCTTCCTGCAGATAGAAGGGCACCAGCAGGGTCGTGATAAAGAGCGCGATGTAGTTCGCCAACGCGCTCAGCGCGGCGCAGGTGAAGAGCGGCGAGCGAAAGAGACCCCAATCGAAGAGATCCCAGGGCGCGAAGCGACCGGCGCCGCGCGAGGTCGCCTCGCGCGACCAGCCTGCGCCCGTGGCCCGGGGCAGATGCCGCGCGCCCAGCAGCAGGACTGCGGCGCTCAGCGGCACGTTGAAGAGGAACGTCCAACGCCAGCCCCCCGCGCCGACAATCAGGCCACCGACGGTGGGACCGATGGTGAGCCCCACATAGGTGGCGGTGGAGATGAAGCCCAGCACGCGGCCACGCTGCTGCGCGGGGAAGGTCGTCGTGAGCAGCGCGGGGCCGGTCGCCATGACCATCGCGCCCCCGGCGCCCTGGAGCGCGCGCCCGGCCACGAGCAGCCCGATGTGACGGGTCAGGCCGCACGCCAGCGACATGAGCGCGAAGAGGGCGAACCCGGTGAGATAGACCCGCCGGTGACCCAGCGCGTCGCTCGCCCGGCCGGCCAGCGGCAGCGCGACCGCCACGGCGAGCAGGAAGGCCTGCAGCACCCAGCGCGACATCGTGATGGTAACCTGGAGATCCTGGCCGAGATCGGGCAGCGCCAGGTTGACGCTCGAGCCGGAAAGCGCCGAGAGAAGCGTCCCCAGCCCGACGACGCCGAGGATGGCGCGGCCATGGGGGATTCGCCCGGCCCGGCCGGACAGGGGGACTGCGCTAAGCTCGGCGATGTTGCACACCCTCGCTGCCGGTTCGAGCGCCGCGGCTATCCCGCCGCCCGATAGTACACGACTTCCAGCGGCTCGGACCCGCCCTCGGTCGCTCCCTCCGCCTGCGCTCCGTACAAGGCCAGCCGCGCGCCCGTGATCCCGCGCAGCACGACGAAGCGCCCGGGATCGAGCATGATCAGCCGGTCCTCATCCGGATCGGCCGGATCGAGGATTTCCACGCGTTCCACGAACTGCCCCGCGGCATCGAAGTGATCGTAGCTGAGAACCCGCTCAGTCGCTGCGCGCGCGCGGCTCTCACTGTGCAGGACCCACACTCCCCCGGCATCATCGACGTGGAGCTGCGCGATGCAGGGATCGCGATCCTCGATGTCGCACTCCAGCGGCACCTGCTGGCCGTTGATGGTCATGACCGCGCCCGCGGCCTCCCGCTTCTTTTCCTCAGTCGTGCGCAGGCGGGCGACGTAGTCGCGCTCGATGACGCGCACCAAGGTCCCGTCCAGGTTCCGCTGCTCGATGCGATAGAGGTTCCGCTCCGGCGCCAGGTAGAGCGAGCCATCGGGACCCAGCGTCCAGACGCCATGGTATCCCAGGCGCTCGACGAAGGTCCGGCGCTCGAAGTCGAAGGCTAGCTGGACGCGCGCGTAGGCTTCGTAGCGCTGGCGTCCCTCGAGATCATAGACAGCCAGGTAGTGAGTTTCCTTGCGCCCGTCCTCGCCGAAGACGATGGTGAAGCTCGCAATCGCCAGGGCCGGCCCGCGACGTGCTCCTGCCATCAGACCCAGAGTGTGCTGGGCTTCGCCGTGCGCATCTCGTAGGACGATGTCCGGCGCGGGCGTGCCGTCGGCTTCGAGGCAGGTGAGGCGGCCCCGAACCTGGTGGAGGATTCCGAGGCGGCCGGCGGGCAGAGTCAGTAAGGTGCGGGGACGCCGGATCTCGCCCGGACCCTCGCCTTCCTTGCTCAGCGTGCCCAGGTACTGCCCGTCATCGCTGTAGACGAACACCTGGTTGAGCTGCCCGTCGAGCAGGTAGACGTGACCCGCCCCGTCGCTGGCCACATCGACGATGACGCCGAAGAAGACCTCGTCCTCGCTCCCCCCCGCGCGCCACGCCTCGGTGAGCTGCATGCGGCGCACGCCCTGGGCGGGCTCGGAGCCGCTGGGGACGACGATCGGCCGGCCTGCCGCTGGCGATGCGTCCGGTGGGCCGGGTTCGCCCAGGGCCGCGGGGGCGAACAGGCATGCAGGGGAGGTTGCCAGTATCGGCGCGAATAGGGCCGCTCTGATCATGAGATGCCGGCCAACTTCCATTGTGGAACGCATCCCCCCTCCTCGCCGCGGCCCAGCATGGCGAGTCAGCAAGGCAGCACGGGCAATCCTATCTCCTGACGGGGTGCGAAGGGAAATCGTTTTGCATCCGGCCGTCGTTGAGCCAGATCGCGCCACGACCGATCGCGGGCCAGCCGCCCGCGGGAGCTGTACGGGGTCGATGACTGCCGCCTATCGGACCACCGTCACCCTCACGACCGCTGGCGTCGGCGCAGTGCGATGCCACGCTCGGGCGAGGTAGCTCCCGGCCGGCACGGGCAAGCCCTGCGCGTCCGCGCCGTCCCACGCGGCGGCGCCGTCCGCCAGGGGAAGGCGGCGGATGAATCGTCCGGTCGCATCGACGATCACGATGGCCCAGGCCTCGCTCGCCACCCCGGCGATCGGCGCGCCGGCCATCCGCAGACAGACATGCCCCATGACCGGCTGCGGCCAAGCATCGAGGCGCAAGTCGCTCGCGAGCGCACGCGGCGCGCACGGCGGCATGCCGGGCGACGGCGGGTCCGCGACCGCCGCCGGATTGGACGAGAGCAGCGTGAAAGGCCCGGTGATGTCGCTGGCGCTCTGGCCGGCCTGCGTCAGGGTGATCCGCAGATACGCGCTGCTCGTCACCGGCCCGGCGACGGTCCACTGATGGTGGCCGTTGTCCAGCACGCTCGCCGCGATCGGGTGCCAGGGTCCGGAGGGTCCGCCGTAGGACACATCGAGCGCGATCGCAGCGGGGCTTGTCCCGATCCGAGCGGCCGACCAGCGGATGGTCTGCACCGATCCCAGGTAAAACGTCTCGTGGCCCCGGGGAAACCGCGTCCGCACGAAGCGCACCGTTGGAGCGCTGGATTCCTTGAACACGTGGAGGTAGTTGCGGTAGCTGGGCCAGCTTCCCTGCTCTTGCACGAGCGCCACGTCCGGGCAGCCGTTGTGGTCGATGTCGCCGCCGACGCGGAAGGCCTGGGTGTTGTTCGACGCGGGGGCGGCGAAACCGCCCGCCGCCGTCCAGTTCCCGCCGCCGTCGCGCACCCAGATCGAGCAGGTCCCACTGCCCATGGCCGCGAGGTCGACATCGCCGTCGGAGTCCAGGTCACAGAGCTGGGCGGCGGCATAGATCGTCGTGGTCGGCAGGCCGGCCGAGGCGGACTCCCAGTGGTCGGTTCGCCAGGCGTAGACCTGCACCCGCCCGCTCAGGACGAAGGCGAGGTCCTGGCAACCGTCGGCGTCGATGTCACCCAGGGCCACACCCGGCAGGCCCAGGGAGCCAATCGCCGGCAGGCCCGTGTCAGCGGCGACGAAGCCGCCGGCCCCGTCACCCAGGTAGACGCAGCCGTACTGGAAGCTGGCGGCGATGTCGGCGCGGCCGTCGCCGTTCACATCGCCGGTGCAGACGTGGCAGGTGGCGTTGCCGGTGCCGCTGGCAAAGGTCTGGGTCCAGGTGCCGTCACCGTTGTTGCGATAGACGTGCACGCCGTTGCAGCAGCCGAAGGAGTTGCTCACCAGGTCGAGGTCGCCGTCGTTGTCGAAGTCGGCGAAGTCGGTGGCCGCCATGCCCCAGTCCTCGCCGTTCGTCGCCAGGCCGTCGTCCCACGGCGTCCAGCTCGTGCCGGTGCCGTCGCCCAGGGCCGCCTCGATGAGCTGGTCGCCGAAATCCGTGCTCGAGTAGTCGTGGTGCATCCCGTAGCCGACGTCCATCAGGCCGTCGCCGTTGACGTCGCCGGCGGCGACGCCCCCATAGCCGAAGTTGCCCTCCTGGTGGATCGACCAGCCGCCGGCGCCGTCGGTGAAGTAGACCATGATGCCGTGCTGGGTCGTGCCGATGCCCGGCGATCCGTGATCGCCGATGGAAATGAGATCCACATGGCCGTCGCCGTTCATGTCGGCGAACTCGAGCTCGGTGTCGCCGCCGTCCCACTGGGGGAACTGCGAGCCCGAGGGCGTGACGCTGACATAGGTGAGCGCCGCGGCCGAGCCGGGCGGAGCCACGAGCGCAACCATCAGGAGGCCGGTCATCCACGCCACGACGCTGGCCAGGACGATCCGGGGACCGGGGACTTGGGAATAGCGGGGAGCGGACATGGGTCAACCTCCGCGCAGCGTTGCCACCGAGGCTTCCCCCGGCGCGCCCGTCTCGGGTGCCGGCGGCCGGGTGTTCACCTACAAGCATACCCTGCGGAGATCGCGCATTCCAGGGCGCGTCGGGGCGTGCGTCAGGTCACCGATCGGGACACGAGTCACGGCGCGGATCGGGGCGCGTCAGGACGAGGATCGGGAGACGGATCGGGAGACGGACCGGGACCCGGCTCATCGCCCGCGCGGCTCTCAGATCAGCGGATCGCGCACAGCCTCCAGACGAGCTTCCCGTTCGGGCCGCTCAGGCGCACGAAGTACACGCCGGCCGCGACCGCCCGATCCAGGCCCACCCCGGCGGGCCGCCACACCTCGTGGCGCCCGGCCTCGCGCCAGCCGCTGTCCAGCAGCAAGACGCGCCGGCCGGTGGCATCGAGCATCTCCAGCCGCACCGGCGCGCTCTCGGCGAGCTCGTAGCCGATCCCGGCGGGGAAGCCGCTCGGATTGGACCGCAGCGGGTAGAGCCGCATGCCGGCGCCGTCGCGCTCGGACTCGACCGCGGCGCCGCAGGCGACGTAGTCCGCGATCCGGCGCGGCAGGAGCTGGTAGTAGTCCCACTGCGCGTCGTCGTCGTAGCGCTGGACGATGCCGAAGATCCGCGCGTAGCATTGCCCGCTGGCCACGTAGTAGGTCGACGTGATCTCCGTGTTGCCGTAATCGGACCCGTAGGCGACCTCGCCGAACTGGCCGAGCAGCTCGTAGTTGTCCTCGTGCGCGCCCTGGTCCAGATCGCCGATCGTCACCTCTTCGTTCAGCTTGACGAGCATCGCCGCGTACTTCTCGGTGTCCTCGGGATGCGCGGGATAGCGCAGGTCCCACACCGACAGCGGCAACGGAGGCGGCAGCTCGTTGCCCCGCGAGTTGACCACGTGGCTGCTGGCGCTGTAGTACTGCAGCGTCGTGACGCCGCGGTACTCATCGACATAGACGTTGTCGAAGTCGACCTGATCGCCGATTTCGATGCCGATCGGATAGACCGGGTAGCCGCGCACCTCGATCGCCGCCCACTCGTCGCCCAGGCTGGGGTCCTGCAGCACGATCCTTTGCCGGAACTTGTGGGTGACGATCCCCCCGACGCACTTGACGATCTCGCCCTGGTGCGGCGACTTCCAGTCGAGCTCGGGCCCCGAGTGCTGCAACTCGTGGATGTTGTACGCCGGGGCCTGCGCGCGGGCCGGAGCCATCCCGGCCGCCGCCAGCGCGATGAGCGCCGCCAGGGCCAGGGCCGCAGTCACCCCGACGCGGCCGGCGGCCGGCGCCTCCGGAAAGCGGCCGGTGGCCGGCGCCTCCGGGGAGCGGCTGGCGGCCGGCGCCTCCGGGGTCTGGCTGACATGGGCTGTGCGGATCATGATCGGCTCCTATCGGAACTGCTCCTTGAGACGTCCCCAAGAGATGAACCGCGCGTTGGGCGCGGCGAGAAAGAGGTAGTCCGCGGCCGAGCGCGGGGCCAGCACGTAGGCCTGTCCCCCGCCGGGCAGGGACCGCTCGAGCACGATGCCCCGGATGCGGCCCAGCCGGTCACCGGGACGGACAAAGAACGCGCTATCGGGCGGCGCCACACCGCTCTCGGTGTCGGTTGCCAGCAGCGTGTCCGCGCCGGCAGCCAGGTAGTATAGGCTGTCTCCCTCGGCCACGGCACGGCGCGCGACGCTGATGTTGTACAGCGCCACGAGCATGCCCTCGTAGCGCTCGCTCGCCTCGGCTCCGGTGCCGCGCGCCAGGTCGCGGGGCTCGATGCCCAGCGCGCCCGCGCTCCGGCCCGTGCCCGTCACGGCGTGGCGGCTCTCGCCGTCGAAGAGCAGCAGCGTCTGCCCGCCGTCCTCCACGACCAGCGCGCGCTCCAGGAGGACTTCGTCCCCCACGGCCAGCGCCGCCAGGCGCGCCGTGGGGTCCCCGACCAGAACGCCCGACCAGGCGGGCCCGAGCAGGCGATCCTGCAGCGCGAGGCGGCCGCGCGACGAGCGTTCGGCGCACACCACGCCCTGCACGCTGACGCGCAGGCCGGCCAGCGGCGATTCCCAGCCGCCGGCCGCGGTCGCCTCCTGAACGTCGCGGATCGTGTAGACCTCCGACCGCTCATAGTCCGCGGCGCCCCGCGGCAGGATCTGGTAGTAGTCCCATCCCTCGGCCGCGTGGGAGTACTCCTGGAAGACCCCGGTGACGCGGGCATACCGCTCGCCGCGCGCAACGTGGTATTTCGGAAAGGGCGGCACTGCCAGATCGATGTTGTAATAGTCCGACGCCCACGCCGTGTGCACGCCGTCGGAGAGCTCGTAGTTGTCCTCGGCCTTGCCCAGGTCCATCTGGCCGACGCGCACGTTCTCGACTGTCACCAGCATGCCCTCGTAGCGTTCGCACCGCTCCCGATCGGGCGGTTTGGCGACATCGGCCAGCGCCACGCGCACCGGGTCGGGCAGGGTATTGCCCGAGCTGATGATCTCGAAACTGCTGGCGGCCTTGAACTGCGGGATCGTTCCCCCGCGGAACTCCTCGACGAGCAGGCCGTGGAAGTCCACGCGATCCCCCACCCGCACAACGCCCAGGGGAGCCTCGTTCTCGAAGGCGCGGATCTCGACGCCCGCCCAGGCGTCGCCCGCCGACGGGTCCTGCAGCGTGATGCGGAACCCGATGGCGTGCGTGACCACGCCGCCCGTCAGGGAGACGACCTGGCCCTCATAGGCAGACTTCCACCCCTGCTCCGCCGTGGAGAACTGCAGGTCGTGAATCGTGACGGCCTCGGCGCCGCCGGGAAGCACGCCGCCGCCCAGGCCCAGGAGGGCCCAGGCGGCGGCGCCCCGATACGATCGCACGACTCGCATGCTCCCGGTTGCGGGCGGCGCGCCTGGCGCTACCGGAAGAGCGACTTGACCGCGCCCCACGTCGCGGCCTGGACCGGCGTCGAGACGGGAACGTAGTCCTCGGCATCGCGCGGAAGGAGCTGATAGTAGTCCCAACCCTGCTCCAGACGCAGGTACTGCTCGAGGAAGCCGGTCACGCTCGCGAAGGCCTGCCCGGGCTCGACGTAGTAGATGTGACCCGGCAGCAGGTCCTCGTTGGCGTAGTCGGAGCCCCAGCACGTACCCTCGGCATTGTTCAGCTCGTAGTTGTCGGAGTTCTTGCCCAGGTCCATCTGACCCACCGTGACGTTCTCGACCTTGAGCAGCATGAACTCGTACTTCTCGCTCAGGTCGTGGTTGACCGGGCTGGGGATCTCGGCCACCGAGACCACCACCGGCTCGATCACGATGCCCGTGCTGTTGATCGCAAAGGTGCTGGCGGCCGACATGGTGACCTGCGTGTTGCCGCGGAACTCCGCCACCGTGCCGCCGAAGATGTCGATCTGGTCGCCGCGCGCGCTGCCAGCCGCCTGAGTCGGATCGCTGAAGACGAGTTGAACGCCCGCCCACTCGTCGCCCAACACGGGATCCTGGATCACGATCTTGGTCTGGCCGCCGACAAAGACCTTGGTGACCACGCCGCCGGTCACGTCCACGACCTGACCCACGTAGGGCGACACGTAGTCGGGCGGCGCCGAGAACTGGATGTCGCGGATGGTCAGGGCCCCCACCCCACCGCCAAGCAGCAGCGCTGCAGCCGTGACCGCACTGATGATTACGAGCTTCCTCATGATGCCGATCCTCCCTTGGAGTTACCGTTGGTTGATGCACCGATCCACGACTCAGAAACCGAGCGTGGCGAAGAACAAGACCGTTCGGCCCGGGGCTGGGTACATGACCTCCTCTTCGTAGTAGGTGTCGCCGATGTTCCGAACCTCCGTCGAAAGCGCCAGCAGCTTGGTCAGGCGCGTCGAGATCCGGCAGTCGGCGGCCGTGTAGGCCGGCAGCGTCCGGTCCGCCGTCAGCGCCTCGTTGTCGAAGCGCGACCCGACGCGCGTGACCACGAGAACCCACTGGGTGTCGCCGCCATCGGTCGAGACCACGAGCCGCGCATCCAACTTGTGCTCGGGAACGAGATCGAGCGGATCGCCCGTGTCCTCGTTCTCGGAGCGCGTGTAACTGTAGGCCGCCTGGAGCTCGATCCAGTCAAGGGGCTGCAGCGTGCAGCCCGTCTCGAGTCCGCCGCTGTTGGCCTCGCCGATGTTGCGGTAGCGCCCGGCGCGCCGCACGTCACGGTCGATCAGGTCGGTGAGGTCGTTGTAGAACAGCGTCGCGTCGGCGCGCAGACCCGAGAGGATCCGACCCTCGAGACCGAGCTCGTAGCGGCGCGCGACCTCGGGGCGCAGGTCGCGATTGCCGGACTGGGATCCCCACAGTTGGCTCAAGGTCGGGAAGCGCGAGCTCTGTCCCAGCGACCCGAACAGACGCCAGTCGGACCACGGGCGGACCGTCAATCCCGCCGACCAGCCCGGAACGTGGTCCACGTCGCGCAGGTGGTTGTACACCATGAAGTCGTCGGCCACGCCCAGCGATCCCCATAGGCGAGCAAGGAGCTGGGCCGCGTGCTGGGCGTGGACCGAGCCGGTGACCTGGTGATGATAGAGCCAGGGCTCGGTGGGGTTCATGCGCTTCTTGATCTGATCCTCGCGCACGCTGACCCCATAGGTACCGTGATGGCGCGGCGTCCAGTCGCGCTCGAGGGCCACGATGCCGCCCGCGTCCCAGGTGTCGTGGGTGCTGTTGTAGAAGACGGCCCGCGGATCGTAGGAGGCGTCCTCGTAATCGACCAGGGTGTTGACGAAGACGTCGCCGTAGGCCTTGGCTTCGAGGGACGTGACGGGATTCAGTTCCCGGCGCAACGTCAGGTCGGCGAAGTACCGGCGCCAGTCGGTGAACCGCCAGTAGCGCTCCTCGTCGATGGCGCCGGGGACGCCCTTCTCCTGGGTGTGATAGCCGAACGAGAGGGCCAGGTCCGTTCGGGTGTCGCGGGCATAGCCGAGCTTGCCGAAGAGGTCCCACTCGGCGATGTCGCTGTTGTCGCGCAGCCCGCCGTCCTCGAGGCCGTTGCCGCCGATGGGTCGGTAGTCGGACGGCAGCACGAGACCGTCGGTGCCGGCTCCCCGGACGCTCAGCAGCAAGTCCCACGCGCCGCGCTCCAGCCCGTGGGTCACGTGGACCTCGCCGGTGTCGTGGTTGCCGGCGCCCAGACGCAGGCGCGTGCCGAGCCGGTCCTTGCCGCGGGCGGTGACGAAGTTGACGACGCCGCCCATCACGTTGGCCCCGTAGGTGACGCTGGCCGGGCCGCGCACGACGGTGATGCCGTCGAGCTTGTCGGTGCTGATGGTGGCGAGATCGACGGTGCCGTAGTAGGGCAGGTTCAGCGGGCGGCCGTCGACCAGGATGGCGACGCGCTTGGCGGCGAAGCCCCGGATGGTGATGCTCGCCTCATCCTTGCGGCCCGTGCTGATCCCGACCCCGGTGGCCGCCCGGAGAACGTCGCTGGCGGCGCCGCCGGGCAGGATTTCCAGATCCGCGGCCGAGAAGGACTGCGTGCGCGCCGGCATGCCCTCGGGCAGCCGGTCGCCGGTGACGATGAGGTCGCCCAGCCGGTAGGCCGGCAGCGAATCGGGCCGCGCGATGGGCGCGAATTCGGCGGCCTGGGCGGGCGCCGGTCCGGCGGCGGATCCGGCGGCGGACCCGGCGGCCGGCTCGGCCTGCGCCGGCAGCGCGTGGAGCAGGGTGAGCGCCAGCGCCCACGCCAGGCCGTCCAGGCCGCTTCCCCAAGACCGCGCGCTCATCGCTTGCCGCCTCCGGTGGAAGCCGAGCGGGACCCGCCGCCCTCGAGCTTGATCGCGCGCGGGAGGCTCACCTGGTAGGCCGGACCGAGCGACTCCGACAGGACGACCCGGTCGCTGCCCGGCAGGTAGTAGGCGGCCTGCAGTTCCTCCCAGGTGAGCAAGCGCGGCAAGCTCGCGCCGTCGCGCCCGGTGACGCGGTGCCGATGCGCCTGCGGTGAGACGTCGCGGGGAACGACGCTGCTGACGATGTCGGACAGCCGCAGGCCCGCGGCGCCCGCCTCGGGGTAGCCCTCGGGAACGGTCACGGACGGCACTTCGGCAATCGGCGCGAGCTTGCGGCCGTCGCTCCAGGAGACGTCGATCGCGCGCAGCACGTCGACGCGGATCAGCCACTTCACGTTGTGGCCCTTGCGCAGCATCGGATCCAGCGCGGTCTCGAAGAAGACATGGATGTCGAGCAGGTCGAGATGACCGATCGCAAGCTGGGACCAGGTGTTGTCGCCGTAGCCCTTGCCGGGCATGTTGGCGTAGAAGCCGTCGGTGCCGATGAAGCGATAGCCGTGGAGGTCCGGATGGGTCACGACATCCGCGCCGATCAGCTCCTGCAGGGGAAGGGCCGGACGACCGTTGTGGGTGATCGGCGTGTAGTCGGCGAAACGGCGCACCAGCGTCTCGCCGGGCGTGACGACCTCGATGCCCTCGCCGAACTCGATCTGGGCCACGGGCCCGGCGGTCGCGGGGATGTAGGAGTCCTTGCCGCAGCCGGCCAGCACGAAGCCGGCGAGCGCGAGGATCGCCGGGGCCAGCGGTAAAGATAGATGCCGGCGCGGCATGCGTGGACTCCGGAAGGTGCGCAGCGACCCGTCTGGCCAGACTCGCACGCGACAGACCCCAGCGGGGTGGTCGCCCGCGGGGCCAGGTATGCCCGTTTGCCCATATATGTTTGCTCAGGCATAGTACTTGACCTTGCGGCCTGATGTCAACGCGCCCGCGCCGGCCGCGGGGCCGGTGGGAAGGGCGTCACGCGAAGCCGGGCGGGCCGCCCCGTCAGGTTCCCGTCCGCCCCGAGCGGCCCGCTCGGTCGTCCGCGGGAATGGCCAGCACGAAGCAGGCCCCGCCCCGGGTGCGCCCTTCCAGAAAGAGGTCGCCCCGCATGCGTCGCGCGAGGCGGCGGCTGAGCGCCAGGCCGAGTCCGACCCCCGGCACCGAGGCGTTGGCGGCATCCTTGGCCGACTTCGAGAAGGGCCGGAACAGCCGGCGCGCGTCCGGCCCCCCGATGCCGGGCCCATGATCCCGCACGCGCAGCAGCACGCGGCGCCGCTCGGCGGCGGCCTCGAGGTGAATCCGGCGGTCCTGCGCGCCGGAGGCGTACTTGCACGCGTTGTCGACGAGGTTGAAGAGGATCTGCTCGACGGCCGACACATCCGTCACGATCAGCCGCGACTGGACATCATCACCGGCGTCGAGCAGGAGCGACATCCCGGCCCGATCCGCGCGCTCCTGCAGTCGCGGCGCCACCCGATCCAGCAAAGCTTGCACAGCGACGGTCTCCCGGCGTCCGCCGGAGCTGCGCTTCTCGAGCCGGGCATAGGCCAGGACGTTCTCGACCAGGTGGCTCAGGCGCTCGGCCTCGCGCGACAGCGTGGCGAGGTACTCCCGCCGCTGCTCCTCACCCGTCACCATGCCGCCGGCCAGCATCTCGGCGTACATCCGAAAGGTCGTCAGCGGGGTGCGCAGCTCGTGCGTCACCGCCGACGTGAAGGCGGCGCGGCGCTCGCCCAACGTGATCGTGCCCAGCAGCAGGAGGGCCGAGGCCACCCCGGCCAGCGCCAGGCAGCCCCACACGATGAGGAGCGACGCGCGCACGGGCGTGAGGGCCTGCTCGGTGGGCGGCGGGACGCTGCCCGGGATGAGCCGCACCGGCAGCGAGGCCAGGAGGCCCTCGCCGCCGTTCGCGGCGCCGGGGGTGGCCAGCTCCAGGCTCGCTCCGGGCAGCAGGTCCCGAATGTGCCCGAGCAGTCGGCGCTGGATCGAGGGCCAGTCGAGCCAGCAGCCCTGGACGTATTCCGCGCCGTTCACGAGCACGCGCCGGGCCAGGAGCAGCTCGCCCTCGGCTATGAGCGGCGTCATCGCTCCCTCGCTGACCCGCGCGATGCTCGGCTCGGGCGCTGCGGGGAGCGCGCTGGGCGGACCGGCGTCCTGGCCGCGCGCAGGCAGGTCCGCCGCCTGGGCCCGGAGGGTATTCTGGCTCATGGCCTCGCGCGCGATCTGCTCGCGCATCTTCCGGTCGATGTCCGGGTCCTTGCTCCTGAGCAGGGCCCTCTTGCTGTCAGCGATCGTGCCCTCGGGCATCGGGGAGCGCGGCGATGCGACGGGAGCCGGCCGCGGGGCGCGCACGGTGTCGCGCGGCACGGCGTCCAGGGCCTGCCGCGCGAGGCGCGGGGCCAGCCGCGCCAGCAGGGCCTCCCCCTGCTCGATCCGCTCCCGGGTCGTGAAACGGCGCTCGGCTAGCGCGCGCCAAGCCCCGGCCGGAACCCGCGGCGACGTGAGCGCGCCGTCGGGATGGAGCTGGAAGTGCAGGCGCACGTGCGGCACATCCTGCATCAACATGGGCGAGGGAACGAGCGCCTCCCCGGCGCTCACCGGATCGAACATGGCCGCATAGGGGCGCTCGGCCGGGTAGAGCGCGCTGTAGGCGAAGTAGGGCCGCGCGCTTTCACGCGCGATGAGCGTCGCCAGATTCGAGTCCATCCGCCACAGCGCGAGGCGGATCGCCTCCTCGGCCTCCGCCTCGCGCCGCGCCTGTGCCTGCGCTCGCTCGAGCCGCAGCGTGATGCGCGTCACCCAGCCCACGGCCAGAAGCACGAGCACCAGACACGCGCCGAACGCGGCCCAGGTTTGCCACGCGCGCCTCACGGCGAACCCCTTGAGCCGCCGAACATGTAGCCCTTGCCCCGCACGGTGATGAGGATGGCAGGCTCGAGCGGATCGTCGCGAAGCTTCTCCCGCAGCCGGGCGATGTGCATGTCGATCGTGCGCGTCTGCACGGCGTCGGGGTTCAGGCCCCACACGTGCGCCAGGAGCTCCTGGCGGGAGATGGCGCGCCCGGCGTTGCGCGCCAGGTAGCACAGCAGCGCCAACTCCTTCTCCGAGATCGCCAGGCGCTCGCCGCCGGCGTAGCGGATCTCGCAGCGCGCGACGTCGATCGTGCCCCCCGGGATGTCGATCGTCGCGATATCGGCCGGGCGCTCCGGCGAACGGCGCAGCACCGCCGCCACGCGCGCCAGCAGCTCCCGCACGCTGAACGGCTTGACCACGTAGTCGTCGGCGCCGAGCCGCAGGCCCTTGACGCGATCGTCCTCCCCGCCCCGGGCGGTCAGAATGATGACCGGCAGGGTCGGCCGGTCGCGGCGCACCTGCGCCAGCACGTCCAGCCCCTGCCGGCGCGGCAGGACCAGATCGAGCAGGACGAGATCGCAGTTCGCGCGCACCGCCAGCGTCAGCCCGTCATCGCCGTTGTCCGCCTCCAGGCACTCGTAGCCCTCGAAGCGCAGAGCATCCACGATCCCGCGGCGGATGGGGACATCATCCTCGACCACCAGAACGCAGGGCTTGTTCATGGCCGGTACCCTACCACAGCGTGAAGCTCTTGCGAGCGGCCTGTTCGCGCAGCGCGGCGATCATGGCGGCGTCCAGGACGTCGGCCTCGCTCTCGCCGCCTTCCCGGCGCTTCTCGGCCACGTACGCCTCGCGCTCCGCTCGCAGCCGGCCGATCCGCGCCTTGATCTCGACGCGCTTCTGCTCGTTGGCCGCGACGTGGGCTTTGCGCTGCTCCGGCGTCATCGCCCGCAGGTCCTCGGGCAGCAGGGCGGGATCGAGCCGATCGAGATCGACCTGCCCTTCCTTGACGGCGTCGACGAGGTCCCAATCGGCATTCTTGTAGTGGGCCGACGACTTGGCCAGGATGCGCTGCGTGGAGACCTCCGGGGCCACGCCCAGCGCCTTGGCGTCTTCCGCCCGCTGCCGGGCCGCGCGCGTCTCGCCCGCCGCGCCGAAGGGAATGTAGGTCAGATTGAGCTCCGCACCCAGGCCGGCGATCTCGGCGTCCTGGGGGGCGTCGATGTGCACGAGCGCCCGGTTCTGGTCGATGTTCATGTGCCGGCCGTCGGCCAGCAGAGCGCCGTCGTTCCAGTTGCCCGATATCCCGGCCGCCTCGGACCCGCAGTGGATCGTGTTGACGGTGATGTTGCGGGCGATCGCCGCCCGGCAGCTTTCCCGATAGTCGACGGCGCCCTGCGTGAAAGGCTCGTTGCCGGCGATGAAGATCACCTTCAGATCGTCGTCCCGATCGCTCCAGGCGAGCTGCGCGACCGCTTCCTGGATCACCCAGCCGCAGTACTCGCTGCCGCCGTTCGTCATCAAGGCGAAGAGCGCCTCCGACACGGCGTCCAGATCGGTCGTGAGCGGGAGGACCTTGCGGATGTAGCCCGCTTCGCTCGGCAGGCTGTTGTTGCCGTACTCGAAGAGCGCCACCTCGAACAGCGGCGGCCGGCCGTCGCGCTCGGCCGCGGCGAACTCGTTGACGATCTTCCAGAGCTGCGCTCGGGCCTGGTGGATGAGCCCGTCCATGCTGTTCGAGGTATCGAGCAGGATGGCGAGCTGAATGCGCGGGGGATCGGCCGGCGGCGCGGTGCGTGGTGCGTGCTGGGCGCCGGCCAGCAGGCCGATCGCGACGACGGTCCCCAGAACCAGCATGAGCGTGACGACGGTCTTCATGGCTGAATCTCCTCTTCTGGACGTGATCTGGCCGAGCTACGGCGCGGGATGCGCCTTCACCAGCACCGGCTGGCCGTCGACCTCGAGCAGGATGTCGCCCGGCAGCGCGATGGCTCCCTGCCGGCCCTCGCTCGCCAGCCGCTCGGCCAGCACCCGGAACTCGGGGCTGCCGAACTCGATCGTTCTCATGGCCCGCGCCGGGCCGTTCTCGCCGAGCACCCGGCCATCGACCCACCGGCCCTGCCGCTTGAAGAAGGCCTTGTCGCCGACTTGCCGCACAGAATCGAACGCCATGTTGGTCACGCTCTCGCCCGTGCGGGTACTGCCACTACTCGCGACGCGGGGGGGTCTATTCCCCTTGATGCGCGCGTTCTTGAGATCCGGCGCGCCGCCGACGTAGGCCAGCGAGTTGTCGGGCCTGAGCACGGATTGGTTGACCTGCGCCTTGTAGTTCAAGCTCTGCCCCACCGCATCCTTGCCGGAGCGGCTGGCGACGGCGCGGTCGCGCAGGTTGCGGCTCGCCCGGGCGAGCACCTCCTGGCGGCTCCCCAGATCGCTTCCCTCCTCGGCCAGGAAGGCGGTGTACTCGGTCAGGATGCCGAACTGCGTCGAAAGCCGGACGATCTCGCCGACCAGCTCCGCGAAGCGCGGATCCGCAGCGGCCGCGGGCGCGCCGCCGGATGCCCCCATCCGGCGCACGGCATCGACGAGCGTGGCGATCTGCCGGCTCGCCCACAGCCGCGGCACGAAGTCGTTGCGCGCGCTGGCGCGCCCGAGGTCGAAGCTGTAGCGCAGCGCGCACGGCTCGCCGAGCAGGTCGCCGCTGAGCATGAGCTCGAGCGGCCCGTCGCCGGCATAGCGCCCCAGCAGCACGAGCTGCCCGCCCTCGTAAAGGTCCGGCAGCCTCGCCGGCACGAGGTCGCGCAGCGTGCAGCGAGCCGCGCCCGCGCGCGCCCCGATCAGCTCCAGCGCGGGGTCGGCCAGCACCGGGCCTGCCAGGTGCCGGAACTGCTGGGCCACCCTCACGTCCACTTCCTCGCCCGGCAGGACATAGGTCGACTGCGCGCGCGTGTCGGTCGCGATGGCGTCGAGCAGCGGCGCATTGACGTCCGTGCCGACCCCAAACGAGAAGACCCTCCGGCGGTTCGGATTTCGGCTCACAACGGCGTCCCGAATGACCCGCTCGGAGGTCTCGCCGATGGTCGGCAGGCCGTCGGTGAGGAAGAGAACGATCGGCAGCGTTCCCGCGGCGTGCCGCTGGTCGAGCGCGGCGAGCAGGGCCGCGTGGATGTTCGTGCCCCCCATGGCCTGCACGCCGGCGAGAAAGGCGCGCGCCCTCTGCAGGCTGGTCGCGCTGCGAACGGCCGGCTCGGCGGCGAACAGATCGACCGCCTGGGTGTAGACGATGATGTTGAAACGCTCGCCGTCGGCCAGCGCCCTGATGACCTGGAGGGCCGCCGCGCGCGCCTGGGCGAGCTTCTCCCCGTCCATGCTGCCCGAGCGGTCGAGGACCAGGAGGACCTCGCGCCTGACGTGTTCACTCCGGGCGGCCGCGGAGGGCCGGGGAGGCGCTCCGGCGAGGAGCAGGAAGTACCCGCCCTCGCCAGCGGGGTCCGGACAGGCGTACAGCGCCGCGCTCACAGCGCCGCGCTCGAGGAGGTAGGAGAGGCGCAGCGGGCCGGTGGCCATCTCCCCGCCAGGGGCGAGGCGGATGTCGAGGGATCCCGCCCCGGCGCGATCGACCTCGATCTCGTGGGTCGGCGAGTAGACGGTGGCGACCGCGCGCTCCGAGCGCAGGCTGACGCGCACGGCCCAAGGCACGTCGTAGTCGAGCGACTCGCTGCGCGGCAGCACGTAGTCGACGCGGTCGCCGTCGGCCGCCAGCAGGTGCTCGTAGGTCAGCCGCACCTTCTGCGTGCCGTGGCGCTCCACGGGGAAGACGCTCGAGCGCACGAGATTGTAGCCGAGGAACTCGAGCAGGGCCGGGTCGCGGATCTGGGCCACCAGGCTGTCGTAGATCCGCCGGGCCTCATCGCGCGGCAGAACCCGCGCCGTCGGCTCGGCCGACGGCCCTTCGAACTCGAAAGCCCGCAGCACCGTTCCATCCGGCACCGGCACGACGAGCTCCGCTTCCAGCCGGTACGGGGACGGGTTCCTCACGCTGATGTCCATGATCGTGGTGGCGACCTGGTCGCGGATGGCCACCCCGACATCGACGGCCGTGATCTCGACCGCCGCCGGCTGGCGCAGGGCGAAGGCGCGCGTCTGCGGGATGATCACGTTCGCGGCCCACGCCCGATCGGGCGCGGGTCCCTCCTGGGCGCGGGCCGGCAGGCTACCCAGGATCGCCATGCCCCCCATGATCCCAATGACCCCAATGACCCCAGTGACCCCAGTGACCCCAGTGACCCCAATGCCCCCAGCGATCCCCATGATCGCCGGTCCACTCCGACCGGCTGCCGTGGCGATGCAGCGCAGGAGCCGGCGCGTGTGCAAGTGTGCCATGGAAGGCCCCCTTTCCCATCACGATCTCCACCATCGTTATACGCCGGGAAAGGAGCGGGTTAGGTAACGGGCGTGTAACATCGCGGGCGGCCACCCCCGTTCCCGGGAGGTGGCCGCCCATCGGTCTCGCCGGTGTTCGGTGCGGTCTACCTGAGGCGGTAGAGCTTCACGGACTGCTCGGCCTGGCCGGCCTGCAGGTTGCAGAGATAAACGCCGGCCGGCGCGGGGAGACCGCCCTCGGCGCGGCCGTCCCAGATCAGCGTGTGCGGACCGGCGGCGACCGGGCCGTCGAGGAGCACGCGCACCAGACGGCCCGCGGCGTCGTGGATCCGCACCGCGGCCGGCCCGCCGGCCGGCAAGCCGAAGCGGATCAGCGTCGCGATCCCGAACGGATTCGGCTGCGCGGCGAGCATCAGTCGGGCACTCGCCGCGGCAGGCTGGACGGGATCCTCTCCGACGCTCGCCATCGCGCACACGCCGACGGTGGCCGCCGGGCCCGCGGTCGCGTCGAGGCCCTGGCCCGCGCAGCCTTCCAGCGTCACGCTATGGACCGAGATCAGGCCGGTCTCGCCCGGCATCGCCGCGCCGCGCTCGATATCCACCGTGAAGAGCGTGCCGCCGGCTGCCGTCGCGCCGCAGGGCTCGCCGATGATGTATCCCTCGACGGCGTAGGCGTTGTTGCCCACCGGCTGGACCGTGAACGAGGTGGCAAAGCCGTCGCTCAGGAATGTCCCCTCATGGATGCCGGCGCTGGCGCCCGCCAGGGCCAGCTCTTCGCTCAGCTCGAAGATGACGGTGAACCCGCGGGCGGGCGTGGTGTCGACGCGGTTGAGCACGCACGAAATGCCCGCCAAGACGGGGCTTCCGTCCGAAAGGCACTCGGCCGGCGGCACGAAGCCGATCACGCCCTCGCGCGGCTGCAGGCCGCAGGTGAGCGCCGTGTCGTGCTCCTCGATGCGCACGGGCGTGGTGGCCACGGCCGATCCGAGCACGCGGTCGCCGCCCAGCTCCGGCACCGGTCCCGCGCCGATGCCCCACCAGTTCAGGGACGCCTCCTGAACGAGGCCGGTCGCGGTGTTGTCGTAGCCGGCCAGGGTGTTCGCCGCGATCACGCTGTGCACGGCATTCAAGTGCGCGGACCCCTCGGGCTTCAGGCCCACGCTCCACTGCATGATCCCACACTGCGCCACCTGGACATCGACCGGGCTCCCGCCGCCGTAGGCCCAGACGCCGACAATCCCGCCGTCGGCCGCGTTGCCTCCCGGGCCGCTCAGGCAGCACTCGGTCAGGTTGGTTGCGCACGGCCCCTCGGTCCCGAGCACCGCGATGCCGACGCGGTGGGTCCCCTGCACGTTGATGCCGGTCACGCTGTGATCGCCGCCGGCGAGCACCAGACCCGCATAGCGGTTGTCGAGCAGGAAGCAGGTCTCGACTTCGCCCGGGCCCTGGCAGCGGATCCCCACGTCGTTCGCCACCAGGAAATTGTCCAGCACCAAGGTGCTGGGTGAGGCGCCCGCCAGCATCAAGGCCGCGCCCTGAGTCTCACCCAGCAGATCGGGGCCGCACCCCGGGCCGCTGGAGGCGTTGAAGTAGATGTGGTTGTCCTGGATGGCGGCGGCGGCGCCGTCGGCCACCCGCACGCCGATCGGGGCGGAGAGCCCGCCCTCCTCGCCGGGGCCGGCGATCCAGCAGTCCGCCAGCTCCACCGACAACCCGGAGCCCGACGCGCTCAGGCCAGCCTCCTGATAGCCGGAGATGCGGCAGTCGTTCACCGCCAGCTCGCGCGCCACGCCGCCGGCGTTGCGGGCGAGCACGGCGATGCCGTGATCCGCCGCGCTGAAGGGCGAATCGGAGAGGCCGGCAATGACCATGTCGCTCAGCGACCCGCCGGCATTGTGGAAGGCGATGCCGGCGAAGCCGGGATTGGCGTCGCCCTGCGCGGCGCCGTCGATGGCCAGCTCGGTGACCTCGACCTCGACGCCCCCGTGGACGTAGACGATCGGCCGGTAGTCGACCGACTCGTGCGAGAATCTGACCGCCAGCAGGGCGGGCGACTGCACGATGGTTGTGGCCGGATCCTCGCCTCGCAGCGTCAGCGACTTCGCGATGTCGAGCTGCTCCTGGTACACCCCGGCATCGATCCGGATGACGTCGTGGCTGTGGGCCGCATCGATGGCGGCCTGGATGGTCGGGTACTGCCCGGGGACATCGAGCACCGCCGCCCCGGCGGGCAAGCCGCCGGTCAGGACAAGGATGGCGGCGCCGAGGGCGGCCAGGCCGCAGGCCGGGCCGCGGCCCGGGCGCAGCGCCGCCGCGGAGGCCCCCGAGAGCCGGCGAAGGATGCTAGTGCGGTTCATCTATCGATCCTCCTCTGTCTGCGCGGTTTCATGCCCAAGGGTCGAGGCTCACTGCCCGGATCCCGTGATCGCGGCCCAGTCCGGTCGCTCGCCGGCCTGCGGCATGCTCGGCCGCACGAGGCTGGTGACATTGTCGAACCAAGCTCGGGTATCCTTGGCGGCCACGCCGCCGCTGCCCATCGGATGCGTGCTGTCGGTCCAGCTCAGCACCGGTAGACCGTTGACGTAAGCCTTGTGAAGGTTACCCACCAGCTCCATGCGCAGGACGTACCATCGATCGGTCTGGTAGGTGTAGGGGACAGACTCCACGCGGTCGATGACGCCCCCGACACTGCGCATCAGCGAGGCGGTGTTGCCCCCGGACAGCACGAACAGGTAGAAGTCCCCAGGCTGGCGGAACCGGAAGACCACGCCCAGGTTGTTTGCCCCCTCCAAGAACCGCACGGAGGCCTGGAGGTTATGGTCCGTCCAACCGAAGCCCTGGATGATCCAGGCCAGGTTCCACTGGCCGGTGCCCATGGTGATGCACTCGAGCGCGGTGTTCGCGTTGCCCGGAATCCAGGCCGTCTGGGGATAGAGGACGAAGCCTTCCAGGCTGCCCCCCTCGAACCCGGAATAGAACAACATGGGCAGGATCTGCCCGGCGCAGGGCATCGCCGCGGGGACTGGTGGTGTGAGGGCTGCGGCCGTCACGAGCACGGCCAGCAGACAGGTCGGGACTCTGCAGGACATCTTGTGTTCCTCCCTTCTTGGTCGACGCGTGTCTGATGCTCGGCTAGTTGGAGACCCACGAATCACAGCCATCCTTGGCCCAGCGACACGATGCCTGCGCGGGATCTGGAAGCGTTCTGGCAAGAAGCAGGACCTACGCTGAGCCACACTGCCACATCATCTGAAGTGCAGACGTATTGTAGCGCGCAATGATACACGGAGGCGAGTCCTTGCGTCTGGTGAGGTGGGAACACCCTGCATTCCGATTTCGGGCGGAGCGTGCTTGTGTACGGGTGATCGCCGCGCAGTCGCTATACGCGTGTACATGCAGGCCCCGCGCCCGAGTTGGAATCGAGGCGCGGGGCCTGGCAGCAACCGCCGGACGGATGCCGTTCCGAGGGCTCCCTCTGCGAGCGGAATCGCCCCGGAGCCGACGCCCCCTAGCGGAAGATGGACTTGATCGTGCCCCAGGTCGACGGCTCGGCCGGGGTCGAGCCCTCGCACGGATTGGGCGAGCAAGAGCTGTACATCGGCATGAACACACCACCCGTGGTGAGGCAGTCCTCTCGGGTCAGGAGAACGCACTGCTCCTCGAAGCAGCACGCGAGCTGCACCTCACCCGAGCAGGTGATGGTGTAAAGCCGCCGGTGGAACTCCTTGGAGTCCGCATCGCCGATCGCGCCGATGTGGCCACTGCAGAGGTCCGTCGTCACATTGCTGTCGCCGATGCCCACGATGCAGGGGATGTCGGTACCGTTGCTGACGATGTACGGCCCGGGCGCCGACGCGTCCTCGGGATACGCCAGCGGAACGCCGAAGGCTGGATCCCAGGTGGCCGTGAGGCCGTAGCAGACGTGGCTCAGCCCGCTGGTCAGGGGATCGGCCACGCCGAGCGGACCGGAGCAGTGATCGCAGCCCATGTCAAAGGCGCCCGGCTCGTAGACGATCGGATTCCCGATCGCCGCCAGCAGATCCTCCATGACGTCCTGCCCGCCGTACCAGCCTTCCCAGTCGCCGAGCAGCACCACGCGGTGGCTGCCCAGCGAGAGCCAGGTGTTCAGCGCGCTCTTCTCAGCGGCGGTAAAGTAGTCGGTCGGGTCGAAGAACCCGGGCATGCAGATGAAGATGAGCGTGTAGCCGTCGAGCGCCGGGAGCGGTCCGGAGCTGACCACGTCGAACACGGCGCCTTCAGCTTCCAGCAAGGCCTGGATGTTGGCGTGTCCCTCGTCGAAGCCGTTGTGGCCCGTGAACCAGAGCACGTCGCCGGCCGAGGCGGAGGCGGTCGCGAGCGCGGCCAGCAGCAGGATGGATAGTGATAGTCTCTTCATGCTCGTCTACCTCCCTTCCCACTCGATGGTGCCCATGGTGGCGAGGTCGATCTGGATGGGAGCCTGATCGACGAAGAAGAACTGCGCCAGTCGCTCGCCGTTGACCTCGATCCAGAAGCCCCGGCCCGATTCGACCTGGAATGCGACGATGCCGTCGTTGTTGGTCTGTCCGGCCAGGTGCTCATTGGACAGGAAGATCTCGACCTGGGCGCCGGCCACAGCCGCGGCGTCGTCGTAAATGGTGAGAACCACCTCGGTGCCGGCCCGCGCGGACCCTAGGCCGATGATGCCCAGGACCGCCGCCAGCCCGGCGCTGCGCAGAGCGCGAGTTGCACGGTTCATGCGGTAACCTCCTCGATTGACTGAGCTATCGTGAGATGTCGGCCCAATCGCCACCGGCGGATGACGCGCCTGACCTGGCGGCCTGGTCGCCGATCCGCAGGCTGGACCGGCGAGCCTCCAACTCAGGCGATTGCGACCACTCGACGTGCATCGGGCCGGACCCTCACGCGCGTTGTTCAGAATTGTCTATCAATTTGATAGACATTGTTAGCATGCCCCCCGCGGCGAGGGATGGCAAGCGGGAAAACGGGCGTGGGCCGTTTGTGCGCCTGATTTCGGCCCGCACCGGGCGGGCGCGCTTGCGCCCCATCTGCATCCGCAACGATGTCGCGGCCCGGCCGGGCTCGGCGTTTCAGGCCGGCTCGCTGCTCAGGCTGTCCAGGATCTGCCCGGCGACGATCAGCATCTCGCCGCGCACATCCGCCGGCGCCGCCGCGACCCGGTGCTTGCCGTGAGTCTTGAAGGTGACCGGCACGGGCATCTGGCTGATGAGCCGCTGGACGTCCCGCTTGGTGAGCTCGCGACGCATCTCCATCACGACCCCCCCGTCGCGAAGGATCAGCTTCTCGACCCCCGCCTCGGCGGCGCGCACGCGCAGCCGGCGCAGCTCGAAGAGGTTCTCGGCCGGCGGCGGCATGCGGCCGAAGCGGTCGCTCACCTCCGCCGCCAGCTCGTCCACGGCCTCCACGGTGCCGGCATCGGCCAGGCTCTTGTACAGGTTCATCTTCTCGGGGTCGTTCTCAACGTACGCGCTGGGCAGGAAGGCCTCCAGCGTGGTAACGAGCTGCGCCTCGGGCTTGCGCTCGACCGGCACGCCCTTGAGCTCGCTGGTCGCCTCCGCGAGCAAGCGCGTGTAGAGGTCGAAGCCGACGTTGACGATGAACCCGTGCTGCTCGTTCCCCAGGAGATTGCCCGCGCCGCGGATCTCGAGATCGCGCATGGCGAGCTGAAACCCCGAGCCCAGATCCTCGAACTCCTCGATCGCCTTGAGGCGCTTCATGGCGGTCTCGGTCATGACACGATTGGGGGGCACCAGCAGATAGGCGTAGGCCTTGCGGGCCGAGCGTCCGACCCGGCCGCGCAGCTGATAGAGCTGCGCCAGTCCGAAGGTGTCGGTGCGGTTGACGATGATCGTGTTGACGTTGGGCAGATCGAGCCCCGACTCGATGATCATCGTGGAGACCAGAACGTCGTGCTCGCGGTTCAGGAACCGGCGCATCACTTCCTCGAGCTGGCGCTCGCGCATCTGCCCGTGGGCCACGACCACGCGCAGGTGCGGCACCAGCCCGCGGATGTAGTTGGCCATGGCGTCGATCGACTCGACGCGGTTGTGGACGAAGAAGCACTGCCCGCCGCGATCCGCCTCGCGCATGAGCGCGTAGGTGATGATCTCGTCGTTGAACTCGCAGATCTCGGTCTGAATCGGGCGCCGGTCGCGAGGCGGCGTGCGGATGGTGCTCATGTCGCGCGCGCCCATGAGGGCCAGGTTCATGGTGCGGGGGATCGGCGTGGCCGTGAGGGTCAGCACGTCGACCTGGGTGCGCATCTGCTTGAGACGCTCCTTGTGGGTGACCCCGAAGCGCTGCTCCTCGTCGACGATCACCAGCCCCAGATCCTTGAAGGCCACATCCTTCGAGAGCAGGCGGTGGGTGCCGATGACGATGTCGACCTTGCCCGCCTTGAGATCGGCGACGGTGGCAAGCTGCTCCTTGCGCGCGCGGAAGCGGCTGAGCATGTCGATGCGCACCGGGTAGCCGCGCAGCCGATCGCTGAACGTCCCGAAGTGCTGCTCGGCCAGGAGCGTCGTGGGGACCAGGAAAGCGACCTGCTTGCCCTCCATCACGCACTTGAAGGCGGCCCGGATGGCCACCTCGGTCTTGCCGTAGCCGACGTCGCCGCAGATCAGGCGGTCCATCGGCACGGGCGTCTCCATGTCGGTCTTGACCTCCTCGATCGCCTTGAGCTGGTCGGGGGTCTCGTCGTAGGGGAAGCGCGCCTCCATCTCGGTCTGCCAGACGGCGTCGGCCGAGAAGGCGTACCCCGGCTGGCTCCTGCGCTGCGCGTAGAGCGTGAGCAACTCCTGGGCGATGTCCTTGATTGCCTTCTTGACGCGCTGCTTGGTCCGCTCCCACTTCTGGGTGCCGAGCTTGCTCAGCGCCGGCCGGGCGCCTTCCTCGGCGGCGTACTTCTGCACCAGGCTGAGCTGCTCGACGGGGATGAAGAGCTTGTCGCCCCCGGCGTATTCGATCTTCATGCAGTCGGTCAGGTGGCCGTCGACCGTCAGGCGCTCGATGCCGCGGTAGATGCCGATGCCGTGCTCGATGTGGACGACGTAGTCGCCCGGGCGCATCGCCAGCAGCTCTTTCAGCGAGATGCCCCGGCTGAAGCGACGGCCGGCCCGGCGGCGGCGCACGCGCTGGAAGATCTCGTGGTCGGTCAGCACGGCCAGCCCGAGCGAGGGGATCTCGAAGCCCCCCGCCAGGTTGCCCACCGCGAAGTCCGCCCCGGACTTCTCCATGAGCTCGGCCAACCGGTCGCGATGCGGCGCGGTGTCGCACAGGATCGTCACCGACAGGCCGCTTCGCCGCAGGCGCTGGATGTAGGCGCGGGTCAGATCGAGATTGCGGCCGAAGTGCTCCTGCGGGCGAGTGGGCAGCGAGAAATGGCGCGCCGTGTAGGCCAGCAGCGACGAGGTCTCGGCCTGATCGCTCCAGCCGGTGTCCGCCTCGAGCAGCACGGCCTGCGTGGCGGGCTCGTCGAGCTCTTCGGCGGCATCCG
>CAZRWW010000030.1:0-59083 GCA_964603725.1 uncultured bacterium
GGTGGGGGGCTCCGGCGGGACCGATGTCGGCGCCGCCGCAGGCTAGGTCGCCGGCGCAGGCTTGGCTGCCGCCGCCTTGGCCTGAGCTGCCTTCTCGGCCTTCTCGCGCCGGCGCTTCTCCACCTGATCGTAGGGTTCAGCGATCACCGTGCCAACGTGGCGCAGGCAGAAGGTGGGGCACTTGCCGACCGGCGCGTCGTGATCGGCGGTCCGGCCGTAGCTTTCACGCGTGTACAACACTGCGCAGAGATTGTTCTCGATCTTGAAGGTCTGCGGGGCCAGCTTGGCGCAGATGCCGCAGGCGATGCAGCCGACCTCGCAGTTCTCGCGCACGGCCTTGCCCGCGTCGCGGGAGCTGCAGGCGTTCACGACCAGGGGGTTTTCGAGGAGCGGGTCGAGCGAGATGATGCCGCGAGGGCAGGCTGCCACACATTTGCCGCAGCCCGTGCAGCGCTCGATCGACACGACCGGCAGGCCCTCGGCCATCGCGATTGCGTCGAAGGGGCAGGCCCGCTCGCATTCGCCCAGGCCCAGGCAGCCGTAGGTGCAGGCCATCACGCCCGCGACCAGGTTCGCCTCGGTGCAGCTCGGCGCGCCGCTGTACTCGGCCAGACCGTGGCGGTCGCCGCGACGGGCGCCGCAATGGATGACCGCCTTCTTGGGAGCCGCGGTCTGCACCTCGACGCCCAGGATCGCGGCCAGCGCGGCCTTGGCCGCCGCCCCGATCGCAACGCATCCACCCGGATCGACCTGGCCCCCGGCCAGCGCTTCGGCGAACTGGTCGCAGCTCGCGAAGCCGCACCCGCCGCAATTGGCGCCCGGCAGCGCATCGCGCACGGACGCCACCCTGGGATCGACCGCGACCTTCAGCTTCCGATTGGCGACCGTTAGCATGATCGCGAAGAAGAGGCCGATGGCGAGGAGGATCAGCGGGGTGCTGATCACGGTGCTGATCGTTGGCGCCACACCGAGCATCTGCGCGTTTCCTCCGTGCGGGCCGGCCGCGGGCCCGCTACTTCACCATGCCCGAGAAGCCCATGAAGGCCAGCGTCAAGATGCCGGCGGTGATCAGGGTGATCCCCGGGCCTTCGAGCGAGCGGGGCAGGTCGACCAGCTCCAGCCGTTCGCGGATGCCCGCCATGATGCTGATCGCCATCGTGAAGCCCAGGCCGCCTCCGAAGCCGGCCACCACGGCCTTGACGAGGCTGTAGCCCCACAGGTCGATGAACAGACACGTCCCCAGAATGGCGCAGTTGGTCGTGATGAGCGGCAGGAAGATCCCGAATGCGCGGTAGAGCGTTGGATAGAACTTCCGCAGGTACATCTCGACGAGCTGCACCATGCTGGCGATGACCAGGATGAAGGCGATGTACTTCGTGAAATCCAGGTGAATGGGGATCAGGATCAGGTGGTTGATGATCCAGGTCAGGGTGGCCGACAGCGTGAGCACGAAGGTGACCGCCAGGCCCATGCCAAAGGCCATATCGACCTTCTTCGATACCCCCAGGTAGGGGCAGATGCCCAGGAACCTCATGAAGACGAGGTTGTTCACCAGCGCGATCGACAGGAACACGATGATGAGCTCGGTAAACCCGCCCATGTCGCTACCCTCTCTTGTGATGCCGCGTGTGCAGGTAGATGATCGCGCCGAGCATGAAGCCGAGCGTGATGAAGGCGCCGGCCGGCAGCTTCATGACGGTCCACGGCACCCACCACGAGGGCAGCACGCGGAGATCGAACCAGGTCCCGTTGCCCAGGATCTCGCGGATGGTGGCCAGCATGAGCAGCGCGAGGGTATGGCCGAAGCCGGCTCCGAAGCCGTCCAGGGTGGCGACGAGCAACCCGTTCTTCGCGGCGCACGACTCCGCCCGCGCGATGATGATGCAGTTGACGATGATCAGCGGCACAAAGGGACCTAGCACTTCGCTCATATCGGGCACGAAGGCCCGCAGGAACATGTCCGCAATTGTGACGAAGACCGCTATCGTCAGCGTGAACATCAGGATTCGCAAATGCGGCGCCAGGGCCTTGCGCATCAGGCTGATCATGACGTTGGAGCAGACCAGCACGAAGGTCACGGCCAGGCCCATGGTGAGCGCCGGCTTGCAGGCGGCGGTCACGGCCAGGGTGGGGCACATGCCCAACAGGGTGCGCAGGGTGGGATTCTCTTCCCAGAGCTGCTTGACGAACTGCGTCACGGCGATCCGGCCCGTGCCGGGCTCGGCCGCTCGCCGGATGGCCACGCCTGCAGATGTGCTCATCTCGATCCTCTCCTGACGCCGGCGCCGCTAGCGCGGCTCCTCCTCGCGCGGCCCATCCGGGGGCTCGCTGTCGCGCGGCCCACGCACCGACTCCTCGCCGCGCTGCCCGGGGCGCGGCAGGGCGGCTTGCACCTGCTGCCAGCGCCGGTGGATGATGGTCGTCGCCGCTTCGGAGGTGATCGTCGCGCCCGTGATCGAGACGATCTCCTCGTCGTCGGTCTTGCTCCGATCGCCGACCTTGACGACGGTGAGCGGCGGATCGACCGGGGCGCCGATAAACTGCCCCTTGAAGATCGCCGAGTCGCGAATCGCGTCGCCGAAGCCGGGCGTCTCGGCCGCGAAGATCACGGCGATCCCGCGGTAGCGCGACAAGTCGGGATCCACGCCCACCAGCAGCTTGATCTTGTCCTGGAAGCCCGTGCCCTCAGCCGGAAAGACGTAGCCGACCACCTGCCCGGCCGCATCGAAACCGGCATAGACCTCGATCTGCTCGGGAATGCCGCCCGACGCCAGCGTGACCGACATCGCCGCGATCGAATCCGCGTCGACGAGGATCGACCGGATGCCCCGCTGCAGCTTCTCGCGCTCATTGGCCTCGATGCGAGGTTGCCAGCTCGCGTGCACGCCCGCCAGCAGGAAGCCGAAGACCAGGGCGCTGGCGAGCACGAGCCAGGACGTCTTCAGAAACCTAAGCATGAGCGCCGCCTCCCAGCCCGAGGGGCCGCGTGAAAGTCCACTGGTCGAGGAAGGGGGTGAGGGCGTTCATGAGCAGCACGGCATACATCACGCCCTCGGGATAGCCGCCCACGATGCGGATCAGCATGGTAAAGAGTCCCACGCCCGCGCCGAAGATGAAGCGGCCGCGCGCGGAGAGCGGGCAGCTCACCGGGTCGGTGGCGATGATGAACGCCCCGAAGAGCATCGCGCCGCCGAAGATGTGGATGCCGGGGTGGGATATCGCGGCCGGGGCGATCAGCCAGGCGGGCACGGCGAAGACGAGGGCGCCCAGGATCACGCCGGCGGGGATGTGCCAGGTGATCGTGCGGCGGATGAGCATCCAGGCCCCGCCGATGAGGATCCCCAGCCCCGAGGTCTCACCCAGCGAGCCGCCGATGTTGCCGAGGAACATCCGCGGCAAGAGGGCCGCCAGCTCGCGCATCTTGCGCGGATCATCGCCCCCCGACTTGAGGATCTGCTTGGCCAGGCCCAGGGGCGTCGCCTGCGTCACCGCCTCCAGGCCGATCGCCTGCAGGGTCCCCGGCTCCGTCCAGGCCGTCATCATGGTGCCGAAGCAGGCCGTCAGAAAGGCGCGCCCGACCATGGCGGGGTTGAAGATGTTGGCCCCCAGGCCGCCGAAGGCCATCTTGCCGATGCCCGTCGAGACCGCCCCCCCGAGGAACGCGAAGTAGAAGGGGAACTTCGGCGGCAGACACATCGCCAGGATCACGCCCGTCACAACGGCCGTGAGGTCGCCCAGGCTGCCGGGCCGGCGCATGAGGCGATTGGCGAGGGCCTCGGCCACCGCGGCGCCCGCCACGCACGCGGCCAGGAGCACGAGCGCGTAGCCCTTGAACAGCCAGAACGCGACGAACGTGGCGGGTATCAGCGCGATGAGCACGTCGGCCATCACCCGCGGCGTGGTCAGAGCGCCGCGGACGTGCGGAGAGCTCTGGACCTTGAAGAGCTGGGCCCTCCCGACCTCGGCAGAAGCCATCGCAGCGATCCTCCCTGCGGCCGCAACCTGCATCCCCGGGGTTTTAGCACGTAGAGGATGCTTCTGCCACAACGAGGACCGCCCGCCGAGGATCCACCTGCCGTGGATCGCCCGCCGAGGACCATCCGCCGAGAACCACCTGCCGAGGCCACCCGCCGAGAACCACGCCCTGGACTTCGCCGCGGGCCCTGGGGATAATGGCTGCCCATGAGCTGGCCCTCGCGTGCAACGGGCAAGACGCCGGCGCCGCCGGCCGAGGAGGGGCGCCGGCGGATCTGGGTCGTGGCCGTTCTGGCCGTGGCCGGCGTCGCGTTGATGGCCGGCACGCACGGATTCCTGGGCAGCGACCTGCTGATCTCTCACGTCCTCTATGTGCCCGCCATTCTGGCGGCGGTCTGGTGGGGTTGGAGGGGCCTCCCGCTGGGGCTGGCCATGGCCGCCGTCGTCCTGATCAGCCACCTGATCTTCCTCGAAGGAGCCGGGATCGCGATTGAAGCGGGCCGAGCCGTGATGATCGCGTGCGTATCCGCGCTGACCGCGGGACTGCGCGAGCGGATCGCGGAAAGCGACCGCATCCTGCGGCAGACCGCCCGCCGTCTCGAGGAGGCGGCCCGCGAGCTGGCGCTGGCGGAGGACCGGGAGCGCCGCATACTGGCCGCGGCTCTCCACGACGAGCTGGGGCAGGATCTCATCGCGGTGAAGATCGGCGTCGGCCTGGCGCGGGAGGAGACCGGACCGGAGCAGGCGCGGCGGCTGGAGGAGGTCCTGGCGCTGGTGGATGGGGCCGTGGCGCGCGTCAGGACGTTGACTTTCGACACCTGTCCGCCGGTGCTCTACCAGCGCGGGCTCGCGGCGGCGCTCGAGTGGCTGTGCCAATCGTTCCAGGAACGCACGGGTATCCGGACCCTGCTGCGGTCGACCGGGCCCGTGCCGCGCCTGGAGGACGAGATTCTGGGGCTGGTCTTCCGAGCCGTCCGGGAGCTTCTCCAGAACGTGGCCAAGCATGCTCAGGCCACGACAGCCCGCGTGCTCGTCGATCACGAGGCGGGGCAGTTGCGGGTGGGCGTCATCGATGATGGAATTGGCTTCATTCCGGGTGACGTGCTGTCGACGAATCCGGTGTCGAAGGGTTTCGGCATCTTCAACATCAAGAGGCATCTCGAGTATCTGGGGGGGCGGCTGGAGATCGTCTCGTCGCCCGGCGAGGGCGCGCGGTGCACGCTGCTCTTGCCGCTCAAGGGACTTCTGCTCCAGCAGGGCGACACCGCAGAGGATGGTTGCAGCGATGGTCTCAGTGCTGCTCGTGGATGATCACGATGTCGTTCGTCAGGGTCTGGCTGCGCTCCTGAAGAGGAGCCAGGAGGTCCAGGTCGTGGGCGAGGCTGCCGACGGGCAGGCCGCCATCGAGGCTCTGCGCCATCATCCGGCCGATCTTGTCATCATGGATGTGGCCATGCCCGGGCTGAACGGCATCGAGGCGACTCGCCGGATCCGGGCCGAGAACCGCGCCGTCAGGGTCCTGGCGCTGTCGATGCACGCCGCGCCGGGCTGCGTGCGCGAGATGCTCGCGGCGGGCGCGGCGGGCTATCTGCTCAAGAACGCCGTTCTCGAGGAGCTGCATCCGGCGATCCAGGCGGTGTGCCGGGGCGAGACCTACGTCTCGCCGGCACTGGCCGAGAAGGCCGCCGCGCTCCCGGCGTGCGACGAGGGCATCCTGGCGCGGGCCACCACGGTGCTATCCCCGCGCGAGCGTCAGATCCTCCAGCTCGTGGCCGAGGGCTGCCCGTCGAAAGACATCGCCCGGCAGCTCCGCATCTCGATTCGGACCGTGGATGCTCACCGCCGAGCGATCATGCGTAAACTCAAGGTCCGCACGGTGGCTGGTTTGACGAAACTGGCCATCCGCGAGGGTTTGACGAACTTCTAGGATCGGGGCCCGCAGGGCCGCCGGCGCCAAACTTCAAGCGGCGGCAGGGCTTGCTCGGCCCTCGGGGCGACGCCTGGTTCCATCACCTACCCCTTCCCCGCCGCGGCAGTACTACTACCAATAATCTATCCAGGTCGAGCAGTCGAAGACTAGGAACGACCGGTCAGGGCAGCGCTGGATGCGACTTCGTCGCAGTCGGACGAGAAGCAGGCCAGAGTGGCGCCCTCGAGAAAGACGGTTGGGACTCGCTCCGGCCACACGGCTTTCGGCAGCGGCAGATCATGACCCCGAGCGGTCGGTTGCCGCCCGGCGAGGAGCAGCGAGGTAGGCGAGAGATGGAGAACACAACGCAGGCGCATGCGACTCATCGACGGTTCATTCGGCTGCTGGGGCTCTCTGCGATCGGCTCTGTTCCGGCCATCGCGGCCCTGGCGCTCTTCGCGCCCGGGAGGGTATGGGGGACGCCCCCCGGGGGGGCGGCCGGCTCCGTCATCTCATTTCTCATCGTGGCCCTCGTCATCGCCGCGGCCTCCTTCGGCCTGGTGATCGTGCTGACGCGTCAGGCCGCGGCCGCGGGGGGCCGGGTCCAAGGGCGGCTCGAGGCCGCGCAGCGCGGTGACAAGGAGGCCGAGGCCGAGATCGCCCAGCGGAACCCCGGCGATCCGCTCTGGGAGATGGCCCGCGCGACAAGCGCCTTGCTGACCCAACGCCGCACGGCGATGAACGGCATCGCCGGCGACGCCGTGACGCTTTCTTTCTGCGCCAACGAGCTGCAGGACCTGGCCGTTTCCCTGGCGCGCGAGGCCAAGGAGCTGGTGGAGCACACCCACAACGTCGCGTCCGCGAGCGAGCAGTCCCACACGAGTCTGCAGGGAATGTCGGCCTCGGCGCAGCAGATGTCGTCGTCGGTCAACACGGTGGCCACGGCGGTCGAGGAGATCAGCGCCTCGCTGGCCGACGTCGCCCGGGCCTGCGAGAAGGAGCTCCAGACCGCGACGGAAGCCAACGAGAAGGCGGTGACCACCCAACACCAGATGGAGTCGCTCGGCTCTTCGGCCCGCGAGATCGGCAAGGTGCTGGACATCATCGGCACGATCGCCGACCAGACCAACCTGCTCGCCCTGAACGCGACCATCGAGGCCGCGTCGGCCGGAGAGGCAGGCAAGGGGTTCGCCGTGGTCGCCAGCGAGGTCAAGGAGCTGGCCAAGCAGACGGCGCGCGCGGTGGGCGACATCGCCAAGCTGATCGAGGACATCCAGCGGGACTCCGAGAGCTCGATCGGCGCCATCGGGGCGATCACCGCCACGATTCAAGATGTGCACCGCACGTCGCAGACGATTGCCAGCGCGGTCGAGGAGCAGTCCACGGCGGTCAATGAGATCGCCCGCAACGTGGCCGGCGCCGGGCAGGCCGCCAACGAGATCTCGCGCAGCGTCTCGGAGCTGGCGGACGGCTCGACGGTGATCGCCCAGGGCGTCACGGGGCTGGAGCAAGCCACTGCCAAGGCATCGGAGGGCGTCGGGCACGTCTCCGACAGCGTGGAGATGCTGCGCCAGCTTCTGGATTGCATGAAGCAGAAACTAGGATAAGCCGCCGCCATGTTGTCCGCTCAGCGCTACGACGAGGACGGCGGATCGATCCTGGTGCTCGGCATCGGCAATCCGCTACTCTCCGACGACACCGCCGGGCTGCACGCGGTGCGCATGGCCCGCGAGCGGTACACCGGCCGGTGGGACAACGTCCAGTACGCGATGCACACGGGCGACTCGTTCGACCTGCTCTACGAGATCGCGGACTGCGGGCGGCTGATCCTGGTCGACAGCATCCAGACCGGCGAGCGCCCCGCCGGCTACTGCCATCTCATACCCGCGGACAGCGTCCTCGACTGGTCGTCCGGGCAGATGCTCGTGCCGCACAGCCTTGACCTGCCCGCGCTCTTTCGTCTGGGGAGCCTCTGCGGCATCCCCATGCCCAGGGAGTCGGTCTTCCTGGGGATCGAAGGCACCGAGTTCGCGACCTTCTCCGAAAGGCCGACCGCCCCGGTCGAGCGGGCCCTGGGAGAGGCGGTGGACCGTATCGGAGAGATCCTTGCCCAGTGGGCGGCAACAAAGGAGTCGCTATGAGCCGGGAAGCAAAGAGACTCGGCGTTTTCCTGTGTAAGTGCGGAACCAACATCGCCGGTTTCGTCGATCTGGACTCAGTGCAGGCCAGTCTGACGAAGCGGCCCGATGTGGCTTTCGTCTCCACCCATAACCTGATGTGCTCCCCCGAGGGACGCAAGTTCGTCGAGGAAACGATCGCCAAGCACCATCCCGACCAGGTGCTCGTGGCCGCCTGCTCGCCCAAGATGCACGAGCAGACCTTCCGCGACGCGGCCGTGCGGGCGGGCCTCAACATGGGCATGGTGCAGATCGTCAACCTGCGCGAGCAGTGCGCGTGGGTCACGCCCGACGTCAAGCAGGCCACCCGCAAGGCGCTCACCTTGATCAACGGGGCCATGGCGCGGATCCACCACCATCAGGACCTGGAAGTCCGCGAGCTGGAGTGCCGCAGCGAGATCGTGATCATCGGTGGCGGCCTGGCGGGAATCGAGGCGGCGCTCATGGCGGCCAACGCCGGGCGCCAGGTGGTCCTGATCGAGAAGGAGGTCTCTCTCGGCGGGGAGGTGATCAAGACCGAAGAGGTGGCGCCCAACATGGAGTGCGCGCCCTGCCTGCTGGCGCCGCGGCTCTCGGCCATCCGGGACCACCCCAACATCCAGGTCGTGGCCAACGCCGAGGTGACCGATGTTCTCGGATTCTTCGGCAATTTCACCGTCAAGGTGCGCGCCAGGGCCCGCTACGTGACGAAAGACTGCATCGGCTGCGAAGCCTGCTTCGAGGCGTGTCCGACCTCGGTCACCAGCCGCTTTCACCTCGGCCTGGGCACCCGCAAGGCGATCTACACGCTCTTTGCCGGCTCGGTGCCTGCCGCGGCGGTCATCGACCGCGACGCCTGTCGCCATTTCACGCACGACTCGTGCCAGGCGTGCGTCGACGCCTGCCCCTTCGGCGCGATCGACTTCAACGACACCGACCGCGACATCGAGTTCCAGGCCGGCGCCGTCATCGTGGCCGCCGGGCACGGCACGGTCGACCCGTCCGGGATCGAACGACTGGGCTACGGCCAGATCGACAACGTCTACACGCTGGCCGAGTTCGAGCGCCTGGCCTCCTCGAACGGTCCGTGCGGCGGTCAGATCCTACTCAAGAACGGCCAGCAACCCACCTCCCTGGCTGTCATCCAGTGCGTGGGCTCGCTGTCCGCCGAGGGCGTGCCCTATTGCTCCGGCACGTGCTGTTTGATGGCGGGCAAGGTGGGCCACCTCGCGCGCGCCAAGGCGCCGGGGGTGGCCGTGTACAATCTGCACGACCGCCTGGTCTTCGAGGGCCCGGCCGGGCAGACCTTCTACCACCACCAGATCGAGGGCGGGACCAAGTATCTGCACGTCAAGAACCTCGAGAGCGTCCGGCTGAGCCAGGGTCCGCACGGGATCCACATCACGGCCCACGGCATCGCTGATCTGGACGTGGACATGGTGGTCCTCGTGACCGGCGTGACCCCGCCGCCCGGGCTGGAGCGTCTCGCCGAGCAGCTCAACATCGATCGCGATGCGCACGGGTTCCTGAAGCCCGATCACCCGGTCCTGCACCAGGCCGGGACGACCCTGGACGGCATCTATGCCGCGGGCGGCTGCGTGCAGCCCTGCGACAGCGGGCCGGCGGTCACGATGGCCCAGGCGGCCGTGGGCGATGCGCTCTCGAAGCTCGTCCCCGGCCGCAAGATTCCGCTCGAAGCCATGACGTCCTGCATCGACAAGGAGCTGTGCGCCGGCTGCCGGATGTGCGTGGCGGTCTGTCCGTACAAGGCGGTTTCATACGATCCGCAGCAGCACGTCTGCGCCGTCAACGAGGCCCTCTGTCGCGGTTGCGGCACCTGCGCCGCCACGTGCCCCAGCGGAGCTTGTACTGCGAAGCACTTCACTAACACCCAGATCTACGCAGAGATTGGAGGCGTGGTCCATGGCTGAGATGGCTGGGTTCGAGCCGACAATCGTGGCCTTTGTCTGCAATTGGTGCTCGTACGCCGCCGCCGACAAGGCGGGTGGGCAGAGGCTTCCCTATCCGCCCAACGTGCGATTGGTCCGCGTGATGTGCAGCGGCCGGGTGGATCCGCAGTTCGTGATGGACGCCTTCCGCGAGGGCGCGGATGGCGTCATGGTGCTGGGATGTCATCCGGGCGACTGCCACTACCGCAATGGCAACATGAAGGCCCTGCGCCGCTTCCGGATCTTCGAGACGCTCCTCGCCCAGCTCGGCATCGAGCCCGGGCGGTTCCGCCTCGATTGGGTCGGCGCCGGCGAGGCCGAGCGGCTGCAGGCCGTGACGACCTCCTTCACCGAGTCGGTCCGCGCTCTGGGCCCACTCACCCTGACAGGCTCTGTCGATCGTGAGGTTGCATGATGTCAGCCAAGAATTCCTCCCAGGCTCCGGCGCAGGCGCCCGCCAAGCCCAAGATCGCGCTCTACTGGTGCGCGTCCTGCGGTGGTTGCGAAGAAGCCGTCGTGGATCTGCGCGAGAAGATCCTGGACGTGGTCAATCAGGTCGACATCGTCTTCTGGCCCTGCGCGCTTGATCCGAAACGCGCCGACGTCGAGGCGATGCCCGATGG
Source organism: uncultured bacterium (assembly GCA_964603725.1). Lineage (GTDB taxonomy): Bacteria > Eisenbacteria > RBG-16-71-46 > CAIMUX01 > WJJG01 > CAZDKK01. Next base: position 10,613 of record CAZRWW010000030.1, read on the forward strand.
CTCGTTGGCGGTCGCCCTCATCAACGGCGCGATCCGCTCGTCCGAGCAGGAGCACATGGTCCGCCTGCTGCGCCAGAAGGCGCAGCTCGTCGTCGCCTTCGGGGCCTGCGCCTGGACGGGGGGCATCCCGGCGCTGGCCAACCTCACGAGCAAGGCGGCGATCTTCAAGCGCTCGTATCTCGATTCGCCCACCGTCGTGAATCCCCAGGGCATCGTGCCCCGGGAGGAGCACGTGGAGGACGGCCATCGCCTCGAGCTGCCGCTGCTCTATGACACGGTCTACAAGCTCGACGACGTCATCGCGGTCGACTACTACCTGCCCGGCTGCCCGCCGACCCCCGAGCTGATCGCCAACGCCCTGGGCGCGATCGTCGCGGGCCAGTTGCCCCCGCGCGGAAGCGTGCTCGCCCCGGACAAGGCGCTCTGCACGGATTGTCCGCGCAATGAAACCAAACCGGACGTCTTCACGATCAAGGACCTCAAGCGGATCCACGAGGTCCAGGCCAACCCCGACGAGTGCTTCCTGACGCAGGGCATCCTGTGCATGGGCCCGGCCACGCGCACCGGGTGCGGCCACCAGTGCATCAGCGGCAACATGCCCTGCACGGGCTGCTTCGGCTCAGTGGGCGACGGCGATCCGGCCGCGCGCATGATCGCCGCGCTGGGCGGGGTCCTGGAGGCGGAACAAGAAGACGACGTCCGGCGCGTGGCGGGTTCGATGGCCGACCCGGCCGGGACCTTCTATCGCTACAGCATGTCCGCGTCGCTGCTGGGGCGGCAACGGGACACCAAGGAGGTCGCCTGACGATGAGCCAGACGATGAGCCAGACAATGGGCAAGACGATGAGCAAGAACATCACGATCGACCCGATCACCCGGCTGGAAGGCCACGGCAAGATCGACCTCTTCCTGGACGATGCCGGCAATGTCGAGCGGGCCTTCTTCCAGGTCCCGGAGCTGCGGGGCTTCGAGAGCTTCGTCGAGGGGCGCCGCAGCGAGGACATGCCGCAGATCACCTCGCGCATCTGCGGGGTCTGTCCAAGCGCCCACCACATGGCCGCGACCAAGACCCTCGATGCGCTCTACGGCGTCAGGCCGACCCCGGCCGCCGAGACGATCCGGCGAACGTTCTATGACCTCTTCATGGTCGAGGACCACCTGCTGCACTTCTTCTTCCTGGGCGGCCCCGACTTCATCGTGGGCCCCGACGCCCCCAAGGCCGCGCGCAACATCCTGGGTGTGGTCGAGAAGGTCGGCCTGGACGTCAGCAAGCAGCTCATCGACATGCGCGGGCGGATCCGTTCGCTGATGGCGACCATCGGCGGCAAGCCCATCCATCCAGTGCTCGGGCTGCCCGGCGGCGTGGCCAAGCAGATGACCGAGGAGATCCGGGCGGAACTGAAGACGGTCGCGGCCGATGCGGTCGAGTTCACGCAGTTCGCGCTGAAGGCATTCGATGACATCGTCCTTGGCAACCAGCAGTATGTCGATCTCATCACCTCCGATATGTACAACCAGGTGACGTACTACATGGGGATGGTGGATAAGGACAACTGCGTCGACTTCTACGGCGGCGAGATGAGGGTCGTCAGCCCCGATGGGGTCGAGGTCGAGCGGTTCCAGGAGCCCGAGTACGCGCGGGTGATCGCCGAGCATGTCGAGCCCTGGTCCTACATGAAGTTCCCCTATCTGCGCAAGATCGGGTGGAAGGGCTTCGTGGAAGGCCCGGAGAGCGGGATCTACCGCGTGGCGCCGCTGGCCCGGCTGAATGCGGCCGACGGCATGTCCACGCCCCTGGCTCAGGCGCACTACGAGCGGATGTACAAGATTCTGGGCGGCAAGCCGGCGCACAGCACCTTGGCCAACCACTGGGCGCGCCTCATCGAGGCGCTCTTCGCGGCCGAAGAGCTCGTCGTTCTCGCGGACCGCAAGGAGTTCACGTCGCCCGAGATCCGCAACACCAACCTCAACACCCCGCGCGAGGGCGTCGGGATCGTCGAGGCGCCGCGCGGGACGCTGATCCATCACTACACCACCGATGAGCGCGGCCTGATGAAGACCGCGAACCTCATCGTCGCCACCCTCGGCAACTCGGCCGCGATCAACATGTCCGTCGAGAAGGCCGCCCGCGGCCTGGTGCGCGGCGGGCGCGCCGACGACGGCCTGCTCAACATGGTGGAGATGGCGTTTCGGGCGTACGACCCGTGTCTAGGCTGTGCCACGCACTGCCTGCCGGGGAAGATGCCCTTGCGAGTCACTCTGCGGAAATCCAATGGCGATCCGCTGGCGACCGTCACTCGCGAGAGTGAGGGCGCGCGGCGAGCGCGCTGAACCCGCCCCGGACCCTTGGGGGCCCGGACGGCGAGAGCAGTGCGGCCACTGGGAGAGAAGTGGACCTGGTACGGAGGTGAGCGATGGCGGAAGTACTGGATTGTCGTGGGATGAAGTGCCCGCAGCCGGTGTTGAAGGCGGCCATCAAGGCCAATTCCATGCCGCCGGGCAGTGTGCTGGAGGTGCGCGCCGACTGCCCGAGCTTCCCGAGCGACGTGCAGAAGTGGTGCGCGGACACGGGCAAGGTGCTAGTTAGTATCGTCGATCAGGGCGGCTACAAGGCGGCGACCATCCAGCTCTAGACCGAGCTGGGGTCCGGTTGCCCTGAGCGTGCCCGCCTGTCCGCGAGACCGGCGGGCACCGGCGCTTCCGGCGCCGGCGAGTCGCACTGCGGGCGGAGCGCGGGGGAGGGGGCATCCGGCGTGCATGAGTTGGGGCTGACGAGCGACATCCTGGCGATCTGCGAGGCCTCGCTGGCGGCGCATGGGCGCGGCCGCATCGAGGTCGTGCGCCTGCGCGTAGGCGACCTGGCCGCGGTCGAGCCGGACCTGCTGCGCTACGCCTGGGAGGCGCTCACCCACGGCGGCCCGCACGCCGGCTCGCGGCTCGAGATCGAATGGCGGCCGGCGCGCCAGATGTGCCCATCGTGCGCGGCCGAGAAGCCGCGGGCCCCCGGCGCCTGGTGGCCGCTGTGCCCCGATTGCGGCGCCGTGCTGGCGGTCGAGGGCGGCGATGAGCTGGAGGTGATCGACATCCGCGTGGCTCTGGAAGAGCCGGGCGAGGGCAACCCTGACGGCGGCACCGCCTGACGCGGTTGCGGTGAGCAAAGGAGTGGATCATGCAAGGAACGCAGAAGACGGTTGACGTCCGCAAGCAGGTCCTGGAGGAGAACAGCCGGCGCGCCGAGGAGATCCGCGCGCGCTTCGCGCGGCAGGGAACGCTGGTGCTCAATCTGATCTCCTCGCCGGGATCGGGCAAGACGACGCTGCTCGAGGCCACCGTGGCGGCGCTGCGCGAGCGCTACCGGATCGCGGCGATCGAGGGCGACATCGCCACCGAGCGCGATGCCGAGCGGTTGCGGGCGATGCGGATTCCCGCGCACCAGATCCTGACGGGCGGCGCCTGTCACCTCGACGCGCGGCAGGTGCACGACGCGCTCGAGCGCATGGAGCTGGGGCCGGTGGACCTGCTCTTCATCGAGAACGTCGGCAATCTGATCTGCCCGACCTCCTACGACCTGGGGGAGGACTTCAAGGTCGCGCTGCTGTCGGTGGTCGAGGGCGGCGACAAGCCGTTCAAGTACCCCGGCATCTTCTCGCGCGCTCAGGTCACGGCGATCACCAAGGCCGACCTGCTGCCGTACACCGACTTTCAGATGGACGAGGTGCGCGAGCAGGTAAAGACGCTCCGGCCCGAGGGTCGCATCGTGGTCACCTCCGTCCGGGGCCAGCCCGGGATCGGCGAGTGGCTCGCCCTCATCGAGGATGCGCTCACCCGGAAGAGGCGCGCCGGACAGCCATGACAGCGCCGGCCGCAGCCACCATCGCGCGCCGCCGGCTGCTCTGCCGCGGCACCGTTCAGGGCGTGGGCTTCCGCCCGGCCGTCTATCGGCTGGCGGCGGCGCTGGATCTGGGCGGCTGGGTGCGCAACGATCCCGAGGGGGCGACGATCGAGATCGAGGGCCCACCGGCCGCGCTGGTCGAATTCGCCGAGCGCCTGCCCCGCGAGCTGCCCAGTCTCGCGCGGCTGGGGTCCTGCGCCGTCACCGAGGTGGACGCGCTCGGGGAAACGCGTTTCACGGTGCGCGCGTCGCGCCCCGGGACCCAAGCCCGCGGCTCGCTGCCGGCGGACGCCGCGCTGTGCGCCGCGTGCCGGGCGGACATGGAGCGTCCTGGGGACCGCCGCTTCCGCTTCCCCTTCACCACCTGCTCGAACTGCGGGCCGCGCTTCTCGATCGTGCAGCGCCTCCCGTACGACCGCGCCCAGACCGCGATGGCGTGCTTTCCGCTCTGTCCCGAATGCGCGCGCGAATACGCGGACCCTGCCGACCGGCGCTTTCACGCTGAGCCGCTTGGCTGTCCCGAATGCGGACCGCGCCTGTGGCTCGCCGACGCCGCCGGCCGCGAGCTTGCCGGCGCTGACGGATGCGGGCTCGCCGGCGTTGGCGGACGCGGGCTGGCCGAGGCCGGGGCGGCGCTCGATCAGGCCCGCGCCGCGCTGGCGCAGGGTCGGATCGTCGCCCTGAAAGGGCTGGGCGGCTTCCAGCTCGCCTGTCGGGCCGACCAGGACGGCCCCGTGGCCAAGCTGCGCGAACGCAAGCGCAGGCTGAGCAAACCGTTCGCGGTGATGGCGCGCGACCTGGCCGTCGCCCGGCGCCTCGTCGCGCTGGCGGCGGGCGACGAGGCGCTGCTCGGCTCGGCGCACGCCCCCATCCTGCTCGCCCCGCGGCGGGCGCCCGCCCGCGAATGGCCGCGCCTGGCCGCCGGCGTGGCGATCCCCGGTGTGGCGCCCGGCGTGGCGACCCCCGGTGTGGCGCCCGGCGTGGCGACCCCCGGTGTGGCGACCCCCGGTGTGGCGCCCGGTTTGAGCGACCTGGGCGTGATGCTGCCCACCACGCCGCTGCACATCGAGCTTTTCCGCGGCGCGCCCTACGACATCCTGGTCATGACCTCCGGCAACGTCTCGGACGAGCCGATCGCGTGCGGGAATCGCGAGGCGATCGGGCGACTGGCGGAGATCGCCGACTTGTTCCTGCTGCACGATCGCGACGTCGTGCGCCGCCTGGACGACTCGGTGGCGCGCACCTCCCCGCGTGGCCCGTTCGTCGTGCGGCGCTCGCGCGGGTATGTGCCCCGGCCGCTGCCCCTGCCCGAGCCGGCGCCCCGCCCCGTGCTGGCGCTGGGCGGGCACCTGCAGGCGACGGCATGCCTCGCGCTCGGCGACGAGGCGGTGCTGTCGCAGCACGTCGGGGATCTCGACAGCGACGCTGCCCGCGGCTTCCTGCGCGAGGCGGCCCAGGGCGTGTGCGATCTGCTCCAGGCGCGCCCCGAGACCCTGGTCGTCGACCAGCATCCCGACTACCCGAGCACCTGGCTGGGCGAGGCGTGGGCGCGCGAGGCCCGCGTGCCGCTGATGCGGGTCCAGCACCATCTCGCCCATGCCGCTGCGGTTCTGTCCGAGCACCGCGCGTTCCCGCAACCCCGCGAGCAGGCGGCGGCGATCGTGCTCGACGGCACGGGCTGGGGTCCCGACGGCACGGCCTGGGGCGGCGAGTGCCTCCTCGTGGGGGGAGATCTGCGGTGGCGGCGGGTGGGGCATCTGGCGCCCTTCCCGCTGGTGGGGGGCGAGCGCGCCGTGCGCGAGCCCTGGCGCGTGGCGCTGGCGCTCCTGGCGCAGGCGCAGGCGCGCGACGTGGACGCCGTCGAGCGGATCGTGGCCGACACGCCGCTCGCGGCGATCGTCTCGGCCGCGCAGGTTCGGTCCGTGGCGCAGCTCAGCCACCGCGGCTCCTGGCCGATGGCCACCGGCGCCGGGCGCCTGTGCGAGGCGGCCGGCGCGCTGCTGGGGCTGGCCGCGGTCAACGGCTACGAAGGCGAGGCAGCGGCGCTGTGCGAGGCGGCGGCGGTGTGCGAGGCCGCGGCGTCTTGCGAGGCGACCGCACCGTGCGAGGCCGCGGCCGAGGAGCCGACCCTCGCGGGCGAAGTCCTGCCGGTCGCGGGCGGCCCGGAGCCGGCCGGGGTTCTGCCGGCCGCGCGCCTGCTCGCGGCGGTGGCGGCGCACTGGCGCCGGACACGCTCGGCGGCCGCCTGCGCCGCCGCGTTCCACGCGACCTTCTGCCGCCTCGTCGTCGCCATGGCCGTGGGCGTCGTCCCGCGCGACGTCACCGGGGTGGCGCTGGGCGGGGGCTGCTTCGTCAATCGCCTCCTGCGCGACGGGATCGCGCGCGGTCTCGAGGAGGCCGGATTCACCGTCTGGCTGCCCCGCGAGGTGCCGCCCGGCGACGGCGGGCTCGCCTACGGTCAGGCGGCGCTGGCCGCGGCGGCGCTGGCCCGCGGCAGAGAACCCAGGATGGAGTAGATCCTCATGTGCCTTGCCATTCCGATGGAGCTGATCGATCGCGGCGAGCAGGACGGCGTCGTCGAGCTGGGAGGCGTCCGGCGGCGCGTGTCGCTCTTGCTGACGCCCGAGGCGCGGGTCGGGGATCACCTCCTGGTCCACGCCGGCTATGCGATCGGTGCGGTCGACGCGGACGAGGCGGCCGAGACGGTGCGCCTGTTCGAGGAAATCATCGCGGCCGAAGCGTCGCCGGCGAGTCCCGGTCCGGTGCTCGGCGACGATGCGCCGCGGGGAGATGCCGGCGATGCCCGGCGGGGAGATGCCGGTGATGAAGACTGAGCCGGTCTTCACCGACGCGCGGGCCGTGCACGCGGTGTTGGCGCAGGTGCGCGACGAAGCCGGCCGGCTCGATCGGGCGGTCACCCTCATGGAAGTGTGCGGCACGCACACGCACGCCATCGGCGCCGCGGGCCTGCGGCGCATGTTGCCCGCGAACGTGCGGCTCGTCTCGGGGCCCGGCTGCCCCGTGTGTGTGACGGCCGTCGGCTACCTCGACCGCGCCGAGGCGTTGGCCGCTCTGCCCGATACGCTGCTGTGCACCTTCGGCGATCTCTTGCGGGTCCCGTCGAGCCGCGGCAGCCTGGAGAGACTCGCCGCGGCCGGCGGTCGGGTGCGCGTGGTCTACTCGGCGCACGACGCGCTCGCGGTCGCGCGCGCGAACCCCGCGCTGCGCGTGATCTTCCTGGCGATCGGCTTCGAGACGACCGCGCCGACGATCGCGGCCGCCCTGGCCGAGGCGGAGCAATCGCGCGCCGCCAACTTCCTCATCCTGCCGGGCAACAAGACGATCCCACCGGCGCTGCGGGCCCTGGCGAGCGATCCCGAGGTTCGGCTGGACGGGCTGATCCTGCCCGGGCACGTTTCGGTCATCACCGGGGCGAACGCGTTCGCCTTCCTCGCGCGCGAGCACGAGCTGCCCGCGGTCGTGACCGGCTTCTCGCCGGCTGACATAGCGCGCGCCATCCTCGAGCTCGTGCGGCAGCGCGCCGCGGGCCGCGCCGAGGTCGTGAACCACTACAGCCGGGTCGTGTCCGCGGAAGGCAACCGGGTCGCGCGGGATCTCATGGATCGCTTCTTCGAGTCCGGCGCCGCCGCCTGGCGCGGGCTGGGGACCATCCCGGGGTCGGGCCTCGATCTGCGGGCGCGATGGGCTCATCGCGATGCCGGCCGCATCGCGGTCACGCCGCCCGCGTCGCGCGAGCCCGAGGGCTGCCGGTGCGGCGAGGTGTTGCGCGGGCGCATCGACCCGCCCGCCTGTCCGCTCTTCGGCCGGGCTTGCACGCCCGATGAGCCGGTCGGGGCCTGCATGGTGTCGAGCGAAGGATCGTGCGCCGCCTGGCACCGCCACGAGCGGCTGAATGTCGAGGCCCACGCACGGACCACAGGAGCACGGCGTTGAAGAGCACCACCCTGAACCGCGAGCGACCGTCACCGGCGAGAGTGTCCGCCGGCGCCCCGGAGCGCATCCTGCTGGCCCACGGATCGGGCGGGCGTCTGACGCAGGAACTGGTGCGCAGCCTGTTTCTGCCCGCGTTCGAGAACCCCCAGCTCGCGGCGCTCTCGGACGCCGCGGTCCTGCCCGAGTTGCCGGCCGGCGCGCGCCCGGTCTTGACGACCGACGCCTTTGTCGTCGATCCCCCGATCTTCCCCGGCGGCGACGTGGGCTACCTCTCGGTGTGCGGGACGGTGAACGACCTCTCGGTCGCGGGCGCGCAGCCTCTGCACCTCACGTGGGCGCTGGTGCTGGAGGAAGGCGCCGCGGGCGACCTCATTCGCCGCTGCGTGGAGGGCGCCCGGCGGGCCGCCGCCGAGGCGGGCGTCGCGATCGTCGCCGGCGACACCAAGGTCGTTCCGCGCGGCAAGGGCGACCGGATCTACATCACGACCGCCGGACTGGGCATCATGCCCCCGGGTCGCGCGGTGGGCGACGGGTGCATCCAGCCGGGCGACGCGCTGCTCGTGTCGGGGCCGGTGGGCGATCACGGCGCTACGATCATGGCCTGCCGCCACGAGCTGAGCGGCCCAGGGCTGCGCTCCGACTGCGCGCCGCTCAATGGTCTCACCGAGGCGCTCTTCGGCGCCGGCGTCGACGTCCGCGCGATGCACGATCCGACCCGCGGCGGCGTCGTCACGACCTGCCACGAGGTCGCGCAGCGCACGGGCCTGCGCATCGTGCTGGAGGAGTCCGCGCTGCCGGTGCGTCCGGAGGTACTGGCGGTCTGCGAGGTCCTCGGTCTGGATCCGCTGGCGGCGCCCTGCGAGGGAAGGGCGCTCATCTGGGTGCCGGAGCATGACGCGCGGCGCGCGCTCGCGGCGCTGCAGGCGCGCCCCGACGGACTCGGCGCGGCGCGCATCGGGCGCATGACGGCGGCGAGCGCCGGGCAGGCGCCCGTGGCCATCGTCAACGCCCTGGGGGTGGAACGGCCGCTCGATCTGCTGTCGGGGGCGGGCCTGCCGCGGATCTGCTAGCGAGGCCTACCCTCTTCCGCCGGCCCGCTCGCGGGCGGACCAGCGGGCTCGGCCATGATATACTCAATCGTGATCGCCGCGCGGAACCCAGCCGTAATCGTCGCGGGGGACTCAACCCGCATGAGAAGCGGTCCCGCCGGCGGCTGTGAAGATGCCCCCCGGTCACTCCCACGGAGCGAGGGAAGGAGAACGACATGCTTCATCTCAGCCTTCAGCGCCGGCCGCGGGCGCGTGCCTCGCGCGAGAGATCCGCATCGCCGGCCCGCGCTGCGCTCATTGCGGCGACGGTCTTGTGCTGCGCGGCAACGACGCTGGCACAGCCTCCCGACACGCTCTGGACCAGGACGTTCGGCGGGACCAACATCGACATCTGCCACGATGTGAGGCAGACCGCCGACGGCGGCTTCATCCTGACGGGCTACACCCGTTCCTCCGGTCCGTCGGGCCGCAACGTCTGGCTCGTCAAGACCGACCCTTCCGGCGCCGCCGAGTGGAACTACGCCTTCGGGGGTAACAGCGACGACGAGGGGCACTCGGTCTGGCAGACATCCGACGGCGGCTACATCGCCGCGGGGCTCACCTCATCCTTCGGAGCGGGGGGCAAGGATGTGTGGCTGGTCAAGACCGATGCGGCCGGGAACGAGGACTGGACGCGTACGTTCGGCGGCGCCAGCGACGACGAGGCCTACGCGGTGCAAGAGACCGACGACGGCGGCCTGATCGTTGCCGGAGTCACGTCCTCCTTCGGGGCGGGCAGCCGAGACGTGTGGCTGATCAAGACCGACGCGGCCGGAGCTCCCATCTGGACCCGGACCCTGGGCGGATACGGATCGGACGGCGCCTGGTCGGTGTCGCAGACCTCCGATCGGGGGTTCATCCTGTCCGGCTGGACCTTCTCCCACGGCCCCGGCTATCTCGGTAACGCCTGGCTGGTGAAAACCGACTCGCTCGGCTACCTCGACTGGCACGAGACCTTCGGAGGCACCGAGGCCGACCGGGGCTACTGGGTGCGGCAGACCGCGGACGGCGGCTACATCATGACCGGCTACACGGACTCCTTCGGGGCGGGTCTCTACGACATGCTGCTGGTGAAGACCGACAGCGAAGGGACGGCGGAGTGGCTCGAGACCTTCGGAGGGTCCGGCCGGGACTACGGCAATTCCGTGGTGCAGACCGCCGACGGCGGATACCTGGCGGCGGGATACACACTCTCCTACGGCGCCGGCGGCGACGACGTGTGGCTCGTGAGAACGGATGCGGACGGCAACCTGGATTGGCAGACCACCTACGGGGGCTCAGCCTCCGACGTGGCCTACGCCGTGGCGAACACATCCGACGGCGGCTACGCGGTGGCGGGCCACACGCTCTCCTTCGGGGCGGGCCTGCACGACGGGTGGCTGATACGCCTGGCATCGGACGGGGCCTCGTCGGCCGACTTGCCCACCATCACCGCGACCCGCGCGGCGCTCGGCGTCTGGCCCAATCCCTTCTCGCGGGTGGCCGCCATCGAATACACACTTCCCGGCGCCGCGACGGTGAGGCTGTGCATCCACGACGCGGGCGGGAGGCTGGTGAGAGCCCTCGCGGCGGGTCACGCCCCGGCCGGCAGCCGCACCGTCCTCTGGGACGGCTGCAGCCAGACCGGAGACCGCGTTCCGCCGGGGCTCTACTACTGCCGCCTGGAGGCGGGCGGCCTGCGGACCGTTGCCAAGATGGTGCGTCTGGACTGATCCGCCGGCCGGAGGCGGCGCTTGACCCGGTCGAGCCCGCCGCGTATGCTTCTGTTTCGTTCCACGAGGGCGGTGGAGTCCGCCGACAATCGCCATGCTCCTGTCGTGGCCAATGACTCCTGCGAGGCTGGTCCTTAGCGGGAGCCTACCGGGCCACACTCCGGATCAGCCGTGCGAGCAATCGCTCTGCGCCCAGCGCGCAAGGAGGCTGATCCATGGAGCAGACATTCGCCATTGCCGCCCTCTGGTTCGGTCTGGCCCTCGCCGCCACCTTTCTGGGCACCCGCCTGAAGATCTCCAATGCCCTGATGGAGATCCTCGTCGGCATCGGCGCCGGCGCGGCGGCCACGCGCTTCTTCGGTCCGGAGGCGCTGGGATCTGGACTGCCCTGGCTGACCTTCGTCGCGAGCGCGGGCGCCGTAATGCTCACCTTCCTCGCGGGCGCCGAGCTCGACCTGGGCACCATGCGCGCGCGCTGGAGAGAGGTTTCGGTCGTTGGGTTGGTGAGCTTCGCCGCGCCCTTCCTCGGCTGTGCCGCGATCGCCCGCTACGGACTGGGGTGGTCGGCGCAGTCCAGCTGGCTGGCCGGGATCGCGCTGTCGACGACTTCGATGGCGGTGGTCTACGCGGTCATGCTGGAGACCGGCCTCAACCGCACGGACTACGGCAAGGGGATTCTGGGCGCTTGCTTCGTCACGGACCTGGGCACCGTGATCGCCCTGGGATTGATCTTCACGCCCTTCACGTGGAAGACGGCGGTCTTCATCGGCGCGTGCGTGGTTGCCTTCGTCTTGTTGCCCGTGGTGACGCCGCGCCTGATCAACCACTATGCCAACCGGACGGCGGCCTTCCGCACCAAGTGGGTCTTCCTCATCCTCTTCGGGATGGGTTCGCTCGCCCTCTGGTCGGGCAGCGAGGCGGTGCTGCCGGCCTACATCGCGGGCATGCTGCTATCCGGGGACCTCGCCAAGGACCAGCTCTTCATTCGGCGGCTGCGGACCCTGACGATTGGATTCCTGAGCCCCTTCTACTTCCTGCGGGCCGGCTCGCTCGTCTCGGTGTCGGCGCTCGTCGCCGCGCCGCTCGTCAGTCTGGCCCTGCTGGGGGGCAAGATCATGACCAAGATCTTCGGACTGGTCCCCGTCGTGAGCGCGTTCAGGAAGAACAATCGGGAGCGCTGGCACTATACACTGCTGATGTCGACCGGGCTTACGTTTGGAACCATCTCCGCCCTGTTCGGTCTGAGAAACGGCATTATCTCCCCGGAGCAGTATTCGCAACTGGTCGCGGTCGTCATCGCGTCGGCGGTCGCGCCCACGCTGATCGCGGGGGCCATATTCTTGCCGGGCCACTTGCTGACGCCCGGGGTCAAGGCCGAGGTCGCGGCGGCTGCGGTACGGAAACAGGCTGAACTGGAAGGTCCGCTGGAGGAGGGTTGATTGTCGGATCGGCGGTGGCCCGGCGAGATTGCACCGGGGAAGTGGAATTCGGCGTGCGGTCCAGACCCGGCTGTGAGAATCTTGTGACGCCAGGGTTGAGATGTCGCCGGGCTCGCTCGCCGGCCGCGAGGATCGCGTGCCCCAGATGCAACCGGTGGTTCCTTCGGCAAGCAGACAAGCGGGCAAGCAGGCCGGCAGGCAGACAGGGAGGAGAGCTCAAGTCATGAGGAAGATCACGAACATCGTCGCGCGCGAGATCCTCGATTCGCGCGGCAACCCGACGGTCGAGGTGGATGTCCACGTGGAAGGCGGCGCCTGGGGCCGGGCGGCAGTGCCGTCGGGCGCCTCGACCGGCAGCCGTGAGGCGCTCGAGCTGCGTGACGGCGACCAGCGCCGCTTTGCGGGCAAGGGTGTCGAGCGCGCGGTACGCAACGTCGTCGAGGTCATCCGGCCGGCGGTGCGCGGGGCCGATGTGACGGATCAACAGGCGCTGGACCTCAAGCTCTGCGGCCTGGATGGCACGGCCAACAAGGACAAACTGGGCGCCAACGCGATCCTGGGTGTCTCGCTCGCCGCCGCCCGGGCGGCCGCCGCGGCGCAGGGCCTCCCGTTGCACCGGCATCTGGCGTCGCTGGCGGGCGACCCGGGAATGCTCCTGCCCGTGCCCATGTTCAACATCCTCAATGGCGGCGCCCATGCGGACAACAGCGTCGACTTCCAGGAGTTCATGATCGCGCCCATCGGCGCCGCGTCGTTCCGTGAAGCCTTGCGGATGGCCGCCGAGACGTATCACGCCTTGAAATCGATCCTCAAAGCCAAGGGATACTCGACAGCAATTGGCGACGAAGGGGGTTTCGCGCCCAACCTGAAGGCCAACGTCGAGGCGCCCGAGCTCATCCTGCAGGCGATCGAGAAGGTGGGACTGAGGGCGGGCCGCGATGTGGTCATCGCCCTGGATCCGGCCGCGAGCGAGTTCTACGAGGACGGCGCCTACGTTCTCAAGAAGTCCGATGGCAGCCGGCTCACCTCCGAGCAGATGATCGCCTTCTGGGAGGGGTGGGTGCGGCAGTTCCCGATCTGGTCGCTCGAGGACGGTCTGGCCGAGGGTGACTGGGAGGGCTGGAGGCTCATGACGGAACGGCTGGGCGGACGTGTCCAGCTCGTGGGCGACGACATCTTCGTCACCAATCCGGCGATCATCAGCCGGGCCGTCGCCGGGGGCGTCGCCAATGCCGCGCTGATCAAGCTCAACCAGATCGGCTCGGTGAGCGAGACGCTGAAAGCCATGGCCATCGCGCGCCAGGCGGGTTACGGTCTCGTCATCAGCCACCGGTCCGGGGAGACGCCCGACGATTTCATCGCCGACTTCGCCGTGGCGACCTCGGCCGGGCAGATCAAGACCGGCGCGCCCTGCCGCGGCGAGCGCGTCGCCAAGTACAACCAGATCATGCGCATCGAGGAGGAGCTCGGCGCCGAGGGGCGCTATGCGGGCGCGGGCTTCCACCGGGCCGGCGGATTCCGGCGTGCGTGAGCGCGCACCCGGCGCGCGCGTCCGCCGGGCCGCTCCGCGCGCGGGCCCGGCTGCTTCACGCGGGCGTCGCTCCATCCCGCGCGGCATCGGCGTCGACATCCCGGGCCGCAAGCGGTTGCGGATCACCCATGTCGTGTTGGACTTCAACGGAACGCTGGCGACCGATGGGCGCCTGATTCGCGGCGTCCGGGCGCGGCTGCGGCGACTGGCGCCGGGCATGAACATCATCGTTCTCACGGCCGACACGTTCGGGACCGCGCGTCGGGCGCTGGCCGGCCTACCGGTCACATGCGAAGTCGTTCGCGACGGGGCAGAGAAACGCCGACTTGTGGAAGCCATCGGCGGGCCATCCGTTGCCGCGGTGGGTAACGGCGCCAACGACGCGCCCATGTTCAAGGTTGCCGGATTGAGCATCGCCGTGTGCGGCAGCGAGAGCGCCGCGGTTGAGTCTTGGCGCTCGGCGACCGTGGTCACGCGCGACATCAACGATGCACTCGACCTGTTGTTGAAGCCGCAACGCCTGGTCGCCACGCTGAGGCGATGAAGTCGTGCCGCGCCGAGCCCGACGGGCGGGCCGGTGGATTCATCGCGGCGTCCCATGCCCGCGCCGTTCGGGGGGAGGATCTGCGCATGACTGAACAGAGCGGAGAAAGAACGGGCGAGTCCGCGGCCGTCCATCGTGTTCCGGAGGAGTCGTGCGTCTTCTGCGAGATCTGCGCCGGCAGGGCGACCGCCCACATCGTGCGCGAGAACGATCTAGCGCTCGCGTTGCTCGACATCAACCCCCTGGCCCGCGGGCATTGTCTGGTGATTCCGCGGCGCCATGTCCCCTGGTGGCACCAGATGACCGGCGAGGAAACGACGAGCGTCTTCAGTCTCGCCCGGGAGACGGCTGATCGGATCATGACGGCGTTCAAGCCGGAGTTTGTCGCCATGTACATCCGCGGGCGCCGGATCCCGCACGTGCACGTCTTCCTGGTGCCGACGAACCGGGGCGAGCCGTTCGACCGGCATTTCAACGCGCTGGAGGGGTTCCAGGAGGCGGCAACTACCTTGTCCCAATTGCGCGACCCGGCCGTTCTCGCGGACGCGCGACGGCAGTTGGGGGGCTGACGTTCCGTAGGGGCGGTGCGAGGCCTGAGCGCCTGGATCAGCCCCACGAGCCCGGTCTTGATGGACATGTCTTCGGCGGAGGCTGACCTCGATGGAGCAGGTGCATCGCGCCCGCGCCCTGGTTGCCGGCATCGATCCGGTATCGGGCGCCGGCTGCTCCCGCCTGGACGAGCTGCATCAGATCGCGAACGATGCCGGGGCCGCTCATGTTGCCGGCGACGCCCTGGCTCTCAACGAGCGGATTCGCGCGGGCCTCTTCTACGTGGCTTGCGTCGGCCAGTTCAAGCGCGGCAAGTCCACGCTCCTCAATGCCCTCGTGGGCGAGCCGATCCTGCCTGTCGGGGTTGTGCCCGTGACGGCCGTGGTCACCGTGGTGCGCCACGGCCGGCGGGTGTCGGCGCGCGTGCGCATGGCCGGCGGCGACTGGCAATCGTGCCCGGTGGGCGAGCTGGCGGCGCTCGTGACGGAAGAGCAGAACCCGGAGAATCGCAAGGGCGTGGTCGCGGTCGAGGTGTCGGCGCCGAGCGAGCTGCTCGCGACCGGGATGTGTCTGGTCGACACGCCCGGCATCGGCTCGGTCTTCGGCGGCAACACCGAGGCCACGCGGGCCTTCGTGCCCCACATCGATGCGGCGCTGATCGTGCTCGGCGCCGATCCACCCCTGTCGGGGGACGAACTGGTGCTCATCGTGCAGATCGCCAGGCAGTGTCGAAACCTCATCTTCGTGATGAACAAGGTCGACAAGCTCACCGATGCGGAGCGGGAGGAGGCCGACCGGTTCACGCGGCGCGTGCTCGGCGAGCGCGCCGGCCTGAAGGAGGTCAGTCTCTACGACGTCAGCGCCGTCGAGCGACTGGAGGGGCGTGGTCCGGAACGCGGCTGGTCCGGACTGACCGGCGCTCTCAGGTCCCTGGCTCGGCAGTCGGGGAGCGAGCTCGTGCAGGCGGCCAAGGATCGGGGCCTGGCCCTGCTCGCGGAGCGCCTGCGCCGTCATCTTGGGGAGCAGGCGGGGGCCCTGCTGCGGCCGGTCGAGGAGTCGGAGAGGCGCGTCGGCGCGCTGCGCGCATGCGTGGCCGAGGCCGAGCGGTCCTTGAATGACCTGGGCTACCTTTTCCTGGCGGAGCAGGAGCGCCTCGCGCGCAACTTCGCCCGCCAGCGGGAGGAGTTCCTGCAGCGCGCGATCCCCGCGGCGCGCAGCGCTCTCACCGACGCCTGCCGGAAGGCGCCCGCGCGAAGCGGGCACGGCCTCAGGAGTGCCTCGGTCAAGTTGGCCCAGGAAATCGCGACGCGGCATCTGGACGCCTGGCTGTCCGAGACCGCGCCGGCGGCGGAAAAGCAGTATGCTGCCGCCATGGATCGTTTCGCCGACTTGTCCACCGACTACCTGACCCGGCTCAAGCGCTCCGCGGGTTCCCTCCTCGAAGCCCTGCCCTCCTCCGTGCCGCGCGAGACCGGATTCCGGTGGGACAGCCGTCTCTTCTACAAGGACCTCTTCCAGGACACGGGGGAAGGCCCGCTGGCGTGGCTGTTCGACCTGTTCCGCACGCGATCAGCCGCCCTGCGCTCGATCGAGGGCGTCACCGGCCGCTATCTCCAGCACCTGTTGGAGGCCAACGCGACCCGCATCGAAAACGACCTCAACGAGCGCGTGATCGAGAGCAAGCGCAGGTTCCAGTTCGAGCTGCGATCCTTGCTGCAAACCATGCTCGAGTCAGCCACCGGATCGCTCGCGCGCGCCAGAGACCTGCACGCCCAAGGCAGCGAGGCGGTGCGCGCCGAACGCGAGCGCATCCAGGCGCTGAGCGATCACCTCCAGGTGCTCAGGATGGAGACCCAGTCCCCGGAGTCGTGAGAGGACTCGCCGGCGGGTGTCTGCGCGCTGGCCCGGGGTCGGGGCCGAGGGTAGGATGGTCTCGGCGAAGGAGGATGAGCTCTCATGGCGACCGATGCTTCGGTTCATCTCCGCCGGCTGCTGCCGGCCGTCTGCCTGCTGGTGGCGCTCGGCTGCGGCGATCGGGAGCGGCTGGCCCCCGGCGGCGGCCCCGACGAAGCCTGGACGTACGGGGAACTGCGGATCCACGAGGTGCCCGCGGAGGCCAACGCGCTAGTGGCCGACACGACCTCCGGGTCGCTCTTCCGTCTGGCATTCGGCGGTGGGCAGCTCACGATCCGCGACATCGCGGAAGGGCCCTCGACGCTCTCCGACGAGGGCGCCTTCGAAGTCACCTACACGGGCAGCAGCCCGGTGGAGCTGCTCCTGCCCCATGACGCCGGCGACGTCGCCTATCTCATGGGGTACCTGAGCTCGCGCGGGGTCGTTCTGGAGTACGAGGAGCCGGACACCGCCGGCTGGCGGCCCCTGGCGCCCAGCGCGCTGGTCAGCGGCGGCCAGGGCGACACGCTGGTCTTCGAGCTGACGGCGCACGCAACCGATGCCATCGGCGCCGTCGGTGCAGCGCTGGGCGGGGCGAAGTACAAGAAACTGATGTACGAGAACGGCACTGACCATCCCGTGCTGTGCGCCCAGATCGAGAGCAATATCCGCGCCGCCTGTCTCAGTCTGATCGACGCGATTCCCGTGTCGCGCCAGGCGGGTGTGCGCACCCGGGTCGACGGGGCGATGATGCCGCGCCTGTCCGTGCCGAAGAACCGTACCGCGTGGGTCTGGACGGTGAAACCCCAGTACGTTCCCTTCCGCGATGTGGTGGGACTGCTGCCGCTTTGCCAGATCGTCATTCCCGACGACCATGTCGGCAGCGTGGCCCACGAGGTATCCCACTACTTCCACCACGTCCTGCTCGAAGGCGACTACGTCAAGTTCTCCTGGAACAGCCGTCCCGGGCACAAGATAGGCACGCCGGGCGCCCTGGCGGAGCTGGTCGAGGACATGGCCTATCTGGGCGAGTATTACCTCAACGGCAACGTCAACAGCACCAACCCCAAGTGGGGTTCGACGCTGGCCGGCAACGGGGCCAGGAACCCCCGGACGACCGACTTCCGCGATCTGGAAGGGATGGGGATAGCGGTTTTCGCCGCACACATTCGGGACGAGAACCGGATCACCGACTTTGCCGGCCGGATGCGGCAGGTGCCGGTGATCTCCGGCGCGCAGATCGAGAAGTTCCGCGACTGCTACGAGATCGTCGCCCAGGGCACCGATGATATCCTGGAGCTGGTGGACAAGCTGGAATCGGTGCTGGCGACAAAGTACTCGCAGGCCGCGGCGCTGCCGGCGATGCTCCAGCCGCTCGGCTGGAGTCATCACGTCAAGTTTCGCGTCGTGGACGGCTCGGGGAATGGCGTGCCCAACGTGGAGGCACGCGCTGTGTGCAAGACCGCTCAGGGAGAGTTCTTCCTGCCCAGGCGCGGGACGCCGACCGGCAACGATGGCTGGTACACACTGGAAGAGTTCTTCCCCATCAAGAGCACCCTGCGCGTCTACAGCGGGAGCGACTCCTTCGATGTCGCCGACATCTCCATCCCGCTCAGCAGGGCCACGAACCAGGAGTTGACGTTCCCCAACATCGTGTTGGACACGTCGGCCGAGATCCAGATCACGTCGATCGACCCGCCGGCGGCACCGCCCGGGATGGACGTGTGGATCGCGGGATCCGGTTTCGGGACCACCCGCGGCACGGTGTTCTTCGGCACGACGCCTGCGACCGAGATCCTGGCCTGGGTGGATCACGGCGTCCGGGTGCGCATCCCAGATGGCGCTGCCCCCGGGTGGATCACTGTCTCGGTGGCGGTCGGCAACCGGACTAGCAACGACTTTCAGCTATTCATCGAAGACGACCTGTTCCTGACCCTGCACAACCGGTCCTACATCGATCTTTTCTTCCTGGCCTGGCACAGCTATGAGCCGTGGGACGCGGGCAACAAGACCACCTTCTCTCAGGCCCTGCAGCATCTGCAGTGGGACGGAGAGAGCTTCTCCGGCGAGCAGCGGGAGGTCACCGCGCAGCGGCGACTGCGAATCACCTGCGCCGGCACGGTTCGGGTGAGCGACCGCCGGCTCAGTATGCAGTACGAGGTCGCAGACACCACGATCCAGCAGAGCGGCACGTATGTGCTTCACAAGCGCGCGGGCTTCGCCAACGTCCCCTTCGAGGCGATCAACGGCGGCCAGGTCGTGTTCCGCGCCGAGGGCGCGGCGGTCGAACCGCTGGTGTCAGGACCGTTGGTGTGGAGCAACACGGCGCCCGGCGGCGGGCAGTACACCGAGACGCACTGGGACTGGTCGCCGGAGGACAACCGACTGATCGTGACCTTCCGGCAACCATGAAATCGAGGAGGCGGCTCCAGGCCTCCGGATCTCCCCCGTTTCGCCCCCGCCGCGAGTGCGCTCCGGATCGCTTCCCGGGGAGCGTCCCGGCCACCCCGGCTGTGCGCCGCGCCTCGCGGCTGAAGAGCTGCCCCCCCCCGCCTGACCGGTTGCCGACCGCTATCGTATTTGATAGCATTGACTTGCAGGGGCAGTACGGATCTTGGCGCGTGCCGCGCGGATCTCGGCGCGTGCCGCGTGGATCTCGGCGTGTGCCGCGCCGGGGAGGTGAGATCTGGACAGCGGGGCTCGGCGGTTGCCGAATCGGAGACACCCCCCGCCGCCGGGGTCAGGCGACGACGACCGCTTCTCGCTGGCATACGAGGAACTGCGGCGGGTGGCGGCGCGCTATCTTCGCCGGGAGAGAGCCGGTCACACCCTGCAGCCGACGGCTCTGGTCCATGAGGCGTATCTGAGGTTGAACCAGAGCGGCCACGAAGGGGTGTGGGAGAACCAATCCCACTTCGTGGCCTGTGCCGTGCGCGCCATGCGGCGCGTGCTCGTCGACCACGCGCGGCGGTTCCACGCGGCCAAGCGTCGCGGGACGCGCGTCGACTGGACGCTGGAGTCATTTCCCCAAGACGAGGCGCTGTCGGCCGGCGACCTCGTCGCCCTCGATGAAGCCATGGATCGTCTGGCGCTTCAGCAGCCCAACGGGGCGCGCCATGTTCGCCTGGTGGAACTCGTCTGGCTCGGTGGGATGGACATGACGGCGGCCGCCGCCCAACTCGGCATCAGCCGCCGCCAGGCGCACCGCGATTGGGCCTGGGCCCGCACCTGGCTGCGGCGGGAGATCGAGCGTGGGTGATTCACCGGGAATGCCCGGGCCGCTCCCCGAAGATGTCTTCAACGACGCGCTCGAGCTGCCCGCCGAACAACGGTCCGCGTTTCTCGCGCGGGTCTGCGCTGGCGACGAGAACCTGCGCCTCCAGATCGAGGAGCTGCTGGCGATCGCCGACAGCGATCCGACCCTGCTCCTGCCGCCCGAGAGCGAGGCCATCCCGCGCCGCCTGGGCAAGTACGAGCTGCTCGAAGAGCGCGGGCGCGGCGGCATGGGGATCGTCTACGCCGCCCGCGACACCCAGCTCGATCGCGTCGTGGCGCTCAAGCTTCTGCCGGCCCGGCTGGCGCGAGATGCCGCCGCACGCGCGCGCTTCACGCGCGAGGCGCGCCTTCTGGCCACGCTGAAGGACGAGCGGATCGCCACGATCTACACCTTCGAAGAGGCTCAGGGCTATCACTTCCTGACGATGGAGCACGTCGAGGGAAGCACGCTGGCCGAACTCCTCAGGGCCGGGCCGCTGCCGCTGGAGGATGCCCTGGGAATCTGCCGGCAGATTGCGGAGGCCCTCCAGATCACGCACGCTCGGCAGATCGTTCACCGCGATCTCAAGCCCGGGAACGTCATGATCACGAGCGCCGGCGGCGTGAAGATCCTCGACTTCGGCATCGCGAGGGCGCTGGAGGACGCGGTGCAGCTGGAGAGCGGGGAGAGCCTGCCCGCCGGCGTTCACACTGCCGCTCGCGGCACGCCCGGGAACATGGCGCCTGAACAGCTCCTCGGAGAAGCGACCGATCATCGCTGCGACCTGTGGGCGCTCGGTTGCGTGCTCTACGAATGCTTGACGGGCAGGCGAGCGATCGTCGCCGCGGGGACCGGCGATCGACCCGACTTGTCCGGGCTGCCGCCCGGCGTGCCGCAGCCCGTGCGCGACCTCATCCACCGCTGCCTGGTCCCCGATCCTCGCGAGCGCAGGATCGCCGCCGACACGGCCGCCGCGGTCTTGGGCGAGACCCTCGCGAACCGGCGGCGGCGCGGGCACCCCTGGTGGTCGGGGAGGCGGTTCGCGCTGGCTGCCGCGCTCGCCGGTGTGATGTTGGCGCTGGTCTACGTGTGGCGCCCGACGCTGCGCTCGATCGAATCGGTCGAGGTGGCCGAGTCGCGGATCCTGCGCGCCAGAGATGCCGCGGGCAACGTGCTGTGGGTGAAGCCGCTGCCCGCGGGAGTGGTTCGAAACCCCACAGGGCCTCGCGGCGAGTGGATGCTCGATGAGCCCAAGCTCGCTCGCGACGGGGATCGAATCAGCGCCGTCATCGTGGCCACCGATGGCTTCCCGGCGGCCGAGGGGGGAGCGGTGTGGTGCCTGGCGCCGCGCAACGGGCACCTGAAGTGGCGCTGGGACGCTGCCTGGCAGCGCCCCGTCAACGCCTTGGGCTCGCTGCGGATCCTCCGCACGGCGGTCCTGTCCAGGCCCGGGCGAAGCGACCCGGTGATCGCCGTGGTGCTGGTGGACGGCCGGTGGTACGGATCGGCGGTGCAGTTCCTGGACCGCGCCGGCCGGCCTCTCGGCACCTACTACCACGCTGGGGCGCTCGAGCACATCGTCACGCTGGCGGCCGATTCCGCCAACCCACCCGCCTACTTGCTGGCGGGCCTCAACAGCAGCGCGCGCTTCACGCAAGCCCTGAATCCCCTCGAGGGCCGGGCTCATTGCGGGTGCCTGGTCCTGCTCTCATCCGATGACCTCTCTGGTCAGGGATTCCCGTATTCCAGCGGCATGCCCGAGCCCCGCGATTGGCCGGGCATGCCGCGGGCACGGGAACTCGCCTACGTTGCGATTCCGCTGCTCCTGCCGGACGTCGATTCGCGCGTCACCGCGCTCTCCGTCGACAAGCGCCCGGATGGGACCCAGGGAATCACAGCCGCCACGGGGGACGGCCGGTACTTCTTCTTCGACCGCTCGCTCCGCCCGCTCTCCTGCTACGTGTGCACCAACTCGGTCGCCGACAGCCTGCATGCGCTGGGCGTGACGCAGTTCCTGCCGCTCATGCTGATCCGAGACGGCCGGACGACGTGGCAGGACGTGGAGATCACCTTCTGACGCCGAGTCCGCCACTGGCCCGCCGGCCGGCGGCGGGACCGTGGCTGCTCGGCGAATTCCCGGCGCCGGTCCGCGAGAATTCACGTCTCACTCTGGTCCCCCTTTGCGCACTTGCTGGTGGTGGGCGGAGCCCATCCGTTATCCCCCCCCCAGGAGGCTGTGTGGCCTCGTGGCGGGGGTTTGTCCGGCAAGCACGCGCGTGCCGTTCAACATTTCGCGTGAGGAGGTCGTGTCGTGAAATCGCGCACTGGCAGGCGCATCGCCCGCCTGGTCTTGGCCATGAGCGTTCTGATCGCACTGCAACAGCCGATCGTGCCGGCGCAGGAGGGCTCGCCGGCGTCACGCAAGTCGATCGAGGTGGGAGTCGGGATCGTCGGCTCCTCGGGACTGGGCGATGCCATTGACCGGCGCTTTCCGTCCAGTCGCTACGATGTGTCGGGCAGCGGGTCGCTATTCGATGTCGAGTGCGGGCTTGGGTTTCCGGTCGGGCGCTCTGTGACGGTGACGCCGCGGGTGCGCATGCTCGGCAAGAGCGTGACGATCAAGGCCTATGAGGGACTGCCCGGGTCCCAGTACGCGGTGTTCGTCGTGCTCCCGGGAGTCTCGGTGAGATACGCCTTCGCCAGCACGCGGCCGCAGTTCTACCTTGGTGGAGACATCGCGCTCGTCTCGGCACATGCCGACGAGGAGATTCTCACCATGGAGGGACGGGGCGTGTCCATCGGGGCGAACGTGGGGATGAGCTTCAAGAATAGGGTGGACATCGAGATCGGCCGCTGGTCCGTCCCGGTGCGCGAGAGCCAACCGCGGCAAGTCGACGCGGACTACGGCGGTCTGGGTCTCATCATCAGGAGTCGATGGTTCCTCTAGCGTCCCCGACTCCCCCATTGCCTCGTTGATCCCGACCCGTGACACCCACGGCGATCTGCCGCTTCCCGCCGAGCTCTCCGAATGGCCTTGACCACGGAAGCGCCCGGGACGATAATTCGATACATGTCGAACAATCGAACCGCCAGCCGGACCCTCGACCTTGGGCGCGCGGCGCTCCTGTGCCGGGCGCTCTCCCACCCGCAGCGGCTGAGGATCTTCCTGCGATTGGCCGGCTGCGGCCCTTCCTCGCGCTGCTGTCGCGCGACCCCCGCCGGCATCCGCCAGTGCGTGGGCGATCTGGGCGCCGGGCTGGGGCTGGCCGCCTCGACCGTTTCGCATCACATCAAGGAACTGCGGCGGGCTGGGCTGCTGGAGGTCGAACGCTGCGGTCAGCGGATCGAATGCTGGATCAATCGGGACGCCGTGCGCCTGCTGGCCGAGTTTCTCGCCGATGCCGGCCAGGCGAGCGCACCGGCGCCGGAAGGAGCCGATCGATGGAGTCGCCGAAGCACGCAGGGGAAGTCTCGACCGGTTGCTGCGCAGGGAAAGCGGGCGAGAGCGCGACGCCCGACCGCGGCGGCTGCTGCCCGGGGGCCACGCCCCCGGACGCCCGCCAGGACTGCTGCTGCGGGCCGGCGCCGGGTCGCCGCGGGTGGGTGAGGACGCTCATCTTCGCCGTCGTCATGCTGGCGGCCATCGCGGTCGGGGCGTATGCGCTCATGTCCAGGTCGTCGCCCGGATCGGCCGCGCCGCAGAGCTGCGGCAGCGCCTGCGGCGTCGACAGCAGCGCCTGCAGCACGCCGTGCTGCGGGAACTGAGAGGGCGCTCGTGCAGGCATGGGTCCAACAGACGCTGTCGGCCGGGCCGTTCGGCCTGGCCGCCACGGGTCTCCTGCCGTTCCATCTCCCGCAGGTCCGCCTGGGAGTGCGCTCCCGCGAGCGCGGGGTCGCGAGCGCGGGGTCGCGGGCGCGGCGGTTCTCAAGGGGGCGACCGTGCTGAGCGCGATCGTGTTCGCGGTCTTCGCGCTCGGCTACAGCCTGCCGCTGGCGGCGGGTCTCATCGGCGTGGGTCTCGGGCTGAGACGTCTGGGAACGAGGGCGCGGAACGCGGCTCGGTTCGTCCGGGCGGGGGCGGGAGCCTTGCTGGTGGGCGTGGGCTTCTACCTGCTCGTGACGATCCACTAGGGGGTGTCGTTGATGTCAACGAACGGATGCCCGCCGCGGGACGATCGCAAGCGGAGCCAGGAGTGCTGTCGCGGGGCGGCCCGCGCCCCCTGGATCGATGGCGGCATCGTGACCGCCGCCGGACAGATCCCGCGCGTCCGGACCGCATTGAGCGGCCGGGATCGCCTTGGCGCCTTCAAAGCGCGTTGGGCCATCGGCCGCATGCGCTACAGCATCCCGCCGGGCCTGTACGCGGTCGGCGCGCCGGGAGCGGATGCGCCCGTCATGGTCTCGGCCAACTACAAGCTGAGCTTCGACCACTTGCGCAGCGCGCTGCACGGCCACGACGCCTGGATCCTGGTGCTCGACACGCGGGGCATCAACGTCTGGTGCGCGGCCGGCAAGGGCACCTTCGGCACCGACGAGATCGTGCGCCGCGTCGAGAGCTGTGGCCTGACGGCCATCGTCTCGCACCGCAAGCTCATCGTGCCCCAACTCGGCGCGCCCGGGGTGAGCGCGCATCTGGTCCGCCAGCGCTGCGGGTTCCGCGTCGCCTACGGGCCCGTGCGGGCGCGCGACCTCCCGGCCTTCCTCGCTGCGGGCCTGAAGGCCTCGGGCGAGATGCGGAGCGTGCGCTTCCGCTTGCGCGATCGGGCCGTGCTCATTCCCGTCGAGCTCGTGGTGGGCGCGAAGTATTTCCTGCTCGCGGCCGCGGCGATGGTGCTGCTGGGCGGGTTGGGTCGCGGCGGCTACACCCTGCAGGGCGTGCGCGCGGCCGGGCTGCCGAGCGCCGCGGTGGTCCTGGGCGCGTTCTGCGCTGCCGCGGTCCTCGGGCCGACGATGCTGCCGTGGCTGCCGGGTCGCGCCTTCTCCGTGAAGGGGGCCGCGCTCGGGCTTGCCCTGGTCGGGGCGGTGGCGGCCGGTGCGCTGGCCACGGGCGCGTGGCCGGGCGTTCCGGGAAGCCGTCCGCCCTGGCCGGTGCCCGGGCTGCACCTCGCGGCCTATGCGCTGCTCATTCCCGCAATCGCCAGCTTCACGGTGATGAACTTCACGGGCGCGACGACGTTCACATCGCTGAGCGGCGTTCTGCGCGAGATGCGGTTCGCGGTGCCGGCACAGATCGCGGGGGCCGTGATCGGTCTCGGGCTGTGGGTGGCCGGGCTGTTCCTGATGGGGGGACGGTAGCATGCTGCGCTATCTCGAGCAGGCCGTGACGCTCGAGTTCGAGCCGGTGAAGTGCACCGGCTGCGGCCTGTGCGTCGCCGTCTGCCCGCACGCGGTCTTCAAGCTCGTGGAGCGCCGGGCGGTGCTGGCCGACCGCGGCGCCTGCATGGAGTGCGGGGCCTGCGCCCGTAACTGCGAGCCGGGGGCGATCCGCGTGCGATCGGGCGTCGGCTGCGCGGCTGGTGTGCTGGCCGGTCTGCTGGCGGGAACCGGGCCGACCTGCGACTGCGGAGAGACGCCGGGGGGCTGCTGCGGGTGAGACGGCTTCCGGCCGTGGAAGCTGCTCGCGATGTGTGTCCCGCGTCACGTCCCGGCCGGCCGGTCACCTCGTCACGACCACGCGGGCTGTCGCCTGAGCGCCGCTGCTGCTCAGCCTGAGGAAGTACAAGCCCGCCGGCGTGTTCTCCGCGGTTCTCGGGCCACGCGGCGGACTCCAGCCGACAAGGTGGCGTCCGGCCGGAACCTCCTTGTCCATGATCGTGGCCACCTGGGTTCCGAGGACGTCGAAAACCCGCAGCGAAGCGCGCCCGGCGGTCGGCGCGGCGAACTCGATGTGCACCAGTTCGCCGGCTCGGACAGGGTTCCCCCGCACCGCCAACCCGAGTCGTGGCGGTGTCGCATCAGAGTGGGCAATTCGCGAAAGGGCGCCCGAGAGGATCGTGACGTAGTCATAGTCTGCCACCGAGGCGCTGGCGGGTTCTGACCCATCGAAGGCAACCAGTCCCACGCTGGTCGGGACGAAGTCGAGGCTCCCGATCGTGAGGTGCTCGTTCCAACTGAGGCTGTCCGCGCTGAACCACAGCTTCGCCTGGCCGCCCTGCTTCTCGATGCGCAGATAGACCTCCCCGGAACCGTAGGCGTGGCTCGTCTGCGGACGGGGCGTTCCACCGACTTCCTGAACGTGGTTGACGTAGAGGTTGCCCTGGTATCTCAGGAGTCCAAAACGCAGGTAGTTGTTGTCGTCCGCGTACAGGAGCACGTGTGCTTGATTGATGTTGGCCACGAGCGAGGCGATGAGGCGGACTTCGAGGGTGAAGTCCTCGGTGGGCGCCGGGCGGATCAACAGGTTCCGGCAGTTGTTCGTCCAGGTGGACCAGAGATCGCCGTATTCGAGCTCGATCCGCAACGTGCTGGGAGTCATTTGCCAGGTGGCCGGATTCTCGCGGATCCAGGTCCAACCCGGCTGCAGGGAACCTGTGAAGTCGTCGCGGAAGATGACCTGGTCCTCGCCGGCCGGACAGGGGCGGACGGCAAGTACGAGCAAGAAGGCGCAGACCGCCAGGACCGGCCCTGCCATCCGCGGTAGAGCGGCCATGGGATGGACCCTGCGGCGGAGGGTCGTGAGTTCAGCCATGCCAACCTCCCCCTGGTTTCGGACGGCGCCGGCCGAAGAGCTCCCGCGCCGTCCGACCCCGGACGGATCGGACGGCTGGCCGACGCCGTCAGGTGAGCCTCCGTGAGGGTTAACGAGGGGCGCGCGGGAAAATCACGGTTGGGGGGAAGGACTCTGGGGGAAGCGGTCGCGGCGCGGCGAACCCGTCATGCCGGACGGTCTGCTGGCGGGAACCGGGCCGACCTGCGACTGCGGGGAGACGCCGGGGGCTGCTGCGGGTGATCAGGCGTCCATCAGCTCGCGCAGCCGCGCGTAGCCGCTGCGGCTGATCGGGATCTGCCGCCCGTCGCGCAGGATCGCGACGCGGCTGTCCTTCGAGAAGGGCTCGATGCGCGCGATCCGGTCGAGCGCGATCAAGTGAGAGCGGTGCACGCGCACGAAGCGCCGCGGATCGAGCACGCTCTCCAGGTCCGCCAGCGTCTGCTGCTTGAGCCAGCTGCGACCGTCGGCGTGGAGCGAGACGTAGTCGTCCTCGGCTTCGGCCGAGTCGAGCCGATCGACCGGGATGACATGCACCTTGGGGCCATCGCGCACCACGATGCGCTCCGCCCAACGATCGGGTCCGCGAGCCGCGGCGGCGATCCGTGTCGGGGCGGGAGCGGCGTTCGTCTCGGGGGCGGAGCTCAGGCGCTCGCGGGCGCGTTCCAGGGCGGCCGCCAGGCGCTCGCGACCGAAGGGTTTCAGCAGGTAGTCGACGGCGTGGACCTCGAAGGCCCGCAGGGCATACTCGTCGTAGGCGGTGCAGAAGATGACGGCCCGCGGGGGCGGGACCAGCTCCAGCACCTCGAAGCCGTCCAGCTTCGGCATCTGCACGTCCAGGAACACGACGTCGGGCGTCAGCTCGCCGATCGCCTTGACCGCCTCGTAGCCGTTGGCGCACTCGGCCGCGATCTCGACCTCCGGGTGCGCCGACAGGTACTCGCGCAGGATCGCCCGGGCCGGCGCTTCATCATCCACCAGGATGACGCGGATCTTCGCGGAAGGGGTATCCATCACAGCGGTCCTCGCCGAAGGTCTCGGGTCCGGGTCGCCCGCTGCGGGCTCCGAGATGCCGGTTTCACGTCGCCTCCTCCGGAGGAGTCTCGCTCACCGGCAGCGCCAGGACCACCCGGAACACGTCCGGTCCCGGGGTGATCGCGAGGCGCGCGTCGTGTCCCCCCAGGGCGGCCAGCCGCCGCCGGACGTTGCCGATGCCGGTCCCGGTCCCGGGCCGCTGCGGCTCATCTTCATCCACGGGATTCTCCAGGGTCACCACCAAGCGGTCGTTCTGCCGGGTGGCCTGCAGGCGCAGGGTGCCAGGCTCGATCCGTCCGGCGATACCGTGCTTGACCGCGTTCTCGACCAGCGGCTGCAGCAGGAGCGGAGGCAGCGCGCAGGCGAGCGCCGCCGGATCGATCTGCCGCTCGACCTGCAGGCGCTCCCCGAAGCGCACGCGCTCGATCGCCAGGTAGCGGTCGACGAGCGACAGCTCCTCGGCCAACGTGACCGACTCGCGGCTTCCCAGTCGCAGCGTGAGTCTGAGGAAGTCCCCCAGCCCCTCGCACATGCGGCGCGCCCCCTCCGGGTCCGGGCCGATCAGCGCGTTGATCGAATTCAGGCTGTTGAAGAGGAAGTGCGGACTGAGTTGCGCGCGCAGGGCGCGCAGCTCGGCCTCGCGCGCATGCACCTGGGACTCCAGCGCCCGACGCTCCGCCGCGTGCGATTCCCACACCGCCATGAAGAGGTAGTGGACGACGGCCGAGAGCAGATAGAGCGGCACACCCGCCGCGAAGAGCACCGCCAGATCGCGGGAGAGCGCCTCCGGAGACAGAAGGGCGGCGAACAGGCGCGTCAGCAGAGCGGCCCACCCGGCGCCCAGCAAGGTCCAGACCAGGCCCGCCAGCACGGCGGCGCCGAGCTGCACGAGGCCCACCCTCCAGGGCGGCGTCCGGGAGATGGCGTAGGTGCGGCAGACCCACCAGGCCGAGAGGCAGACCAGGCCGTAGACGATCGCCAGCGGCGCGATGAAGGCGATCGCCTGCGGATAGGGCCGCGGACCGCTCGAGGCGAAGACGGGCGCGAGCAGCAGCGCGCACGCGACGCATCCCAGCAGGTAGAGGAGCAAGCGCGCCGGCCTGTAGAAGAGCGGGTGCATGGATCAGCCCCGCGCGCCGGGGTCTGAGCCCCGGTCGCGGCCGTCGGACGCATCGCCGTCGTCTTGGGTCCGGTGGCGGGGCTCCCAGGCCGCGTGGTGGCCATGACGATAGGCCGCGCGCCGGCCCTCGGCGCCCCCGCCGTGCTTGACGTCGACGCCGCCCATGATGGCCATCCCGCGCACCGTGAGCGAGGGCGCGTTCGGATCCAGCGGAGGCACGGTGCCGTCCTCGAAGCCGCCCAGAATGGGCGTCACCTGCCCGATCACGCGCCAGCCCTCGGGCACGATCAGGTCGATCCCGCCGAACATGGCGAAGACCTCGACCACGGCCCCGTTCGATGCGAGCTTGGCGTTCCGCAGATCGATCTCGGCGCCGCCCATGACGGCGTTCACCTCGCCGCCGCGGAACGATTCCGCGACGACTTTGCGTTCCACGCCCCCCATGACGACGAAGGCGTTGATAACCGGATCGCCATCCGTCTCCGGCGATCGGAACGATCTGCCCCGCCAGGCGCGGAGGATCAGAAAGGCGCCCAGGAAGATGAGGACGACCGGCCAGAGGTCGAAGATGCTGTACTCGATCAGCTCGAGCTCGTCGAGGAGCAGCCAGCCTCCGACGACGGTCCAGATCGATCCCGCCAGAGGCCGCCGCCGGCAGCCGATGCCGGCCAACAGGCAAAGCCCCCAGGCCAGGATGAGCGCCGGCCAGTAGCGGGTGATGCTGCTGCCCTCGACGATGTCCAGATTGTCCAGGGTCCAGATGGCCCCGAAGCCGAGCAGCAGCAGGCCGAAGATCATGCGCCCGGTCAGCCAGTTCCGCGGGCGCCGCCGGGCGGCTCGTGGCTCGAAGGAGTGAACGGGCGGATTGGTGCTAGACATGGCGTTCCTCCCGCAGCCGGCACCTGCGCTCAGGCAGCCAGTGCGCGGCGATGGCGCGCGCGATCATGCCGGCGCCGACGGCGAACAGGGCCAGCGGCCACGTGCTCCCATAGGTGAAGCCCTGCGCATGGGTGTGGGCCATGTAGAGCCACGCGCCGATCAACGCCATCGTCACGCCCTCCCCGACGTGGCTCGCGCGCCGCGGCCGCACGAGCTTCGCCAGCCCCAGCACGACGATCAGCAGCGCCCACCAGCCCGAGAAGAAGATGCTGCCGGCCACCACGCCCAGCTCGCGGAGCAGGAAGAATACCCCCAGCGCGAGCAGGACGATACCCGTTGTCAAGCCTCCCCAGTCGCAATGCCCATCAGCGTACGTCATCGCGGCCCTCCTTTCATCCGGCCGTCGCTGCGGCCTCTGCCGGGAGAGTACGGCCGGGGGGCGGGCGTCTGGATGCGCAAATCGGCGAATGGCGGCCGGGAGTCGGCGAATGGCGTGCGGGGGACAGCGAGTGGGGGCGCGGCCCGGCTGGCCTCACGCTGCGCCGGCGTGGGGCTGGCCGGCGTCGCTCCCAGCGGCCCGCGGGCGCGGGGTCGCGGCCAGATTCCGCAACAACGCCAGGAGGGGGCGTGATCGCACGGGCTTGGCGAGGGCGGCGGTGACCCCGGGCGCGGTCTCGAGCGCCACGGTCTCGTAGCGTCCGATGGGCACCATCAGGACGACCGTCGTGCCGGCCAGGAGCGGGTCGGATGCGATCTGGCGCGCCAGCGCGAGGCCATCCATCTCCTTCATCTCGGCCTCGACAAAGGCGATCTCGTAAGGCTGGCTCTGCTGCGCGGCGGCCCTCAGTTGGCGCAGACCCTCGGAGCCGCTGGTCGCTCCATCGACGGTGCGGTTCCACCGGGCCAACGCCGCAGCCAGCGCTCGGCGCGCGTGGGGATGCGCATCGACCACCAGGAAGCGGCGGAAGGGCAGATCCGCGCCGTCCGCCGCGGCGGGTGGAACAGCCTCGGCGTGATCCGGCTGCTTCTTCAAGGTGCAACGGAACGTGAACCGCGACCCTTCGTTCGGGACGCTCTCGACCTCGATGTCGCCTGCCATCATCTGGGCCAGCTGCTTCGAGATGGCCAACCCCAGTCCGGTGCCGCCGTACTTGCGGGTGGTCGACGGATCCGCCTGAACGAAGGAGACGAAGAGATCTCCCAGACAAGACTTGGGTATCCCGATGCCGGTGTCGGTGACCTCGAACTCGAGACGGACCCGCGCCGGATCGTCGCCGGCTTCGCCCGCGGCATCCCGTGAGACCGCGCACCGCAGATACACTTCCCCTTGATGCGTGAACTTGACCGCATTGCCCAGCAGGTTGGTCAACACCTGCCTCAGGCGACCTGGGTCGCCGCACAGTCGGGTGGGCACGCCCGGCTCCAGGCAGCAGGCGAGCTCGAGGTCCTTCTGCTGGGCGCGGACGGCCAGCGGAGCGATGATCGCATCCAGGACATCCTCGAGGTCGAACGGGATCTCCTCGAGCGTGAGTCGCCCGGCCTCGATCTTGGAGATGTCCAGCAGGTCGTTGATGATGGCCAGGAGCGAATCGGCGCTGCGCTGCAGCGTGACCGCGTAGTCACGCTGGTCGGACGAGAGCTCGGTGCTGAGCAGGAGGTCGCACATGCCGACGACGCCGTTCAGGGGCGTGCGGATCTCATGGGACACATTGGCCAGGAAGCGCGATTTGAGCTGATTGGCCAGCTCGGCCGACTCCTTGGCCTCGCGCAACATGCTCTCGGCGCGACGGCGTTCGTTGATATCGATGAACATCGCCACCATGTGGCCGGGCGAGGTCTGGAGCACGAAGACTTCGTAGGCGCCCGTGAGGCGGGCGTCGGAGTACTCGAACTCGGTGTGCCAGCTCTCCCCGTGCTCGGCCGCCCGGCGATAGCGGTGCTCGATCTCCGTACCCACCAGTGCCGGCCAAGCCTCGGCCAGAGTCTTGCCCACGAGCGTGTGATTGGGAACCTCGGTGATCCTCTCGGCCGCCGGGTTCCCGCCGGTGAAGATCAGCCGCCCGTCGCGATCGAGCTGATACGTGTAGACACCCAAGGGGATCGCCTCGACGACGTCGCGGAAGCGCGACTCCGAGGCAGCGAGCCGGCGGCGGCTTTCCTCCTCGACCTGCCGCCGGCGGTGTCTCCCGATCAGGACCGCGCCCAGTGCGGCGTAGTTGCCCAAGAAGACCAGCGCGATCAACGCGATGTATCCAGGCGCGCGCCACCGGTGCGTGTCGGCCAGGGCGATGAGGTGCCAGGCGCCGAGCTCATCGTGCAACCCCAGGGGCGCTCGCGTCACCGCATACTTCCGGTCCCCGAGGACCGCCTGCGACCCGTCCAGGCGGACAGGCAGGTCGAGGGCTTCATCCGCGCCGAGATCGCCGAACTGGCGGCTGTCAGCCAACCGCGCGGCGACCGACGGATCGACCGGGTGGGCGCGGCGGAACAGCCACTGGGGGTCATTGCTCGCAAAGACGATCCCGGCCGGCGAGACAACAGCGGCCGGAGCGGCGAAGTCGCTGAGGAGCGAATCCACGCCGTCGAGATCCATCTTGACCACGACGACCCCAATGGGAACCACGGGCGCCTCTGGGTTGGCATCCGGGTCAGGCTGGGGGAGCGCCGGGGAGGAGAAGTAGAGGCCGCGCTTGCCGGTGGTCACACCCAGGGCCGGGTAGACCACGTCCTGTCCGTCCATCGCATCGCGGAAGTAGGGCCGGAAGCGGTAGTTCCTTCCGGTCAGGCTCGTGCCATCGGGCGAGGTCGTGCAGGCGACGACGGTGCCCGTGGAATCCATCACGTAGACGATCGCCGCCGAATAGGCTTCCCGAATGCGCTCCAACCGCCCGACCAGCGCCGGATCGTCCGGGGGGCGCTGCCCGCGCACGGACTCTGCCACCTTCGCATCGACCAGGCCCAGGCCGCGCGTCGTTCCATGAATCTGGCTGCGGAGCGTGTAGCGATCGACCCAGGCCGCGGCGGATCTCACCTCGGCCGCGAGGCGGCGCTCATGGCGGCGATACTGCCTCCCGCCGACGCCCCAGTAGATGCCTGCCAGCGTGACCGCGGCCAGGACGGCGAGCAGGATACAGATCCGCCGGACAGCGGCGGCGGAGGCTTGCTCGCCGTCCCCGCGCACGCCCGGAGATGTGCAACACGCGTCTTGCATGATTTCAGCCACTGCGGCGGCGGTGGCGCCGCGCGTCCCGGTCGCCAAGTCTCGCCGGCGGACCATGTCGGTGCTGCATTGCCCAGGAGTAGGTGCTGCAAGGACATATCGGCGGGGGTCTGCCCATCGCTTAGCCCGAGGTCGAAGCGTGGCGAGGGCCCGGAAAGGCGGGTGCGGGTCGCGGCGGACGTGCCATCGTCCCGGCGCGGAGTCAACTGGGAGTCTCGCAGCAGCTGGGAACACGCCATCGACGGTGCCAGACTACTTCAGCACGGCGGCCAGATCGAGCGCGAAGCGCACCGCCATGCCATTGACAGTGTTGCGCGTCAGCTTCGTCTCGATCGGATGAGCACCGTTCACGTAGCCGTGCCACACGACCGTCCGCTTGTCTCGACTCCACACATAGGCGTCAGATGACAACACCGCGAAGCTGGCGTTTCCACCGCCACTCGACACGACGCCACGGCCGGGCACTGCAGTCGTGACGATCGGCACTGAGGTGAAGCTCCGCTGCACGACAAGGTGTGGGAAGATCACCAGGTAGCGCGAGCCGACCTGTTCGAGGAGCTGAGCGAGGTGATCCGGATCGCTCACCGTGAGAGCTCCCACTCCGTACCTATCTGTCGCGAAGCTGACGAGCTGAGCCATTCCGGAGGTGTCGGTTTCGGAGGCGAGATCGACAAGGCCGAGACAAGTTCGTCGAGTCATACCGCCGCGGTCGCGCCTGGGTATGGGCTCGGCCCCGGTGAGGTAACTGGCGAGGCAGCTTCTCAAGAAGCTCTCCCCATCAGCCGGGTTGCCGTCGAATGCCCGGACAAAGTCCTGGACGACAGACTGGACATCGATCTGCGCGGGTAGCAGGAAGGCGGGGCGACCCTCTCGGACGTCCTTGCCGTTGAATGAAGGGTCGACGTGGACCACAGGACGTTTGGTGCTACAGCCCGAGACGGCGAGCAGGAGCGGGAGCCCAACCATCAGCCAGCGCGTAGCTGAGACAGTGCCAGTCCGACACGGCATAACGTGCCTCCAATGGGATGTGACGATGGGACGGCTTCGCCGTCGCCAACGACCCGCGGTGGTGCGAACCACGGCCCAGGCGGACCGGGGCTCATCTCGTGGTCTCCCTTGACGTGCGGGTTGGGGTCTCGGGTAGCGCCCCCGTCCCGCACACCCGCAGCACCCCAGCCACATCCAGCGGCAGCCCCGCCACCCACACTTCGCATGGCTGCTGCAGCTCGCCCGCGGGCGTGCTATCGGTCAGTTCACCGATCAAGACCAGACGTCCCCCTCCGCGGCCAGCGAGCTGCAGCGCTTCCAGCAAGTGTATCTGGCCTGCACGGCCGGAGGAGGTGTCGGCGGAAGATTGATCGAGTTTCGACCCCGCGCCCCACAGGACGGTCTGGTAGGTGGAACAGCGGAGGATCTCCAGACCCTCCTCATGAGTGCGCGCCATATCCACGGTGCGTTGTGGGGACAGCAGGGCCTCAAGATCGCGGCGCAGATCCTCGCGGGATTCCACGATCAAGATCTGCCGACGGTCGCTCATGTCCACCCTCCATCGGGGTGATCAAGCATCGGGCATGCCATGATGAGAGCGAACGGCCGGGAAGGCGCCAACTCATGCCGGCGAAATGGGATGGGCAAGCGACCGCCAGGGGGGCACTCAGTCGGCGGCGCTCAGGTGCTGACGGCCGGTGGCAGGGAGTGCTTCCGCTCGGTGGCAGGTTCTGGGAGTCGGGAACCGCTGCGGCGGGCTATCCCTGCCCATTCCTCATGGGTTCGCTCTCGCTGTCCACTTGCAGGCGCTTGCGCAGGCGTTGGAATCCCGAACGGGTCATCCCGGCCATCCGGGCGGCGCCTGACACGTTGCCCCCCGCCTGCTCGAGCAGCTTCCGGACATACTCGCGTTGTAGCGCTCCCTGAGCCGCGCGCCAGTCGCGCTGGGCTGGGCCCGCGACGCCGCTGCCCGCCGCCACAGGCCCGTCTGCTTCACGAGCGGCGCTCCCGGCTCCTGCACCCGGCCCCTGCGTGCCGTCGACCGCGCCCCCAGTCTCCGCGGGGCCGGCCGCACTCGCGGCCGTCTGCCCGGCCGCCTGTGTTCCCGCCGGCGCCTGGCCGAGGCGGGGCATCCGCCCGGGGAAGTCGCGCAGCCGAACGAGCGGCCCTTGGCTGCGCAGCACTGCGGCCTCGATGGCATTCTTGAGTTCGCGCACGTTGCCTGGCCAGGGATAGGTCACCAGCCACCGGCGCGCGTCATCTGCGAAACCGTTGCAAGGGAACCTGTTCTCGCGTGCCGATCGGGCGAGGAAGTGATCCGCGAGCACCTGCACGTCCTCGGGCCGATCACGCAGGGGCGGGATCTCAATCGGATAGACCTGAATGCGATAGTAGAGGTCGCTGCGGAAAGCGCCGCTCTCGACGAGCTGTGGCAGGTTGGGCTTGGCCGTGGCGAGAATCCGGGCCGCCGACCGGCTGGAGCGCGTGGCCCCCAGGGGGCGATAGGTGCCCTCCTCGAGCAGCTCGAGCAGCTTGGCCTGCGTGCCCACAGGCAGATCATCGATGTCGTCGAGCACCAATGTGCCGCGCCCGGCAAAGCGCACCAGACCCTCGCGGTCGCGGTCGGCCATGCTGTGGGAGCCCTTGAGGGCGCCGAAGAGCTCGGCGTCGATCAGTTCCTCGGCCGATCTGCGCGCGGCCGAGGCGTGGAAGAAGATCGCTTCGCCGGGTCGCCCGCTGGCGCGGTGGATCCAGCGCGCCAGGATCCCCTTGCCCGTGCCCGTCTCGCCGGTGATCAGCACGACGCTCCCAGCCTTGGCCACGCGCTCGACCTCGGTGGATAGTTGCTTGAAGATCGGGCCGGCGCCGATCCAGGCGCCTTCTTGCTCGCGCAGCCGCGCCCGCGCCTGGCGCAACTCCTGCTGGAGGTCGCGATGCTGGAAGGCCCGGAGGAGCGACGCCTTGATCTCTTCCACAGCGGAGCCCTTGACCAGATAGTCGAAGGCCCCGCGCCGAATGGCCGTCATCGCGGCGCACGCAGTGTTGTTGCCGGTCAGCATCAGGACCGGCAGCACCGGCTCCGCGGCGAGGATCCTATCGAGCAACGTGAATCCCAGATCCCGGCCGCCGCTGCCGAAGTCGAGATCGAGCAGGACCGCGTCGAAGACGCCCGCCCGCAGGGCGCCCAGGGCCTCGGATTCATCGTGTGCCAGCGTGGTCTCGGCGAAGTCCGCCAGCAGGGCGACATAATCGAGCGTCCAGGTCCGATCGTCGTCGATCAGCAAGATGCGCCGGTGCGTCGCTTCGCCGGCTGCGGTCGGCGTGCCCACGATCATCCTCCCTCACGAGGGGCGGCCTCGGGTGATAGCGAGGCGAGCGCCGCAACCTGCGCCGCCTGAAAAGTGAGTGCCATCCGGGTGCCGGAGCCCGGTTCGCTCCAGTCGACCGCGATCCGGCCGCGATACTCCTGCAGGACCCGGCGCGCGCGGGGCAGACCGAATCCTCCGTCCGGCTTGTCGCTGCCGCCCGGACCGAAGACCGCCTCGTGACGGTCCGCCGGGATGCCGCAGCCGCTGTCTTCCACCTCGAGGAGGATAGTCTCGCCTTCGCTGCGGATGCGGAAACTCAAGCGCCGTTGTGGGCTGGTGGCCATCGCCCGCAGGCTGTTGGCGATCAGGTTCGCCAGGATCGTGTGCAAGTCCTCTTGCTCGCAGAAGACCTGTGTGGCGACGGGGAGATCGACGTGCACGTCGACCGTCCTGATCTGCGCGTCGCGGATCTGGGGCATCTCGGCCCGGAGGGCGCGCTGGACCGCTGTCACCAGATCGGTCGTCAGATGCGCCCGCAGCCGCTCGCGCAGCTCGCGCAAGAGGCGCAGCGCCGTTGCCGCCAGTTCCGCGATCCGACCGGCGTCCGCCTGCAGCCGCGCCGGATCAAGTCCCGCCCCTGTCTGGCGGCCGAGGGCGGCCGTGAGCTCTGTATAGGCCCGCTCGATCGCCGCCAGCTCGGGCAGCTCAGCCCCGAGCCCGGTCACCTTGCTGGACAGCCGCAAGAGACCGGGCGATCCCTCAGCCAAGAATGCCTGGGCCGCGTCCGCCAGGCGGGCCGGCAGCTGGGCCGAGATGGGCTGGCCCTGGCCGAGGTAGCCGAAGAGCTGTTGCACCCGGACCAGGGGATTCGTGCGATTGGCCGCGTGCAGGATCTCGGAGACGGCTGGGTACAGCGACTTCGCCAACTCGGGGGTGAGCGCCGGCTCCGCGCGGGGCTCGGGCTCTCGGCGCCGCCCGGCAGGCCTGCGGTAGATACTTCCCAGCGTGACGCCCAGCGCCAGACTTGCGGCCAGAAGGCCGGCCACCGATCCGAGCGGCAAGCCGCCGGCAATCGCGGATCCCACGCGAAGTGTAACGAAGCGCGGTGCCAGTACGGCGTCCAGAGCGGCCAGAACGATACCGCCCCCGCCGTCCCGTAGGGGTACGACGGCAGAAGACCGGCCGGGGCCGGGAACCATCCAGGTGTCCTTGATGGCAACCGGGGCGACTGCCAGGAGCCGCAAGTCCTGGCCGTACGCACTGAGCTGACCGCCTATCAGGCCCACCAACTCGTCTGTCTCGTCTCCATTGAGATCGCACGAGAGCGCCACGGTGACTCGATCCGGGAAACGTGCTTCCCTGACGACGTCGAGCATTGCGTCCCACGCCCGCATGACGCCGGTGCTGAAGCCGCCCACTACCTCGCTATTGCGATCGCCGTCCACATCCGCTGGCACGAGCGAGTTGCAGATGCCTTCGTACTCCTGCTGCCTGAGCAGTGCCCCGCGATCGGGGTCGAGCATGAGAACCTCAGTCGTCGGCGAGGCATCGGCGTTGCGTGGAAGGAGGACCCAGCAGATTCGCTGTGCCCGGTCGGGGGACAGTCTGCCTGCCACAGCCACGCTGTAGTCCCACTTCTTTCCACCCTCGCGATACCAGATCTCGCGGCCGTCCAGATCGATGAGCGCAATGCAGCAAACCGAGTCGCAGCGGTCGCCGACCACGTAATCGTTTCCGGCTGCCCAGCCTGTGATCAAGATCTCAGGCTGGCCGTCCCCGCGGACGTCGGCGACCTGGATGCTCTGCGGATCCTGCGCCATCGGGTAGAGCCAGACGAGCTGGCCAGAGTCTAGGTCGAAACAACCGACCCCGCGCGGCGGGCGATCCTCATCATTGCTGAGCGCCACGATGATGCGCCGCCGGCCGGCAATCTCCAGAAGGTCGCACACCGTGGGCCCCAGCCCGAGCCGCCCGTCACCGTTGCGGTCGGCGCACGCCAGGGGCTCGAGCGCCTGCAACACGCTTCCGTCTTCGCCGGCGCGAACCAACCTCACACCCACTCCGGGGATTTCCTCTCGGTGCCACGACTGCTCCGGCAGCACCGGGACGCTGGCGGTGGGAAACCTCTGCGGCGGCAATCCGAGCGTGTGCCGCGCGAAGGTCGGGACGTTGCGCTTCAGCTCGATCACGGCCCGCCCTTCCGCATTCCAGATCTCGAGGCGATCCGGGCGGTCGCTGCGCGACGAGACCAGGGGGTGCAGCGAGTGGCCCGACAGGGTGAGGCGTGACGACTCCTTGAATTGATAGGGCGTCGCCAGAAGTGGATCTCTGATGAGCACGGCGCCGGATCGCTCGATGACCCACACCGCCAGCGCGAGCAGCAGCGCCAAGGAGAGCACGAGCGAGAAGGCCAACAGGACCCCGCGCCGCATGGCTATCTCGGCAGCTTGCGCGCCTGGGCCTTGGCCGAGCGCAGATACTGCACGAGCGGGATGTGGCTCGGACAGACATAGGCGCAGCAGCCGCACTCCACGCAGGCGTTGATGTGATGACGGGCCGCCTCTTCCGGCCGGCGCCGCTCGCCGAGCCGCGCGAGCAGAGCCGGCGTCAATCCCAGCGGGCAGGCGTCGACGCAGCGCCCGCAGCGGATGCAGGCGTACTCGCGCCGCGGAGGCGCCTCCGACCGGGTGAGCACGGTGACGCCGCTCATCCCCTTGAGGACCGGCAGGTCCAGGCCGGCCGCCGTGGGGCCCATCATCGGGCCGCCCAGGATCACCAGCGCCGCATCCGCGGCGCAGCCGCCGCGCAGCTCGATGAGATAGGGCAGCGGCGTTCCGATCGGGACGAGCAAGTTGCCGGGTCGGGCGACGCCGCTGCCGGTCAGCGTCAGCACGCGCTCGATCAGCGGCTGCTTATACACGACCGCGTGCGCGATCGACAGGGCGCTGCCGACGTTGAAGATGGCCACGCCGATGTCGGGCGGGAATCCGCCCACCGGCACGGAGCGACCGGTGAGGACCGGGATCAACGTGCGCTCGCCGCCCTGAGGGTATTTGGTCTTGAGCGCGCACACCTCGATCCGCTCGGGGACCTTGGCCTCACGCACCGCGCGCCGCAGCGTCTCGATCGCGTCGGGCTTGTTGTCCTCGATCCCGATGACGCCGCGCGGGGCGCCGGTGGCCTTCATCGCCAGGCGCAGGCCGGCGACGATCGGGCCCGGCTGCTCGAGCATCAGGCGGTGGTCGGCGGTGAGATAGGGCTCGCACTCGGTGCCGTTCAGGATCACGATCTCGGTGGGCTTCTCCTTGGGCGGCACGAGCTTGATGAAGGTGGGGAAGGCGGCGCCGCCCTGACCCACCAGGCCGCCCGCCTTGACCCGCTCGACGATCTGCGCGGGGCCGTAGGGGGTGAGATCCAGGTCCGCCGGCACCCCGCGCTCCGCCTCGGCGGCCAGCATCTCCCCGGTGGCCTCGATGTTCGTGGCGATGACGATCGCCGGCACCATGCGCCCGCTCTGGTGCGGCCGGGCGGCGATCTCCCTGACCGTGCCGCAGACGGGCGAGTGGATGGGCGCCGACACGAAGCCGCCGGCCTCGGCGACGAGCTGACCGCGGCGGACCTCGTCCTGCTTGGCCACGACCGCCCGGGCCTGGGCGCCGGCGTGCATCGAGAGCGGCAGCCAGACCTCCGGGGGCAGGGGAGGGCGCTCGATGGCCAGATGCTCGGCAATGTCCTTGCGCTCGGCGGGATGCACGCCGCCCGCGAACGTCGGGCGGCGGCCCTCCAGGACGGCGGGAATCTGCTTCAGAGCGGCCATGGAATCGAGGCTCCTCCTGCTCGAACCGATCTCTCCGGCACGAATCCGCGACACGGCGCGGCGCGGCGAGCGCGCGTCGGCGGGAGGATCGGGCAATCAGGCGGGACCAGTCAAGATCCGGCTGCGGCGACCGGCGCGGTGACCCCGGCGTCGGCCGTGACCGCGGCGCCGGCCGTGACCCTGTCGACTGCCGCGCCGGCCGCGCCCCCGGCGCCGGCCGTGACCGTGGCTACGGCTCCGGCTCCGGCCCGAGGCCGCCGTGCCGCACGATCCAGCCCTCGATCATGTAGATGACATCCTCGGCCATGTTGGTGGCATGGTCCGCGATGCGCTCGAGGTGCCGGCAGGCGGCCCGATGGGTGATCAGCGGCTCGGCCAGGTCGGGGTGGGCGCGGATCGCCTCGAGCACCTGCCGGTGGATCCGGCGGTCGATGGCGTCCACGGCCGCGTCCATCGTGAGCACCTCCTGTGCGCGCTTGACGTCCATGGTCATCAGCGCATCCAGGCTCATGCGCAGCATGTCGCGCGTGCGCAGGGAGATCTCCTGGAAGCTGAGGGCGACGGGGATCTCGGGCAGCTCGCAGAGCGTTTCGGCGCGCTCGGCGATGTTGACCGCCATGTCGCCGATGCGCTCGAGATCGTTGTTGATCTTGAGGACCGCCACGATGAAGCGCAGGTCGCCCGCCACGGGCTGGTGCAGGGCCAGCGTCTTCAGGCAATCCTCCTCGACCTCGATCTCCATCCGATCGATCTGATAGTCGGCCTCGATGACCGCGCGCGCCAGGGCCGCGTCGCGGTTCTCGATCGCGGAGACGGCCTTCTGCACGCTCTCCTCGACCACCGCGCTCAGGGACAGGATCTGGCGCTTGAGCTGCTCGATCTCGCGAATGAGATGCATGGACATGGCGTCAACTCCTCCGGCGCTCCCGCCGAGCGGAAGCGCGCCCCGGCCGCGCGGCGGCGCCTAGCCGAATCTCCCCGTGATGTAGTCCTCGGTCTGCTTCTTGGCCGGCTTGGTGAAGATCTGCTCGGTCAGACCGTACTCGATCAGCCAACCCTCGTAAAGAAAGGCGGTGAAGTCCGACACGCGCGCCGCCTGCTGCATGTTGTGCGTCACGATGACGATCGTGTACTGCCCGCGCAGCTCGCCGATCAGATCCTCGATGTGCGCCGTCGACTTGGGGTCGAGCGCCGAGGTGGGCTCGTCCATGAGCAGGACGTCCGGGTCGACCGCCAGCGCCCGGGCGATGCACAGGCGCTGCTGCTGGCCGCCGGAGAGCGACAGGGCATTGTCGCTCAGCCGATCCCTGACCTCGTCCCACAGCGCCGCCCGCCGCAGGCTGCGCTCGACGATCTCGGCCAGGCGCCCGCGGTGGTTCACGCCCAGGATGCGCGGCCCGTAGGCCACATTGTCGAAGACCGATTTGGGGAACGGGTTCGGCTTCTGAAAGACCATGCCGACCCGCTGGCGCAGCGAGGCGACGTCCACCTTGGGCCCATAGATGTCCTGGCCGTCGAAGATCAGCCGCCCCTTGGTGGAGCAGCGCGGGATGAGATCGTTCATGCGGTTGATCGCCCGCAAATACGTGCTCTTGCCGCAGCCGCTGGGGCCGATCACGGCCGTGACGAAGTTGCGCGGGATACTGAAGGAGACCTGGCAGACAGCCTCATTGGCGCCGTAGAAGATCGAGAACTTCTCGGCCGTCACGACGGGATCGCGCTGGGGAGCGTCGGCCGGGGTCTCGGCCCGACGGCCCGGCACCACCAGGGTGAGCTTGTGGTCAGCCATGATCAACCCCTCAGTTTCCTCGAGATCCGCGCCCGCAGGATGATGGCGGTCGCGTTCAGCAACAGCACGAGCAACACCAGAGCGAGCACCATGCCGTACTGCACGTGGCGGATCTCATCGACCGCCTCGTGTTCCGTGCACAGGTTATACACGTTCCACGGCAGGGCGGGGGTCGGTTGGGAGAGAATCTCCCAGAACTTGCCGGTGAACAGATTGAGCGGCCGGCCGACGCTCACCGCGGCGGTGAAGATGATCGGCGCGGTCTCGCCGGCGGCGCGGCCCATACTGATCACCGTGCCGGTCAGGATGCCGGGCAGCGCGGCCGGCAGCATCACAGTCATGACCGTGTGCCAGCGACCGGCGCCCAGGCTCAGGGCGGCCTCCTTGTAGGTGTGGGGGACCGCGCGAATCGCCTCCTCGGAGGCGCGGATGACGGTGGGCAGAACGAGGCAGCCGAGCGTGAGCGATCCGGCCAGCAGGCTCTTGCCCTCGGTCAGTCTCAGCGAGTTGATGAAGAAGGCCAGGCCGAAGAGCGCAAAGACGATGCTGGGCACGCCGGCCAACGTGCTGACGCAGGTGCGCAAGAAGCTGATCAGGCGACCCTCGCGCGCGTACTCGACCAGATAGACGGCGGAGATGACGCCCATCGGGAGGGCGAACAGCATGGCGCCGAGCGTGAGATAGAAGGTCCCCAGGACCTCGGGCCAGATGCCGCCGAACATGTGCGAATCCAGAGATTCATCGGTCAGGAAGCGCGGGTAGAAGGTCCAGCGGGGACGGAGCATCTCGGCCAGGTGGGCTTCCAGGTAGGCGAAGAGCGGTTCCAGCGAGGTGCCGGCGAAGTCCTCCACCCGGGGCACCAGGACCTGCACGCCCATGCGCGAGGGATCGGAGTAGTCGTATTCGAGCTTGCTCACGACGAGCGTCTGCTTATCGAGCGCCCGATCCCAGCGAGTCTGGCCGTACTGGAAGCGCGGCATGACGGGGCGGCGCTCGCCCGGCAGGGGACCGAGGAGCTCGCGCAGAGCCTCTTCGAGCTGCTTCAGGGGCTCGCGGTACGTCTCCCGGTCGGCCCCGTCCAGGGCGGCCAGCTCTTGCTTGAACGCCGCCAGCATATCGTAGATCGGCCGGCGGGCCTGGAGGGCCAGGGCTTGCTCGGCCTCGATCGCCGCGCGATTGCCGCGCTCGAACTTCTCGAGCTGCATCAGCCGAAACTCGGTTGTGCCCTTGAACACCATCGCGCCCATGCCGCGCCCGAAGATCGGCGTCAGAATGACCAGCAGCGACGCGGCCATGAGCGCGATGGACAGGTAGCCCAGCGTCGTGAAGGACCGGTCCAGCAGTCTGCGGGTGGCGAGCTGCATGCTACTTGCCCAGTTTCTTGCGCTGGCGCTGCACGATCCACTCGCTGGCCAGATTGCAGGCGAACGAGATGACCAGCAGCGACATGGCCATTGCGAAGAGCACGTGGTAACGCGCCGAGCCCGTGACGTGGTCCGCCTCGCCCATGTCGCCGGCGATCGTGGCCGTGAGCGTGCGGATCGGCTCGAGCAGGTTGTACCAGGGGGTGGGGATCTGGGCGGCATTGCCCGAGGCCATCCAGACGACCATCGTCTCGCCGATCACGCGCATGATGCCCAGGATCACCGCCGCCGCGATGCCGCTGCTGGCGGCCGGGATGATCACGCGCGTGATCGTCTCGGCCCGGGTGGCGCCCAGGGCGTAGCTGCCCTCGCGCAGCTCACGGCCGGCTGCCTGCAGGGCGTCCTCGGAGACGCTGACCACCGTCGGCAGCGCCATGATGCCCAGGATGATCGAGACGTTGAGGGCGTTCGTGCCGCTCGCGATCTCCAAGCCCCCCAGCGCGCGGCTGGCGGCCGACAGGAGCAGAAAGGCCGCGGCGCCCAGAATGGCGTAAGCGCCCCACCGGACCACCGCACGCCGCGCTCCGGCGCGCCCGGCCGCCAGGTCGCCGATCAGCGCGATCGCCAGTCCCAGCACCGGTACGCCGAGGACCCAGACGGTGACCGCCAGGATCCGGCCGCCGTCCTCCTGCAGCAGGGGCGCGAAGACCACCAGGGCGAAGAACCCGTAGGCCACCGATGGAATTGCGGCCAGGATCTCGATCACCGGCTTGACCGCCTGTCGCAGATTGAACGGGAGGATGTCGCTCAGGCAGACCGCCGCCGAG
Organism: uncultured bacterium; assembly: GCA_964603725.1. Lineage (GTDB taxonomy): Bacteria > Eisenbacteria > RBG-16-71-46 > CAIMUX01 > WJJG01 > CAZDKK01. Next base: position 54,524 of record CAZRWW010000030.1, read on the forward strand.
ACGCCCAGGGGCATCGCCACGGCGATGGCGCCCAGGGTGACCAGCCCGCTGCCGATGAAGATCGCCAGCGCCCCGAACTCGGCCGGCGACGACGAGGGATACCAGCGAGTGCTGCTGAGAAACTCGGTGATTCCCTGCAGGCGGAAGAAGGGCAGGGCATCGCGGAAGATGAAGTAGAAGATGAACAGCACCACGATCGCGGAGCTCGAGGTGATGGCCAGCAAGAGCCCATGGCCCATGAGGCCGGAGGCCCGACGAACCCGGCGCTTGCGCTCGCTCAAGAGCAAGTCGGTGCGCAGGGCCCGCAGCGAGCCGGCCCCAGCGGGCGCCGGCGGAGCCGTCATTGGCCTGCCATGATTGCTCACTCGCTCCTCGTGTCGGCCGGGAATCCTGGCCCCGGGACCCCAAGCATGAGGGGGACAGGCTTCTCACCCGGACGGCGAGTAAACCGCCCATCCCCCTCGTTGGGCAACCCAGAACTGCCCGCGCCCGCCCGGCGCGCTAGTAGGCCGTTACCGGCACGAAGCCGATTGACTCGATCATCTCCTGGCCCTTGTGGCTCAGGTGCAGGGTGACGAACTGATGCAAGTGACCGCCGAGCGCCGGATAGCCGTTCGTGAACATGTAGAGCGGCCGGGCGATGGCGTACTTGCCGGAGGCCACCGTCTGGCGATCGCACACGACGCCGTTGACCACCAGCGCCTTGACCGAGTTGTCCACGAACCCCAGGCCGACATAGCCGATCGCCGCCGCCGTGCTTTGCACCTTCTGGCGAATCGCCCCGTTGCTGCCGAGGTACTCGACCTTCTCGAACATCTTGTCGCCCTTCATGACGAGGCTCTCGAAGGTCTCGTAGGTGCCGCTGTTGGTGTCGCGGCTGACCACCACGATCTGCCGATCGGGACCGCCGAGCTGATTCCAGTTGGTGATCTTGCCCAGGTAGATGTCCTTGATCTGGTCGGTGCTGATCTCCTTCACGGGATTGCTGGGATGGACGATCAAGGCAATGCCGTCCATGGCGACGACGTGCGCAACGGGCAGGACGCCCTTCGCGACGGCCGCGCTGAACTCCGTGTCCTTCATGAAGCGCGACATGTCGGCCACGTGGCAGGTGCCGTTGATGAGGGCCTTGGCGCCGTTGCCGCTGCCCGACTCGCTGACCGTGATGTTCACGCCCGGATTGGTCTGCATGTAGTACTCGGCGAAAGCCTTGGCGATCGGGCCGACGGTGGTCGAGCCGTCCACGACGATCTGGTTGCCGTCCTGGGCGCCGGCTGCGCCGGCGAGCATCGCCACCACCGCCGCGATGCCCAGGAATCTGGAGTGGAACCGCATTGCATCCTCTCCTTCTCTGAGGGTTCAGGTCTGATCACGAAAACTCGTATCGTTGCTGAACAGTACCCAGATCCCGTGAGGCCTCCGTTAGCGGTCGGCGAGGAGTCCGTAAGCGACCGGGAGCCGGCCAGCGCGATCCGGCTCACGCCCTGCGCTGTGGCGGGGCGGTCAGAGGCGTCAGGGGCGATGCCTGGCGCGGTCAGGGCGTGGGCCGCAATGTGCTCTGCGGCAATGAGATGAGCAACAGATAAGGCGGGGTGCAGGTAGCTCCGGCGCCGTCCGACCTGGAAGGTGCGGAGGGTCGGATCATGGACCGGGAGCTGGCGCGGCTGCGCGAGGAGATCGCGAGCCTGGACAAGATCTTCATCGAGCTGCTCGAGCGCCGGCTGCGCCTCGCTGCCGAGGTCGGCCGCATCAAGGCCCAGCGGGGGCAGCCGGTGGCGGTGCGGGAAGTGGAGCGCCGGGTCCTGCAACGCGGGCGCGACGCGGCGGCGGTCTGCGGCACGTCCCCGGAAGTGATGGAGGCCGTCTTCGCCGCGATCATCCGAGCGTCGGTGGAGCGCCAGCACCGGGTCGGAGTCGAGCTCGGGAGGCGCGGCGGGCAGCGCGTGCTCATCCTGGGCGCGGCCGGGGGCATGGGCGCCTGGCTGCGGGGGTTCCTCACCAACATCGGCCAGGCCGCCGACGGCGTGGATCCCGCCTGGCGACACCTGCCGCCCTCGCCGGGACGATTCGGGTCGCTGGCCGAGGCGGGCGATCTCAACGCCCGCGCCGCGCTCATCGTCGCGGTGCCGCTCGAGGCCACGGCCGCGGTGTTAGCCGACCTCGCGGCGCGCGGGCTGCAGGCGCCCGTGATCGAGATCGCCTCGATCAAGAGCCACCTGGCTGCGGCCCTGGCCGAGCTGCGCGCCGCCGGCACGCCGGTCGCATCGATTCACCCGATGTTCGGGCCCGGCAAGAACATCTACGAGCGCCTGACGGTCGTGCACGCGGTCATCGCGGACGAGGCGCGCGAGCGGTCGCTCCTCATGGACCTGCTCGCTCACCCTTACCTCGATCTGGTCAGTGTGCCCTTCGAGCGCCACGACCGGCTCATGGGCTGGCTTCTCGGCCTCGGGCATCTCATGGGGATGGTCTTTGCGGGCGCCCTGGCGCAGTCGGGGCACGATCCCGCGGAGCTGGACCGCGTGGCCTCGACGACCTACTCGCGCCAGGTCGCCACCGCCCGCTCGGTGCTGGAGGAGGACCCGCGGCTCTACTTCGCCATTCAGCGCCTCAACCCGTTCCGGGGCGAGGTCTTCGCCGCGGTCAGAGCCGCGCTGGATGAGCTGACGGGCGCGGTGGAACGCGACGACGCCGAGGCCTTCGCGGCCTTCATGAGCCGCGGGGCCGGGGCGTTGCCGCGGGATTGAGTTCTCGCGTCGGGTGTCTGTCGCACTGCCTAGTCGAAGCGGATCTCCTCAACCTCGTTCCACTCGAGATAGGTGGGCTTTTCGGAGCCCGCGTAGATCAAGACCCCGTCGTTGTTCCCGCTGACGTCCTGCGCATCCTCGAGGCGCAGCGTCTGGCCATTGCGCAGGACCACCTCGGCGCGATCGCGCGGGCCCGGCCGGATCACGGCGACCATGCGCAGCGGGATGTCGTACTCGATGCCCTGAGCAGAGCCGTTGAGCATCTCCCAGTCCTCGGACTCGTCCAGGTCGAAGACGATCCGACCCGTGTACTCCCGGCCGCTGCTGACGACCGTGCCCTGCAGGGGCCGGCCCTTGGGGAAATCGTCGTACCGGCGTCCGCTCGGGCCCGGATCGGCGAAGGTGAGCCGCTCGAACTCGCTCCAGCCGATCGTCAGGCGGCCGAAGCGCTCGTCCTCCACCATGATGCCGCGGTTGTCCGCGTCGACGTCGTTGCTGTCGCCCAGCCGGAAGCTGCGACCGTCCTTCAGCTCGACGATGCTGCTGCTGCGGCCGCGCCGCTCGATGGAGCGAATCTGACCCATCGGGATCGAGACCTTGCCGTCCTCGGAGTGGCCGTCGAGCAGGTCGGTGCTGAGGCACTCCTCCTTGTCCCATTGTATGAAGCCCTCGAACGTGCCGGCGTCGGTCTCCACGACGCCGCGCAACCGATGGGCGCCCGGGTCGGCGTTGAGCGGCGCGGGCAGGAACTCGATCGTCTCGATCCGATCCCAACGCAGGTCGATCTCGCCCAGCGCGGTGTCGTCGACGCGCACCGTCCCGGCGACATCGTTCGAGTAGCCGCTGACATCGAAGCGCGAGCCGCTCTTCATGCGCACCGTGGCGTCGCTGCTCCCGGTGACCTCGATGCGCTCGATGTCGCCGAAGCGAGCGATGAAGACGCGCGAGGGGCTATCGGAGACCGTGTAGACGTCCCCGAGGCGGATGGTCTTGTCGAAGATGCGAATCTCGGTGCGCTTGCGATCGCGGCGGCGCCAGTCGCGCCGTTCACGATCCACCTCGTCCAGGTAGGGGAGATCCTGCTTCGAGGAGTGGAACAGGTCGTCCCAGCAAGCTTCCTCGGTGCCCCAGCGCAGGAAGCCGGTGTACTCGCGGCCCGAATCGGTCGTGACATGACCGTAGAGGAAACCCTGATTCTCCACGGCCGCGGCGGAACCCACCCCGAGGGCCAGCCAGCTCGTCAGGATGAGCAAGGCCGGCCGGGTCGCGCCGGCTGCGGCCGCCTGGAGTCTGTTCGTGTTCGATCCCATGGCTGAGGCCTCCCAGTTGCCCGGTCATCCCGGCTACGGAGCGTCTAATCCACCCAGAGAGCCACCCAGAGAGCCACCCAGAGAGCCACCCAGAGAGCCACCCAGAGAGCCACCTAGAGAGCGTCGTGGCCATCCTCCGTGTAGAGGCGGTCCACCTGCTTGAGGACCGCGGACATCTCCTGCTGATAGCGCCGGTCGGCGCGCAGCAGCTCCACGGTCAGCTCGACGAAGCGCTCTTCGTTCATCGGAACGCCATCGCCCCGGACATCGATCGTCCGCGCGTCGTCGCCCGCGGCGACGGCGATCGGCTCCCCGCCGGCCGGTTCGGAGGCCGCGTGCGCGGCATCTCCCGATCCTTCGCTGCGGAAGCCAACGACCGGCGAGCGCCCCGCGTCATCGGGCGCGGGCGCTTCGAACCAGCGGCCGCCGCCCCACAATCCGACGGCAGCGGCCACCAGCACCGCCGCTGCCCAGCCCCAGGCCGGCGTCGGCCGCAGCCAGCC
>CAZRWW010000031.1:0-57665 GCA_964603725.1 uncultured bacterium
CCCATGCTCGGCGGTCAACCGCTGCGGGTTGGGGGCCTATTCATAGAATCTCCTCCCCGATCGATCCGTTCGAATCGTCGGCCTTGTGGAGAACCTCCTCGCTCAGCATGACCAGCCGGCCGAGGAGCTCTTCCGCCTCGCGGGCATGACCCCGTTCGGCCAGCTCCAGGATCCCCTCGCGCAGCCGGGACAGATCGCGCGCGACATCGCCCGACGCGCCGCAGGGGACGAAGGACTGAATCCGGCGTCGAACCTGGGCCATGCCGCGCTGGATCGCCTGCACCGCCTCCCGGGGCAGCGCGCCGGCCGCCGCCGCTATCAGGATGCGCCGGCGCACGCCGTCGTCGTCATCTCCGCACGCAATCAAGAGGTCGATCAAGCGCTCGCGGGACAACCCGGCCAGCCGCGCCCGCAGCGCGTCATTGGACTCGCTCACGTGATGGTCACCTCACTCAGCGGGGGTCTCTGCGCCGCAGCGCCCTCACGCCTCCCGGCCTTTCCCTGGCCCTACTCCCCCCACCACACCACGCGAGTCGATGCCGCCCAGTCGCCGCCCCGAGCTGCGCCTGCAGCGCCCGCGGCGCCCGCACCAGCGCCGTCACCCGCGCCCGCGCCCGCGCCCGCCACGCGCCCCGACGCTCGCAGCACGTACACGCCCGCCTCGAGGAAGCCGCCCGCGCGCCGCGGCGCCCACCGCACCTCGTGCGTGCACCCCGCCGCGCAATCGCCGTTCTCGTACCGCGCCACCTGCCGCCCCGTGAGGTCGAACAGCTCCAGGCACGACAGTCCCACCGGCGCCGCGCTCGAAAGCACGACCGACAGCGCCCCGCGCGCCGGGCTCGGCCCCGCCGACAGCAGCACGCGCACTTGCCCCGACGTGCCGCCCGCGGATGGACCGGCGGCGGGCGCGGCCCCGGGCGTCACCCCCGCAGGCAGCCCCTCGCTCACGAAGAGCTCGATCGGCCCGTTGGCCACGCCGATCGCCAGGTCGAGCCAGCCGTCGCCGTTGACGTCGCCGAAGCCGATCGCCGAGCCGCTCGAGGTGGCATCGTACTGCCAATCGGCCGTCGTCGAGAGCATGCCCGAGTTGTTCAAGTAGATCCGCACGTGCCCGGTCGAGAAGTGGATCAGCGCGAGGTCCAGGTCGCCGTCGCGGTCGATGTCGACCCACGCCAGGTCCTGGCAACCTGTGTAAGTCTCCGTCGACGCCCAGACCGGCGTGGCGCCCAGCATCGTCCCCTCGTTGTGGAAGAGCCAGTCGGGGCCTCCGTTGCCGCCGACGGCCAGGTCGGGGTGGCCGTCGCGGTCGACGTCCGCCCAGCCGACGCCCTTGTCGGTGCGCGAGGGAACCCCGGTCGTCCAGGCGAAGTTGGGATCGAGCGTCGTCCCCAGATTGCGAAACACGCCCGTCTGCCAGCTCGACCAGCCCGATACCGCCAGGTCGGGGTACCCGTCGCCGTCCATGTCGCCCCAGTCGCACTCGCTGGTGATCCCCACCTGGTTCGACTGCCAGAAGGGATTGGGGTCGAGCGTGCCCCCGACGTTGCGGTAGAGGTACGTCGGCCGGTACGGGTTGGGCGAGACGCCCTGGTTCGAGGTGGCGACATCCACGTCCCCGTCGAGATCGAAGTCGGCCAGGCTGCAGCCGGTCGTCCAGGTGCCGCCCGCGTTCTGCCAGCCGGCGCTGGTTGGTAGCAGGCCGGCCTGTCCGTAGAACACCTGGCTCCCCTGCAGCGAGCTGCCCCCGTTGGCCAGGAAGATATCGGGGTAGATGTCATTGTTGATGAAGCCCCAGGCGGCATCACCGGTGTGCTTCTGATCGACCGAGATCCAGCTCGGGTTGGCCTCGAGCGCACCGCCGGTGTTCAAGTAGATGAAGTTGTAATAGTCCTCGAGCGGCGGGTACTGGTTCGCCCAGTAGGTGCCGACGAAGAGGTCCTGGTCCCCGTCGTTGTCGGCATCGAACCAGACCAGCGCGCCGGTCGCGCGGATGCGCGTGCCCACCCAGCTCGGGACGAGCGGCAGCGGCACGGTGTCGCGCCGATACGACTCGCGCGGCCCGTCCTGCACCCATCCGTCGGGCGCCAGCGTCGGATCGCCGCGCTCCGCCTCCGTCGCCGGGCGGCAGTAGCAGGCGGCCGTCTCGTGGCCGTCGGGGCTGATGTTGTGCTGGATGGCCGGGTCGCCGGCGCCAGTCGGCGCAGCGGCGATCGCGGCGCCGGCCACGACCGGCGCGCCCCCTGCCGATGCGCCGCCCGCGAGCACGAGTAAAAGAATCCAGAGCAAGACTGCAGGCCGATGATGCATGGTGCCACCCCCCGGGTGCATTCGCCGTGGATGACCATGGCGCGCATCGCCGCGGCCCGGGGGATCGTCTCTCCCCCGAGATGGCCCGGGGAGACGGGGTCGCGGGGCGCACCCGGGGAGATTATCTCACAGCGGCGGCTCGGGCGGCACCCCGCGGCCGCGCGCCCGGCGCTCCGGGGACCCGGGCCTCGGGGACCCTGCGCACGGGAACCCGGCGCTCCGGGGACCCGGGCTCGGGACTCGGGGGGATGCCGGCCGGGTCGCCCGCGAACCGCCGGGCCTGCTTCCCGGGGTTCGCGGGCGCCCTGCCCGAGGGGGGAGGCTTACCGGTACAACGACTTCACCCGACCCCACGTGCTCTCCTCGATCGGGGTCGGGTTGTAGAGAAACTCGATATAGTCGAACCGGGCGTTGCCGGTGAAGTCGCCCACCGGGACGCCGCCGAACGAAAGCTCGACGGTCTGCCCGGCGTAGGCGCTCAGATCGACCGTGATCGGTCCCACCCAGTTCGGATACGTGTTGTTGGCCTGGATGAACGACAGCGTCCAGACCTCCACGCCATTGATCGCCAGATAGCCGCGGTCGCCATCGGCCGGGATGTCGTCCGGATCGGGCCGGAAGGCGATGTAGTAGAACGACACCATCGCGCTGTCGGCCGGGACGGTCACGGCCTGCGTGACCGACGAGATGACGGGGAACCGCGCGCCGGTGCCCGGGTCGACGCAGTATCCGCCCGCCCAGTAGTCGTACATGCCGTCGTAGGCGGAGACGTACCACTCGCCGCTGAACTCGCCGATGCGCTCGCAGACGGAGTTGTTGAGCTCGGTCCAGGCGGAGGCGGGCGGCGGGCCCAGCTCGAAGCTGCCGTCGTGGATCAGCGCCGCCGAGGCGCTGCCGCCGGCCGCGAGGGCGGCCGCCGCCACCGCCGCCGGCCACCAAGCGAAACGAGTTGTCGGTTTCACGGCTTGTTCCTCCTGTTCGCTCAAGCGGGAACATCCCGCGGTTCAACGCTTCCAGTCAGCAGCCCCCGCCCGGGGGGGGAGCGTCACAGCCCGCACCGCAATCGCCAGGGCCCGCACCGCAATCGCCAGGGCCCGTGGCCCCGGCTCTATCGTAGCAGCAAGAGCCTCCTCGTACACACGGCGTCCCCGGATCGCAGGCGGCAGAAGTAGACCCCGCCGGTCAGCCCGCCGGCCAACTCGCCAGCCGACTCGCCGGCGTGGAACACCCGCGCATGGGGTCCGGCCGCTTGCCAGCCGTCGACCAGGACCGCGACCTCGCGGCCCAGCAGATCATGGATCGCCAGGTTGACATGGCCCTCGGCCGGCAGCTCGTATCGAATCGTCGTGCTGCCGGTGAAGGGATTGGGGCTCTCGGCGAGCAGCAGCCGCGCGGCATGAGATCCCTCGCCGATCGCGCTCGGCGCGACCAGGCCGAGGCCGACGAGGCCCGGGTGGTTCATGCCGTAGCGTAGGGCGCGCGCCATCTCGTCGTTCCGGTCGTAGGTCCACTCCCGAGTGCCGCTGGGATTGACCTCGAACATGAACCCGTCCTGCGACTCGACGATGAAGGTGTTGCCGTTGGGCAGGCGCTGGCAGCCGCCCAGGTGGCTGGAGTAGAACCCGGCCGCTGTATAGGTCCAGGTCGGGCTCGCGGGCCCGTACGGCACGCCCGGGACGGTGGGCGTGTAGTGCCCCTGCGCGTCGGCCGGGGGGATGATCTCCGCCACGACCGAAGTCCCCATGCCGTTGCGGTTGTTGAACGCCATGATGTTGCCGGCCCCTGGACATCCCGCCGGAACCCAGTAGGCGCAGTGCACCACGTAGAAGTACTGCGGGCCGGAGGCGTCGTAGTTGGACGGCTTGCCCCAGCGGTAGAGGATGTCGCCGCCCTTGCCGCTGTTGCCGCCCGAGTGGCTGGCCGCCTCGGCCGTGGTGGTGCTGTGATCGATGACGTAGATCTCGTTGAGGTTGTGGCAGGAGAAGACGATCTGGTCCCACTCGGGGTTGTAGCTGATGCCGTTGGTGTGCATCCAGTCGCCGCCGCCCATCCCGCCACCGGCCAGGTTGATGTCGATCAGCTCGGGATGCTCGGCCACCACGCCGTAGTTGTTCTTGGTCGGGTCATAGTCCTGGATCAGGTGATCCCAGGCGTGCCACTCCCAGACGATCATCCCGCTGGTCGGGCCGGTCTTCTGGACCTCGATGATGTGATCCGGCCAGATCTGGGCGTAGTGGTTCAGACCCGCCTGGATGGCCTCCGCGGCCGATTTCAGCTCCCAGGCGATCAGCAGCACGTTGCCGTTGGGCATGGGCTCGAGGTCGTGGTGCGTGCGGTAGGTCGAGCTGCTGTAGGTGTACTGCCAGACGACGGCGCCGCTGGGCGCGATCTCCTGCAGAATGCCGCTGGCCCCGCCCCCGTTCAATGGCGAGCCGGTGGACTCGCACGGCCGCAAGATGTTGCCGCTCCCCAGCAGGTAGCTGCAGTAGCCGCCGGCCCGGTTGTGAGTCCAGCTATGCGCGACGGTGTTGTTCATGTCGACCACGTAGCTGCGCGTCGAGTTGTTCACGCTGAAGAGCGTGTAGCCCTCGTACGGCACCGCCCGCGCGGGGAACCCGGCGCAGAGCTGCAGGACGAACAACCCGGCCAGTGCGAGGCCGACCCTACCTGAGATGCGAACGGCTCTCGGCATGCCTTGGCTCCCTCTGCTCGGTCTCCCCAAACCGGGCTCCCTTACTTGGGCTTCCTTGCTTGGGCTTCCCCTACTTGACGACCAGAATCCTCTGCGTGGCCACCCCTTCGCGCGTGCACAGGCGGCACAGGTAGACCCCCGACCCGAGGCCCGCCGCCTCGAGCCCCACGCGATAGGCCCCGGGTCCCAGCGCGCTCCGGTTCGAGGCGTAGACCAGTCGCCCGGGCAGGTCGAAGACCTGCAGCTCGACCGGTCCCGATCGGGCGAGGCTGAAGGCGATCGCGGCGCCCGGCGTGAAAGGATTGGGGACGCTGAGCTTCAATCCCCGGCCGGTCGCGACGTGCTCGCCACCGACGCCGGAAGCGGCGGTGTTCTCCCAGCCGGGCGTCGGCGTGTGCGAGAACACGAACGGCCCAGTGCCGTTCGGGATGCGCGCCATGGAGACGTTGACCTGCTGCGCGCCGAAGGACGTGCTGTCGATCACGGACAGATCGGTGTTCGAGAAGATGATCCGCTCGCCACCCGCCGAGAGCTTGAAGCTGGCGTGCAGGCCCTCCTGGCCGGGGTCCTCATCGGCCCAGATGACCAGGTAGCCGCCGGCGGGGATCACGGTCCCCTGCGGGAACTGCCACTTGGTCGGCGTCGCGAAGTCGTCCGAGAGGTAGGCGCCCCCGAGCGCGATCTCATCGTCCGTCCGGTTGAAGATTTCGATCCAGTCCTCCGTCTCGCCGGCCGGATCCGGAATCGAGTCGTTGTCGGCCATGAACTCGTTGATCACGACCTCACCCGGCTCGATCTGCGTGCCTCCCGACCCGCCGTTGTAGGCGCCGAAGGTGGGCTGCCCCTGCACGAAGGGGCCGGTGCCGTTGGGGACGCGCGCCATGGTCAGGTTCGTGACCTGCGCGCCGAAGGTCACCGAGTCGAGCACGGCGACCTGGCTGTCGTAGAAGCCGATGTACTCCCCGCTGGCCGAGAGCTTGAAGTTCGCGTGCAGGCCCGCCTGGCCCTCGTCCTCATCCGCCCAGACGATCAGGTAACCGTCGGGGGCGATGATCGCGCCGGCCGGGAACTGCCACTTGGTCGGCAGCAGCGGATTGTCCGTCAGGTACAGCCCGCCGAGGTCGAAGGTGTGGCTCGTGTTGTTGTAGATCTCGATCCAGTCCTCCATCTCGCCGGCCGGATCGGGGATGATGCTGTTGGAGGCCGCGAACTCGTTGATGACCACGTCGCCGGGCGCGATCGTGTGCTCGCACGTCACCCCCAGCGCATCCAGTTGCGACTGCACGTTCGCCTGCCTGGCCGTGATGAAGGACTTCAACCCCGGCTTGCGGTGCCCGCCCACCGTGACATCGCTGACGATGTTCTCCTCGAACAGCGCGTTGGTGTACATCTTCCGCGGGTCCGCGTAGACGTAGGGGCGGATCAGGGTGGCGATCTCGTCGATCTCCGGGAAGAGCCGCGCGGCGGAGAAGTGCCCGGTGAAGACCTCGCAGAACGCCTGGAGGTACTCCGGCGCGAGCGCCGGCGTGCTGTGGATCTTCGCGACCAGGGGGCGATCGCTCGTGCTGCTGACGTAGGTCAGGCTCAGCGTCTCGTAGTTCGTCGCGGCGCCCCAGTAGGACCCCAGGCTCATGTTCATGTCCCAGGGGATCCATTCCATCCGCCCCGTGGCGGTATTGAAGTAGACATAGAAGTTGCGGCCGCTCCCGGCGTAGGAGTCGAGGTTGGCCATCAGGATGTCGGCGCTGATCGCCCGGTAGAGCGCGTTCATGTTGACGACCGGCGGCAGCGCCGTCGCGGTGCTGGGCGAATTGTTGAGCGAATCGATGACCGCGATCAGGTCCGTCCAGGGATTCGGCGATTCCTCGGTCTTGAACTCGTAGCGGGCGTAGTAGGCGCTCGGATCGCTTCCATACCACTTGAAGTCGGAGATCAGGCCACCACCCCCGACGACGGCGTCGACCGCCTTGTACAGGTTGCCGCCGCTGTTGCTGAAGCGCGACGAGAGGAAGGTCTTGTCGACGTGCTCGACCAGGCTGTAGAACCCCCACAGCTCTCCGTTGAGGTACAGCTCGGCGAAGTTCGCGCGGGGGGCCGGGATGCCAACGTACCGGCAGTAGTCGAAGTGCAGCTTCTCGCGCATGAAGGTCGGGTCTTCCCAGCAATTGTTCAGGTGCACGCCCTTCAGGCCGTCCCAGCGCTGGACGTCGATGTACTCGTCGAACTTCAGGCGGAACGGCTTCTTGTTGTTGGGGTGGTAGTAGCTGATGTTGCCCTTGAAGCGCACGCCGACGCTGTCGAAGACCTCGCCGTCGATCGTGACCGTGGCAGCCAGGTACTGCTCGAGGCCGGCGTTATAGTAGATCGTGAGCGAGTCCCACCAGGCGGGCTGCGAGAAGTTGATCTCGATCGTGTGGACCTGCTTGCCGGCGAAGACGTTGTCCCCGGCGGCCCGGGCGGCCGGTGCGCCGCCTGCCAGCAACGCCAGCAGAGACAGGCCCACCCGGGCGAGCAGCCACGGGTCAAGCCGCGCGAGTAGCCGACGCCTTGTCATCGATGCACCTCCCCCGGATCCGGCCGTCGAGAAGTGGACGGGGGGACGCCCGCGGCTGCCCCGGACAGCGGGCCCGGCACCCGCCCGCCCGGGCCACGGCATGCTCTGCTGTTCAGGCGGACCGTACGTCCCCCCGAAGGGCGAGACAGCCGGGCCAGGTCCTATGTTAGCACCAGGTTTTGAGGGCGGGCACGGGCCATGAAGGGCAACCCGGTTTTCCCTAACGCTGGCCCTCGCTGGATTGTCTACACTGGCGGGCATGCAAGAGACCGATCCCGGCGACAGCATGTTGGTGGCGAGGGCCCGTCAGGGCGACGCCGCGGCTTTTGAGAGCCTCGTGCGCAAGTATGCCCGGCCGGTCTTTGCCGCCGCTTTCGCGGTTCTTGCGAATCATTCGGACGCGGAGGACGTCTGTCAGGATGCATGGGTGCGGGCGCTCGAGCGGATCGAGGAGTGCCGGAACCCGGATCGGTTCGTCTTCTGGCTGCTCCAGATCGTTCGGAACCGCGCCCGCAACTACTTGCAGTACAGGAAGGTTCGGGAGACCGCGCAGCTCGACGACGCCTTCGGGCCCGACGGCCCACCCGGCCGGGACGACCCGAGCCGGGGGTGGCGGCGGCACGAGCTGCGGGCCCGACTCGAGCGGGCGATGGGGGAATTGACCGCCGGACAGCGGGAGGTGTTGCTCCTGCACGATCTGGCGGGTTGGAAGCACCGGGCGATTGCGGAAGCCATCGGCATCTCGGAGGTGATGTCCCGGCAGCATCTCTTCCAGGCCCGGGCGCGAATGCGGCGGTTGCTGGGGGCAACCGATCGCGGAGGATCCAGGTGATGCGGGAGTCTGACATGGAATCCGGTCTGCAAGAACGCGAGCCGATCGACCTCTCCCCCATTGATCCCATGGCCGACGGCGAACGTCTCGAACGGTTCGTGCGCGGCGTCCGAGCCGCGGCGGCTGAAGAGCTCCTGCGCCGTCGCTCGGGACCGACGCTGGCGGACTTGATCTTCCGCTGGCGCCGCCCGATCCTGGCGGCCGCGCTGCTGCTGGCGATGGTCTCAGGCACGGTGCTCATGACCGTCCGCCAGCCCGACCTCGAGGACGAGCCGACGCTGGCGGAGACACTGGGCGTGCCACGCGCCTGGGCCGGATGGGTCACGGGAGACAACCGGCCCGCCCCGGGCGAGCTGTTGGACGCCGACGGGAGCCAGCCATGAAATCAGGGTTCGAGGCCCTTGGACGGCTGCGTCTCCAGGCGATCCTGCTGCTGGCGGCCGTCTTCGTCATCGGGCTGCTCTGCGGGGCGGCTGTCGAGCGGGCGCTACAGAAGAGCGGGCCCCCCAGACGCCCGGGCGGCCCGCCTCCGCGGGCCCACGGCGAGCTGCCGCGCGAGCTGACCGATGAGCTGAATCTGACGCAGGACCAGGAAGGCCGCGTTCGGGAGATCTTCGAGCGCTATCGCCCGCGCACCGACGCGATCCTCGACGAGTTCTTCCCGCGGCTGCGCGCGGTCACCGACTCCGCGCGCGCCGAGATCCGCGCCATCCTGACGCCCGAGCAGCAGGAGACCTTCGATCGCAACCTCCCGCCCGACTTCGGGCGGGGCGGGCGGCCGCCGTTCGAGGGCGGGCCCCCGCCTGGCGGGCCGTGGCGCGGGGATCGCCGGCACGCCCCCCCGGGCGACCGGCGGCCGGCCCCTCGCTGAGCGCGCTCGAGGCGGTTTTGCTGTCGCCGCCTGCGAGGCGGCTTGCGAGGCGGCCTGCGAGGCGATCCTCCTGCTGCGATCTCACCGCTTGGCAACAGCGCCGCGGAGTGCCACTGTTGCCCCATGAGTCGCGGACACAAGAAACTCCACCCCCGATTGGCGCTGTGGATCGAGAACCACGAGGGCAGCCTGGCGTTCGGCAAGGGCCGGATGGTCATCCTCGACGCCATCGACCGCCACGGCTCGCTCTCCGCGGCCGCCACCGCCCTGGGCATGTCCTATCGCGGGCTGTGGGCCCGGGTGCGGCGCTCCGAGGAACGCCTGGGCTACGCCCTGATCGAGTCGCACGCGGGCCGGGGCCAGTCCTCGGGGTCGGTCCTCACCCCCCGCGGCCGCGAGCTGCTCGAGGGCTACCGGGCCCTGCTCGAGCGGGTCTCGGCGGCGGCTGACCAGGCCTACCGCGAGATCTTCGAGTCCCCTTGATCGAACCGGCGCGCTGTTCCTCTACGGCGGCGCCACCTGCGGCGATGCCCAGCCCCTCCTGCGACCATCCCCAGCCCCTCCTGCGACATGCCCAGCCCCTTCTGCGCCATGCCCAGCCCCCCGCGACGATGCCGGGTGACGATTATTGTGCCAATCCTGGCATCATATTGCCGGGTTGGATCTTGCGGGCCCTTTCACCTTGACAACCTAGGTACCAACACGGACATTCATGCCATTCTGCCGCTTCGGTTCGGGCCGTGGGGGCTCGTGGGCCGAACCATTCGACCGCGCGGGACGGGGGCCATTCTCGCAAACTCGAGGGGGACGTCGTTGGCTGCCGAGACGCCTTTGCAGCGCCTGGAACAGCTCGCCGGCCAGCCGGGCGTCTCACCGGACTTGCTCGCCCTCGAGACTGCTCTTCTGACCTGGCGCGGATCGCTCGAGGATGACGTCCGCGCCCAGTATCCCCGGACCGAGCCCGAGCCGGCGACGCTGCAAGCCGCCCTGAGCGCTCCCGACTGCCTGGCCGCTCGAATCGATCCCCTGCCGGAACCGGCCCTGCTCGCTCGCGCGGCGGCGACGCTGGCCGAGGTCCTGCGCGAGAGGATCAGCGCGGGCACTGACCTCCACGCCTGGCTGGCGGGTCCGCGTGGGGCGGGATCCCACCCCGGGCCCTCTCTAGAGAGCACGCTGGCCGCTTGGTTCACGGGCGCGTGGCGGCGCGATCGAGTCGGCCTGGGCGTCTTGGCCAGCGCCGCTCAGCAGGGTGCCCCTGGGAGTCTGGACGTCGAGGTCATCGAGTGGGCGGGGCGCCAGCTCTGCCGCCCCTTCTTCCATCGTCTCGGGGAGCTCCTGGCGGAGGCGGCGATCGGCGCCGTGCAAGCGCGCCCCACGTGCCCATCGTGCGGCGGCCCGCCCCGGTACTCACGCCTGGCCCGTGACGAGGGGCGCCGCTTCCTGTGGTGCGACCTGTGCGACATCCAGTGGCCGTTCCGGCGCCTGACGTGCGCCTACTGCGGCAACACCCAGCAGACCAGGCTCGGTTATCTGTCGATCGAGGGCGATGCTCAGCATCGCATCGATGTGTGCGAGGAATGTCGCTGCTACCTGCGGGCCGTCGATGAGCGCGGCCTGCCGGAGGGGCAGCGCGTCAGTTTCTTGATAGAGGATCTCGGCACCATGCACCTGTGCGCGGCGGCCGAGGGTCAGGGCTACCGGCCGGGGGACGGGAACCCCGCGGTCGGGCTCCAACGGGAGGAGTGAATCTATGGCCAAGCTGTCGAGGAGGGGGTTCCTCGCGGTGTCCGGGACGGCCGCCGCGGGCGGTCTCCTGACGAAACTGGGGCTCGACTTGACGCCCGCGGTGGCGCACGCCGAGGCGCTCAAGACGCGCTACACGCGGGAGTCGACGACCATCTGCCCCTATTGCGGCGTGGGGTGCGGGCTCATCGTCTCGACGATGAACCGCAACGTGATCAACGTGGAAGGCGATCCCGACCACCCGATCAACGAGGGCGCGCTGTGCTGCAAGGGCCAGTCGCTCTACCAGGTGGCCACCAGCGACCGGCGCCTGACCAAGGTCCTCCACCGGGCGCCGCGCAGCACCGAGTGGGAAGAGGTCTCCTGGGAATGGGCGCTGGGCCAGATCGCCGACCGGGTCAAGGCCACGCGCGATGCGACCTTCACTGAAAAGGACGGCGAGGGCCGCACGGTCAACCGCACGCATGGGCTGGCCTCGCTCGGCGGCGCCGCGCTCGACAACGAGGAGTGCTACGCGTACAGCAAGCTGATGCGCGCCCTGGGCCTCGTCTACATCGAACATCAGGCGCGAATATGACACTCGGCCACTGTCGCCGGTCTGGCGGAGAGTTTCGGCCGTGGCGCGATGACCAATCACTGGATCGATCTGAAGAACTCCGACTGCGTCCTGATCATCGGCTCCAATGCCGCCGAGAACCACCCCCTGTCGATGAAATGGGTAATGCGGGCGGTCGAGCGCGGGGCGACCCTCATCCACGTCGATCCGCGCTTCACTCGGACCTCGGCCAAGGCGCACATCTACGCGCCGCTGCGCTCGGGGACCGATGTCGTCTTCATCGGCGGGCTGATCCGCTACATCATCGAGAACAAGCTCTACGATGAGCGCTACGTGCGCGAGTACACCGACGGGGCCATGATCGTCGGCCCCGACTTCAAGTTTGCCGATGGCCTCTTCAGCGGCTACGACGCCGCCAAGCGCAAGTACGACAAGGCCTCCTGGGCTTACGTGATCGAGGGCGACGGTCCGAAGCGCGATGAGACGCTGCAGGACCCGAATTGCGTCTTCCAGCTCATGCGCAAGCACTACGCGGCCTACACGCCCGCGAAGGTCGCCGAGATCTGCGGCATGCCGGTCGCCACCTTCGAGAAGGTCGCCAAGGCCTTCGCCGCGACGGGCAAGCCCGGCAAGGCGGGCACGATCATGTACGCCATGGGCACGACGCAGCACACCAAGGGCACGCAGAACGTGCGCAGCTATGCGTTGCTGCAGACGCTGCTGGGCAACATGGGGATCGCGGGCGGCGGGATCAACGCGCTGCGAGGCGAGTCGAACGTGCAGGGCTCGACCGACGCGGGGCTGCTCTTCCACATCCTGCCCGGCTATCTGAAGACCCCTTTCACTGCCAACGTCAGCCTGCAAGCTTACCTCGAGGCGGTGACGCCCAAGGGCTCCTACGGCGACAAGTCGGCCAACTGGTGGCAGAACACGCCCAAGTACGTAGTCAGCCTGCTCAAGGCGTTCTGGGGCGAGCACGCGACCCAGGAGAACGAGTTCGCCTACCACTACTTGCCCAAGCTCGAGGAGGGCCGCGTCTACACGCACATCGGGCTGTTCGAGGCGATGTATGACGGGGAGATCAAGGGCCTCTTCTGCTTCGGGCAGAATCCCGCGGTCGGCGGGCCCAACGCCCTGAAGGAGCGCAAGGCGCTCGAGAAGCTCGACTGGCTCGTGGCGGTGGACCTGTGGGAAACCGACACGATGGACTTCTGGCAGCGCCCGGGCGTCGATCCCAAGACGATCAACACCGAGGTCTTCGTGCTGCCGGCCGCCTCCTCGGTCGAGAAGGAAGGCTCGGTCTCGAACTCTGGCCGCTGGATGCAGTGGCGCTATCGGGCGGTCGACCCGCCGGGCGTGGCCAAGTCGGACCTGTGGATCCTGGACAAGCTCCTGGTGGCGCTGCGCGAGCGCTACAAGCAGGGCGGCGCCTTCCCCGACCCGATCGTCAAGCTCAACTGGAACTACGGGCATGGCGAGGAGCCGGACGTCCACCTGGTCGCCAAGGAGTACAACGGCTACGTCGTCAGCGACTTCACCTCGGGCGATCGGAGCTTCAAGGCCGGCCAGCAGGTGCCCGGTTTCGCCTTCCTGGCAGCCGACGGCTCGACCGCCTGCGGCTGCTGGATCTACTGTGGCAGCTACACCGACGACGGCAACATGGCGGCGCGGCGCAACCCCACCGACGCGGAGAACGGCATCGGTCTCTACCCGCAGTGGTCGTGGTGCTGGCCGGTCAACCGCCGCATCATCTACAACCGCGCCTCGGTCGACATGAACGGCGTGCCGTTCGACCCCAAGCGCTGGGTCATCAAGTGGGACGAGGCCGAGAAGAAGTGGAAGGGCGACGTTCCGGACGGCCCCTGGGCGCCCGGCGCGAAGTTCCCCTTCATCATGAAGCCGCACGGCCACGCGTCGTTCTTCGGCCCCGGATTGGTCGACGGCCCCTTCCCGACGCACTACGAGCCGGTGGAATCGCCGGTCAAGAACGGCCTCTACGCCCAGCAGACGAACCCCACGATCCGCATGTGGGAGTCGGACATGTCGGCCTTCGGCACGGCCGAGCAGTACCCGATCATCGCCACCACCTACCGCGTCGTCGAGCACTGGCAGGCCGGGCAGATGACCCGCAACCTCACCTGGGTCTCGGAGCTGATGCCCGACATGTTCATCGAGCTCTCGAAGGAGCTGGCCGGCGCGAAGGGCATCCAGAACGGCGATCGCGTGCGCATCACCACGGCGCGCGGCGGCATCAGCGCCTACGCGGTCGTCACCGCGCGCTTCAAGCCCTTCAAGATGAACGGCAAGGAGTATCACCAGATCGGCCTGCCCTGGCACTGGGGCTACTCGGGCCTGGCGATCGGCGAGAGCGCCAACACGCTCACGCCCAACGTCGGCGACGCCAACACGATGATTCCCGAGTACAAGGCGTTCCTGTGCGACATCGAGAAGGAGGTGTAGCATGCCGGAGAATTCCTTCTACTACGACGGGTCGCTCTGCATCGCTTGCCGGAGCTGCCAGGTGGCCTGCAAGCAGTGGAACTACCTGCCCGGCGAGAAGACCTCCTTCTTCGCGGCCGCCGGCGGCTACCAGAATCCGGCGGAGCTCTCGCCCATCACGTGGACGATCGTCCAGTTCCGCGAGGTGGAGAACCCGGGCGGGGTCCACTGGCTCTTCCGCCGCCACCACTGCTTCCACTGCACGCAGGCGGCCTGCATCGAGGCCTGCCCGGTGGAGCCCGTCAAGGCCATGATGCGCCATCCCGAGTTCGGGACGGTCTACGTCAACCAGAACCTGTGCATCGGCTGCGGGGCGTGCGTGGACGCTTGCCCCTACAGCGTGCCGCACGTCAACTACGACATCGAGAAGTCGCGCAAATGCACCGGTTGCTTCGACCGCGTGGCCAACGGCATCCTGCCGGCCTGCGTCAAGACCTGCCCGACGCACACCATTCGCTACGGTCCGAAGGCCGAGATGTACGCGCTGGCCAAGGCGCGCGTGAAGGAGCTGCAGGCGCAGGGCTGGAAGAACGCCAATGCCTACGGCACCGACATCCTCGGCGGCCTGCACTCGATCTACGTGCTCTTGTACAAGCCCGAGGTGTTCGACCTGCCGTCCAACCCGAAGTTCGGCAACCTGGAAGAGGCGCAGCGCAAGGGCCGCGAGGCCTTCGCCGCCTGGCAGCAGAAGCACGGGCGCGAGAAACTGGCCGGCGTGGCCGGGGCCGGCGGACCGCTGGGCGCCGCGCTACTGGCCGGCGTGGCGGCGGCGGGCTTGAAGAAGCTCACCGATCGCAAGAACGAGCGGGCGCGGGAGGAAACGCCGAAGGAGAGCTAGCCGCGTTCGTTACCTTGGGGCGGGCCACGGCTGCTGCGGCGGCCGTGGCCCGTCTTCTTCTGACCCCGCTGCGCCCGGCCTGGGCCTCAGCGGTCTTGCAGCTCTTCGATCCGCTGCTTGGCCGGACCATTCTCGGGATCGAGCTCGAGCACGCGGCGAAAGGCCGCCAGCGCCCCGGCCCGATCGCCGTGGGCCAGGAGCTGCTCGCCCAGGCGGCGGTGGACCGGCCACGCGTTCGGAAAGCTCAGCACGTTGCGCCGGGCAACGGCCTCGGCCGCGTCCACGAAGCCTTCGTCGAACAACCTCTCCACCAGACCGTCGAAGGACGTAGCGCCGATGATGAAGCCGCCGTCCCCGCCCGCGCCGTCTCCGCCCTCCGGGTCGCCGACGAGCTCGTCGTATCTCTTCAGGGCGGCGCCGGCGCCTGCCTCCTGGCAGACGCGGAAAACCTCGCGGGCCCCGTACCTCTGAAACTGACCCCAGACGCAGGCCACGTTGCTGACGTGCTCCTCGTCGCACCACTCCCGGCCGTGCCCGATGTACACCGGCCAGTCGTGGATGTAGGCGAAGCGACCGTCGATGGTCAGCTCCTCAACAACCTGCCCCAGGGGCGCCCCTCTTTCCACCGCGCCTGCGACCTCGCGCCAGAGGTCGCCCAGGTACCGCCGGCGAGCCTTGATCTCGTCCAGCGACCAGGGCCCGGAGGTGACGATCACGGTCGCGGCGCGGGCCTCATCGGCGATGATCTCGTCCAGCACGTTCAGCGTGCGCGGGATGTCCAGCTCCTGCCACGGCATCGCGTTGAGATAGGGCAGCATGTGCTGGTCGTGGAGCAGCAGCCGGCCGAAGAGCACCAGCGCGAGCTCGGGGATGCGCGCGACCAGACCGGCCTTCCCGCGCCCATCGACGCCGAAGTACTCGAGCTCGAGGGTCATGTCGCCCAGATCCACCGACAGCCGGTCGCTGAAGGTCCGCGTCGGCAGCACGAGCTCGTAGTCGTAGCTCAAGTCGTCGGCCATCCGCTTGCAGTTGTTCGTCCAGTTCTCTTCCGTCCGGGCTTCCTGCGACCCGGCCGCGTGGGTGGGCAGCCGCTGGCGCGAGACATCCTCCTTCCAGCGCCACATGTCGATCAACGGCTGTAGGTGCGGCTGCAGGTTCTCCTTCTGTCGCGCGAGCACCGCCCGCACGCGGTCGTGGGCGATGATCGGAGTTCCTTCGTAGACCTTGGTGCCGCCCACGAAGTCGAGCCGTTGATTGGTCAGCACGACGGCCGCGAAGTCGCTGCGGCCGAACTCCTGTTCGATCCGGCGGCGCAGCGCGCGCGCGATGCGCGAGCACCAGCCGGTGTCGAAGACGACGATGCCGTTCCTGGAGTTGACGGCCAGTTGCGATCCCATCCCGCCGTCGGTGACGATGATCGCCTTCGCTCCCAGCCGCACGGTCCGGATCTCGGGCTCCGCGCCCTCCTGCCCAGCCGCGTTGCCGGCCAGGAATGAAGCCGCCACGGCCAGACCTGCCAGCGCCGCCATTGCCCGTCTTGCCGAGATCATGCGCTCCTCCCATGTCCATGCCCGCGTTCGGCCGACGTTACGCCCGATCGCGGGACCTGGGTTTCGCAGGGCCGGCGGCGATGGGACCAAGGCGGCTGGCGGCGCGACAGACTTGCCCGCGGGCGCGACGAGCGGCCTTGACAAGACGCGGGGGCCCCGGCATAGTGGGATATTACTAAGTAATACCGGCCACCAGGCTGGCCGAGCTACTCGACTGGATCTCCGGGAACGGGTTGCAGGGCACTTCGATGCACTCGAGGATGCTGCAGGGACTTGGCGTTCTACTGGCCGTGGCCTTCTTGTCTGGGCCGGCCCTGGCCTCTGTGCACGGCCATGAGGACCACCACGACCACGTCGACTGCCAGGTATGCCAGCTCTGGGCCACGCTGACGGCGATGAACGTCCTCACGGCTCTTGTGCTCGACCCTACCAACACATCGATTCCTCTGGTGCCGCTCGATCGAATCGAGGACCCTGCGGCGGCGGCGCTGAGGCCTCCGCGCCCGCGCTCTCCACCTCTTTCTTGCCACCACGCAACAGCCTGTCGGACAGCGCACTAGGCACGACTGCGACCACCGGTGTCTCGGCGCGCGAAGAGCTGTCTTTGGCCTCTGTGCCGAGGCGCTTTCGCCGCTGGGTCTCGCGTTCCCCTGTCCGCGCTGCCCGGAACGCGATCCGTGTGGCCGGGTCTCAGGCAAGTTCTCCAGGCATGAACGCATGATCCCAGGCAGCCACAAAGGAGATCTGGTATGACGAACGGACGAAGAGCCCTTCTGATTGCAGTGCTCGCCCCGGCCGTCGCCTTTTTCGGCGGCTGCAGCGATACCGACGACAAGATCCTTGGATCGGGTGACACCGAGGAAGAAGATCTCAACACTTGGATATGGGCGCTGGACGACGAGACCGGCACAATCTGGGTGCACGATGCCGACTCCGGCGCCCTGAAAGCCACCCTGAGCGGACAGAGCCACCCCATGATGCGCCAGGCCCTTGCCGGTCCCGTCGCCGAGCCCACGGTCTGGATGGGCAAGAACGGATCGGCCTACGCGTTCACGCGCGGCTTCCACCCACACGGTGATCACGCGCACATGGAGCCCCCCGAGGCGCTTGGGCCAGTTGGCACTGGACCAGAAAACGTCCATCAAGGCGTTGACGACCATGGTGACTACGTCTGCTATGCCAATGACGGCGATTCGACCTTTGCCCTCATTGACGCTGACACGCGCACCGCGCGCGTCATCCAACACGGATCGGGCCACTCCGCTGCCTTCTACTCCCATGGCCACCTCGTGGCCACCGACATGCACGGCAAGTGGGCGCGCATCATCGACGCGAACGCAGACACGATCGTTCACGAAGTCGCGATCGACACTCTCGCCCACGGCGACGCTTTCCTCCACGATCGTGAGACGCTGTTCATCGCGACCTTGAACGGATTCGAGGTTCTCAATGTGGAAGACGGGACTCTGGGAACCATGATTCCGTACCCAATCAGCGGAAGGGTCAACTTCCTCTATCACTCCGGTGATGTGCCTATTGCCTTCGGGCCGCACAAGACCGACGGAGTTACGGACAAGATCATCCTGCTGAACATGGCCGCCCAGACTGCTGAGGCCCTGGTCGTTGATGGCGCCTCCCTGGCATGGAACATCAGCGGTGGGAACTTCGCGCTCTCCGAGGATGGCAAGAGGGTCGTGGCTACTGATCTCGAGCGTCCGCGAGCGTACGTCATCTGTATCGACGTGGCGAACGCTACATGCTATCGGACAGTCCTTAGTATGACGGTACCTGCAGCCAACATGGGCTGTGCGATCAACTACTCTGGAGATCATATCTGGGTCTTGGACAAGGCCAATGGAACGGTCTCATGCTATCACCCCGGCGAGGGAGAGCTTCACAATTCCTGGACGGTCGATGCCGCGGCGGACTACATCTTCGCCACCTCGCTGCACCCTAGCATCGAAGTCATCGAGGACTACTAGTCGCAAGAGGAGGGCAACGCATGAAACCCAGCTGGGCGGTCAAGCCCCGGGGCCCTGCTAGGAGCGGACGCCCGCGGGTGGTTCGATGCCCCGGTTCGTTGATCATGCTGCTCGTTTTCGTGACCGGGGGGACTGGCCGTGTTGGAGCCCAATCCTATGGAGAGGGCACGACCACGAGAGGGCTGGGCTCCTGGATGAACCCGGACGTCGGCTTTGTCTATGACCTGAAGTGCGATCTGCACGATGCCGAGCGAGGCGCCGCCGGCGAAAGACTGTGGACGACGCGGGGCTTCAGGCTCTCGACCGCGGAGATCTCGATCGGGGCGGAGGTCGATCCTTACGCCCGCATCGACTTCAACGCGATGTTCAGCGAGACCGGCGCCGAAGTCCACGAGCTCTTCTTTCTGTTTCCGGCCTTGCCAGTGAATCTCAAGCTGAAGGGCGGCCACTTCCTGGCGAGCTTCGGCCGCTGGAGTCAGTTTCACTCCCACGCCATGCCGTTCTCCTCCGAACCTCGAATCCTGCACGAGTATCTGGAAGGGCATCTCTCGCCTACAGGGCTGGAGCTCTCCTGGATGGCTCCGGCCTCGCACTACCTCGAGCTCACCGGCGGGGTCTACAATGCGCTGGTCGGCCATTCGCACGACACGGATCCGAGCTCTACGACGGCCGCCTGGGGACCCGACAATCCCCCGCCGGGATGCCACTTCCACGGGGATGAAATCCACTGCCCTGGCCATCCTGAGCTGGAAGAAGCCTACCACAAGGCAGTCGGAGATCCCAAAGCTCCGTACCGGCCAAGGACGAACCGAGAACTCGAGGATCTGGCCTTCCTCGGACGCGCCAACACATCCATCGAGCTGGGGCTGAGCTGGAGCGTCGACCTGGGGACCAGCATCGTTCACCAGCCTCGCTATGCACACTCCCAACGATTCAGCGGCGAGTCCTATTCCAAGACCGTCCGCGGAGCCGATGTGACTGTCTTCTGGAATCCACCGGAACGCAACCTTTACACCGGATTGGATCTGGGGATCGAGTTCTTGGGTAACGATGAGGAATTCGAGGTCAGGGAAGACGACACTTACCTCCGGCGCACGCTTGAGCGCTCGGGCCTCTTTGCCTATGGTCGCTATCGGCTGAGCAAGTCGTGGTCGGGTGGAGTCTTTGGTGAGTCATTCCAGCCACGTGAAGGCCCTGCGCATCGTCGGGAACGCCGCGGAGGCTTCCTTGTCTACAACATCAGCCACTTCCAGTCTCTCCGATTCGAGTTCTCCCATTATGACACGCAGCCCGGTGTAGATCCGGTCAACATGTTCATTCTGCAGTATGACGGAGTTATCGGGTTTCACACCCACGGGAGGCAAAGATGAAAGGGGAGCGAGGCGCGCTTACCGCGTTGATGGCCTGGCTGGCGGTCGCCCTGGCGATGGGCGAAACGGCGCAGGCCGATCGCCTCAACGTCGTGGCTTCAATTCCGGACATCGGGGTGATGGCCGAACGCATCGGCGGTGATCGCATCGATCTGAAGATCTTGGCCTCCGGGCGGGAGGACCTTCACGGAGTACCGGCGCGACCCAGCTTCATTCCGAAGCTCAGCCGAGCCGATCTCCTGCTCACGCTGGGGCTGGATGCCGAGCACGCGTGGCTACCCGCGCTCGCACAGGAGTCTCGAAACCGCGACATCATGGAGGACCGCAAGGGATGGATCGAAGTGCACCACGGCATCGATGTTCTCGATATCCCAGCGGTCCTCAGTCGTGCCGAGGGTGAGCAGCATCCGGAGGGCAATCCCCACTACAACGTCAGTCCTGCTTCGGGACCGGTGATGGCGCGGAACATCGCCGACGCCCTCGCTCGTGCCGACCCCGCGAATGCAACGTTCTACAGGGACCGTGCGGAGGCCTACATCCGGGAGCTCGAGATCTTGACCGCGCACCTGAAAAGCGAGGGCCAAGGACTCGCGGGCGTGCGGATCGTGAGCTATCACCCGGATGTCTCCTACCTCGCCTCGTTCTACGGCATGGAGGTGATCGGATCGCTCGAACCGAAGGCGGGGATCGAGCCCACGGCGGGGCACCTGGCGGAGCTGGCCGAGCGGGCGCGAGTGGTCGGGGTGAGCCTGGTGATCTACCACCAGGCCCAATCGAGCCGGCTACCTGAGGAGTTTGCCCGCAAGATCGGCGCGCGGGCCGTTCAGTTCGCGAACATGGTGGGCGCTAAGAAGGAGATTCGCTCGTTCGAGGACCTGCAGGAGCACAACCTGCGTGTTCTGCTGGACGGGTTGGCCTCGAACTAGCGCCTTGGATACGAGGGGTTGGAGGATATGCCACTGCTCGATGTACGCGGGGGTCAATGGGGGTATCGGTCCGGTGAGGGTGTCTTCTATCCGTCGCGCCCGACGGACTTCAAGGTGGATGCCGGCGAGATCGTGATGCTGTCGGGGCCCAACGGCTGTGGTAAGACGACCATCTTGCGGGGCCTCCTGGGGAAAGTGGCCGCGCGGCAGGGAACCACAACCTGGGGTGTGGCGCGCGACGAAATCGGGTACGTCCCCCAGGAATCGGGCATCGACCGCTCGATCCCCGCCACGGTGATGGACATCGTCCGCACCGGAGATCCCGCGCGCTGGGGAGAGAACCGCTCAGAGGCGGGTCGCGCACTCGCAGCCGTGGGCATGGAGGTCCATCAGGACGCCGCGTTCTCCCGCCTCTCGGGCGGCCAGCGTCAGCGTGTCCTGATCGCCCGAGCCCTGATCGGGAAGCCCCGGCTGCTGCTTCTGGATGAGCCCACGATCAACGTGGATGCGCCCGGCGCACGCCGCATCGGAGAGTTGCTGCAGGAACTGGCTGCAGGGGGCTTGGGCATCGTGGCGACATCGCATGTAAGCGGATGGGTTGCCGCCTCGCGGCAAGTCCCTGTCTCACCAGCAGGAGCGATGGCATGAGCGACTTCCTGGCCGTCCTGTCCTTCTCGTGGATTCCATTGGTGGGGGCCTTGAGCTTCGCGCTGACAGCGGCGCCCCTGGGCGCCATCCTCTCCCTGCGCGATGAGATCCTGCTGGGTCTGGCGCTGCCTCCAGCGGGGGCAGCAGCAATCGTGAGCGCCGTGTGGCTGGGGATCCCGGGCACGCAGACGTTGCCGCTCTACTTCGTCGCCGTGGCCGGGATCCTGCTCGTGAGTCTGATCATGCCGCGCAGAAGCGGCGCGGCGTCCCCACGCTGGCGCGTAGCATTCCTGGCGTCGGTTTTCTGCGCCGGAGAGGCTGCCACGCTTCTGGTGAGTTCGGTGTCGACCAGCGTCGAGGCGCACATGCAGCACATGCTGAGGGGTGAATTGCTGGCGATTGGGCAATCAGGGCTGATCGGCTTCGCTGTTCTGACCGCTGTTGTCCTCTGCCTCGCATACGCCCACCGTGGATTCCTGTTCGCTCTGGTTGTCGATGAGGAAGGCTTGGGCATCCGGAATCCACGCCGCGCGGGTCAGATGCTCTTCGTGTTCCGCGTGCTGTCTGCCGTGATCATCGCGGCGGGCGTGATCTGGGTCGGTCCGCTTCTCACGATTGCACTACTCGCAGTTCCGTGCATGTTCTATGAGCGTCGCGCCAGTGGTCTCGTGCGCCTCATGGTCGGCGTGGCGATGATCGGACTCCTGAGTGTGCTGATCGGATTCGGTGGGTCAATCGCGTGGGATCTGCCGCCTGCACCTGTCGTCGTAGGGGTGCTGTTCGCAGTGGGGTGCGCCTTGGGGCCGCTAGCCAGAGCCCGGAAGTTCCTGGTGCGCGGCACTTGAGTTTGCTCCTCTTAGAGCCCGCGGCCTCGGCCGCCAGGGGGCAGGCCGACCGCCTCTGCCCCAACACACGAAGTCGCATCCGGCCGGCCGGGAAGGTCCGGCCGAATGTCGATTCGCCAGGGAATCTGCGATCTCATGCGCCGCATGTCGACCGTCGGCACGCCCTGAGACGCATCCATAATCTCCGTAACCGGCCAGCCGTCGGAGGAATCTCCGGCGAGACGGCGGTCGAGAAGCCGGAGACGGCAGGTGGAAACGAGCGACCTGAACGATCGCAGCCGCGCGGGCACGGGCACCAGCCCCCGGGGCGGCCCCCACGCCGCCAAGGCGAACCTGCGCTCCCGGGGCGAACCTACGCGCCCTGGGCGAACCTACGCGCCCGGGAAGCTGGGCCAGGCCCCGCCGATCGTGCCGACGTGGAACCACAGGCGCCCGGCCGACAGCAGTTCGGGCAGATCAGCGGGCGCCGCTCTGCAGAACTCCTCGCGCCCCTGGCACACGCAGGTGCCGGCTTGGTCGGCTGGCAGGAGCTCGCAGATCGCTTCGGCTTGCCGGAGCATCGCGTGCCATTCGGAGGCGAGCTGGGCGGCGTTCGGCGGGGGTCCCTCGAAATCGAGGAGATCCAGCTCGGCCTGAGTGTAGCGGGATGCGCGGCGAACCTCCTGCAGCAGCCCCACGGGGCTGAAGGCCGGATCCTTGCCGCAAGCGGCCCAGACGAGGTACCCCAACGGCTGAAGCGCGCGGTGGCAGGTCTGCAGATCGATCCAGTCCCGGGGTTCAAGTCGCCCGGCCATGGCCAGCACCTTGTTCGTCGCCAGATCAAACGGATGCAGGGTCAATCCCAGCTCGGCGTCCTCGATCAGCGGGAAAAACCGGTATGCGCTGTCACGGGCCCACTGGATGAGCACAGAGTCGCCTTCCTTCTCAACCACGGCCTCCGCGAACGATGGGGTCTGCCGGACCATGCGGACCACGCCTCCGGCCACGTAGCTCTCGCGCTCCAACCGTGTGGGCGCTAAGAGACGGCAAATTGCTCGTTGGAATGCTGTGATAGCCACAGCTTCAGTCTCCTGGCGGCGATGAAGTCCTCGCGGGTGCCGTACCGTTCTATGCAGGTCAGGGAGTAGAGCTGCGCCTCACGCCCGACGGGCAACTTGTCCGGAGCAAGAAACCAGAGACAGGTGTTCCGGCACCGGGCGATCAAGTCGATGTACTCCGCCGACCTATCCATCTGCGACTCCTGACGGGCGTGCCCGGTGAAACTAGTGCACGCTGGCCTTGTCCGCAATGATGGATTCGCGAAGCGCGCGGGACCGTCGCCGGCGACGACGCCGGCGAAGATTCCCGGCCACGCGGGTGCCGTGATCGGACCTGCCGGCGCTACGCGACCGCCCCCTGCCTCCGTGCGTTACGCTCCCGCCCCATGCTTCCGCGCCCTGCGCGCCGCGCGGCGGTCGCGCTGGTTGGCCGAGAACCGATCGGCGGTCGCGTAGATCACGGGAATCACGACGAGCGTGAGGACCGTTCCGACCGTGAGGCCCCCGATCAGGGCCCGGGCCATGGGTGCCCAGTTCTCGCCCGACTCGCCCAGGCCGAGCGAGAGGGGGAGCATGGCCATGATCGTCGTCAGCGCGGTCATCAGCACCGGGCGCATGCGCGCCTCGCCGGCGCGCAGGATGGCCTCGTACAGCTCGAGGCCCCGCGCCCGGAGCTGGTTCGTGTAGTCAATCAGCACGATCCCGTTGTTCACGATGATGCCGACCAGCATGATGATGCCGATCAGCGACATCACCGACAGCGTCGTCCCCGTGACCAGCAGCCCCAGGGCCACGCCGATCATCGACAGCGGAATCGTGAAGAGGATGATGAAAGGATCGACCAAGGATTCGAACTGGGACGCCATGACCATGTAGGTCAGAATCATGGCCACCAGGAAGGCCAACCCCAGGTACATGAACGATTCCATCATGTCTTCCGCCGTTCCGCCGATCTCGACGCGAAAGTCGTTGGGCACCGGCACGGTCTTGAGGACCTTGCGGACCTCGTTCGTCGTGGCCCGCAAATCGCGGCCCGACACATCCAGCGCCAGCGTCACCTTCCGCTCCTGGTCCTCGCGCGCTATCTCCACCGGCGCCCGGCCGTAATCGACCGTCGCGACGGCGCGCAGCGGAACCTGCCGGCCCTGCGGCGTCATGATCAGGATGTTCTCGATGTCCGTCTTCGACTGGCGCGCCTCGGATTTGAGCTGGACGCGGATGTCGAACTCATCGCCGCGGTCGCGGTAGCGGCTCGCCACAGAGCCCAGCATGCTGGCGTTGATGACCTGCCCGACCTGCGACGTGGACAGCCCCAGGTCGGCGATGCGCTCGCGGTCGAGCTGGATCTTGAGGTCCGGCGCGGCCTCCTCAATGCTGCTTTCGATGTGCACGACGCCCTTGATGCCGCGCACTTTCTGCTCGATGTCGTTGGCCAGGGCCTCCGCCACCTCGAGATCATGGCCGAAGATCTCGATCGCGATGTCCCCTTCGCCTCCGAAGAACATGGCCGCGCCTCGGTCTTCGAAGCGCACCTTGAGATCGGGCAGCACCCGCACCCGCTCGCGCAGATCGTCTTCGATCTCCGTCATCCCGCGCTGGCGCTGCGATCGCGGCTTCAGACGCACCATCACATCGCCCTGATTCGAGGCGCTGGAGGAGAACGCGGCGAACACGCCCTCGCCCTGGCCGAAGTTCGTGTAGGTGAGCTCTCCCTCCGGAACGTACTCGCGGAGCATCCGGTCTAGCTCCCGCACGGATTGCTCCATGGCGACCAGGCTCGTGCCCGCGGATCGGTCGATCGCGAGTTGGAGATACGACGAATCGCTGTGCGGGATGAACTCGCCGCCCCGCGTGACGAGGATAAAGACCGCCAGCGCCAGCAGCCCGAGCGCGGAGAAGACCACCCGCTTGCGGCGGTGGAGCGCCCATTCGAGAACCCTCAGATAGACGCTCCGCAGGCCGTCGATCCACCTCCCGAGCCGATCGCCGAGCCGCTGCAGGCGATCGGGCGGACCCACCCGCGCGGAGACCTTCAGAATGCGCGAGGCCAACAGGGGCACCAGAGACAGCGCCACGACGAGCGAGACCGCCAGGGAGAAGCAGATCGTGATCACCATCTCCTTGAACATGGCGCCGGCGATCCCCGGTACGAACAAGACGGGCACGAAGACCGAGATGGTCGTGAGCGTTGAGGCCGTGATGGCCATCGACACCTCGGAGGCGCCCTGACTGGCGGCGTCGCGGGCGGCCTTGCCCTCTTCCCGCTGGCGAAAGATGCTCTCGAGCACAACGATCGAGTTATCGACGAGCATGCCGACCGCCAGGGCCAGGCCCGCCATGGAGATCATGTTCAGCGTCAGCCCCGCCTGATCCATCACGGCAAAGGTGACCACCATGGAAATCGGGATCGAGAGCGCCACGATCAGCGAGCTGCGCCAGTTGCGCAAGAAGAAGAGCAGCACCAGGACCGTCAGCACGATCGCCTGGACGGCCGTATTGCCGAGATTCAAGATCGAGCGGCTGATGAAGGCGGCCTGCTCGTAGATGGGCTCGATCTCGATGCCCTTGGGCAGCTCGGCGAGAATCTGCGGCATCCGCTTTTCGATCTCGCGCGTGACGTTGACCGTGTTGGCGTCCGACTGACGCTGGGCGAGCAGGATCACCGCGGGCTTGCCGTTCGTCCAGACCCGCTGGCGCTGCTCCACGAAACCGTCTTCGACCTGCGCGATGTCCTTGATGCGGACGACCGAACCGGGAAGCGACACCACCGCCGTATTCTCGATCTCCTCGAGCGAGGCGTACTCTCCCAGCGTCTGCAGGGTGAACTCGCGCTGTTCGTCCTCGATCCAGCCGGACGGGAGCTGCAGGTTGTTCATCCGGATGGCCGCCTCGACCTGCTGAATCGAGACGTTGTGCGCGCGCATGCGTGCTGGGTCGATCTGGACGCGGATCTCGCGCCTCAGTCCGCCGATGGTCGAGGCCGAGGCCACGCCCGGAATGCGCTCGATCCGCGGCTCGAGGTCGAGCTCGGAGATCCGCCGCAGCTCGGCCAGGCCGTGCACCGCGGAGCCGATCGAGTAGAAGCAGATCGGCTGCATGGACGGGTCGAAGGCGAACACCAAGGGATCGGTCACGTCGTCGGGCAGGTAGTCGTCGACCCAATCGAGCGCGCTGCGCACGTCGATCTCGGCCTGGTTCATGTCGGTGCCCCAGGAGAACTCGAGCATCACCAGCGAAAGCCCTTGCCGCGAGCTCGAGCTCACGGTCTTCACGTTCTGAACCGAGGCCAGGGTCTCCTCGATCGGACGGGTCACGGCGGTTTCCATGTCGTACGGGCCGACCCCGGTGTACTGGGTGATCACGGCGATGACCGGAAAGGTGAGATTGGGCCACAGGTCGATCCGCAAGCGCCCGAGCGAGAACAGCCCGAACCCCACGGCGATGATGTAGATCATCGCGAAGGTCACGCCGCGCCGGATGGCGGTGTCGGTGATCCGCATCAGTTCGTCCCCCCTGAGCCGGGGATGAGGACCGCCATGCCGTCGCGCAAGTTGTTCTGCCCCGCGACGACGAGGCGCTCGCCGGGTCGCACTCCGCCCCTGACCGCCAGCACCTCGTGATTGACGTACGCGGTCTCGAGCTGTCGCTGCCTTGCGCGCAGGGAGTCATCGATGATGAAGACGAAGTAGTTCTTGACCACCCGGCCGTTTCCGCCCTCCGACTGCAGCGATGTTCTCTCGATGGTGGCGTGCCGCGGAACCACCAGGATGTCTTCGATGAGCCCCGTGGTGATCTGCGCCTCGCCGTACATGCCCGGCTTCAGCCGGTGGCCCGCGTTGGACACGAGCACCTCGACGGTCGCCATGCGGGTCAGGGGATCGAGAATCGGGCTGATTCGGGCGACGCTGCCCGCGAACACCTCATCGGGAAACGCCCGCACCCTGACCTCGGCCGGCTGCCCGGCGGCCAGGCGCGCCAGGTCGGCCTCCGTGACCTCCACCTCGATCTTGACCTGGTCCATCTGCACCACGGAGGCCACGGGTAGAGCCGGATTGGCCATGTCGCCGGCCTCGAAGTAGCGCTTGCCGATCACGCCGGCGATCGGCGCGGTGATCGTCGCGTCCTTGTGCTGGCTCCTGGCCGCGACCAGGGCGGCCTCGGCCTGGCTGACCTGCGCGGTCACCGCCTCATACTGAGCCTGGATGGCGTCGAACTGCTGCCGGCTCATCGCGTCTTCCCGCTGGAGCCGGAGGGCTCGTTCGTGCTCCGCCTTCAGATTGGCCTCCTGGGCCCGGGCCGCCGCCAGGGCGGCTTCGGCCTGGCGCACGCCTTGCTCGATCGTCGTCGAGGCGATCTTGGCGATCGGGGAGCCCGGCCGGACCGCGTCGCCCTCGTCCACGAAGTACTGCTCGATCCGGTCCGGCACCTTGGAAAACACCTTCACATCGAGCGCCGCTTTGATGTCCCCGTTGAAGTTGAGATACTGCCTCACCGTCCCGACCGCAACCGTCTGCACCGCAACCGGCACGCCGACCTCGGCCCGCTCCTCGGCCTGGCGCTGGCATCCGGCGGTCAACCCCAGCGAGAGCATGACACCGGCGACAGCCGTTATCGTGCGCCACATCGTCGTCTCCTTGGCGTCCGCGTGCTCGTCCTGAACCCGCCGCCCGCCCGTGATCGTCCATGCTCGCATCACAGCTTCCCCTCCAGCAGTCCCGCCGCCCGCCTGAGCTCATAGCGCGCCAGCTGGTACTCATAGAGCGCCGTGGCGTGATTGAGCCGCGCCCGGGTGAGGGCGAGGTGCGAGCCGAGCACATCCAACTGCGTCGTCACGCCCTCTTCGTACATCAGATCCGCCAGCCGCAGCGCTTCCGTGGCCAGCTCGACGGATTCCACCGCGGACCTGTGCTTCTCCAGGGCTTCGCGGAGCTTGTTGTGAGCCAGCTCCGCCTCGGCCGCAATGCCGTCGCGCACTTGTGCGTCGAGATCGAGCGCGATGCGGTGTTCGAGCCGCGCCTGCTGGTACTGGCTGCTGTGCCTGAAGCCGTGGAAGATCGGAATCTGCAGGCTGAGAGCGGAGGTGAAACCCTTGCTGAAGTCATCCTGGCTGAAGTCATAGTCGTTGCGCATCGCCAGGTATGAGTAGTCCGTCGAGAAGAAGAGCTTGGGCAGGAACTGGCTCCGGGCCAGGGTCACGCCCTTGGCGGCGACGGTCTCCCGCGCGGCCAGCGCCAGCAACTCCGGACGGTTCCGATCGACGAGAGCCCGATACGCCTCGAACGTCAGGTTCTCCATCTCATCGGGGGCGAAGGAGAATTCGCCCTGGACCGCGAGCTGCTGGTTCTCCTCGAGCCCCAGGACGATGCGCAGTCCGGTCAGAGCGGATTGATAGGCGTTGCGGGCCGCGATGACCTCGGGTCTGAGATTGGCCACCTCCACTTCGGCGCGCATCCGATCGAAGCCCGAGGCGGATCCCACGGCGTATTTCTTCTGGACCAGCTCGAGGTTGGACGCCGCGTGGCTCAGCGCCTGCTCCTGCACATCGACCAGCTCACGCGCCAGCAGACACCCGTAGAAGGCCTGGGCCGTCCGGTAGATCAGCTTCTGCCGCGTGGCGGCCAGTTGGTGCTCGCTCGCGCGGCGGGCGGCGTTGGCCATCTGAACTCCGGCGATGCCGGCGCCGCCGAGAAAGAGCGGCTGGGTGAGGGTGGCGCCGTAGCTGAAGGTGTTCTCCAGGGCGAAGGAGAGCTGCACGTAATCGGGCATGTCGCTCGCGCCGGGGAACCCCGGCCCGAGCATGGCCTTGATGAAGTTGGGAATCGTCGTCTGCTGGGTGTCCCACGACTTCTGGAAGTTCACGCTCGCGTCGATCGCCGGCAGGAGCGCGGAGTACGACTCCCAGACCGCAGCCGTGGCCTTGGCCAGCTCCTTCTCCGCGATGCGCACCTCCGGGTTCTGCTCGAGGGCAATGGCCAGGCTCTGCTCGAGGGTCAGCGTCATGACCGGCTCCTGGCACCACCCGTTGGAGGTTAGGGCCAGCAGTACCCAGGCCAGTGTCATGATGGTACGCATCCGCATAGCACCTCCGTCTTAGGCATCACCGGGGGTCTTCGATTCACATGGCCCTGGCCTTCGCCCCGTTGAGAAAGTAGTCGATCACCTCCTCGACATCCTCTTCGATACGCCCCGCGCCCCCGTGAAGAACGCGATGGTAGAGGTGCGCCTCGAGGATCCCGAGGAGGGCCTTGCTGAGCTTCTCTGGAGCGTCTCCGCGCAAGACGCGCTCCCGCTGCCCCAACCGCATCAACTCGTCCGTGATCCTGGAGATCGCCCGGTGGGCGTCGGCGCCGCACTCGTGCATCTGGTAGTGAGTATCCGCGCTCGTCTTCATTTTCTCCGAGTGCATGATCCGGAAGAACGCTTCGTGCTTCTGCAGGAACTGAAGCGACGTCAGAACAAACTGCCGAAGAAGGTCCGGGAATGGCGCGTCCGCGCGGAGGACCTCCTGCATCCTCGTGGTCAACTCGAGGAGTCCGACCTGGATGATGCTCAGGAAGAGCGACTCCTTGTTGGCGAAGTAGAGATAGATCGTGCCCTTGGACAGGCCGACCCGTTCGGCGATGTCGTCCATCTTGACATCGTGGAAGCCCTGCTCCGAGAAGAGCCTGGCCGCGGTGTTGATGATGTCCGCCTTGCGCGCCTCGCGGTCGAGCTCCGTGCGGCTGCGCTTCACCTGATCGTCCAATGCGGGCCTCCCCGGACCTCTCCGGATCTCTCCGGACCTCCCCGGATCTCTCCGGACCTCTCCAGATACCTCCAGATCTCTCCGGACCTCTCCAGCGGTATCCTGAACCCATGGGTCACGAAGTGAACCAAAGGTCATGGAATGACTGACCGGTCATAATACTATGATAGACGCTCGGATCTCCAGTTTGTTTCACGCCCAAGATGCGGCGCGGATGCCAGCGGGGGCGATCGAGGCGTGGACCATAACTGATTTGATAATAATCAGTTATGAGGATTCCTGGGATTCTTGGGATTCCTGGGATTCCTGGGATTCCTGGGATTCTTGTGGCTCTTGTGGGGATTCCGCGTTGGGCCGGGCTCGCCGGACGGAGCCCCAACCCCCTCCCGCCCGCTCGGGCCTCCCCCTCGCCTGGCCCAGATCGGGAGGCGAGCGATGCCCACTACGTGGTCGCCGGCTCGAGCAGATAGAAGGTCTCCTCGGCGTACGCCAGCCGAGTGCAGCTCAGGCGCTCGGCGCAGCACGCGTTGCGCAGCGCGAGCAGCTCCCGCACGAACAGGTCGTAGTGCTCCCGCATGCCCTTCTCGCGGCCGCCCAGGCTGTGCGCGGGGAAAGACACGACGATCACCCGCGCGTCGAGCGATCGCAACAGACGCAGCGCAGACCCCCGCTCCTGTTGTTCGAGGCACGGCAGGACCTTCAACAGCAGGACGACGTCGCCGCGCGCGTCGGCCGGCAGCGGGCGACCGAGCAGATCGTGCGTCCAGGCGTGACCGGCCTGTCCCCACCGCTGCAGAAAGACGCCGACCAGGGCTGTGAGCCGGATGTCAAGGTCGCAAGCCAGGTACCGCGTCCGCGGCGACAACCCCATCCACGGCAGCGCGAGAGGATGCAGGCCGCAGGCCAGGTCCAGCACGCACTCGACCCGCTCCGCGCCGCCGGCGCGATCGAAGATCGCCCGATAGGCAGACTCCATGAACCCAAGCCGCTCGGCGCTCGACGCGTGCCGGGCCAGGATCTCGCGCGCCGCGGTCGCGAGCTCCTCGCGGCCGGCGGACGGCGGCAGCGCCGCCAGCCGCCCTTCGGCCGCGGCCAGGTCCCGCGGCTCGAGGTACGCCCCGTAGACCTGGTGGAGCTTGGCGCGCGCCGCCCGCGCCGCGCTGGGAACGGAGGCGTGCCGCGCCAGCGCCCAGAGCGCGAGGCGTTCGAGCGTCTCGGCGCCCAGCGTGGCGTACTTGCGGCTGGCGCGCAGTCGCGCGACGATCTCCTTGCTGCGCGCGTCTCTCATGTCAGACTCATGGCAGTCTCATGTCTGTCTCAGGCCAGCTCACGCAATCGCCGCATCAGGCGCGCGTAGAAGGTCAGGTTGTGCAGTGTGGCCAGTCGCGCCCCGGCCGCGTCGCGGACCTTGAACAGGTGATGGAGATAGGCGGCCGAGTACTGCGCGCACAACGGGCACGGACACTCCGGCTCCACGGGACCGCGCTCGCGCGCATGGCGCTCGGCGGCGATGCCGATCTCGCGGTAGAATTCCTTGCCCTCCAGCCGGGCGGACTGCGGGCGCTCGCGGAACGCGAACAGGCGGCCATGCCGCCCATCGCGGGTCGGGATCACGCAATCGAAGAGCTGGTAGCCCGCCCGCCAGGCTCCCACCAGTGTCTCGGGCTTGCCGATGCCCAAACCGTGCAGCAGGCTGCCGGGCGGCAGAAGCTCGGCGACGTAGCCCACCAGCTCCAGCAGCCGGCCCTCGTCATCGACGGGCCAGCCGCCGAAGCCGTAGCCGTCGAAGCCGATCTCGGCCAGCTCCAGCGCGCATTCGCGCCGCAGCTCTCGGTCGCCGCCGCCCTGTACAACCGCGAAGAGCAGCGGGCGCTCGCTGGCGAGCGGCGCTGATCGCGAGCCGGGCTCCGGCCCGGCGCCGGGACCGCCACCCCATCCCGGGGTCGGGCCTGAACCCGATCCGGACGACCGGCACAGTTCGGTGAACGCCTGCTTGCACCGCCGCGCCCAGGCGAGCGTTCGCTGCACGCTCTCGCGCTCGACCGCCGGGGAAGCCTGCGGCGGCGGGCACTGGTCGAGGCAGAAGAGCAGATCGGCCCCCAAACGCCACTGCTGCTCGATGCTCTTCTCCGGGGTGAGCCGTTGCGTTCGGCCGCGCCCCGCCACGGCGAGCACCACCCCGCGATCGCTCACGCCGGCGAGCCGCACGCGCCCGCCCGAACCGCGCGCGCCCGCCATGGAGAAGAGCTGGAAGCCGCCCGAGTCGGTCGCGATCGGGCGGTCCCACCCCATGAAGCGGTGCAGGCCCCCCAGAGCGCGGATCAGCGTCAGCCCGGGCGCGGCGGCCAAGTGCAGCCCGTTGGCCATCAGCCCCTGGACGCCGCACGCCGCGAGGTCGCGGCTGTCCGTGGCGCGCACGACCGCCCGCGTGGCGTCGGGGAAGAAGGCCGGCAGCTCGAGCGTGCCGTGGGCTGTGGCAATGTCCTTCATCCTTGCGGATCCCGCCCGCCCGCAGCGCCGCCCGACTCAGGCGAATCAGAATCGTCGGAGCATTCGGCCCCGGGCTCTATCGCGCGCATGGTGAACCGGAACGTGGCGCCCTTCTCCACCGCCCCCTCGGCCCAGATCCGTCCACCGTGGCGCGCGATGATGCGCCGCACGGTGACCAGTCCGATTCCCGTGCCGGGGAACTCCTCCGGACGATGCAACCGCTGAAACGCCCCGAAGAGCTGCCCGGCGTGGGCCATGTCGAACCCGGCGCCGTCATCGCGCACGAAGTAGACCATCTCGCCGTCCAGCGATTCCGCGCCGACCTCAATGCGCGCGCTCGAATGGGCGCTGGTGAACTTCCAGGCGTTGCCGAGCAGGTTTTGCATCACCACCCGCAAGAGGGTCCGGTCGCAGCAGGCGGACAGGCCCTCCGCGATGATCCATTCGACGCGACGGTGCGGGGCCTGCGCCTGCAGTTCCGCCGCCAGCTCGCAGGCCATCTGGGTCAGGTCGATTTGCTCGAGACGCATCTCGCCGCGCGTGAGCCGGGAGAGCTTGAGCAAGGCATTGATCAGGTCGCCCATTCTCTGGCTGGCCGCCCGCATGCGGTGCAGGTAGTCACGCCCGCGCTCGTCCAGCTCATCCTCGCAGTCCTCCAACAGAATCTGGCTGAAGCCGTCGATGTGGCGCAGCGGGGCCCGCAGGTCGTGGGACACCGCGTAGGCGAAGCTCTCGATCTCGCGATTGGCCGCCTCCAACTGAGCGGTGCGCTGGCGCACGCGTTCCTCGAGCGCTTCGTTCAGCCGCCGGTACTCCTCCTGGCTCTGCTGCAAGGCCTGCTGTGAGTTGTACAGGTCCGAGTAGAGCTCAGCGAAATCCTTCGCCAGCTGGCCAATCTCGTCCTTGGGGTAGTTGCCGGCCGCGGGCGGGGCGCCGGCGGCAAGTTGCTTCACGAGGCGGCCGAGGGGTTGCAGGGTCACCTGGATGACCGCGGCGACCAGCATCGCGCTGGCCAGAAAAGCGAGCACCAGGAGGCGCCAGAGCAAACCGGCATCCCGCTCGGCGTTGGACAGGATGTCGGCCTGCGGCTGTTGGACGACGACGCCCCATCCCGTGCACGGAATCGGGCAGTAGGCCGCCACCCAGGTCTCCCCCTCCAGCAGGTACTCCACCAACCCGGTCTCGCCGCGGCAGACGCGCTCCACCGGCGGGACGTGGCTCCAGTCGGTGGCTTCGAAGGTGTCGACATCCAGCCGCAGGTTGGGATGGGCGATGAGATGGCCGCTGCGTGAGACGATGTAGGCATGCCCGCGCTCGCCGACCCGCGTCTGGGCGATGAGGTCGCTCGCTCTGTTTCGGTCCGAGACGACCATGACCCCGCGCAACGCCGCGACCGGGCGCCCCGCCGCGTCGAAGATCGGCGTGCTGAAGCCGCTGACGAGCGTGTTGACCAGCGAGGGAAAGACGTCCAGGAAGACCGTGCGGCGATCGCGGAACACCTCCACGAGCCAGCCCATGTTCTCGCGCGGGATGGACTGGCCGACGAGCTGCGGCCGGCTGGGATAGGAGATCCAGACGCCGTCCGGATCGACGACGAAGTAGTAGTTGAAGTGCGTCGTAACCTGGTTCATCTGCCTCAGAATCGCGTCGAGCCGGCGCAGGTCCAGGGAGGCGACGTCGGACAGGCGCGCCACGGCTTCCAGCTCGCCGATCGCGGCCTGGAAGGATGCATCCAGGCCCTGGGCAATCTGACTGGCCAGCTCGGACTGCCCACGGGTGGCGTTGCGAATGTCCTGCGCCTTGATCCGGGGCACGACATACCGCGCGTGGAAGAGGAGCACCACAGCGAGGAGGCCGATGATGACCGCCGTGGTTCGCAGCTTTATGCTGTGGAAGAAACGCACGGGGCGGGTCACCCTCCTGTCGAATGTCGCGCGGACTGACAGCCTGTGCCGGTAATTCGTCGCGGAAGCGCCGGGCGCCGTCAAGGCCGAAGTCGCCGGCGCCCCGGAGGGCCTTCGGCCGAGCCCCCCGGCCTGGGCGGGATCAGGCCGGCCGCCGCGGCCGGCGGGCCGGGGCCGGTGGCCAAGGCGGGGGGCCGCGGCCGGTGGATTGCATCCCGAGCACGGCCGCGCTAGCATGGCCCCGCGATGACTTCGTGCTTCGATGCTGTGTTCCGGTCTTGCGTTCCGGTCTTGTGCTCTCGACCGCCGCTCGCCTGCGGCCGCGGAGACCAGCGCCCATGAGTGCCCATCTGCGCGTGCTGCTGATCGAGGACTCGGAGAACGACGCCTGGCTCCTCACGCGCCGGCTGCAGAAGGACGGGTACAGCGTGGACAGTCGCCGCGTGGAGACCCTGGACGGCATCTCCGCAGCGCTCGCCGAGGGCGCCTGGGACATCATCATCGCCGACTACTCACTCCCCCACCTCACGGCGATTCAGGCCCTGGAGGTCGTCAAGCAGAGCGGTCTGGATGTTCCCTTCCTGATCGTCTCCGGCACGATTGGCGAGGAGACGGCGGTGGCGGCCATGCGCGCGGGGGCCCACGACTACCTGATGAAGGACAACCTGGCGCGCCTGACCCCGGCTGTCGAGCGCGAGATCCGCGACGCCCGCACGCGGCACGAGACCCGCCTGGCCTTGCGGCGCAGCGAGGAGCAACTCCGCCAGTACAACCGCGATCTGGAGGCCTTGCTGGAGCGCCGCACGGCCGAGATTCGCGAGCTGGAGCGCCAGCGCATGGCGATCGAGCGGATGGCGGCCAACGGCCGCATGGCCGCGCGCATCGCGCATGAGATCAACAACCCGCTGGCCGGCATCAAGAACTCGTTCAGCCTCATCGAAGACGCCATCCCCGCGGATCATCCCTTCGCCCACTATGTTCCGCGGATCAAGCACGAGATCGATCGCATCGCAAACATCGTGCGCCAGATGTTCGACCTGTACCGACAGGAGCAGGAAGCCCCGCGCGCGTTCGACGTGGTCGCGGCAGTGCAGGACGTCGTGGACCTGCTCCAGTTGAACTGCAGAAAGAACAGCATCGTCATTCGCTGCGACCTCGCGCATGAGCCTGTACGGGTGTTCCTGCCGCGCAACTCCCTTTTCCAGGTGCTGTTCAACGTCATTCAGAATGCCATCGAGGCCTCCCCGCCGGGCGGTACGGTGACGGTCACCATGGCGCCGAGCCAGGACCGGCTGGAGTTCGCTGTTTCCGATCACGGTTCCGGGATCCCGCCGGAGATCGGCAACCGCATCTTCGAGCCGTTCTTCACCACCAAGGAGGGCGCTCAGGACGGCAGCGGCCTCGGGCTCGGTCTCTCCATCTCACGCGAGATGCTGGAGTCGATGGCCGGCACCCTGGTGTTCGATTCCACGGAGGGCGGGACGACCTTCCGCATCACCATCCCGCTGCCGGCCGGCGCCGAAGCTCCCGCCTAGGGCGGCACGGGGCGACCGGGGGTCGGGGCGCTCGCCCGGCCCCGGGCCCGGGCGAGCGGATTTCCCTCGGTGCGAAACGGTGAGCCAGTTGCTATCATCGGCGCGTTGTGTGCGCGAACGGGCCGGGAACGAGCGGCGCGACGGCGACCTCGCGGGCGGCGTGACGGGCGACCTCGCGGGCGGCGCGACGGCGACCTCGCGGGCGCCGGCATGCGCGGACTCCGGTCGCCGCGGTTCCCCGGGGGCTTGCAGAACGCTGAGGGATGGGACATGAGTGAGAAGATGATGAAGGTGATCGAAGAGGGCATCGGCAAGATGATCCAGCCCTTCGATCTCGACGAGTTCCGCGCCTTCAATCGGTCGAAGGACAAGGCCCTCGTCGACAAGCGCATGACCGAGGCCGAGGCGGTTGCGCGGTTCCTCAAGGACGGCAATTACATCGGCATCGAGCTCTACGGCACCGTGCGCTGCCCGATGTCGCTGGCGCGCGAGATCATCCGGCAGGGCTACAAGAACCTGCGCTCGGTCGGCCAGGGCGTGTACGAGACCGAGCTGATGCTGGCGGCCGGGTGTCTGCGCGAGCTCGATTGGACGTACATCGGACTCGAGGTCTACGGCGTCTCCCCCAATGCAAGGCGGGCGGTCGAGTCGGGGTACGCCCACACCGTGACGGAATGGTCCAACGCGGCGATCGCCTGGCGCTTCAAGGCGGCCGCCATGGGCATCCCCTTCATTCCCGTGCGCTCCATGCTGGGAACGGACACGCTCAAGTACTCCGCGGCCAAGGTGGTCGAGTGCCCCTTCACCGGCCAGCCGGTGTGCCTGCTGCCGGCGCTGGTCGTGGACGTCGGCTTCATCCACGTCAATCGCGCCGACAAGTACGGCAACTGCCAGATCGACGGCATCGCCGGTTTCGCGCGCGAGATGGCCGGCGCCTCGAAGCGGCTGATCGTCTCGGCCGAGGAGATCGTCGACACCGACGAGATCCGCCGCGCACCCGACCGCACGATCATCCCCTACTATCAGGTCGATGCGGTGGTGAACGCGCCCTTCGGCTCGCATCCCGGCGAGATGAGCGGCATGTACGAGCGCGATGAGGAGCACATCAAGCAGTACTACGAAGACGCCAAGGACGCTGAGAAGAGCCAGGCCTATCTCAAGAAGCACGTCTACGACCTGAAGGACCATCGGGAATACCTGGACTTGATCGGCCGCGGCCGGCTGGAGAGCCTGCGCATTGGGAAGGAGGGCTGAGATGTCCGCGCGCTACAACGGCACCGAGCTGATGATCTGTCTGGCCAGCCGGACCATGGTCGATCGCACGACGGCCTTCATCGGCACCGGCGTGCCCATGCTGGCCGCGTCGCTCGCCCAGCGCATGCACGCGCCCAATCTGATGGCGGTCTTCGAGTTCGGCGGCACGGGCGCCATTCTGGAGAAGCTGCCCCTGGCGGTCGGTGACATGCGCACCTACAACAAGGGGCTCTACGCGTCGGGCATCTGCGACATCATGGAGACGTCCCAGCGCGGGTTCATCGAATACGGCTTCCTGGGCGGGGCGCAGATCGATCCCTACGGCAACCTCAACTCCACGGTGATCGGACCCCAGCCGAAGCCCAAGGTGCGGCTGCCCGGCTCGGGCGGCGCCAACGATGTCGGCTCGGCCTGCTGGCAGACGATCATCATCATGCGCCAGTCGGCCCGCAGCTTCGTAAAGAAGGTGGACTTCATCACCACCCCCGGCTACCTGAGCGGCCCGGGCGCGCGCGAGCGAGCCGGGCTGCCGGCGAACACCGGGCCATACATGGTGGTCACCGATCTGTGCACCCTGGACTTCGATGCGCAGTCGAAGCGGATGCGCTTGAAGGCCTTGAACCCGGGCATCGAGCAGCAGCAGGTCATCGAGAACACCGGCTTCGAGTTGATCGTTCCCGACCAGGTGGGCCGCAACGAGCCGCCGACCGATGAGGAGCTGCGCATCCTGCGCACGGAAGTGGACAAGGACAAGTTGTACATCTAGCCCAAGGATCTGGTCCAGGGGTCTAGCCCAAGGATCTAGTCCAAGGGTCTCACCCAAGGATCTAGTCCAAGGGGCTCACCCAAGGATCTAGTCCAAGGGTCTCACCCGCTGATCCCACGGGTCGAGGACCGCTCAAGGGCAAGGAGGACCAAGCCATGAGCTTCGCTCGCAGATCCGTGTGGATGATCGCGCTGGTCCTCGTGCTGCCGGCCGCCTGTCAGGCGCAGGACGAGGGCTTTGGCCTGGGGCTCATCGTGGGAGAACCGACCGGGATCAGCCTGAAGCAGTGGACTGGCCCCCGCACGGCGTTGGCAGGCGGCGTCGCCTGGTCGTTTCTGGACGACGCCGCCTTGCACGTCCACGGAGATTACCTGATCCACGCGACGCACCGCTCCAGGGAATGGCGCCAGCGGTCGCCGTTCTACTACGGCGTGGGCGCGCGGCTGAAGGCCGAGGACGACGACACCTGGTTGGGCGTGCGGGTGCCGCTGGGCGCGGCCTTCTTCTTCAACGACGCGCCGATCGACTTCTTCGTGGAAGCCGCTCCGCTGATGGACCTGATGCCGGAGACGGAGTTCCGGATCAACGCGGCCATCGGGGCGCGCTACTACTTCTGACGCCGCCGCCGGTCAGGGGCGTCTACCGCCCCCGGAACTCCGCCTTGCGCTTCTCGAGGAACGCCGTCATGCCCTCCAGGCGATCCTCGGTGGCAAACGAGGTCACGCAGCATTGCTTCTCGAGCTCGAGCGCGTCGGCCATCGACAGGCTGGCCCCCATGTTGATGGCGCGCTTGGCCTGCGTGACGGCGATGGGGCCGTTCTTCTCCGCCCCCAGCGCCGCCTCGGCGCACGCATCGATGAGCTGTCCGGCGGGCACAACCTTGTTGATGAGCCCCATCGCCAGGCCTTCCTGGGCCGTGATCATCTTGCCCGTGAAGGTCAGCTCCTTGGCCCGGCGCGTGCCGACCGCGCGCGTCAGCCGCTGCGTGCCCCCGAAACCCGGGATGAGGCCGAGCGACACCTCGGGGACCCCGAGCTTGGCGTTCTCGCTGGCGTAGATAAAGTCGCAGGCCAGGGCCATCTCCAGGCCGCCGCCCAGCGCGTAGCCGTTCACGGCCGCGATCGTGACCAGATCGATCGTCTCAAGCAGGACCGTCACCCGCTGGCCCAGGTCGCAGAAGGCCAGCATGTCGAGATGGCTCATGGGTCGCATCTCGGCGATGTCGGCCCCGGCGATGAAGGCCTTCTCGCCCGAGCCGGTCAGGACGAGCGCGCGCAGGTGCTCGCCGTCGATGGTCTCGCTCAAGAACTCGTCCAGCTCCTCCAGCACGGCCCGATTGAGCGCGTTGAGGGCCTTCGGGCGGTTCACCGTCAGGATGCCCGTGTTGCCCCGCTTCTCGAACAAGAGCTGCTCCATCTGTCTCCCCCTTCTTCACCCGTCTCAGCCGCCGGGCCATTGCGCTCCGCTGCAATCCGCGGCTGCCGTTCAGCAGCCGATGTAGCGCGAGATCACCAGGCGCTGGATCTCCGAGGTCCCCTCGCCCACCTGCAGCAGGCGCTGGTCGCGGTAGAACCGCTCGACCGGGTATTCCTTCATCAGCCCATAGCCGCCATGGATCTGAACGGCCTCGTCGGCGACCTCCCTGGCGATCTCCGAGCAGTAGAGCTTCGACATCGCCGCCTCTTTGGCGAAGGGCTGGTTCGTGTCGCGCAGCCAGCAGGCCTTGTACAAGAGCGCGCGGGCATGCTCGATCTTGGTGGCCATGTCGGCCAGCTTGAAGGCGGTCGATTGGAACTTGATGATCGGATGGCCGAATTGCACGCGCTGCTTGGCGTACTCGAGGGCCAGCTCGAAGGCGCCCTGCGCGCA
The DNA here is from genome assembly GCA_964603725.1 of uncultured bacterium. Lineage (GTDB taxonomy): Bacteria > Eisenbacteria > RBG-16-71-46 > CAIMUX01 > WJJG01 > CAZDKK01. Next base: position 39,814 of record CAZRWW010000031.1, read on the forward strand.
CCCGAGCCCCATGGCGGCGATGGCCAGGCGGCCCGAATCGAGCGTCTGCAGCATCTGCTTCGAGCCCGCGCCCCGCTGGCCGAGCATCGCGCTGTCGGGCACGACACAGTCCTCGAAGTAGAGCTCCGCCGTGTCCGAGGCGCGCCACATCAGCTTCTGGTGCATCGTCTTGGTGGTGAATCCCGGCGTGCCCTTCTCGACGATGAAGCAGGTGAACTCCGGCTTGCCGTCCTTGCGAGCGGTCACGGTCTGAGCGGTCGTCCCGGCGCAGAGCGGATTGCTGCCGTTGGTGATGAAGATCTTCGAGCCGTTGATCTTCCAGCCGCCCGGGACTTGCTGTGCGGTGGTCTGCGAGCCGCGCGAGTCGGAGCCCGCATTGGGCTCGGTCAGGCCGAAGGACCACAGGGCCTCGCCTGAACACAGCTTGGGCAGGTACTTCTTGCGCTGCTCCTCGTTGCCGAAGTAGTAGAGCGGCCCCAAGCCCAGCGAATTGCCGGCCGCCACGGTGGCCGCCTGCGACCCATCGACGCGCGCCAACTCCTCGACCGCGATGATGTAGGCCAGGTAGTCCATCCCCTGGCCGCCGTACTGCTCGGGGATGGTGATGCCGAAGAGCCCGATCGAGGCCATCTTCCTGGTCAGGTCGACCGAGAACTCCTCCTTCTCGTCCAGCTCGCCGGCGACGGGCTTGATCTCGCCCTCGGCGAAATCGCGCACCGTCTCGCGGATCATGCGGTGCTCTTCATTGAGATTGAAGTCCATGAGGTCCCCCGTGCTGTGGCGCCTTCGGGTCAACTCGTTGCGAAAGAGATCGTTGCGGTTACTTATAGCGCAGAGTGGGGACGCATCGCAACCGGGTCCTCTGCCGGCGACCCGGCGGGTTCCGGGCGGGCGGTCCTGCCGCCGCCGGGGAATCGTGGCGGCCGGCACCCGATCCCTGGTATGTTCAGTCCGGTCGAGTTCAAGCGACGGGCACATGCAGCTTGGCTCAGCGCACACGATTCCAGGGCAAGATCGACGCGGGCGCATTCACGGATTCGGATGCGGCGCGCGTTGGCTTCAGCGGTAGCGGAACGGAGTCAGCCCCCCGCGGGTAGCCGCTCCATGAACCGCGATGCCCAGGAGCTCCGGGGGAGTGTCGTGACACCCACACCCTATGCGGAACTCAACGGGGTCTTGCTGGAGTTCGTCGAGTGCACCCAGAGCGTTCTGGGCGACAGCTTTGTCGCCGCCTGTCTCCAGGGCTCCTTCGCCACCGGCGGTTTCGACCAGCACAGTGACGTCGACTTCGTCGTGGTGGTCGAGGAGGAGCTGTCCGTCTGGCAGGCGCAAGCCCTCCAGGGCATGCACGAGCGCCTCTACCACCGGCCGTGTCCCTGGGCGCAGCACCTGGAGGGCTCGTACTTCCCGAGAACCGTTCTGAAGAGCTGCGCGCGCGTGGGCGAGCCTCTCTGGTATCTCGAGCACGGCCACGACTCGCTCACCCGCTCGAATCACTGCAATACGGTCGTCGTGCGCTGGGTGGTGCGCGAGCATGGCGTCGCCTTGGCCGGGGCCGATCCGGCATCGCTCGTCGATCCAATATCCCCGGCGACGCTGCGCCAGGAAATCGCCGCCACGATCCGCGACTGGGGACGGGAGATCCTGGCGGAGCCGGACCGATTCGACAACCGCTTCTACCAGTCGTTCATCGTGTTGAGCTACTGCCGCATGCTGCATGACCTGGAGACCGGGAGGATCCAATCCAAGCGGGCGGGGGCGACCTGGGCCCAGGCTACCTTGGACGCCTCTTGGGCGGGGTTGATCGATCGAGCCTGGGGCGGCCGCCCGAATCCGGCCGTGTCGATCCGTCAACCGGCGAACCCCGACGACTTCCGGCTCACCCTGGCATTCGTGGAGCACATCATCAAGCTGGCGACGGACCGCGGGGGGCTCGCAACTACGGATCACCGATAAGGAGATGGCGCGGACGGCCGCTCGGTGCACTTGCCCGCGGCGGGCGGCGAGTTCCGGACCCGGCGGACAGAATCCTGACAGAGAGGCGATGGACGCGTGTACAGGGCCATCATCAAACCGACCCCCTTCGGTCCCGTGGGCGTCGTCTGGTCTCGGGACGGAAAGCGCTTCAGGGTCGTCCGCGTCCTGCTCTCGCGCCCCGGGCTGTGCGCCGAGGCGCACACGGCCGCGCTCTATCCGTCGGCACGCATCCAATCCTGCCACGAGCTGCGCAGCCTGGCGAAGGACATTCGGGCGTTCCTCGAGGGAGAGCCGATCGACTTCTCGCTCGATGTGGCGGACCTGGGCTCGTGCAGCGAGTTCCAGCAGTTCGTCCTGCGGGCGGAATACGGGATCCCGCGGGGAAGCGTCAGCACGTATCAGCTCATCGCAGCGCACCTCGGGAAGCCGCGCGCGGCACGCGCGGTGGGTAGCGCCCTGGCGCGCAACCCCTTTCCCCTCCTCGTGCCGTGCCATCGAGCGGTGCGCTCCGACGGGCACCCGGGCGATTACCAGGGCGGCCCGGAGATGAAGCGGGCCTTGCTCGAACTGGAGGGCGTGCGCTGCGACGCCGCGGGGCGCGTGGTCAGGCCACGGTTCCACTACGGGGCGACGGCGCGGCGCGACAGGGATTGACCTCGGCGGGGACATGACAGCGATGGAGCGCACCCGAGCGATCGCGGAACTGGCCGATCGGATCGGACCGCGCGGCGACCGGCGGTACATACCCGCCCGATTCGATGTCCGCCGCGATGCCCCTCTGGATCCACCCTGGAAAGAAGCGCCAGCGGACGCCGTGCTCCTGTTTGACGGCCTCTTCTTGCACCGGCCGGAACTCGTGCCCCACTGGGACTGGACCGTGTTCGTGCAGGTGGGGTTCGAGATCGCGACCACGCGCGCGCTCGAACGCGACCGGGCCCTCTTCGCCACGGTCCAGGAGGCCCGCGCGGTCCATGAGCAGCGCTACATCGCGGCGCAACGCACGTACCTGGCGGATCACCGGCCGCGCCAGCGCGCGGACATCGTCTTCATCAACGATGACCCCGGCGACCCGGCGGTCGTTCTTAACCGCTCCGCCCGGTGGGCTGTGAAACCACCGGAACCGATCCGGGACCTGTACCGGGCCTTCACCAACGGCCACCGGCGTGTGCTCGGGGAGAAGCTGTTTGCCGCCTACCTGTTCGGCGCGATCGCGTTCCCCGAAACGCGCGCCACGGGCGACATCGACTTCCACGTGATCCTGACCGAGGCCCTGTCCGAGGGCGAGCGCCAGGGTCTCGATGACCTGCACGCGGCCCTCGGCCGAGATTTCCCGCCCCTGGGTGTCGACATGGACGGGTACTACATCCTGCTGGAGGGTGCCCGCCGCGAGGTTCCCCCCCCAAAGTCAGATGTGGGCCCGGGCCACCGATGAAGCCTGGGCCCTGCATCGCGCCCACGTGCGGGCCGGGCGCTGCATCGTGCTGCACGGGCCGCACCCCAAGGAGTTCGTGCCGCCGGTTGCATGGCCGGAATTGGAAGAAGCCCTGCGGCACGAACTCCAGTACGTGTCGGACCATCTGGGCGACCACCCGGATCACTGCGTGCTCAACCTCTGCCGACTGATCTACAGCTTCATGACCCGGGATGTTGTCACCTCGAAGATGGCGGCGGCGGATTGGGTTGGAGAACGCTTTCCCAGGTGGCGGCCGGCCATCGAGCTGGCCCAGCGGATCTACCCCGGGCGGGCGGGGCGCGCGGATCGGGAGCTGTTACTGAGCGCAGCGCAGGCGTTCAACGAGTTCGCTGGAGAGCGGATCGATGAGGCCATCACGAGGCCGCCGCGGGACCGTACCCGGCCGCTTGATACTGCGCCTGGAAAGTGAGCGGCGATGACTTCACGCGAGGACGCCAGAGCCAAGCCCGGCCGCCCGCCGGCTCACGGCTTCACCTCGGTCGATACCCAAGCCGACCCAGCCCAATACGTGCGTTGCCAGGAGATCCTGTACGCGCATCCCTTCTACACCGCCTACAAGCGGCGCATTCGCGAGCTGGTCGATCCGCAGCCCGAAGGCCTCTTTCTGGATGTGGGCGCGGGCGCGGGCCTTGATGCGCTCGCCTGCGAGCGCGAGCGGGGCGCGCGCGTGGTGGCGCTCGATGCGTCGCTCACGATGGCCCGTGAGGCGCGACGGCGCGGGTTGTCCGGCGCCGTGGTGGCCGATGCCGCGCGCCTGCCGTTCCCGCCGTGCACATTCGCCGCTTGTTGGGCCGATCGCGTCTTCCAGCACCTGGCATCCCCCGATCTCGCGCTCGGCGAGCTCGTGCGTGTCACGAAGCCAAGCGGGCGGATCGTCGTCATCGATCCAGACTCCAGCACGCAGGCGATGGCGTTCCCCGATCCATCCCTGGCGCAGAGGGTGCTGCGCTTTCGATCCGAGCACGGCTTGCGTCAAGGCGCCATCGCCGGGTCGATGCCCGCCCGGTTTCGGTCGGCAGGATTGGACCAGGTGCGGTCCGAATCGCGGACGCTCGTGGCCCGCGACGCCAGCGAGCTGGACGGTGTCTTCGGCCTGCGCACCTGGGCTCGCTCCGCCAGCCGCGCCGGCCTGCTCGGGGAGGAAGAAGTGGCACGCTGGGAGACGCTGTTCGATGCGACCGTCGCCGGCGGATGCTTCTCCTGGCAGGTCACCTTCGTGCTGACGACCGGGGTCAAACGGCCTTGAGCCAGCGCCCTCACCCTCGGGTGCGGCCCGCCAGTGGTGCACCGGGGGCGGCTGGATCTCCAACGCCACGTCGGACACCGGGGAGCGAGCCCTGGAATAGTGGGGCGAGCAGATCCTTTAGCCGCGTGGATCTCGCCCAAGGTGAGCTTCTGACAGGGGGCCGGCGGGAGTCCTCCGTTTCCAGCAAACTCCCGCCGGGCGTAGGGGTCAGTGGCATCAACGCCCGGCTCACGCCGAGCTCCGCTCGCGGTACAGCTCGCGCAGCCGCCGGCGCATCACCTTGTTGGTAGCGGTGCGCGGGAGCATCTCCGTCACGATCACTTCCTTGATCCGGAAGAGCGGGTTGAGCGTCTGGCGCACCGCCTGCTGCAGGGCCGCTCGCCGATCCTCAGCCGAGGCCGGCGCCTCCGGCGTCGCGACCACGTAGACCACGAGCTCGCTGGGTCCGCCGCCCGGCGGATCAACGGCGATCGCCGCGGTCTCCACGACCCATCCGACCGCCGCGAGCGCCCGCTCGATCTCGACCGAGCTGACCTTGATGCCCCCCAGGTTCATCGTGTCATCGGCCCGGCCGTGGCCGCGGAAGTAGCCCCCGGCCAGGCGCTCGATCTGATCGCCGTGGCGGCGCAGCGGGGTGCCATCCGGGGCCGTGGGTGTCCCGGCGTAGTAGATCTCGTGATGATTGCGGTTGAGGAGCTCGCTCGACAGGCCGATCGACGGCGGCACGATGAAGACTTCGCCGTTGTCCGCCGGGTGGCCCTCAGCGTCGCGGATCTCGATGCCCAGGCCCAGGGCGGGCGTCGAGAAGGTCGCCGGGGCCGCGGGTTGGACCAGCGTCCCGCTGATGTAGCCGCCGCCGATCTCGGTGCCGCCGCAGTACTCGATCACCGGTTTGTAGCCCGCGCGACTCATGAGCCAGAGCATGTCCTCTTCGTTCGAGCACTCCCCGGTCGAGCTGAAGAGGCGGACGCGGCTCCAATCGAGGCCATGCCAGGTGCCGTTCGCGCGCCAGGTCTTCACCAGGCTCGGCACGACTCCGAGCATCGTGACGCCGGCATTCTGCACGAACTCGCAGAATCCCCGGCCGGTGGGCGCATCGTAGAAGAGGGCCATGGTCGCTCGGTTGATCAGGCTCGCGAAGATGAGCCACGGCCCCATCATCCAGCCGATGTTGGTGGGCCACGCCAGGACATCCCCGGGCTGCACGTCCTGGTGAAGCCAGGCGTCGGCGGCGCACTTGATCGGGACCGTCTGATTCCACGGCACCGCCTTGGGCTCGCCGGTCGTGCCCGACGAGAAGAGGATGTTGATGTGCGCTTCCGGATCGCGGTCCACCGGATCGAACTCGCACCGCTGGCTGAGGAAGTGCGACCAGGCGCGATCGCCCTCGCGCAGCGGCGCCGCGAGGCGCTGGCCGGCCGGGATCACCACGGCCAGCGGCGCCTGGGCCGCCTGGACCTTCTCGTACATCGGGAACTGCCGGCCGCCGCGAATCACGACGTCCTGGGTGAAGATCGCCTTGGCGCCGGTGATGCGCAAGCGCGTCGCGATCTCGTGGGGCGCGAAGCTGTCGGCGATCGAGACGACCGTGCCGCCGGCGGCCAGGATGCCCAGGTAGACCGCGACGGCCGCCACGGTCATCGGCATGGCGATGGCCACCGGATCGCCGGTGATGAGCCCCAGCTCCCACAGCCCGTTCGCCACGCGCCAGGTGAGCTGTTCGAGTTCCTCCACCGTCACCGCGCCCACCGAATCGCCGCGCTGATAGCGGATGGCGACGCTTCCGGGCTGCGCTCCGAAGCAGCTTTCGACGATGTTGAGCCGGGCGCCCGACAGCCAGCGCGGCGACGTGACGCCTATTGAGAGGTCGAGGATCGTGCGCCAGGGCTGCCGGAAGCGAATGCCGAGCGCGCCGATCACGGCTTCCCAGAACGCTGGCCGCTCCCGGATCGACCAGCCGTAGAGGTCCTCGTAGCGCGTGAAACCGCGCTGGGCCATGAGCCGAGAGATGTTGGTGCTGCCCGCCTCCTGCACGGTGGGGATCCAGGCCGGGGCGGGCCCGCGGGCCGGGTCCCAGGTGGCGTAGGTGGTCTCGAAGAGCAGGCGGTCGACGGCGAAGGGGAGCGCGGGGTTCAGGATCTCGCGCGTGATTCGGCGCCAGGTCTCCAGCTCGTCCGCCCCGGCGGCCAGCACCGGCAGCAGGCGCTTGGCGAGATCGCGCGCGTCTTCGTCCGCCAGCCCGGCGCCGCAGAGCTGCTCGATGACGATCTCGCGTTCCATGTCTTCCCGCCTCCCTCCGAATCCCATCTCCCCAAGTATCGTCACGGACCGCCTCTGCTGAACCCGCCGCGCTGCCTGCTGCTCCCGGCGGTCTGCTCCCGCCGATCCGCCCCGGCCGGTCCGCTCCCGCCGATCCGCCCCCGCCGATCCGCCCCGGTCGCGGCGCCAGGGCGGGGTTGGCCGAGGGGTTGGCGCGGGCCTGCGGCCGTGAGGCCGCGATGCCCCGTCCGGTGGCCGTCAGACCGCGATGCCCCGTCCGGCGGCCGAAACTCCCGATCCTTGCATCCCGTAGAGAGCGCTGTCACCTCCCGAGCGCACTCGCGGCCCGGCGCGGCGGATTGCCTGGACCGGCGCACCGCGGACCGCTCGTGGACACGGCCCCCCGCAGCGGATAAGGTACCGATACAGCATGACGCGACCGGCTCTCATCGCCTGGCGAACCCACCTCGCCCCGATCGCGACGCTCCGCGCCACGCGGATCGGCGTGGCCGCCGGCGTGCTCCTGGTGGCGATCGTCGCGGCCATCCGCTTCACCGGCCTCATTCCCCCCGACGATCTGGGCGCCCTGCAGCGCTTCGTCATCCTGCCCGGCGTGCCGATCTTCGCGGCCCTCCTCGGCGAGATGGCGCTGCGCGACGGCATCACGCAGCGCACGCTGCTCTATCCCCTGCTGGGCCCCGTGCCGCGCGGCACGCTCGCCGCCGTTCGCACCGCGGCCACCGCGACGCTGCTGGCCGCCGCGACCATGGCGATCATCGTCGCGCTCAAGCTGAACGCGGGCGGCCCCTGGACGAACATCGTGCGCGAGCTGATCGCCGTGGCGCTGGCCTCCTTCGCCTACACGAGCCTGGCGGGGATCGTGCATCTCGTCTCGCCGCGCGGACTGATCCTGAGCCTGGCCCTCTACGGCATCTTCGACTATCCGCTCGGCCGCCTCCCCATCAGTCTGCGGGTGCTCGCGCCGTCGCATCACGTGCGGACGCTGGCCGACATCCCCGATCCGTTCTCGATCCCCATCTCCGTGCGCGTCGCGGAGGCGAGCCCGGCGGGCTCCGCGGTGGCGCTGGCCGTGGTCGTGCTCGCCGCGCTGTTTGCGGGGGCGGCGATCTTCGCCAACAAGAAGCTGGCCGAGCTGTGTTGAGGCTGAGAGCCATGGTCATCGCAGCGCGTTGGCTGACGCATCCGCGAAACTCGGGCACAGGGCGGGACCGCCGATGAGCGAAGCCTGGATCGAGCTCGACAACGTGCGCCTGTCGCGCGGCGGGCGCCCCGTGCTGCAGGGGCTCACGGCCCGCCTGCAGGGCCGCGCCGTGGGGCTCGTGGGCGCCAACGGCGCCGGCAAGTCCACGCTGATCGGCGCGCTCCTCGGCGTCTTGCGCCCGAACGACGGCGCGATCCACGTCCTCGATCTGCCCGTCCCGCTGCGCGCCCGCGACGTGCGCACGCGCGCGGGCGTGATGGCCGAGCAGGCCGGCATCTTCCCGGGCGGCTCCGGCATCGACGCGGTCACCTTCGCTGGCACTCTGAGCGGGCTCTCGCGCCGCGAGGCGCTGCGCCGCGGCCATCGGGTGCTCGACGCGCTCGACGTCGGCGAGGAGCGCTATCGGCCGGCCAGAACCTACTCGACCGGCATGCGACAGCGCTGCAAGCTGGCGATGTGCCTGGTGCACGACCCGGAGGTGCTCATCCTCGATGAGCCGACCGTCGGCCTCGACCCGGCCGGCCGGTCACAGCTCCTGGCGCTGATCCAGTCGCTCCGCGACGAGGGGCGCCGTATCCTCCTGAGCACGCACATCCTGCAGGACGCCGACGGCTTGTGCGATGAGCTGCTCTTGCTCGAGTCCGGCATGGTCTCCTACGCCGGGCCGGTCGAGGGCCTGGTCTCAGCCGCCGCGGGCACGCTGGTCGCCGCCGGCCGCGGCATCGGCGCTCTGACCGGCGCGCTGGCCGAGGCGGGCATACGCGTGCTGGACAGCGACGGCGACCGGCTCGTCTTCCACTCCCGCGGCGACGAGGACTTGCACGCCTTCTGGCGTCTGGTCACGGCGCACGGGCTCGAGGTGCGCCACCTGGGACGCGAAGCGCTGACGCTCGAGGACGCGGTGGTGCGGATGATGGAGCACCCCCATGGCTGAGCGCGTGGCGCCCACCTCGGCGGCGGTCATCCGGGCGATCGCCCGGCGCGAGCTTTCCCTGGCCGCGCGGCGCCGGCTGACGAAGCTCTTGTTCCTGTTCAGCATCCTGCCGCCGATCGTGCTCACGGTGATCATCGTCGTCCGCATGATCGCCGAGTCCGCGACCGGCATCGGGCTCCGCTTCGACCCCATCCTCGAGTTCCTGCAGTTCCAGGCCGGTCCCGTGGCGCTTCTGGCCCTCGGCATCGGCACGCCCAGCGTGGCGCGCGACCGTGCCGAGGAAGTGCTCTTCCTCTACGCAACCCGGCCTGTGCAACCGTGGCACTACGCCCTGGGCAAGATGCTGGCCGTCGCCCTGCCGGCGGCCGCGCTGATGTTGCTGCCGGGCGCGTTGATCGCCGTGCTGCGCCTGGGCGTCACCGCGCAGCTCAGCACCGGCGAGGCCGCGGTTCTCGTGCTCGAGCTGGCGATGGCGTCGGTCGCGCTGGGCTGGGGCTACGCGGGCATCTCGGTCGGCCCGAGCGCCGCCACGCGCCGCGGGCGCTGGGCGATGCTGATCGCGCTCGGCTTCTTCGTCATCCCCGATGCGCTGGCAAGGGTCGTCTGGGGCCGCCATGCGCTCCCGGTCGGTCCGGTCAAGGCGGCCCAGGAGCTGCTCGACACGCTCATCAGCGGCAACGGCTTGGCCGGCTGGTTCGGGCTGGTGATGCTGCTCTTGTACGGCGCGCTGGGCCTGCTCGTGACGACTGGCCGCGTGCGCCGGGAGATGACGCCATGACGCCCGCGCCCGCGACGGTGACGCTCTCCGGGGTGAGCGTCTTCTACGGCGAGGTGATCGGCCTCAGCCGCGTCGACCTGGCGCTCGCGCCGGGGATCACCGGCATCGTCGGCCCCAACGGCAGCGGCAAGTCGACGATGATGCGCGTTCTCACCGGGCTCATGCCGCCCTCCGAGGGCACCGTGAGCGTCCTGGGCGGCGCGCCCTTCTCGCAGCCGGAGATCAGACAGCGCATCGCTATCGTCCCGGCCACCGAGTGCTACTTCGACGGGCTGTCGGGACAGCGGAACCTGGAAGTCGCCCACCTGTCGCACGGGCTCACCCCGCGCGAGGCCCGCGAGCGCGCCCTCCGCGGCCTCGAACTGGTCGGACTGACGGCCGACGGTCACCGGCGCTACGGCACCTGGTCGCGCGGGATGCGCCAGCGGCTGAAGCTCGCCCTCGTCTTGGTGAGCGAGGCTGAGCTGGTCCTGCTCGACGAGCCGTTCCTCGGCGTCGATCCGCCGTCGCGCCGCCTGTTGCGCACGCACATCCTCGAGATGGCCGCCGCGGGTCGCACGGTGCTGGTGTCGTCCCATGTGCTGCACGAGATCGAGTCGCTCACGGACCTGGTCGGCGTGCTCGCCCACGGGCGGCTGCTCGGGTTCGGCAAGATCGAGCAGCTCCTGCTCGACCTGCGCGACCGCCACCCGCACCGCGTGCGCGTGGCCTGCGACCGCGCGCGCGAGCTGGCGGCCGCGCTGCTCGCGCGCGATCACATCCGCGAGGCGCGCGTCATGGGGTCGGAGGTGATCGAGTTCGTCACGGACCGCCCCGAGATCGCCTACCGCGAGTTGGCGGCCGTGGCGGTCGAACGCGGCCTGCTGATCCGTCGCCTGGAGACGCTCGACAACACGCTCGAGGCGGTCTTCCGGCACGTGACGGCGGCGGGCGCCGCGCGGCTGTAATCCTCGTGTTGCTCGGGCCGCCCTGGCGCGGGGCCGGCCAATGCCAGACCCGTGGCAGGACAGACCCGATCACTGCCTGCTGTAGTCAGCGCACCCTTGAAATGGTGGCTATCTCCGGCGGCGTCTGGTCTGACGGCGTGCCAGCTCCCCCAACAGACGCAAAGCCTGGTTCACTGATTCGGAGTCCTGGAAGATCTCCGCAACATCCGGATCGAGAACCACAACGTTGGTCCCCTGGGCGAACCGCTTGGCGTACTTGCCTCGGACACCACCCGTGAAGTCATACTCGGGCTGCAGAGTGTCCTCTGGCTCTTCGCTGCTAGCCTTCTTCATAAGCCTTCCGTTCGCGTCGCGTCGCCAGGCGGGCGCTGATGACGCGAATCCTCCGTTCCCGCTCAGTGTGCGCGACGACTGCCAACCTTCCCATCCGGGTTTGCCCCACCAGAAGGAACCGCTGCTCGGCCAGGGAGTGACCCGGATCCGGAATGGTCAGAGAAAGCGGGTCCCCAAAGGCTGTGACCGCTTCCTCGAAGGAAACGCGGTGCTTCCTGAGGTTCGCTTGTGCCTTCTCGCGGTCCCACTCGAAGACCAAGCCCATGGATCCTCCAGACTGACCCAGCTCCACGGGGTACTGGGGCCCTGAATACTCGGGGCCGCCAATGTGCCCATTCCAGCGCGGTCAGCGGGCGCTGTTGGAGAATACCATCTGCGTCGGGTTCTTCAAACCACTCCCCCGACTCCAGCAAGTGGGGCCAAATCAACGTGTTGCTCGGGCCGCCCGCCCTGATAGACTGCGCAGCGTTTGGGGAGTTGCTGTTCCGCGGGAGCCGCGAGGTCACGGCGGCGCAGGCGCGGCGAGGTCGTGGCCGCGGAGTCGTCGCGGCGGGAGGATCCCCAGCCGAGGAATCGCATGGATTGTCCGGCGTGCAAGCAGCCGCTCATCGTCGTCGAGCGCACCGGCATCGAGGTCGACTGGTGCCCCGCCTGCCACGGCATCTGGTTCGACGCGGGCGAGATCGAGCTCCTGGCCGAGATGGCCGGGCGGAAGTTCGTGATGCCGCCGCCAGATCCGTCGCCCGACACGTCGCCCGACAAGTCGGTCGACCCGTCGTCCCGCCCTTCCGCCGGCCCGCCGCCCGCCGCGACTCCCGTGCGCACATGCCCCCGCTGCCCCGCCAAGATGGGCCAGCGCATGGTGGTGTGCGAGCCGCCGGTGCTCGTGGATATCTGCCCGCGCGGCCACGGCATCTGGCTGGACCAGGGCGAGCTGGGCGCGTTCATCAGCGCCATGCCGGAGTCGTACCGCTCCGAAGACGGCCGCGCGCTCGGGAGTTTTCTGGGCGAGGTCTTCCGGCACAGCCACGGCGGTCCGGCCCAGGGACGCGACAATCCGCCGGGCGGGCTGCCGCCCGCGGGCTGCTAGCCTCCCCGCGCCCCGCCCGGCGCCGGCGGGGGCGCGACTGCAACACCGCCCGGCACGGGCGCGTAGAATGCCGTCGGGTCGCTGCCGCGCCCCGACTCATGGGCCCGCGGCGGCTGGAGGGGGAAACAGGAGGCTCACATGATCGCGCTGGTCTTTCTCCTGGGGCTGATCGTCCTCGCCATCGTTCTGGTGGTCTGGGTCATCGGTCTCTACAACGGGCTCGTGCGCCTGCGCAACGAGGTGCGCAACGCGTGGGCCCAGATCGATGTGCAGCTCAAGCGCCGCTATGACCTGATCCCGAACCTGGTCGAGACGGTCAAGGGCTATGCCAAGCACGAGCGGGGAACGCTGGAGGCGGTCGTGCAGGCCCGCCAGCAGGCGATCAACGTCTCCGCCGACGACGTGGCCCAGAAGGCCCAGGCGGAGAACGCGCTCACGCAGACGCTGCGGTCCCTCTTCGCCCTGGCCGAGAGCTATCCCGACCTGAAGGCCAACCAGAACTTCCTCGCCCTGCAAGAGGAGCTCGCCTCGACCGAGAACAAGATTGGCTTCGCCCGCCAGTACTACAACGACGCGGCGATGAAGATCAACAACATGATCCAGATGTTCCCGTCGAACATGATCGCGACGATGTTCAATTTCCACCAGGAGAAATACTTCGAAGTTGCGGAAGCGGCCGAGCGCGAAGCGCCCAAGGTCGCCTTCTAGCCGGCGGACCGCGCCATGTGGGAACTCGTTCGCGCCAATCGCCAGCGCGCCACGATGATCGTGGTCGCGATGGTCCTTCTCCTGGCGGCCCTTGGTTTCGCTTTTGGCGAATACGTCGCCGAGGGCGCCGGGTTGGTGGGCCTCTTCGTGGCGGTGTGCGTATGGGCGGTCCTGGCCCTGATCACCTTCACGAGCGGCGACTCGGTGCTGCTCTCACTCGCCAAGGCCCGGCGCATCGACAAAGAGCACCATCCGGTGCTGTACAATGTCGTCGAGGAAATGTGCATCGCCTCCGGCCTGGCGAAGATGCCCGCCATCTACATCATCGACGATCCGGCGCCCAACGCCTTCGCCGTCGGCCGCGAGCCCGAGCGGGCCTCGGTGGCAGTGACGAGCGGCCTGCTCGAGACGCTCAACCGCGATGAGCTCCAAGGCGTCGTGGCGCACGAGCTGGCCCACATCAAGAACCGCGACGTGCTCTACATGACAACCCTGACGGTCATGGTCGGTTCGATCACGCTGCTGGCCGCCGTCGCCCGTCGCATGCTCTTCGCGCGCGGCGGCAGCCGGCGGCGCACCTCGACCGGCCGGGGCGGCGGTCAGGCCGAGATCATCATCATCGCCGTCGCGATCGTTCTCATGATCCTGGCGCCGCTCATCGCCCAGCTCCTCTACTTCGCGGCCTCGCGCCGGCGCGAGTACCTGGCCGACGGTTGCTCGGCGCTCTTCACGCGCTACCCCGAGGGCCTCGCCTCCGCGCTCGAGAAGATCAGCCGGTCGACCCGCCGGCTGGCTACCGCGAACGCGGCCACGGCGCCGATGTTCCTCGTGAACCCGCTCAAGGTCACCAAGGTTGGGCTATCCGACCTCACCTCGACGCACCCGCCGATCTCGCAGCGCATCAAGATCCTGCGGGCGATGGGAGGCGAGGCGGGCCTGACGCGCTACGACCAGGCCTTCCGCCAGGTGACGGGCCGGCCGGTGGGCGTGGTGCCCCGCTCGCATCAGGATGGACTGGTCGCCAAGGCCCGCGCCGCCGCAGCGGCCGAGGCCGCGCTCGGAGTCGCGGGCGAAGCCGCGGATCGCCGGCAGCGGATCCGTACGACGACCAACGCCCTCTGGCAGCTCAACGGCTACGAGTTCGTGGCCTGCGACTGCGGCACCCAGCTCAAGGCCCCGCCCGTGTACAAGGGGCAGACGATCGCCTGTCCGCACTGCGGGACGCCGCACATGCTGGGGATGGCGGGATGAACGTGGCCGGCTGGAGCGCGATTCCGGATCTAATCCGTGTGCCCGCACTCCTCCGTCTCTCCCGAGATCCTACTCGCGGAACAGCGTCTTTATCTGCCCCCAGGTGCTGGCCACCACCCGCGTCGGACCGCACGCCACCGGCCAGGCCCCGATCTGGGCGCAGCCCGGATTGGGCGGCGAAAACGGCGCGCACGGCGAATCCGCGTGCAGGGTGAAGTCGAGATTCTGCGGGTCGCAGAAGAGCGGATCCTCGCAGATGTTGCCGTTCACGCCGAGCTGGCTCGCGATGCAGCCCACCCAATCGCCGCCGGCGTTGCCGTGGATGTCGCAGCACGAGAGTGTCGGGCTACCGCTACCCCAACAGCCAAGGGCTCCACCCGAGGTGCTTGATGCCAGAATCGTATGCTGCAGAACCAGGTAGTCTGGATAGTCGGTGTGGATCGCACCGCCATCCGCCGCCCCGTTGCCGTAAAATGTGCACTGGACCAGTGCAGCTTGCCCACCTCAGAGCCGCATTCCACCTCCCGTATTGGCGACGTTCCCCGCGAAGGTGCATCGAGTGAATACAGTTGGCTGAAGGGAAGTACAAACGCTCACGGCACCTCCATAGCTTGCCGCGTTGTCCAGGAAGAAGCAGTCGGAGACGTGCGGAGAGGCGAGGTCGGACATGAGCGCTCCGCCCTCCACGGGCGATTGCCCGGGACCATTGGCGATGAACACGCAATGTGAGATGATCGGCGAGCTGGCATCGCAGTAGATTGCACTCCCGAAATTGCACCACCCGTTGGTGACAGTCACCCCCTCGAGCATCGACCCGGACCCCTCGGGCCATGCGAATGAGAAGGCCCGGTGTGGATTGGTCGCCGACCCCTCGCAGTCGATGATGCAGGCCTCGGGACCGCCCTGCGAGCGGATCGTGATCGCCTTGCCCAGGTATGACACGTCGCGGTTCCCATCCCCCCGGAAGATGCCATTGCCGAGCTCGATGATGTCGCCGTTCACCGCCGCGTCCACCGCCGCTTGAATGGTTGGGAAATCCCCCGTGCCGTCGGGGTTGACCACATAGGTGGCGGCCAGGGCCGGCCATGCAAGGAAAGCACCAGTAACCCAGGTCACAATTGCCATTCGCATGTCAACCTCCCCCCGGTCGGCTGGCCCGCTTCAGAGTAAGCAGGCCAGCCGGACCGAAACTGGATTCTCTCTTATTGCCTTGTAGTGTCTCCCCCGCGTGCGGTTGACGAGCCCGCTCCTATCGGACCAAAAGAACGGGCCTGGTCGCGGTCTGCCCACCCACTCGCAACCGCCAGAAGTGCACCCCCGCGGGAACTGGGCGTCCCTTGCAGTCAGTGCCATCCCAGGATACTGTGCGCGCCCCGGGTGATAGCGATCCACCGTCCCAGGAGCGCACGACACATCCGCTGAGATCGTGAATCCAAAGCATGGCCTCTCCGCCTCCCTGGGGCACATCGAAGATGATGCAGGTCGTACTTGTGAATGGGTTTGGCCGCGCGTGGCCCGGGGACAACGTGAGCGCGTGTCTTTCGGTGCTAGCGTCGCTCAGGTCGGTACAGCCGAACCCAAAGGCCCCCACCTGGCCGCACATCTCAGAGATACAGGGCGTGTAGTTCCATAGGGTGTAGTCGCCCCCTTCCGCGTCGCAGAAGCAGGGATCCAGGCAGAAGTTGCCCCGCACCCCATGCTGATTGGAAATGCACCCCTTCCAATCACCGCCGTCATTGTCGTAGAGGTCGCAACATGAAAGCACGGGCCTTGCGTCACCCTGGCAGTAGATCGCCTCTCCTTCTGGACTGAAGGCCACGATCGAGTTCTGCAACACCGGGCGCGCCGATGCTCCGCAGTAGACGCCTCCCCCCAGAGAAGCATGGTTCCCCGACAGTGTGCAGCCGATCACCAACGGGGCCGACAGGCTGTCGCAGTAGAGCGCTGCGCCACCATCGTTGGCACTGCTCTCGGTGATCATGCAGCCCGCGATGCGTGGAGAACCGTTCGGGCACTGGAGTGCGCCACCCATGGACAGGCTGTGGCATCTCAACAACCCAACGCCACGAACCATCGCTTCCTGACCATTGCCCTCCGCGAAGCGCATCCCGAAATGGTAGCCTGGCGGCATGTCCTGGCCACTGATCACGCACGCGCTCGGGTCTCCGCTGCGCGAGCGGATTGTGACGGGCTTCTGCGGGAAGACAATGTCACGATTTCCTTCGCCCGCGAACGTCCCATCCAGAAGCTCGATCACGTCCCAGGCGTGGCAGGAATCCAACGCCGCCTGAATGGTGGGATAGTTCTCATGGCCCTCTGGATCGACCACGAGGGTATCCCCGGAGCATCCCTGCCCGTAGGCGCCGACCAGTCCACAACCCAGGAGGCTGTCAGGCATGCATGGGGACGAGGCTTGAAGGGAGAAGTCGCCATGCGCCGCGTCGCAGAACCCAGGATCCCCCCAGATGTTGCCTTCCATCCCCCATTGGTCGGCCAGGCAGCCCACCCAGTCGCCGCCCTCATTATCATAGACATCGGTGCACGTGAGATCGGCCTGGCCATTCTCTGTGCAAGTGATGCCGTCTCCAGCGGAATTGAAGGCGATGATGGACTTCTCGACCAGAACCGAAGCACCATACGACACGAAGATGCCCGCGCCAGTGGGAGCCGAGTTGTCGCAGATCGTGCAGTTAGCAACGTTGGCGACCACTGCCCCAAGGATGCAGATCGCCCCTCCTCCGTCCCCAGCCGCACCGAGCGCTTCGTTCCCGGCGAAGGTGCATTCCCTCACATCGGGCCGCCCACCCATGCACCCCATCCCGCCGCCACCCCGCCAGGCGGTGTTATTCTCAATGCGGCATCCCACTATCTGGGGCGAGCCGGTGCTCTCCCACAGGCCAACCCCACCGCCATATCGAGGGGCCTCGTTGTCCTCGCTGGTGCAGTCCACCAGTGTTGGAGATGCCGACCAGGCGCAGCAGATGCCTCCCCCCTCGGAGTGGCTGGTGTTGTTCGAGATCACGCAGTTCTGAAGCGTAGGTGCAGTTCCATCATGGCAGTAGACCCCACCGCCATTGCACATTGGTCAGGGCCACGGTGGGTTGTTGCTGTACCCGTTCGTGATGGTGACTCCACGCAGCAGGGCTTCCGGCCCCTCGAACGTCTGGAATGTGATCCCCCGGTGAGGATCCCCAGAGCTGCCCTCGCAGTCGATGACGCAGGCCGAGGGATCGTCGCTCGCCGAACGTACGATCACGTCCCGGCCCCAGAAGTTGATGTCTCGGTTGCCGTCGCCGCGGTAGGTTCCGTCGGCCAGGACGATTTCATCACAGCCATAGTCGATAGCGTCCTGGATCGTCCCGTACTCCCCCGAGGAGTCGGCGGCGACCTCGCAAACCAACCACTGGGCCAGTCCCGGGCATGGATTGGGATCGCAGTCCGGGTGCCCGGCATAGAACTCCCCGCCCAGATCGTGGCAGCCCAACGGCGTCGTCACCTGGCAGTCGTTGCCGACACAGCAGACACCCTGTGGCTCGCTCCCGCCTTCGCCCATGGCCTGCGAGCCCATGAACAACCCGCCCTCGGCACCCGGCGGACAGGCGTACGTCCCGTCCCGAAACAGCCCCATCCCGC
>CAZRWW010000032.1:0-52958 GCA_964603725.1 uncultured bacterium
TGTCAGGTGGCCGAGAAGGCTAAACCCGGTGATGTCCGTGGCACATCGCAGCCCCAGGTCGCGGGACAGAAAAGCGATATCACGGTTTAGTCGTTTCATCCAATCGACCGCCAGTTCAACATCAGCGGAAGACGCTTTTTCTTGTTTCAATGCCGTTGTGGTGACGCCGAATCCCAGCGTGATGCGGCTGTGGCCCAGAGGGCCCCACTCGCGCACGTTGCCGTAGGTTGCACACCCGGCCGTGTTCTGGCCGACGACGATCGCGCCCTGGACCTGTCCGGACAGGTGCGTGAAAGTCTCGCCCGACGAGGCCGCGCCCTTGCCGCTCAGCACGAACAGCCGGCCGGCGTAGGCCGTCGGGGCCTCCGGCGCGGATGGGTCGCCGGCCGGGAGCGGCCCGCCCATGCGCGAGACCCAGCGGAAAGGCCCGGGAAGACTGCCCGGCGCCTTGAAGGCCGCGGCGATCCACTCGTACGGCTGGCTGCTGAAGCGCCGGCACCACTCGAGCGCGGGCGAATCGCTCCCGCCCGGATTCCAGCGCAGGTCGAGAACCACGCACGGCAGCGACCGCAGGCTGTCGGCCGTTGCAGCCATTCCCTGAAGGAGACGCTCGTTCATCGTGCTCACCGCGAGCACGGGCAGTGGTGTCTGGGGCGGACCACTCAGCTTCCAGTTGTCCCGCGATTCTTCCTGCGCACCCAGCCGCCCGCGATGCAGGGGCCAACGCGCCGGGTGGGCGGGCACGTCGCGCAAGGCATCGCCGGGTGGGCGGATGTGCACGGTCAACGATTCGGGATCCGTGCCGCGCAGCGCGAAGGAGCCGAGGAGATAGGTGTCGGTCTCACGCGCGTCCAGATCCGCCGGCTGTGAGGGAAGCGAGGGGAAGAGATACGCCTGGCCCGCCCTGACCGCGTGCGGCGAGACGATCGGCTCGACCCCCAGGACTTCCTGTCTCGACGAGGCGACGAGATAGCGCTGGCCCTCGCGCCGGATGATCGCATCGGCGAAGTAAGGCTCGAGCATGCGGATGAATCCCACCCGGGTGCGGACGATCTCGCCCTTGACCACTGACGATCCGGACAGCGAGAAGTGCGTATCCTGCACCGGATCGAGGTACTCGCGCAGCAGGTCGAAGTACTCCTGCCACGGCCAGCTCGCGCGCTCGCCGATGCGCGCCGCGAAGGCCCGCGTGCGCGCGCCCCATGAACCACCGCTCGCGCGCAGCTTCCAATCGAGGTCCTGGTAGCCGGCGTACTCCTCCGCGAGACAGGCGTGGAGCTCCTCCAGGTCGGCCTGGGCCTGCGCGGACGTCAACGACTCCGGGCCCAGAGCCAGGCGGGTGGGCCCCAGGCGTGGCCCGCGCAGCGCGGCGCCCGGGAGATCGTCATTCGTTTCCACGGTGAAGGGCTCGTAGTCGAGGGCGTGAAGCACGACGGGCAGCCGGTCCCGCCACTGCCCGCAGACGAATGCCGTCGGGCCATGGAAGAAGCGATTGAGGCCCTGCGCATCGGCCTCGCGCGCCGCGGTGTAGATCGTAAGGGGCAGCATCGGATTCCAGGGGTTCGGCAAGCAGGTGATGAGCACCGGGCGCTCGATCGACAGCCGAATCCCGCCCACGGTGACGCCGGTTGAATCGACGCCGATGCCGTGCAGGGCGAGGGCCTCGCGCGTGATCTCGTTCGCCTCGGGCGTGCCATACAGGACGAGGATCTTCTCGCGCTGATCTTGCTCGCTGACCTCGTCGGCGCGGGTCATTGCAGAGCTCGAGTAGAATCGCTCATGGATGGACGCCAGCTCGGTCGCCCAGGCGTTCGCGCGGGTGGGATCGTCTTGCTGACCGGGTCCCACGAGGAGCGCCATCCCCGCCCGGTCGGACTGCGTGAAGACGCTGTTCAGACTTCCGCGCCAGACGCGGGGAAGCTCCTCGGTCGCCTCCTCGGCCGGCGACCAGCCGGCCGCCTGCCGGTAGCGATCCAGGCTTGCACGGGCCTCATCGATCCAGGAAAGCCCGCGCGCCAGTTCCACGGCGCGGGTCTGCTCTGCCACGGCTCGGGCCACCTCGCCGCTCTCGAAGAGCACGCGGGCGTAGGTGTCGACGAAGTGCGGCTCGTCGCCCGCACCGGCGTCGAGGGCGATGGCACAGGCCGTGCGCGCGGCCGCCACGTGACGCGGCGTCCGATCCGTGCGCGTCACCAGGGACCAGGCCAGGCTGTTCATGTTGATCGCCAGCGTGTTGCGGTAGCCGGGCGCCAGGTGGAGGGTGGGCAGCTCGGCGAGCAACGCCTCGAGCCGATCGAGGTCATTGTTGCGGTCACTGGCGAAGAGCTCTCGAAACAGCGCGACGGAGCGCTCCTCCTGGCGCGCGATCGCGATGGCGCCCGCCAGGTCGTAAGTGCCGGCGCACACCGCGGCCAGGACGGAGTCGAAGACCGCGAGGGGCTGAGCCGCCTGGGGATCCGCCGGCTGACCCATCCAGACGATCCGGCCGCCGGGGGCTTCGGCATCGGGGTGGATCACGAACGCGACCGGAAGAAGGCGCGATTCGGCATCCAGGCGGCTTGCCGCGGCCGCCCAAGCCGCGAAGGCCTGTTTGGCCGGGTCGCAGGCGATCGCAAGATGGGTCCACCCTGCCTCGTCGGCGAAGGCGGCAACATGCGCCGATGGCTCAGGCGCCAGGGCGATGATGCGCAGTCCGGGTGAGGGGAGGACCGCCAGCAGGCTGTCCTGGCGCGCCAGGAGCGCGCGGCTGGTGGGACACCAGGTGGCCCAGAACTCGAGCACCACGGTCTCGCCCGGCGCGATGTGAGCTGCCCGCGCGTCGCCGCGGACCCAGTCGAAGCTGGGCAGCGGTGGTGCGGGGTCGCCCAGCCGCAAGCTCTCCGGGGGCGCTGCCCGCGGCGGCGATTCTCCCGGCCCGGTTGGCGGCCTGCGCGGTCGGGCCTGCGGGTCGCTTGACTCCTGTGCCAGTAGAACCTGGGCGCCGGCGAGCGCGGCAACGGACATGGCGAGCACGGTGGCCAGCAAGTGAGCATGAAGGCGCGGCATCTGTGAGAACCTCCCTGTCTCGAAACCACTATACGGCCGCCTGTCGCCGCGGGTCCAGACTGGCCGGCGTGATCGGGAGACGCGCGGCGCCTGGCGACGGCCCGTATCCTCGCGACCGCGTGTGCTATGATTTCATCAACGATGCAACAGCACCGCGCGGGGCTGATCAGGCTTCCTGCTTCGATCCATGGGGCGCCCCGGCTGGGGTCGGTCTGGGAGGTGTGACGTGCGCGCGAGCAGGGGCCTCGGTCTGCAGAGGATCATCTGCCTTGGCATCCCGGCGGGCGCCGGCCTGGGTCTCTTCACCGCGCCCGCGGCCGCCAACACGCTGCACGTGCCCGCCCAGTACGCGACGATCCAGTACGCCCTGATCGTGGCCGCCCCGGGAGACACGGTCCTGGTGGCGCCCGGGACGTACTACGAGAAAATCGTCTGGCCCGCGCGGCAGTCGCTCCATCTCATCAGCGAGACTGGACCGGACGCGACCGTGATCCACGGCATGGACGTCGGCACGGTCATTCGCTTCTCGGCGCCGGTCGACTCGACGACCCTGATCGAGGGTTTCACGATCACCCACGGCACCGGGGAGATGGGAGGCGGGATCGCCTGCGTCTCGGCGGAGCCCACGATCCGCGGCAACCGCATCGTGGAGAACGTCGCGACCTACTACGGCGGCGGCATCTACTGCGAGGGCCAGAGCCGCGCGCCGATCATCACGGGCAACAGTTTTTGCGCCAACACGGTCATCGACGGGAGCGGCGGCGCGATCTGCTCCTACGGCGACACCTACCCCGTCATCAGCGACAACGAGTTC
Organism: uncultured bacterium; assembly: GCA_964603725.1. GTDB lineage: Bacteria > Eisenbacteria > RBG-16-71-46 > CAIMUX01 > WJJG01 > CAZDKK01. The sequence continues at coordinate 3,860 of CAZRWW010000032.1, forward strand.
CGGGACAACACGGCGGACGCCTACTACGGCGGCGCTATCCACTGCGAGGCGTACTCCCTGCAGGCCCGGGTGCTCCTCATCGCGCACAACACCTTCCGCAACAACTCCGCCGGCGGGGGCGGCGCGCTGAGCTTCTTCAATCCCTACTCGGAGCCCCCGAAGGTCCTCGACAACGAGATCGTCGGCAACCACGCCGTGTTCGGCGGCGGCATCTACTCCTTCTGGAGCCTGGCGCACGTGCGCGGCAACGCGATCCGCGACAACCACGCGACGGGCACGGGCGGAGGCATCTTCGCCGAGGAGAGCCACGACCTGGCGGTGATCGACTGCGAGATCTCCGGCAATGTCGCCGGGGCGCTGGGCGGAGGCCTGGGGCTGGTGCACTGGACCACGACGCCGGTCGTTGCCGGCAACGTCATTACCCGCAATCGAGCCGGCGATGGGGGCGGCATCGGCTGCTACTACATGTCTTCGCCCACGATCCGCGAGAACCAGATCACCGAGAACGTGGCGACCGGCCGCGGCGGCGGCATCTTCTGCGAGCTCGAGTGTGTGCCTCCGATCTCTCTCAATGTGGTCATGAACAACCGCGCCGCGATCGGCGGCGGGGTGTACATGCTGGCATCTCAGCCGACCATCACCGAGTGCGCGCTGGCGCAGAACGATGCCGGCGGCGTCCACTTCGCGGCCGGATGGGCGGGCCATACTCCCCAGGTGCACGAGAACAGCATCGCCGGCAACGCGGGCTACGGCATGCGCAACGACGGCGCGACCGTGCCGGTCGCGGCCGAGAACAACTGGTGGGGCGATCCCACGGGCCCCTTTCATCCGGTGCAGAATCCCGGCGGTCTCGGCGACCCGGTCGGAGACCACGTTCTGTTCACGCCCTGGCTGCTGGATCCTGCGCCGGTCGCCGCGGTGGAGGAGCCGGGGGGCGGTCAAGGCCCGCGGCCGGGTGGGGCAGCGGGCTCGGGGACGATCGCCACGAGCGGCGCCCATCTCGCCTGCGCGCCCAATCCGTTCGAGCGGGCGACGACGATCACACTGAGCGTGCCCGGGGGTCTCGAGCCCGCGGGGGCGGCGCGGATCGCGATCTACGACGTGACCGGCCGGCTCGTGCGGAGCTTTCCCGTGCTTGCGTCGCGCGCCGCGGGGGCGGGCCTGGAGGCCCGGGTCGACTGGGAAGGCGACGACGATCACGGCGCGCCGTTGCCGGCCGGGGTCCACTACATTCGAGTCGAGGCGGGGGCGTTCCGGCTCATGGCGCGGGTCATTCGCCTGCGGTGACGAAGCGATCGGCCGCGACGCGTCCTTCACCGAACCAGGAGCACCGGCCGCCTGACCGCGCCCGGCACGCCAGGACAGCCAAAGTAGTAGATGCCTGCCGCCACACTTCGTCCGGCCTCGTCGCGACCATCCCACGTCAGCCGACCCGCGTTGCGCGCCCCCTCGCCGCACGTCAACGGTGACACGGACCACATCCGGATCTGCCGGCCCGCGAGGTCGAACACGGCCACGCGCACCGGTTCCTGCACGCCCGCGGCGAAGGAGAGCGGCATCACGGTCGCGCCCGTGAACGGGTTCGGTCGGGGCCGGCCCAGCAGCGCAAACGCAGGCAGCGGAGTGTCTGTCACCGCGGCCGGATCACACCCCACTGGCCACGCGCCGATCAGATCGCACTCAGGATTGGGCGGTGACCACGGGGCGCAGGGGGAACCCACCTCGAGGCGGAAGTTGCGACCGAGCGCGTCGCAGAAGAGCGGGTCTTCCGCGATGTTGCCGTTGACGCCGTACTGGCCGGCAATGCTCCCCACCCAATCGCCACCCGCGTTGCCGTAGAGGTCGCAGCAGGTCAGCGACGGATTGACCGCCGAACCCGTGCAGGCAATGGCCTCCCCGTTCGGGCTGAAGGAGACGATGCACCGCTCCAGGCGCGGCGACACGTAGTGCATCAGAAAGATGCCGCCGCCGGATAACACGGCGCTGTTGTGTGTGATGGTGCAGCCGATCAGCTCGGGCGATGCGGAGGCGAGGCAGAAGAGCCCGCCGCCGCGGTCGGATGCTTCATTGAAGGCGAGGGTGCAGTCCACCAACAGTGGCGAAGCGTCGCTGACGCAGGCCACCGCCCCGCCGATGCCGGCCGTGCAGTCCTCGATGATGCAGTCGATCAATCGCGGCGAGGCCTCCTCGCAGTACACGCCGCCGCCCGTCGAGGCGGCGCCCGACCGGATGGTCACGGCCCGGACGCACGAGGAGATCGTCTCGCCGCTGTGAAAGTGGAACCCGCGCCCTTGACCCTCGCAGTCGATCACGCACTGGGTGGCATCCCGCCCCTGAGAGCGCACGGTGATCTCCTTGCCGTGGAAGTCCAGGTCGCGGTTGCCCTCGCCCGTGAAGGTGCCGTCGGCAAGCTCGATCACATCGCCCCACAGCACCATGTCGAGCGCCGCCCGGATCGTGGGGAAGTGGCCGGTACCGTCGGGCTCGATCAGGTAGATGCCACCCTCGCACGGGTTGGGCGCGCATGTGGGGAAACCCACCTTCCACTCCCCGCCCGCGTCGGCGCACACCGACTCGGGCGTCAGCTCGCAGACCTCGCCGGCGCAGCAAGCATAGGCGGGGCAGGTGCCCGGCTCGCACGCCAGGGTGCCCTCCAGCCAGACGCCGCCCAGCAAGTCGCACTCCTCGTAACCGACCACGGAGCAGTCCTCGCCGACGCAGCAGGCATAGGTGCCGCACGGATTGGGAGAGCAGGACTCCAGTCCGGGGCGCCACTCACCGCCGAGCGCGTAGCAATCGTCCGGACCGAGGATCCGGCACTCATTGCCGAGGCAGCAGACGTACTCCTGCGAGGGGCAGGCGGCCGGCCAGGCGCCGATCAGGTCGCACTCGGGGTTGGGCGCCGAGAAGGGCGCGCAGGGTGATGCCTCCTGAAGCCGCACGTCGCCCGCGTGCCGGTCGCAGAAGAGCGGGTCCAAGCCGATGTTCCCGTTTTGCCCGTACTGATTGATCAAGTATCCGATCCAGTCTCCGCCCGCGTTGCCATAGAGGTCGCAGCAGTTCAGGAGAACATCGCCCGGTTCCTCGGCGTGAATGGCGCTACCGACAGCGCTGAAGGCCACGATCGTTCGCTCCAGTGTGAGGCCCGAGCCACCACCGCAGTAGAGTCCGCCGCCAACCGAGGCGCGGTTGTTGTGAAAGGTGCAGCCGGTAAGAGTCGCGTGGGCGATGCTCGCGGTGGAGAATCCGCCTCCCGTCCAGGCGGCCACGTTGCCGATGAAGGTGCAGTCGACGAAGCTGGCCGTGGGGCCACCTCCGATGCAGTGGAAGAGCACGCCGCCACCCCTCTCCGAGGCACCGTTGTCGCGGAACACGCAGCGTTCCACCTGCGGACTCGCGACGACGATGGCCAAGCCGCCGCCGTAAGCCTCGGAGACATTCGCCTCGAACAGACAATCGAGGATCTGTGGGCTGGCGTAGTCGTGGCAGCACAGGCCGCCGCCGTAGCCGGTGGCGTGGTTCTCGGTGAAGATGCAGCCTTGAATCGTGGGCGATCCGCCCTCGCACAGGATGCCGCCGCCCTTGGCGTAGAAGCCCGGAAACCCGACGTAGCCGCCCGTGATGGTGACCGCCGCGAGCACCGATCCCGGGCCCTCGCCGGACACGAAGAGGAACCCGCGGTGCTCGTTGCCCGGCATCCCCCCGGCATCAACGATGCAATCTTCCGCGTGGCCGCTCTGGGAGCGGATCGTGATCGCCTTGCCCAAGAAGGAGATGTCGCGGTTCCCGGGGCCGCTGAACGTGCCCGCGGTGAGCTCGATCACATCGCCGTTCACGACCGCGTCGACAGCGGCCTGGATCGTCGGGAAGTCGCCCGAGCCGTCGGGGGCCACGACGTAGGTTGTGGCCTGCGCCGCGACGCCCGTCAGGATCTGATAGACCATCCAGAGAATCCCCACAGTGCGCGCTCGCATGGCCGCCTCCCCATGCACCGGAATGGTTCAATTCCTTAGTATTGAGTGTAGCACTTTGGGGATCTCGCGGCCAAGGGGCCTTGCTGCTCCCGCTGGCCACTCCGCCGGCGGCCGCGGGGCGGACGCCGCCCCCCGGGTCACCCCTTCGGGCGGAGGAGCTCCTTGAATTCCGGGTCGCCCCAGAGCGGCTCGAGATCGGTGTCGCAGTGGATCCACGCGTCAAAGCCGAGCCCACGCGCCATGGCGTCCTTGAGCAAGGCCATCCCCTCGCGCTCATCGCCGAGCTGGGTCGCGATGCAGGCGCGCCAGTAAGCGGCTTCCCCATCGCGGCAGTCCGGCGCTCGGTCGCGCAGGGCCGTCGCGATCCGCTCGGCGTCGGCCCGCTCGCCGAGGCGCGCGGCGAGCACGCCGACGCTGCCCAGGCGGTCAATCTCATCCGGGCTCTCCGCCAGCATCGAGTTGGCGATCGCCTTGGCCTCCGACCAACGCTCGGCCTGGATCAGGGCGTGCAGCAGCGATTCTTGCCATTCCGCAGCCTCTGCCGCCGGGCGCCTTCGATACCAGTCCACTGCCTGCCCGGCCACCGCGAGAGCGGCTTCGCGATGGCCATGAGCGCGCAGCTCGATGGCCGCCGTTCGCATCACCAACCCGGCCGAGCCCGCCCGTGCCCTCAGCCCCAGCGTCTCGTCGATCAGGCGATTGAGCTCGGTCAGCCGGCCAAGGGCAGCCAGCGCGGCGGCCTTCCGGGAGTAGAAGGAGAGGATGTCCGGCGTGTCGCGGAGCCCTCCCTCCGCAACCGCCAACTCCGCCTCGTAGTTGCCCGTCATGTGGTGGGCGGAAGCGAGGAGGATCCGCGGCCAATAGTGACTGAAGGCCCGCGGGGACCACGCCAAATCCATCGCCCGGGTCAGGGTGGCCGCGGCCGATCGCGGGCGGTTCAGGCGAAGTTCACAGAGCCCCTCGAGGTACACGACGAGGGCGCCTGGCTTCCCGGATGCTATCCTCTCCACTTGCCGCCAGATGTCGAGCGCCTCGGCCCACCGGCCCTCGTGACGGGCCCGCATGGCAGAGACCCAGAGTCGCTCGACAGTCGTGAACCCCTCGAGACAGCCCTCCAACTCCTCCAGCACCCTGCCGGATGCATCGCAGCGGCCCTGGTTCCAATGGGCGGAACAGATGAGGAACCTCGGCAAGGCGAAGTCAGGGTCGATCTCCACCGCTCGCCGGAAGCACGCGATGGCAGCATCGTAGTCACGGCCGAAGAACTCCGTGCCGCGAGTGTACTCCGCGAACGCGGCGAGCGTCGGGGTGTGCATGAGTCCGAGCAACACACCCGCGGCGGGTTGGCACGCCACGGCCCCCAAGACCCGCTGGCGCAACGGCTCCAAGAGGGCCGCGTGGTCCCGGCTGTTCCCGGTGATCGGTTCGAATGTCACGATCACGCTGCGCTCCAGCGGGTCGAAGAGCTGGGCCTGGATCCGCAGGTCATCCCCCGTCAGATAGTAGGCTCCTGACACGACCAGACCCGCACCGTGGGCGCGAGCGATAGCAACGAGCGCCCCGGCACTCGAGTGGCTCCCCCCATCGCCGGCAAAGGAGGTCCCGGGCAGCACGGTCATGCCGCCCGCGAGCGCCGCGTCGCGTGTCACGGCTTCGGAGATCAACGCGCCATAGGCGTCGAAGGACGGATCGCCGGTGCGATTCTCGAACGGCGCCACGACGACCTTCGTGCGGTCGAGGTCCGGCCCGGGCAGGAGCGGCTTCCACAAGCCCAGCAGTGCAACCGCGACCGCGAGCGCCGCGGCAGTGGCCACCCCCGCGCCGATCCATTGCCGCCGCCCGCGCGGCAGGTTCAGTGCGGGCCGCACGGCCAGGCTGCTCGTGAGCAACGACCGCAAACCGAACGCCAGGTCGTGGGCCGACTGGAACCGTCGCTCCGGCGCCTTCTCCAGGCAGTGGGAGACGATGCGATCGAGCTCCGGGTTGACCTCCGGATGGGTGAGGGTGATCTCCTGCGGTTGCTCCTTCAGGATTGCGCTCAGCACCTCGACCGTGGCGGCGCCACCGAATGCGCGGCGCCCCGTGAGCATCTCGTAGAGCACGCAGCCGAAGGCGAAGATGTCGCTGCGCGGGTCGGCCGGTTCTCCCCGCACTTGCTCCGGGGACATGTAGCCGACGGTGCCGAGGACTGCCCCCACCACGGTTCCCTGAGGCGGGGACGTCACCGTGTCGGCTTCCGCCGGCGGGGCTGGTTGCACCTTCGCGAGGCCGAAGTCCAGGACCTTGACCCGCCCGTCCCTGGTCAGGAAGACGTTTTCCGGCTTCAGGTCCCGGTGGACGATTCCCGCGGCGTGGGCTGCGCTGAGAGCGTCCGCGATGGCGGCCCCGGTCTCGACCGCCTGCCGCCAGGGGAGCGCGCCTTCGCCGACCCGATGGCGCAGCGTCTCTCCCTCCAGGAGCTCGGTGACCACGTAGGTGATGTCGCCTTCCCGGGCGAAGTCATGGATGACGAGGATGTTGGGGTGGGAGAGCGCGGCCAGCGCCCGGGCTTCCCGCTCGAAGCGGGCGAGGCGATCCGGATCCCGCGCGACGCCGGCGGGGAGGACCTTGATCGCCACGTCGCGCCCGAGCCGGTGGTCGCGGGCGCGGTAGACCTCCCCCATCCCCCCGGCGCCCAGAGGCGAGAGCACCTCGTAGGGGCCGAGCCGCTGGCCAACGGCGATCGCCATGCGCGTCCTCAAGCTCACGGGTTCTGTAGGCCGCGCGGGTACTTTCTCACGCAGATTCCAGACTGTCCAGTCCGGGACCGGTGGGCAGCGGCCTCGAGCTGGCGAAGGCCGGTTTGCAGCGCGTCCACGAGGATCAATCAGGATGCGGAATGCGGGAGCGGATTCGGGATCGGGCAGGAGGGGGGGGCGGCTTGGGGGGCATCAACGGTGAAGCCGGCGCGAGTGCGCCGGCTTCCCATTCGTCCGCGACAGACTCGGGGAGGCGGACTACAAGTCCCCGCACGATTCCCTAGCGACGACGGCGCCGCAGACCGAGCAGCGAGCAACCGGCCAGGCCGGTGCCGACAAGCAGGAGGGTCGTGGGCTCGGGGATCTCGCCGCCGCCGTCGTGGGAGAAGGGACCGAACTGGCTTCGCCTCTGCCCCTCGACGTGGTTGAACACGTCGAAGTGCACTGCGGAGTAGCCCGTGACTTCGACTGAGTAAACGTTGATTTGGCCCGTTGAGTGGAACGTCGAAGGAAAGTAGTACTGGAAGTCCCCCACGGGGGCGTTCCTCAGCGTGAAGTCTCCGAGAGCGTACTGGTCGAAGCTCCGCCCGGGACCGTAAACTCCGTGGCTCGGCAACGGGGCGCCGCTCATCAACTTGGGGATTTCCCCATCTTGCCCCTGGTGCGAGAGCAACGGCTCTCCGGGCATGTGCCAAGCCTCTCTTGGCGTGAACGACACCTCGCCCTCTTCACCGGTGTAGTAGGCCATGGCCAGCTGCACTTCCAAGATGCCCAGGCCTGGGGCCAAACAGCCGACGTTGCCGACCACCCAAAGATCAAACTTGCTCTCTCTTGTGACCCAAGTTTCCGTCACCACGTCGTAGCTGGCACCGTCGATGTAAAGCTGCAGCAACGGAATCGCGGAGGCGGGCAGAACCGCTGCGCAGGCCATCGCGATCGCGGAAAGCACCGCTCTGAGCATCGGCTATCCCCCCAAGGGATGACGCAGATAACGCCCAGGTTGCCAAGCTTACACCACGTGGCACCACTCCCGTGGCAACGGCCGCATCTTCTGTGCCACTGAGAACCACGAGAGGTACTGCTCTCTAATTCATTGATCGGTAAGCAGATAAGCTCCATGTGCCAGTGAACAGGGAAGACACGAGGAAGCCCGGCACCGCGTGTTTGTGTCCGAAAGGCCTTACATTGGAGAATCGCGTCCATAAATGTTATGGGGACTTACAGTTACGGTTGATCTTCTGGGACGGTTGCCGATGTTGTCGGCATGCGTGACACTATGGCCATCGGGCCGCCGCGGTCTCGCCGAGGAGGCGGCCCCATCGGCGCATACGAATCCTCGCGGTGATCAGCTGGCCCACCCAGGGCTGGCAAAAGCTATCCGCAGGTGGGTATTCTTCCTCGCCGATCTCAGCACGGGCCCGCCGCCGGCAGCCAATACACCCTGCCTCGGAGGGGTGCCCTGTGCGCACGTCACAGGAGGTTTCGATGAGCCCGGCAAACTCTCCGGCGGTTCAAGACCACTACCCGGATGACTTCTCCCACTGCTACGGCTGCGGGAGTCTCAACACCCGCGGCCTTCAGCTCAAGAGCCGCGTGGAAGGCGAGGAAGTCGTGGCCCGTTTCACCCCCCGGGCCGAGCACATTGCGTTGCCCGGGTTTGTATACGGCGGGCTGCTGGCCTCCCTGGTCGACTGCCACGCCATGGCCACCGCGGCCGGAACCAGTGAACGCATCGCGGGCCGCGCGGTCGGCGAGGCGACGATGCCGAGGTTTGTCACGGGCAAGCTGCTGGTGGAGTACATGAAGCCCACGCCCCTGGGACCCCCGCTCGAGATCCGCGGTCGGGTCACCGAGATGGGCGAGCGCAAGGCCATCGTCGCGGTCAGCATTCTGGCTAACGGCGTGCAGACGGTGCGCGGCGAGGTGGTCGCGGTGCGGATGCCGGCGAGCATGGCGAAGCCTCCGGCCGGGAAGTCTTCATCTTGATCAGGTGCACGCTGACGCCGGCGGCGATGCCGCACAGAAGCAGCCTCAGCCACCACTGCGTTGTGGCCTGCCAGGCGGTGAAGCCGATCACCAGCCACAGCAACGCAAGGGTCAGCATCTTCTGGGCGCGCGGGATGCCTCGGCCTTCGCGGTAGTTCCTGATATAGGCGCCACACAGCCGGTTGGTGATGAGCCAGTCGTGGAAGCGTTGGGAACTGCGGCTGTAGCAGGCGGCGGCCAAGAGCAGAAAGGGCGTCGTGGGCAAGATGGGCAAGAGAATCCCGAGGACACCCAGGACCAGGCAGATCGATCCGCAACAGATCAATAGGACTTTCCCCGGACCCTTCATGGTGCTCATTGGACAATAGCCGGCGAGTCGTGGTCAACTCGGAACAGGCGCCACCTGGAGCTACCCAGGTCATGCCGGATATCGTCCATGCGCTCTTGGCGCCGCCGGCATTGTACGAATCATGAGCAACCCGACTCGGAGCAGGTCCGGGATCGTCGGGTCATGCCCGGGCTGGTGGAGCAGTGCCTTCAACAAGCCAGTGCGGTGTCTTCAACAATCCAGCGGGGCGGTTTGGGCGAGCGACTACCCAAACATCTTCAGCCTGCTCTGTCGCTTCGGACGGCGGCTCGACCGCGACAGAATGCCGGCTAGTAGCTCAGCACGCGGACATCCTTGGCGAACAGCGCCGACCAGACGGCGTCCATCGTCGCGACCTGGATGCCCGCGATCAGGTCCTGCTCGCTCATCCCACCCACGTTCTGCATGCACATCGGGCAGGCGTAAACCCGGCCCCCGGCCTGCATGAAGGTCCGCAGCATCTCGTGCAGCGTGGCGCCGCCGGCCCGCCCGGGCGACGGGAGACGCTTGTCGGCCAGGCGGATGCCATCGACGTTGAGGAAGAGCGTCGCCTCGGCGCCCTTTTCGGCCAGGGCCTTCTGGGCGATGAAGATCGCCATGGACGCCCGGTCGAGATCGCTGCTGGTGAGGTTGACGAACAGACCCTGGTCGGCGGCACTCACCACGGGGGCGATGAGACAGACGCCGAGAAGCGCAACAGCCGCTAGCTTGGAAACCCTTGTCATGATCCCCTCCATCTGCGTGTGCCACACCTATTCGGCGCGGGGACCTTAGCGCGGGGAGGCCCGTGGCGCAATCGCCGCGGGGATCCCGGATGAGTCCTCCCGGTGCTATACTGGAGTAGATGCATGGCGCTCGAACCCGTTCTCACGACGCCCCTGACGCAGACAGGAGCCGACGCGCGGAGGTGCATATGAATCGTATGCTCTCATCCTTCAGCTTCGGTGTTCTCATCGCTCTTGCGGTGACTCCAGTTGCCGCAGACCCCCTGGACTTGACCGGCGGCGTCTTCATCCCCCACTACGTGCCCGAGCTGGGGTTCAGCACCGACCCGCCGCCGGAGGGCTGGTGCGGAGCTTACGACCCCTACGCCATCCAGAGCTGCGAGGAGCAGAACGTGCGCATCGACGTTCCCGGGATCTCATTGGCCTGCAGCTGGTACGTGCTGTCCGCGTGGTGGGAGCCCAAGGAGTGGTGCGGGACGGAGTTCGGACTGGGCAACTTCGATCCCGCGCTATTCACCTTCCTCAGGTGGGATCCCTGCTTCCCGCCGACGGGGGGTCTGGAAATACCAATGTTCTGTCCGGGACCCAACGAAGGCACTTGCATTGTCACCACCGGCGACCCGTGGGAGGGAGAGATCGTGCCGGTGTACTACTTCGGGGGCTACGCCTACGCAGGACCGGGGACCATCCCGCTGAGTGTCGACCCACCCACGGGATTCGCCGGCTGGGCCGATTGCGCATCTCCCCCCGCGGCCTACTGGGCCGAGTGCTTCGGGGCCCTGGGCATCAACGCGGAGGGCACGGTCTGCCTGCCTGCCCGGCCCGTCGCGGTCTGCTGCCTGGGGTGCGACTGCGCCATGACCACCGAGACCGAGTGCGATTCCCTGGGCGGCGTCTTTCATCCCACGTGGCTGAGCTGCACGCCCAACCCGTGCACGATCTACTCGCCAACCGAGGTCGGCACGTGGGGCCGACTGAAGGCGCTCTATCGGTAGGCAACCCGGTCGCCTCACTCGCCGGATGCGTCCTTCTCTCTGGGGACCACCTGGCCGTTCTGCACGACCATGAAAGCCGCCTCGATGTTCTCGATCGCGGCCAGCGGATCCTGGTCGAGCACGAGGATGTTGGCGACCCGGCCGGGGGCGATCGCGCCGTAACGATCCGTGGCGTTGAGGAACTGCGCGGGGTAGATCGTCGCGCCCCTGATAATGTCGGACGGGCTCAGGCCGCAGTCGCGCAGATGCCGCATCTCGGCCAGCGTTCCCTCGGGGAAGACGCCGTCCTGACCCACGAGGATCTTAACCCCGCGCACAGCCGCCTCGCGGGTGAAGTAGCGGCTCACCTCCTCCATGCCCTTCTGGATCGTCGCCATCGGAGAGGCCTCGTCATGGGCGCCGGGTTGCTGCGCCATCTGGACGAATACGTGCAGCGTGGGGCAGAAATAGACGCCGCGCGCGATCATCTTGTCGAACACGGCCTGAAGCTTGTCCGTCGCGATGCCCGCCGTGCCGCGCGCGGCGACCTTGGCGACGAAGGCCATTCGCTGTTCGCTCGTTGCATTGGCGCGCGCCAGCTCGTCCTGTTCCTGCGCCAGGGAGTCGACCAGCACGATGGGCCAGGGCGCCTTGCCGTGCTCGATGCTGCTCACGCCGCAATCGATGGAAAAATCGATCGGCACGCGGTGAAACAGTGGCGGCCCCGGGTCGTGGACCGCCGGGAGGGAAGCTGCGCGGGCGAGATCGACCAGGCGGGCGAACACGTCGCGGTCGAACTTGCTGAAGACCTTGATGCAGCGGGCGCCGCCCCGGACCAGCTCGGGAACGATCCGCTCGGCGTCAGCGAGCGAATCGATCGCGACCGTGAAGCCGGGGTTGGCCATGTTGATCTGCGCCCAGGTGAGCGGACTCTTCTCGAGCATGGGGCCGGTGTAGAAGATGTCGGGGCCACGCAGCTCGCCCGACTCGATCCGGGCCCGCAGCGATTGGAGGGTCTCGAGGGGACCGCCGACATCGCGAAGCTGGGTGATGCCCTTCTCGACGAAACGCCCCAGCGTCTTGTCGATCATCTCGTCGCCCATCATCCTCAGATTCGTCACGTGGGTGTGACTGTCGAACAACCCGGGGACGGCGTACTTGCCGGCGCAGTCGATGACAGCCGCACCGGACGCGGCATTCCCGGTGGCGCCCGCATCGCCCGCATTCCCCGCATCGCCCGCATTCCCCGCATTCCCCGCATCTCCCGCACTCCCGGCACTCCCCGCGGCCCCCGCGTTCTCCGCGGCCTCCACGGCCACGATGCGCTCGCCGTCGATCAGGATGTTCCGGGGCGCGGTCATGACGCCGGCGTCCACGTCGAAGACGCGTACGTTGGCCAGCAACAGGCGGCCCGGCGGCAAGGGCGTCGCGGGCGGCGGCGTGGGCAGCGTCGCGGGCGGCGGCGTGGGCGGGGGCGTGGGTGGATCCGCGGGATCGTCGGCCAGGGGCTGAGCAACGGCGACCGCCAGCAGCAACAGGGACACGGCGCTACTCCGGAGACTCGGCATAGGATCACTCCCTTCTCATCAGGTAGTGCCAGGATCGCCTCGGGAACCGCCCGGCATGGTACTCCAGCCAGGATCGCCTCGGGAACTGCCCGGCATGGTACTCCAGCCAGGACCGTGCGGGAAGCTGGGACTGCGCTGGGGCCTCACGAGGCGCGCCACGCCCGCAGTTCCGCGAGTGCGGCAGCGCGCGCGACGTAGGCGCTGCCGCTGCCGGCGAGCAGCCGCGCCGCCTTCGCGCCGGAGAAGTCCTGACTGTGCGTCACGTGCCACAGGCTGTAGAGCGAGGGATCGAAGACCGGGTGGCACCGGTCGAGGAGAGTGGAGACGGCCGTGCTGAGCGCGGCAAGGGGCCAGATCAGCGCCAGGGGCAGGGTCACACTGCGCTTGCCGCGCTGCTCGGGCAGGAAGAGGTCGATCAACAGCCGATAATACTCCTCCATGCTGGTGGGCTCGGGGTCGACCACATTGTACGACTCGCCCAGCGCATCACCGCAGGTGGTTGCGGCGTAGGCGACGCGGGCCACGTTGCCGGCGTAGGCGAGCGGCCAGCGGTTTCTCCCGCGCCAGTGCCCGAAGTGCAGAATCACCGGAGAGGCGCGCAGGAACCCGAGGGCGCGAGGCAGCACCGTGGTGTCTCCCGGACCCCAGACCAGCGCCGGTCGCAGGATCACGTAGCGGTCGCGGGGCAGGGTGTCGCGAATATGCCGCTCAGCGAGAATCTTGTACTTGGGGTACGGGTTGCGGCGGTTGTTGTCGTGCGGGGTGGTCTCATCGGCGCCGGTGAAGTCTCGGACCCCGTAGACATCGGTGGTCGACAGGTGGACGAGCCGCCCGATCCGCAGGCGGTCGACAGCGTGGCAGACGTTTTCCACGCCGGTGAGATTCGCCGCGCGGAACTGGTGGTCTCGGCCGACGTCGGTGGCGCGACCCGCGCAGTGGATGAGCGCATCGCACCTGCCGGCTGCACGACCGATCGCGGTGGCGAGCACCTCGACCAAGGCCTCGCGCTCGGTGATCGAGCCCCAGGCCAGATGCAGTCCCGCGCGCCCGCGCAGGTGCTCCAGACGGCCGGCATCGGGGCGGCCGGCCCCGTGGCGGCCGGCCCCGTGGGGGCCGGCATCGTGGGTGCCGGAGTCGTGGGTGCCGGGGTCGTGGGGAGCGCCGCCGGGGCGCCGCGCACGCGGGGGGCGATGGCCGAGCGCCGTAACGGTCCAGCCGCGCGCGAGGAACTCATGCACGCAGGCCGCGCCGATGAAGCCGGTCGCGCCCGTGATGATGACGTGTCTGCGATCCGCTTCCATCCTGCCCGCACCAGTCGCATACTCAGTGGCTGAAGCCTCGCGCTGTGTCAGTCAATGATGCCGTGCCGCTTGCCCAACCGGGCGAACGTCTCCAGCACGAAGTCGAGATCCTCCCGGGTGTGCTGCGCCAGCACGCCCAGGCGCAGCCGGCAGCGCCGCTTGGGCACCGCGGGGTAGGCGACGAAGTTGGCGAATATCCCCGCCTCCATCAGGTCGCGCAAGAGCGCCTTGCACACCTCCTCATCGCGAACGATCACCGGCAGGATCGCCGCGCCGGCGTTCCCCAGATCGAACCCCAGCAGCTCCAACCCCTCCTTCAAGTGCCGGATGTTCTCCCAGAGCGCCGCGTGCAGGCTCGTGTCGGTGGAGAGGATCCGGAAGACCTCCAGCAGGCCGGCGATCACCGGGGTGGGAATCGCGGTCGAGAAGAAGAAGGTGCGCGCGTAGTAGCGGAGGTAGTCGACCAACTCGTGCGAGCCGGCGACGTAACCGCCGATCGCTCCGGGGACCTTGCTCAGGGTGCCGACCGTGACGTCGATCTGGCCCTCGAGGCCATAGAGCTCGGCCGTGCCGCGCCCGGTGGGGCCCAGCACGCCGGTCGCATGGGCCTCGTCGATCATCACCCGCGCGCCGTACTGCCGCGCCAGGGCCACGATGCGATCGAGCGGCGCGACGTCGCCCTCCATCGAGAAGACGCCGTCGGTGATGACGAGCGTGCCGTGGTCGGGGCCGGTCACGCGCTCGATCGCGCGCTGCAGCCGCACCATGTTGGCGTGGGCGAAGGTGTGCACCTGGGCGCCGGAGAGCGCGCAGCCGTCGTAGATCGAGGCGTGGTTGAACAGGTCGTTGACCGCGACGTCGCGCGGGCGCAGCAGGGCCGAGAGGGCGCCGATGTTGGCGGCATAACCCGTGGGGAAGAGGATCGCATCCTCGCAGCGGTAGAAGCGGGCGATGCTCTCCTCCAGGGCCAGGTGCAAGTCGGTCGTTCCGGCGTACAATGACACCGAGCCGCAGCCGTAGCCGTACTTCTCGGTCGCGCCCGCCGCGGCCGCAATGACACGGGGGTCGGCGTTGAGCCCGAGGTACGAGTTCGAGCCAAGCATGATCACCTCGCGCTCCTGACCGGTCCGGGGATCGCGCACGCGCGCCCGGCCGCGGCTTGCGCCCAGGAGCGGCCGGCGGAAGAAGTAGTTGCCCGCCTCTTGCTCGCGGATCAGGAGCGACTGGAGCAGATGGGCCTTGTCGAACAGATCGCCGCCGCCGGGATCGTAGCAGTCCTCCCAGCAGCGAGGCCCGCCGTTGTCCCGGTCCGAAGCCGGGACGGACGTGGCGGCGCTTGTCGTGGAGTCAGTCAGCGTCTTCATGGCGATTCTCCTTCTCCTCGCGGCGCGATCCGGTGGCGCTGTCACGCTGTTGATAGCAGCGTAGTCCGTTGGCGCTGTCGCACATGACCGCGCAAAGGTTGCAGTTCACACAAGCAGACCGCCCGGTGGGATCGCCGCGCAGCCGATCGGGCAGGCCCGGCTCCCGAACCAGCGGCCGGCAGAGCGCAATGACATCCGCGTCGCGCGTCGCGAGGATCTCGTCCATCGCGGCGCGCGAGCGAATCCCACCGACCAGAATGAGCGGAACCGGCGTGCGCTCGCGTATGACGCGCGCGGCCGCTCGGTTGTAGGCCTCCGCGAACGGAACGAGGCGGCGCCGCAGGCGCGGCAGCCCGAAGCGCCGCCAGAGGGCCTTCTGCCAGGCCGGACGACCACGGAAAAGCGGGTTATGATCGAAGGCCTGTTGCACAGGCAGGCCGCCGCGGAAGATGTTCATTGCCAGATCCATCGTGCCGCAGCTCACCTCGATCGCGTCCACGCCGAGGTCGGCCAGGCGCGCCGCGTACTGGGCGGCCAGGTGGGCGTCGACGCCTCCGGGGTGGAAATCCCCGGCGCTGACCTTGACCAGCACCGGGAAGTCAGGGCCGCAGGCGGCGCGAATGCCCGTCACGATCTCGCGCAGGAAGGCCAGGCGGTCGGCTCCCCACGCATCGCGGCGATCGTTGATGAAGGGCGAGAGGAACTGGTGGATGAGATACCCGTGGGCCGCGTGCAACTCCACGCCGTCGAACCCGGCCCGCTGCGCGCGCCCTGCGGCCGCGACGAACTCGCCGATCGCCGCGCGGACCTCGTCCTCATTCATGAACCGGGGACGCGAGCGGAAGTAGGGCGATACCTTCGCCGTGGGCGCGAGCACCTGGCCGCCGGTGGCCGCGGCGAGCGTCTGTCGTCCGGCGTGGGCGATCTGCATGAAGAGGAGCGTTCCGCGGCCGCGGGCCCGCACGCTCGCGACGACCCGCCGCCAGGCGGGGATCTTCTCATCTGTGTCGATGCCGCATTGGCGGGGCTGCATGGCGCGCCCCGCGCGGCTCACGTAGCAGAAGCCGGTGATGATCGCACCGGCGCCGCCGGTCGCGATTTGCATGTACAGGTCCGCGAGCTCGGGCGCCGGAAAGCCCTCGGCACCGGCCAGGCCCTCATACGTGGCCGCCCGCCAGAGGCGGTTGGGCGCGCGCGCGCCGCCGATCTGCCAGGGGTCAAAGAGCATCACCGCCTCCCGGATGCGCCGAAGACATGCCGTGCAAGATCGATCAGTTCGGCGCAGTACGCCTCGAACGACGCCGCCGCGCGGGGATCGGGCAGCGCCGGCAGCGCAACCGGACCGCCGGTCGCGTGCAAGTAGACGCCGGGCCCGGCGTCGGATGTGAAAGTCCCGATGCGGCGCCAGCCGGCGCCGAGACGCGCGGAGGGCAAGCCGGCGGCGGGGGTGGCTCCCGGACCAACGACCGTGTCGGGCACCAGGGCCAGCAGCTCGTACTCGCCCGCCGATCCCATCAGGAAGGCCTCGGGGGGCACGCCCATCGTCGCGGCGGCGGGGATCACGCCGGGGGCGTAGAGAATGGCGGCGAGATCGACATCGATCCGCAGCTCCGGGTTGAGCATCGCGTACGTCTCGAGCGCGGCGGCGAGCCCGTCGCTGGTGTCGATGCAGGCAACCGGCGCGTGGGCCGCGAGCGCGGCCGATTCGGCCAGACGCATCTCGAAGCGCGGCGCAGGGCCGCCGGCGCCGGCGGCGAGATTGGCGTCGCCGAGGGCGCCGGTCACCATGACGGCGCCGGTGTGCGCGGAGGCGCCCGCGGCGCCCGTGCGCGCGCCGGCGCTGGTGAGCGCGCGGCTGAGCGGGGCCTGCGCCGCACATGGCAACACGCGGCTGAGCGGGACCTGCCCGGCGCGGAAGGTGCCCAACGCGACGCCGGTGAAGCGCCAGGCGGCGCCCGTGCCGACGTCGCCTCCGACCATGCTCGCTCCGCAGGCGCCCAGGGCCTCCTGCATGCCGGCCGCCAGCTCTTGCAGGTAGGCCGCGTGTATCTCCCGAGCCGTCACCAGGGAGTTGAGCAGAAAGCGCGGCTGTGCGCCTACGGCCAGGAGGTCGCTGACGGTGGCCGTCACGAGATTCCAGCCCAGCAGCCGGGCGTCGCGCGCGTCCAGGCGATCCTCCGCGGAGTAGTCGTCGACCGTCACGGCCAGACGCCGCCCATCCAGCTCGATGATCTCGGCATCGGAGGTGAAGAGACGGTTCTCCTGGAAGGGGGAACGCAGCAGGCTGCGCGCGATGGTCTCGATGATCTCACGCTCTTTCATCGCGTCGCTCCAATCAGGCGCACGGCCCTTGGGAGAACCTGGATCTCGGCCGGGCACCAGCCGGCCGGATCGCCGTCAAACTCGGTGCGCAGCGAGCCCGAGAGCGGTTCGACCCGGACGGTCGTGGCGCGCCTGAGCACGAATCGCGGATCCCGAGCGATCCGCCCCGAGTAGAGGCGCGGCAGGTCCCACAGCAATCGCGCGCGTCCGATGCCGGCGAGGGTGAACACGTACAGGCGACCGTCGCAGCCCGTGACCCGCGCGTCCAGCTTCAGGCCCCCGGCCAGGTGGGGGTTCTTGCCGACGGTGATGTTCAGCGCCGGCGGCGTGATCAACTCTTCGCCGTCGATGACGAGACGCAGGGGCTGCGGGCGGCTGCGAGCGATGGTGGCCACGGTGGCCAGCAGCGTACCCGACACATCGCCGCAGTGCGGCCGGAGTCGGTTCGCGCGGGCGGCGATTCCGGCGCCCAGTCCGATGTTGGCGCTCGAGGCGAAGAAGTCCACCCTGGCTCGGCCGGCGTCGTCCAGGTGCTGGATGCGGCAGATGTCGATGGGCCGGGCGAGGCCCTGGCGCAGCCGGGCGACGGCGGCTGCTGGATCGGTGGGAATGCCGTGGAAGCGGCAGAAGTCGGGGCTGGTGCCCGAGTAGAGAACGCCCAGTCGGGCCCGCGCTCCGAGCGCGCCCGCATTCAGCAGGGCGCCGACCACGCGGTTGATCGTCCCGTCGCCGCCGACCGCCACGACCGTATCATGGCCCTCCCCGAGAGCCCGGTGGGTGAGCGAGGCAGCGTCGTCCAGGTCGCGCGTGAAGCCGAATGCAATCGCGCCCAGGCCGCCGCCCAGCAGCTCGAGGTAGCGAGTGGCCGTCTCGCGGGAGCGGCCATGGCGGGAGCCCGGATTGATGACCAGGAAGCACCGCTCCAGCGGGGCAGCGGTGACGCCCGCCGGGGGCGGTCCGCCGGGGGCCCATTCGCCCGCTGGCGGCCCGGCGCCCGGGACCGGCACTGGCGCTGGCGCTGGCGGTCCGGCGCCTGGGGCCGGCGCTGGCACTGGCGGCGCCGGGCCCGGGGCAGCCCCTGCCGGCAACGTGATCGGCATCCCGCTGGTCATCGATAGATTCCCAACCTCTTGTACAAGGGCGTCGCGGCGCCCTTCTGCCAGCCGCCGATGATCTCGCGCGTGATCTCCCAGGGCACAGGCGTGCGGGCGAGGCCCCGCTGGCGAATGAGCGCGTCGATGGCCGCGGCCTGCGTGCAGCAGAGCCAGTTCGTGCCCGGCTGACGGAAATAGGAGCGCATGCGGGCGAAGATCACGCCAAAAGGCTCCTGGCGCACATTGCCGAAGGAGACGTTCAGGAACTCGCAGGGCTGCACCTCGCCGTCCGCTCCCAGGTAGAAGCGATCCACGCCCCCGGCGGTGCAGCCGAACAGGTCTGCGCGCTCGTCGAAGACCTGCGCCGCGATGGATGGGTGGTGGCGGAACCGCGACTGCGTGTTGTACGTCAGGTGCAGCTCGCGCAGGCGGGCCGTGACCGCGGCGGCCTGGTCCGTCTCGGCCGGTTGGCCCAGCCAGCCGCCGGCCGACTTGCCGTGGATCACCTGGATGAAATCGCAGTTGAGCTCCCGGGCGAGATCGAAGAGGCGCTCGAGTCCGCCTGTGGCGACGAGCTCCGCGCTGGGGCAGCAGTTGATCGCGGTGAAGATGCCGCTGGCCGCGAACCGCTCGAGCGCCCGGCAGGCGGCGCGGAAAGACCCGGGCACTCCGGTGAAGGCGTCGTGGACCGCCGGATCGGGGGAATGCACCGAGACCATCACCCCGGCGAGTCCCGCTCGCCGCAAGTCACCGGCGAGCGCCTCGGTGAGCTGGGCGCCGGTCGTGTTGATCCAGATCTCGCCGCGATCGTCGATGGCCCGCATGAGCTCGATCAGCCGCTCAACCCTCAGCAGCGGCTCGCCGCCCTCGATGTTGAAGAAGGTCACGCCGAGGCTCTGCATCTCGCGCGCGATGTCCACCAGAAGCGGCATTTCCAGGTCGGCGCCGCGATCGCGGCTTTGATAGCAATGAGGGCAGTGGTAGCTGCAGGCGCGGGTCATGGAGAAGACGACCGATACCGGGCCGGGGTCCGGGCGGTAGAGCTTGCCCAGCGTGTAGAAGAAGGCCCGCGAAGGGTAGGCGGGAATGTAGAGCTGCAGCTTGTAGAGGCGGCCGTGCCGGACAATCTTGTTGTGGCGCACGGTGCGCAGGAAGAGGAACGCGCGCCAGAGGAAGCGCGGGTACACGGCGATCGGCATCCGGCCGCGCAGGACCTCGCCGACGAAGTGGAGCTTGACGTGGAGGGCCACCCGCGCGAGCAGAAGCCACTTGCGCCATCCGATCAGGAAGGTCCGCTCGTTCGACGCACGCATGGCCCACCCCCTAACCTTGATGATCGCCGTGCAAGCCGAAGAGGAAGCCGATGAACACGTAGGCGGCGACGTACAGGTAGAGCGCCAGCTCGGGATTGAACAGCGCGATCAGCATCACCTGACCGCAGGTGCAGGCGCGGAAGTTGGTCACGAGGGAGAAATACGCCTTCGGGCCGGTCGGGTACTTGTGATAGAGCACGCCGGTCCATACCTGCAGAAAGAACGTCACCACGAATAGGAAGATGAACGTCGGCTTGATCGTCGATTCGAAGGCGCCCAGGGCGATCAGCGCCCACAGGACGACCGACGGCAGGAAGCTCGTGACGACCGCAGTCGTGCGCGCGCGTTGGATGCCCTGTAAGACGACGGCGGTGATCTTGCCGGCCGCCTTGTCCCCGGCGTAGTCCTTGAAGTAGGTGTAGTAGGTCATCAGGCCGTTCATGATCGCCACGAGTCCGAGCACGCTCAGGCGGCCGGTCGTGACCTCCACGGGGTAGCCGTTGTTGGTGGCCAGAAAGCCGTAGGCGGTGCACGCCGAGATCATCAGACCGAAGACGATGTTGCCCAGCACGGGCACGCCCTTGGCGTACTCGTAGACGACATTCAGCGCGACCCCGGCCAACAGCGGGATGAGCGCCCACGGCGCGAGGTACCAGGTGACGACTACCGCCAGGCCCAGGAGGCTGAAGGAGAGTGCCAAGGCGGCGCGCGGCTCGAGCTCGCCGGTGACCATCGGCCGGTGGGGCGCATTGATGCGATCCTCGGCCAGGCCCAGGTAGTCGTTGATGATCTGGTTGATGCCCCAGCTCAGGAACAGGATTCCCAGCGTCACGGCCGCCAGCGGCACTGAGGCGGTCTCGGGGTGCAGGAAGCGCGCATAGGCCACGCCGATCCAGCCGGCGATGCCGGTGACGAAGGCGTAGTAGAGGCGCATCGACTTGACATAGGCGCTCAGGAAGACGCCCAGCGACTGCCACGTGGTGGGCTGGATCTCGGTGCGGGTCGCCATCTCAAGAACCTCCTCCTGGCCCTCGCTCCCGGCCTTCTACCCTGGCCGTGACTGAGTCGGGGGATGGACTCGCGCAGTGGGATGTCAACATCCGTGCCATTGAGACGGAGAATGATAGGAATTGCAACTGACATATCGAAAGCATGTTACGCCGGTTCGTTTCGGTGACGGACGGGTGAGGAGCTGGCGTCGCTACCTCGTTCTGTCTACCCCAGTGCGCGGGTGTATGCGGCTGCGCACACGGCCGGATCCGGACATGGAAACCATCCAGGGGCACGGTGGAGCAGAACGGGCATCGCGCGGGTCAAAACGGGCACTGCGCGGGTCAAAACGGGCATCGCGCGGATCAAAACGGGCATTGCGCGGGTCCAAGCTGAAGTCCGCCGCTATAGTCCGCGACGAAGATGGTTGCATCGCGAGCCTCGACGGCGGCAGCGCTGCCGGGCGTGTCCAGACTCCCCAGCAGTCGGGGGGCTGATGGGGAGGAGACGTCGACCACCAACACACCACAGGCGCCGGCCGCGACATAGGCGAGGCTTCCTGCGACCGACACGCCCTGAGCGTTGGGCAAGATAAGCGTGGCAACCAGGATCGGGGCCAACGGGTTGGCAACATCGATGACCGACAGCCCCGCCGTGCCGCGCGCGACGTATCCGTGGGACCCCGCCACGCAAACATCCAGGGCTCCGCCTACAGACGTCAGGGTTCCCACGATGGCGGGCCGAGCGGGAGTGGAAACGTCGATGACAATCAACCCCTCATCGCTCGCCGCGACGAAGGCGTAGTCGCCGGCCGTGGCAACGCCCCCTGCGCGGCCCGGCGTTCCCACGCTGCCCAGCAGGGCGGGAGTGGCAGGCCTGGCAACATCGACGACGTGGAAACCCCGATAGCCCGTCAGGCAAACGCGACCGTTGGCATGGGCCAAGGCGGTCACGCGTTCGGGCAATCCGACGCTCGTGAGCAGGGCCGGCCAGCGAGGAAGGTGGAGGTCGACGACCAGCAGACCGTAACCATCATCGGTGACGAAGGCGAAGCTGTCGGCCACGACCACCGCGCGCGCCGACCCAGGGGCGTAGAGGCCATTCACAAGTCTCGGGGCGTGTGGATCGGAGATGTCATAGACCCTCAGGTCGCCTCCGGCGGTGTAGGCGTGCTCACCCAGCAATGCCACCGAGTAGGCGACACCCGGCGCGGCCTGGCCGCTCACCGATCGGGGCGAGACGGGGTTGGACACATCCACGATGTACAAGTTCTTGCTGACGATACAGGCACACGTCCCGATCACGGCCACATCTCCCCCATAGCCCTCCGTGCCCATCTGTCCAATCACGCGTGGCGAAGAGGGATCGCGGATGTCGATCACCTGGACATTGCCCTCGAGGTTCACGACGAAGGCATATCCGCCCGCCGTCGTCACCCTGAACGCCTCACCGGCGGTGGGCACACTGCCCACGATGTGCGGTGAGGCCGGCGCGGATACATCGACGATCTGCAGGCCGGACCCGCTGTCCGCGACATAGGCGTAGTTGCCCGCCACGGCCACATCGTAGGCGCTGCCCCAGACATAGCCGGGCATTCGCACGCTGCCGCGCCGGCGCGGCTGCGAGGTGTTGCCTATGTCGATGATCTCAAGAGAAGATCCGGCGGTGACGTAGGCATATCGACTCGTGGCCGCCACTGCCCAACCCTGCCCGATGTCGGTCACACGACCCACGACCTTGGGCGTCCGGGCGTCGGAGACGTCGAGCACCATGAAACCCTCATCTTCGCTGGCGACGCACAGATGGCTGCCGCTGACGGCGACGCCGTTGACGTAACCGATCATGTCAAGGCGGGCAACGGTCAGGGGGGCACCCGGGGTGGAGACATCGATCACCCGCAGCCCGAATCTGCGCGCGCCTACAAACACGTAGCCACCTGAAGCCGCCACACCCCGGCAGTAGTCCGGGATCTCGGTCTCGCCGACGATCCTGGGCGACTCGGGAGTCGAGACGTCGACCACCTGCAGTCCCTGCTCGCTCGTGACGACATAGGCGTGGTTGCCTGCCACCGCCACATCTCCGCTCCCGGGCAGGGCCACCCATCCCAGCCAGCGCAGCCCGCTGGCGTAGTCGAAACACTCCATCCCCGGCGGCACGGACGAACGGGTCCCCCCGTCATCGGAGCAGCCATTGGCGATGATCGCCAGCACGAGCGAGGCCGCCGCGACCCCACCGCTCAGGTTGTGGATTTGCATGCCGATTCCCCCGGGCGGCCTGCCAGCCGACGGGTCATGACGCGCACTGAGGATGCAGGAGCAGCAGGCCGCGATAACCATCCGCGACGTAGACCATCCCCTCATGGGCCGTCACGCGGATCGGCCTCTGGGGGATGCGCAAGCTTCCCAGGACGCGGGGAGCCACGGGATCGCGGACATCGAGGATCTGAATGCTCGCTGCGCACGCGACGTACGCACAGCCGTCGGCGACTGTGACGCCGTGGAAGCCACTGGGGCCGCGTGCGCTCCCGATGATTTGCGGGGCAGCCGGATCAGCGATGTCGATGATCTGCAGTCCGGAGCCGCTGTCGGCGACGTAGGCAATGGAACCGTCGATGTCCACATCGATGGCGCGGTCCGGCGTATCGACACTGCCGGCGATCGCCGGGGCATCAAGATCGGACAGGTCCACGATCAGGAGACCGGATGCCTGGTTGGCAACATAGGCGTAGCGTCCCTGCACCGCCACGGCCGAAGCGCCGTTGGGCGTGGCGACCGAACCCCTGACCGTGGGTTCGGCCGGATCGGATACATCCAGAACGCAGAGCCCCTGCTCGCTACCTACCACGAGGGTGTGAGAATCGGCGATCGCGACATCAAGGGGGCCATAGGTATACAGAGAGACAGAACCCACGAAGCGCGGAGACGCCGCATTCGCGATGTCGACCGTGACGACGCCATAGAGCGCGGAGACAAGATAGGCGTACTTGTCTCCGATAGCCAGGCGCCAGACTTCCGGGAACCCCGACACACTCCCCGCAATGTGGGGATGATTCGGGTCCGAGACGTCAATCACTTGCAGACCTGCCGATCCATCGGCCACATAGACATAGGGGCCAACGACCGCACAGGCGTTGGCGGCGCCGGGCGTATAAGCTTGGGCGACCATGGGCGGGGATTCAGGCGCTGAGATGTCAAAGACGTGCAGTCCGGTGGCCCTGTCGGCAACGATGGCGTAGTTCTCGATCACGGCCAGGCCGACCGCTTCGCTCGGAGTGGGCGCCGTCGCCACGGCGCGGGGGAAATCCGGGTTCGCGACATCGACCACCAACAGACCCCCGTACTGGTCGGCAATGAAGGTCAGATCGCCCCGCCCTGCTACACCTGTTGCTCTGCCCGACGTGCCGACGCTCCCCCGGAGCTGCATCTGAGACGGATCGTCGATGGTGACGATGTCCAGTGCGCCTATGTCGCCGCTGACGTAGGCCTGGTTGTCGACGAGCGTCACGTCGTGGGCCGCCACTCGAGTGTCGATCTGACCCACGAGATGCGGCGCGACGGGCTCGGCAACATCGACCGCCATGAGCCCCTTCGTCGAGCTCGCGACGTAGAGGACGTTGCCCGCCACCGCAAGCTGATACCCGAGATCGGGGATCGTCGTGACGCAAAGGATCCGCGGCGACGCCGGGTCGGAGATGTCGATGACCAGCAGACCATGGTTGCGATAGGTGATGAAGGCATATTCACCCTCGACAGCTATGCCGCCAAGCTGGTTGGGCCAGGGGAGTGTGGATACCACTTGAGGCTGAGTGGGATCGGACAGCTCGATGACTTGCAGGCCGAGAGCGCCGACCACGTAGACGAAGGGTTCAGCAGCCGCCAGGTCCTGGACGGGTCCCGTGTCGGCCGTGGCCACGATTTGGGGCGCGGTGGGATCGGCGACGTTCACCACACGGACGCCCGCTTCATCGTCCGCCAGGCACATGTAGGGGCCCATTCTCGCGGCCCGCGCCGTGCGACCGGGCATCTCCGCGCCGGCAACCCAGTGGAGGTAGTCTCCATAGTTGATGCACTCAGCGCTGGGGGACTTGGGCTGGGGCCTCGCCGGGGAGTCGTCCTCGGCGCAGCCGCCCGGCCACAGCAGCAGGCCGAGGATAACCAGCGCGATGGCATTTCGGATTAGCCGGCAGGTGTGCACGCGCTGAACGCCGTGCCCGGCTCGTTCGCAGCCCAGCGTGGACACTTCGCACTTCCCCCACATGAACGCGCGCGGCAACGCGGGGAGACGCAGATCACAGTTGCGGTCTGAGTCGGATTCTACGGGGCTTCGGACCGGGGCTCAAGCCCCAGATTCAGCAACAGTCAGCGACAACTTACCCGCCCGCCATCCATCGGGAAGGCGGGTATCAGATTGAAGAGAACCAGGAGGATGTTGACCACCATGAGCCTCTCGAGGAGCGGTCCCCGGGACACGCCGAGCTCGGCGATCGGCCGCAGCGCACCAGCCGCGCCACGCCGCCGATGGGCAGCAGCGTCACGCCGCGCGTCTTGATCCCGTACTTGCGCGCGGTGAGCGCGTGACCGAACTCGTGGAGCACTGCCCTCCCCGGTTCGATCACACACCCATGCCTCGGGCGAGCACTTCCCAATGCCTGCGTCTCAGCGACCACCTCGCCTACTGGCCGAAGTAGTCCGGCTCTTGGCCGGGATGCCACTTGATGTTGCAGCCCAGGCTCGGCTTCTGGTCCGCCGGGGCCGGGCGGCCCGCCAGCACGGCGTCCAGCGCCGCCCGCAGGTCACGTCCCGTCACGGGCACATCGCTGCCCGGCCGGGCGTCGTCGAGCTGCCCGCGGTAGACCAGCTTGCGGTCGCGGTCGAAGAGGAAGAAGTCGGGAGTGCAGGCGGCCCGGTACGCCTTGGCCACGTCCTGCGTTCGATCGTAGAGGAACGGGAATCCCCAGCCTTCGGCCTCAGCCAGCGCGCGCATGTGCTCGGGCCCGTCCTGCGGGTGCGTCTGCGCGCTGCTGGCGCCGATCGCCACGATCTGAACGCCGCGCGGCGCGTAGTCCTCCTCGAGTTGCCTGAAGTGGCCGCGCACGTGGATGACGAAGGGGCAGTGGTTGCTGATGAACATGACCAGCAGCGCCCGCTTGTCTTTGAAGTCGCCCAGCGAGTAGTTCCTTCCAGTACGCGCGTCGGCGAGCGAGAAATCGGGCGCCGGCGTGCCCAGCGGCACCATGGTGGATGCTGTCTTTGCCATATGACCTCCTGGCGCTTTCACCAGCCGGCGGCGTTTGGGTTCCCGGCGTCGGGCGCGATTCGCCGCGCGGTCAGGCCGCATTCGCCGGAAGCAGGCCTTGCATGCAGTCGGTGACCGTCGCGCTCGAGCGCCGGTCGGCGCAAAGCGAGCAGCGACCAGGATCATCATGAATCGCGCCAGCGGTGTCATCGTCAAGAAGAGAGGCTCCAACGGGTGCCCGACCAGGCGAACCGCCCAGATGATTTACACCTGTTCTCGTTGATGGCCGCGAGCAGCCCGGGATTCCTCGATTCCCGCCGAGGGCAGCCCGGCCACCACGCGCACGCTGGCCGGCGGCCCAGTCGTGGGGCGAGCTGAGAAAGCGCTTCCAGGCTCCATGGCCCGGGGGCTATCTTGGGCACGCTATGGAACGGTGCTTTCCGCGCAAGCTCAGCACGCTGGACGCGATATTCGATTTCGTGGCGGGGTTTCTGGCGTCTCATGGGATTCGCGCGGAGTACGGCTTCGACGTCGATCTCATCATCGAGGAGCTGTTCACCAACATGGTCAAGTACAGCGCCGGAGGCCAGGATGAGATCGCCATCGAGCTGGACAAGCAGGGTGACCAACTCATCATCAGGCTGCGCGAGTTCGATGTCGAGGAATTCGACATAACCTCGGTCCCCCCCCTGAACGTCGATCTCCACATCAGCGAACGGCGCGCCGGCGGCCTGGGTCTCCACCTTGTAAGGCAGTACGCGGATACCGTAAGCTACGACTACCGGGATCGTAACAGCACGATCACTGTCACGAAGAGGCTGAGCAGGTGATGTTCGAGATCCAGCACCTCCGGAAAGGAAGCGTCAAGTTCAAGGGCCGTCTGGATGCCTCCCAGGCGGACAATGCCCTGGAAGAGCTGCAGAAGCTGTCGGGACCGCTCACGCTGGACCTGGGCGAACTGGAGTATATCTCGAGCGCGGGCCTCGGTGTGATCATGATGACCTACAAGCGGCTGAGCGAGGCCGGGGAGAGCTTCAGCCTGACGAACATGCAGCCGCGAGTTCGCAACATCCTTAAGTACTCGGGCCTGGACAAGGTCCTGCGGATCGAATAGCGGCCTCAAGCAGGGGCAGCGCCGAGTTCGCGATCTGCGGCGGGGGAGGCGATCACCCGTCCCGGGGACTCCTGCCGGCAAGCGGCGTGACGTCGCACAGCTCCGTTTGTTTGGCCCGATCGCAGCCCCGAGAAGATTCCGACCAACCTTTGCGGGGGAGCCCGGTACTTATGGGCAGCGAGAACGAAACGGAGCTGGTGGAGCGGTCGCTGCGAGGGGACGAACAGGCGTTTGCGCGGCTCGTGGATGTTTATCAGCGTATCCTGTTCAATCTCGCGTACCGCATGGTCGACAGCCGGGAGGATGCCCGGGATCTGACCCAGACGGTCTTCCTGAAGGTATACCAGAATCTCGGCAGCTTCGACCACCGCCGCAAGTTCTTCAGCTGGGTGTACCGTATCATGATCAACGAGTGCCTGAACTACCTGAGCAGCCGAAGGCCTCAGGAGAACCTGAACGAAGCCCTGGCCGGTAGCGGTGCCTCCCCCGCGGACCAGCTCGAGCGACAGCAGACCAGCGAAGTCGTCCAGCGGGCCATCATGCGGCTCTCCCCCGAATACCGCGAGGCGATCATCCTGCGGCACTTTCTTCAGCTCTCCCACCGGGAAATGAGCGAGCTCCTCGGGATTCCAGAGAAGACGGTCAAGTCTCGGCTCTACTCGGCGCGCCAGCGATTGGGCCGGGTCCTCCAGCGCCAGGAGGCGACATGGATCTGAATCGGCGAGACCTCGAGGAGGTCATCCAAGATGTTCTGGATGGCGTTGCCTCCGCTGACGAGATCGCCTGGCTGGAGCGCAGGCGGGCGGAGGATCCCACCGCTCAGTCCCTCTACGAGCGAAGGAAGGGGCTCTTTCAAGTGCTGGCCCAAGTGGAAGAGCTGCCGGCGCCGGCGGATCTCAGCGCGAGCGTTCTCTCGGCTCTGCCTGCCAAGTCGCGCCCGCGCCCAGGCGGCCGGCGGTGGTTGTCAGTCCTCCCGGGAGCCCCATCCCCCCGGATCAGTCGCTGGGCGATCCCCTTCGCGGCGGGTGTCGCGGCGGGGGTCGTCTTGATGGTGGCCTTGACCGGCTCGCCGGCTCTGCGCTCGCGCGAGGGCCTGCAGACTGCGGGAACGATGGCCGCGCCGTCCGCGAGCCGGCCGGCCGCGGCTCAGGACTCCGAGGAACTGACGGTCGGGGCCACGCGGGTGGCGGCCAGCATCATGCTGAACGGGGACTCCCTGATCGCACATCTGGAGTGTCGCGCGACTGAGGAAGCGCAGATCACGATCGAGTACGACCCCGCCGTGATCGCGGCGACCTCGCTCGAGTGGTCACGGCCGGATGAGCAACATGCGGCGCTCCAGCCCGGATACGTGCGGTTGCGAGTCCGAGGAGATCCTCAGGCTCGCGTCAGGTTTCTGGGCGCGGGCAGCGGAGGAGCGACATGCCTGGAGGTGTCCCTGCAAACCGCCGCCGGGGTGGCGCGCGGAACACTGTCAGCCGATGCCCCACGCCGCGCGCGCGAATGACGGCCCCGATGCGCCGGCAGCGCTCTGGAAGCGCGGCGGCGAGGCGCTGGAGGGACGCCGCGGGGCCTCAGGCGGGAAGCAACGATGGGTCGAGATAGAGTTGGCCAGAGGCGGCCTCGGGACGAGGCCGAACGATAGGAGGGTGCTGCGATGACGACGAAGAGGTTTGCGATCTTGGTGGGTGTGCTGGTCGTGGGGGTGGTCGTGATCTATCTCGCCAGGCAGGGCAACGCGCCCACCCAGGGAGGGTCAGAGGGGGCCATCGGCGCGGCCAACCGCCACAGCGAGCAACAGCTCGCGAACAAGGACGTCGTGCTGCAGGATGCCGATGTGCAGGCTTTCCTCCAGTCCGATCTGTTCCACAAGATGACAATCGACCCCGAATTCCGCCGCGTCGTCACCAGCGAGGCGTTCAGAAGCCTGGCGCAGGATGACGGTCTCTTCAAGGTGTTGCGGATGGAAGCGGACCTCCGGAAGGCTCTCTGCCAGGACGATGTCCTGTCGCTCTTCCAGGACGCGGAGTACCAGCGGCTGTCCGCCGACGAAGCCTATCAGAATGTCTCGGCCTCGCGCGAGTTCCAGCAGCTGGCGAGCACGCCCGAGTTCCAGAAGTGCGCATGCACGCAGGCATTCGGCGAGCTGTTGCAGGACCCCGAGTTCCAGAAGTACATGAGCGAGATCTCCGCGGCCCGCGTCAGCACGATGGAAGAGCTCGAAAAGGCCAGACACAGGATCGATCCTGCCTGGGGGCGGGTGGTGAACTCCGTCCAGTTCAAGAGCCTCATGGAGGCTGAGTACTTCAAGAGGCTCATGGCGGATCAGGTCTTCCGGCAGCTCGCCGCAACGGTCGACATGCAGAAGGCGGTCTGCAACGCGGCCTTTGCCCGCGTCATCGACTCGGTCCACTTCCGGAACTTGGTCGCCCAGCCGCAGCTCCTGAAGGCGCTGTGCACGGCCGAGGTTCACAAAGCCCTTCACGAGGATGCGGTCATGAAGGCCCTGAACTCGGTCGATTTTCGGAACCTGGCCCGCAGTGCCGACTTCCAGCGGCTCATGGAGCGGCATGAAGCCGCCAAGTTCTTCGAGACAGCCGCGCTCGAGAAGGCGTGGCATACAGCCGAGATGCAGAAGGCGCTTTCCAAGGCCATGGACTAACCGCGAGAGGCCGCGCGGGAAGGACCCGCGCGGCCTCATCTCTTCTGGCGGGTCGCGAGAGTCCCCCATGCGCGAGGGGCTTCGCGGTGTTCAGGGGACGCGCCCATGCGGCTATCGCCGACGTCCGGATGGCGCGCAATCTTGTGCGCTGCCGCGCTCTTTCTGGCGCTCCATGCCTTCCCTCAGAGTCTGCCCGCCCAGTACCGCACCCTTGAGACCAATAACCTCCGCTTGGTGTACAACGGCGCTCTGCACTCCTTCGTGGCGCCCTACACGGCGCGATGCTTCGAGAATTCGCTGCGGTTTCACAGCAGGATGTTCCGCTATCGTCCCTGGGAAGAGGTCAACGTCATCCTGGATGACTTCGGCGACTACGGGAACGCGGGCGTCTGGGTCAGCCCGCGGAACAGCATGGTGGTTCACCTGGCGCCGCTCAACTTCGTCTATGAGACCGGTCCGTCCAATGAGCGCCTGAACTCCACGATGAATCATGAACTGGTGCACATGGTGGCCCTGGATCAGGCGAGCGGCGGCGACCAGTTCTTCCGGCGGCTGTTTTGCGGCAAGGTCAAGGAGACCGCCGAGCACCCGGAGACAATGCTCTATGGCTATCTTACGGTGCCCCGCCGAGCGGCGCCGCGCTGGTATCACGAAGGGATTGCGGTCTTCCTGGAAACCTGGATGGCGGGCGGGCTTGGTCGCGCGCAGGGGCCCTACGATGAGATGGTCTTTCGCTCCATGGTCCGCGACAGCGCCCGCATCTACGATCCCCTGGGCCTGGAGTCGGAGGGCACGAAGATCGACTTCCAGGTCGGCGTGAACTCCTACCTCTACGGCACGCGATTCTTCAGCTACTTGGCGCATCGCTACTCGCCCGACACTCTCATTCGTTGGGTCTCGCGCCGGGAGGGCACCCGGCGGTACTTCGCGTCGCAGTTTCGTCAAGTCTACGGCCTCTCCCTGGACGACGCCTGGCAGCAGTGGGTCGCATGGGAACACGACTTCCAGAAGAAGAACCTGGATGCGATCCGCCAGCATCCCACAACGCCCTACCGCGACCTGTCGCGGCAGCCCCTGGGATCCGTCTCGCGGGCCTGCCTGGACGCGCGCCGCACGACGCTGTGGGTGGGAGCAGACTACCCGGGCAAGGTGGCGCACATCGCGGCTCTCTCCCTGGCCGACGGGAGGCTGCGCAGTCTGGGTGACATCAGGGGGCCGGCGCTGTACTTCGTCTGCTCCCTGGCTTGCGATCCCGAGAGCGGGACCCTCTTCTACACCACCCACAACAATGAATGGCGCGACCTCTGGACTCTGGATACGGTCACGGGAGCATCGCGTCGCCTGATGAAGGATGCCCGGGTGGGCGATCTCGCTTTCAACCGTGCTGATCGCTCACTGTGGGGCGTCCGTCACTTCAACGGCATTTCCACGGTGGTTCGCCTGGAGCCCCCCTACACTGACTATCGCCAGGTGTTCTCCCTGCCTTACGGGCGGGACCTATACGACCTGGACATCTCTCCGGACGGCACGGTCCTCTGTGCCTCCGCGGCGGAGATCAGCGGCCGCCAGACCCTGCGCAGCATGACCATGGAAGCGATCCTCCAGGGTGACACCACGTCGACGGTTCTATACGACTTCGGCAGTTCCATTCCCCAGAACTTCGTCTTCTCGCCTGACGGCCAGTATCTCTTCGGCAGCTCCTACTACACCGGTGTGTCCAACATCTTTCGTTACGACCTGGCCAGGGACTCGATGGAGCTTGTGACCAACTGCGAGACCGGGTTCTTCCGCCCGCTCCCCCTGGGCGGGGATTCACTCATCGTCTTCCGCTACAGCGGCCGGGGTTTCGTCCCGGCACTCATTCACGCCCAGCCGCTCCAGGATGCCAGCGCCATCACTTTCCTCGGCCAACAACTCGTGACCGGGCATCCGGTCCTGCGGGACTGGATGGCTGCGCCGCCTTCCTCGGTGCGTCTCGATTCTCTGGTCACGCGGGAAGACGACTATCGGGCTATCCGCGCAGTCCGCCTCGCTAGCGTCTACCCCGTGATCGAGGGATACAAGGATGAGCTGGCACTGGGGCTACGCGTGAATGCCTCGGATCCCATCTCCATGCACACCTTTCATGCCTCCGCGACCGGCACACTCGACAGTCGATTGCCGGAGGACGAGCGCTGGCACGTGACGATGGGTTACAAGCGTTACAACTTCACTGGCCGTTTCAAGTACAATGCGGCTTCCTTCTACGATCTGTTCGGCCCGACCAAGACCAGCCGCAAAGGCTACGGAGTCAGCCTGGGCTATAACAGGGATCTCATCCACGACGCGCCGCGCTCCATGGAGTTGAGCCTGAACCTCAGCGGCTACACTGGCCTGGAGCGGTTGCCTGACTATCAGAATGTGGCGACCTTGCCCGGATTCGACAAGCTGGTGACCGGCCAGGCGCAGGTGACAGACAAGAGCATGCGCGCATCGATCGGGGCCGTGGACCACGAGAAGGGCTGGCAGTGGCGTTTGATCGCGACGCACAGCACCGTGCGCTTCTATCAGCGCCGCGGGCATGCCGTGTGGAAGGGCTTCCCGCGGGGCGTGGCCGCCCTGGATGCCGGCCTGCCTCTCCCCATCCGCAATTCCTCGCTCTGGCTGCGTAATGCAGCGGGGTACTGCCCGGGGGGACGAGCGGAGCCCTTTGCCAACTTCTACTTCGGTGGCTTCGGCAACAACTACGTCGACCACCAGGATCCGAAGCGCTATCGGGACTACGAGAGTTTCCCCGGAGTCGAGATCAATGCTGTCGGCGGGACCAACTTTGCCAGGTCCTTGCTCGAGTGGACCTTGCCTGCTCTGCGCTTTCGCCGAGCGGGGACACTCGCCTTCTATGCCACCTGGGCGCGTTTCGCGTTCTTCGTGACCGGGCTCGCGACCAATCTGGACAGCCCGCGCGACCGGCGGCAGTTGGCCAACGCGGGCCTGCAGATCGACCTGCGGATGGCCCTCCTGACGCAATATCCCCTCACGCTATCCCTTGGATTCGCGCAGGCCGTCGAGCGCCACAGGGCGGCTCAGACAGAATGGATGGTGTCGCTCAAGATCCTCTGAGTCCTATGATGCGCCTATGATGACGCTGGCCAGCATACTCCTGGGTTTGTTGCCGGTGCTGCTCTTCCTGACCGGGCTTCTATGCGCGGACAGCTACAAGCTCGTCGCCCGCCGATCTGTTTTCACGGCGATCGGCATGGGCTGCCTCAGCGCCATCCTGTGCTACTTCCTCAATCGGGCCGCCTTGAGTCTGCCGCAGGTCGATCCCCTGCTGCTCAGACGCTACCTGGCTCCGCTGCTCGAGGAGGGCGCCAAGGCCGTCTACGTGATCTATCTCATCCGATCGGAGAAGGTCGGGTTCATGGTCGATGCCGGGATCCAGGGCTTTGCCGTGGGCGCCGGTTTCGCGCTGGTCGAGAATGCCTACTATGCCGAGGCGATCGGGGGCGCGAGCTTTCTCTTCTGGGTAGTGCGCGGCCTGGGCACAGCCGTCATGCATGGCTCGGCCACCGCCATCGTGGGGATCCTCTCCAAGAGCCTGGCCGATCGGCGCCAATCGACCGCGCTACCAGTCTTCCTGCCTGGCCTGGCCGTGGCCTTGGTCTCCCACTCGCTCTTCAATCACCTGGGGCACTACCCACTGGTCGCCACCGCCTTCTTGTTGGTGGCGATGCCGCTGCTGCTCCTGCTGGTCTTCGAGTGCAGCGAGAAGGCCACCCGCCAGTGGCTCGGCGCCGGGCTGGACACCGACGTCGAGTTGCTCGAGCTCGTCCTGGACGGCACGGTCGCGCAGAGCCGCGTGGGTCGCTATCTGGAATCGCTCAAGACGCGCTTTCCGGGGCCGGTGGTCGCGGACATGCTCTGCCTGCTTCACATCCACCTGGAGTTGGCCGTGCGCGCCAAGGGCATCCTCATCGCCCGGGCGGCGGGCGTCGAGATTCCGCGTGACCCGAGCGTGCGAGCCAATCTCACGGAAATGAAATACCTCGAGAGGGCAATCGGCCCGGCGGGCAAGATGGCCATGCTGCCCATCCTGCGCACCAGCAGTCGTGATCTCTGGCAGATCTACATGCTGGAGAAGTAGGCACGGGCCGCGGGTCGGACACGCCGGTGTCCACCCAGCCGCTGCCGGCCATGCCCCGGCGGGGACATCGTCGCGGCAGGCGTGGCCCCGTGAGCGGGAACCGGCGGCCTCGAGGCCAGTATGGTGCATGTTGGGACTGGAGTATGGTGCATATCGGAACTGCAGTATGGTGCATGTCGGGTCTGGAGTTCGAGACTTCGCGGTAGCGATAGGAGGATCCCAGGATGATTGCGGAGTATGCCTATGCGGGGCTCAAGGTCAGCGGCTTGCTGGCCGGAGTCCTCAGCCTCTTCACGGCCCTGGCCGCCGCGCAGGATTCGACGCCCTCCGGCGGCGGGGTTCGGGACGTGCCCTCCGGCGGCGCGGCGCAGGATTCGCCCTCCGGCGGCGGGGTTCAGGACGTGCCATCCCATGACGCGGCTCAGGATTCACCGCCGGCGGCTGGCGCGACCCGGTCGGCGGCCATTTTCGACATCCCGGTCAGAACCATGGCGGGCGTGGACACGACCCTGGGCGCCTACCGCGGCAGCGTGCTCCTCATCGTGAATGTGGCCAGCAAGTGCGGGTTCACGCCGCAGTATGAGGAGCTCCAGGCGCTGTACGAGCGCTTTGATGAGCAGGGTCTTCTCGTGCTGGGCTTCCCGGCCAACAACTTCCTGAATCAGGAGCCGGGCACCAATCAGGAGATCACGGAGTTCTGCCGGGTCAACTACGGCGTGACCTTCCCGATGTTCGAGAAGATCAGCGTCAAGGGCGAGGATCAGCATCCCTTGTACGCCTACCTGACCTCCAAGCAGACCAATCCCGAGCATGGCGGCGAGATCGGCTGGAACTTCGACAAGTTCCTCATTGCTCGCGACGGGCGCGTTGCCGATCGGTTCGGCACCCGCACCAAGCCGCTCGACGCCAGGGTGGTGGCCGCCATAGAGAAGGAGCTTGCGGCGAAGTAGGACGACCTTATCCTGTCCGCCGGTCGGGCTGCAGGAGGATGTCACATGCTGCCTTCTCGTCGCATCCGCGCGGATCTGGCGCTCGGACTCTGGCTGTCGCTGGGGCTGGTCTGGTTGGCCGGCTGCGGCGGCGGAGATGACAACCCCGCCGGCCCGCAGTCGGGCTGGCAGACCATCGCGACCGAAACCATCGCTCCAGCCGGCGGGCAGATCGGGGGCGAGGAGATCTCGGTCTCGTTCCCGCCCGGGGCTTTGCGCACGGCGGCGGTCCTGACCCTGTCGGCGGTCGCCGCCACGGAGCATCCGCTCCTGGACCCGCGCATCGAGACCGTGGGCCGCGTCTATCGCCTGCGCGGCCTGCCGGCCTTTGCCGATTCGCTCACGCTGCGGCTGAGCGTCGCGCCGAGCCTGCTGCCGGCCGGCGATTCGTGCCTCGTGTACGTCGAGGAGGAGGCCTTCGTCTCGGTGGATCCGGGCAACGGCGTGCGGGGCCGACCGCTCGCGTCCAGCGTGGTCGACCGGGCGGCCGGCGTGATCACCGCCACGCTGCCCGGGGACAGGAGCTACGCCGGCGATGCGGTGGCTGCCCCCCAGGTCGAGGCGACGGGCGATCTCATCATCACCCTCACGACGTTCCGCGGCTTCCAGGCGACGACGCAGGGCTCGCGGTTCGTGGTGTGCTTCGATTCGCGCGGCGTCCCCAGCGCCTGGATCGCAGCGCTCCTGGATGCCCTCGAGGACGCCCAGCAGCACCTCGAAGGCCTGGGCTTCGTCTTTGGCAACTCCCCGGGCGACCAGATCGAGGTGCAGGTGCTCGATCTGCCCGGTGGACGCAACGGCGAGTTCGTGCAGAGCAAGTGGGGCATCGATGCCTCCTACCTGGTGATCGATCCCGCCATCAGCGGCCCCTTGCTGCGGGCCACGGCCGCGCACGAGCTCTTCCACCTGGTGCAGATGGGCTACGGCGCCTCCGGTCATGCCCTGGGCTACGACTACCTGTGGATCTCCGAAGCGTCGTCGGTGTGGTTCGAGCCGATCTTCCTGGGCGACGACGCCTGGGTGCCGAACGTGCAGGAGGACAACCGCAACTTCGTCCTGCAGGCCCTCGAGACCGACGACCCCGACCACGGCTACGGCGCCTCGCGCTTCCTCACGCACATCACCGAGGCCTATGGCGATACGACCCTAGTCAAGCTGTACAGGCACATCGCCCGTCAGACCCAAGGTTCGCGCAGCGGAGCCGGCGCGGTGGCCGCAGCGTTGGCCGAGCACGACGCGACCGTGGCGGAGACCTTCACGCAGTTCGCTCAGCACTACCTGACCGTCGCGACCGGACACGCCGGATGGGGGGTGCCCGATGCGGCCGCGGGACTGCTGACGCCGGATGACACTGAGTTGGACTTCACGCTATCGCTTCCAGCGCTCGCCGCCTGGCATGCCAACGTCCGCCCCGACTGGGGCGGGGCGGATCCGCCCGCCGGGACGCTGGTGGTCACGCTGCAGGGCACGCCCAGTCCGTTCGTCGAGGGCTTCATCTACACCGCGCCGATCGGATCGGGGCCCTGGACCCTGCGCGGATCGATCGACGCCGAGAGCCACACCTTCACCCTGGCGGACTACGGGCGCGGCCAGCGGTTGTGGACGAAGGTTGTGCTGGTGAATCAGCGCGCTACCTACCCGTACAACCAGACCGAGTCGGTCGCCGTCGATCTCGTCTTCATGCCCGCCGATGAGTTCACCTTCGACCAGGGTTTCTTCAGCATGCGCTACCATGCGCTCACGCTGGACGGCAGCGATCGCCCGCGCCAGGGTCTCCTCGGCGGCCCGCACCGCGGCACCCTGGCGGGCGACACCTTCACAGCGTCATGGGATTCCACCAACACCGCCGGGGACGTGCAGTTCTCGGGCGAGCTGGTCCTCACGGTGAACGCCACGCGCACCGAGATCACGAGCTGGAGCTGGTGGTATCGCTGGGGCTTCCCGGCCCTGGATGTCTGGCACTATTACACGGCCACCGGCGGCGTCATCCCGCAAACCTACGAGGGCGCCGACTACCGCCAGTTCTCCTTGCTGGGTGCCGCCATGTGCGCCAGCACCACCCACATCTACTGGGATGTCAAGGAAGGCGGCGAGGTGACCGAGGGATTGCGATCCTGGTCCTGCAACGCCGAGAGCTACCTGGACTTCTACTTGAGCACGGCCGACTGAGGCCGACCGGCTCGGGCTCGCGCGGCAGCGGGGCCCGGGGAGCGCTTCCCCGAACCCCGCGCGGCGCACGCCATCGGCGGGCAGCGAGGTGCCGAGCGCGAGCCGATTCGCAAGCGGCTTGCGGCCGGGTGCCTGTGTTACCGCATCAAGATCATCTTCTTGCCCGAGCGATATCCATCGTGGCTGTTCATCTGCACCCAGAAGACGCCGGCCCCCGCTCGGTTGCCGGCGTTGTCGGTGCCGTCCCACACCAACGAGCTCTCGCCCGCCGGGGCCTCTCCGTGCAGGAGGGTCTTCACCAGGCGCCCCGCGACGTCGTAGACGGCGACCTCCACGCCACCGGCGCTGGCCAGCGAGAAGCGGATCGTCGCGCGCGCGTTAAAGGGATTGGGGCGGCTCTGGTGCAGATAGTTCACCGGGCCGCTGAAGTGGGTCTCGTCGTGCACGTCTCCATAGAGCAAGCACGGCCCGGTCCACGGGTTGAAGGGCGTCGCTCCCTGGGCGAACCACTCCAGCATCGGGCCGTAGACATCCAGGATGCCCGCGATGATGTGGGCGCTGTCGGTGGGACATGGGGCTCCGGGTCCGCCGCGCTCCGTGAGGCGGTGGAAGCTGAAGCCGTTGACCGCCGAGCGCCAATTCGCCACGCCTGGCTCCTGGCGTCGGCGCACAACCTGGGCGTACTCCACATACTCCTGCAGTCCGGTGAGCTCATGGCTCCAGTAGTCCATGTTGCCGACGACGTTCAGTATTCCCGGTTGGACGCCGAGGACATTGGCCTTGCACCCGTCACAGGCGCCGCGCATCGCCGCTTCAACCGGGAACGAGGCGCCCGTTGCCGGCGCCAGGTAGACGCAGGAAGCCTGGTCATCGTTATAGATCGCATAGGAACTGGCCGTCAGCCTCGTACCGAGAGTGTTGTGACAGAAATTGATCGCCAGTCCTTGGGTGGGATCCGCCATGACCTGGCCGATCGCGTCGCCATCGAAGACGATCGCTCGGCGGACGTTGGCCACGCCGCACATGGTAGTCGCGAGCCAGGAGCCCAAGAGCTGGAAGTCCTCCCGCTCGCAGCTCCCGAGGCCGAATGAGCCGTTGCTCCACAGGATCACGCGATAGCCCAGCAACTGCTCGAGAGTGCAGCCGTTGTTACCGTAGCCGCCCGGGTTGTACCCCGTGCCGCCGAGGGAACGCTTGAAGGGGGCGTTGAAGCTGGACGCATTGTCGAGGTAATCGAACTTGTCGAAAGCGATGCCCGCTTGGCCCAGCGCGGCGGCCGTATAGGTATCGGATAAGCCGCGGTTGAAGGCGTCCACGTAGAGCACCGAAGGCCACTGGATAAGCCCTGGCGACACGATCTGCATCGTGGGCAGGAACTCGAGTTCTCGGGCCGGGGGATACCCCAGCACGTAGTACTCATCTGGCGGAGCGCCCCCATTGTACCAGTGGGAGCGGAAGTAGTACTCGATGCGCGTGCCGGGCACCCAGATGAGGTCCGGCAGAATCTCGTTCTGCGGGCCGTAGTCCGGCGGGCCAGCATAGCCCACGGCGCTCTCATGAAAGTAGGAGTAGAACTTCCTGTTCCAGATCTGGGTGTGGTTGCTCGTCTCCAGCGAGTCCATCAGCACACAGACGAAGTCGTTCTCGGGATCGGCGGCCAGGCGCGCCTTCCAGGCTTGATACTCGGGAATCACTCTCTGCCACGCTCCCAGCCGGGCTACTTTGAAGCACATCTCGCACAGGAAGCGAGTGGCCGGCGAAGTCACCAATGGGCCGCTCACCATCGTGCTGTCGCCGTGCCAGTCGTTCTTTGCCGTGTTGAACAACGATAGATCGTAGGACACATTGGCGTTGCAACGGTCTCCGGGATCCAGGTAGGTCGGGTAGTTCTGGCCGAAGCCGTCCATGAAGAGGCCGCCGTCCATCAGCGTGATCGGAGGGGCATTGGGCGTGTGGGTGAGTCCGATCCTGATGTTGTCGAGGACCGGCGCCCCATGGGTGCAGCCCTCGGCCGTGCATACGCCGGAAGGAACGGAGAAGCCGTCACAGCTGCAGTAGATCTCGTAGGTGTACTTGACCGAGTCCCATTCGACCGGCAGGGGAGCGTCGGACATGGTGGACAGGTTAACCCTCCAGAGATCGCAGAGGGGGCTGCTGGTGTGGTACCAGACCAGATGGCCCTGACGGCCCGACCAATGGGGCACGGGATTGACGCTGGTCGTGCAGGGATACATGCGCCAGCCCACCCGAAAGAAGGCGCCCGCGCTGTAGGGGAAATTCGCGAACTGGTCGTGCTGGACGATGGCTGCGTTGTATGCCGGGGCGGGATACCCGGTGCGGGCCAGCGGAGCGGTCTCGAACCGCTCCCACTGACCAGGGGCCAGACCGGGGCCGTCGGCGCACTCCACGGCGGTGAAACCGATCGCGTCGCCGGACAGCCCGCAATTGCAGCCGATCCCCAGGTCAGTCAGCCACTGCGAGTAGTCGTATTCGTGGACGATGTGCATCCAGGCGCCCTTGCCCGTGCACTTGTCAAACGTCCAGCCTTGGGCGCCGTCGTCGAAATCGTAGGTGTGCGGCGCGCCGCCAATGGCGATCCAGACGTTGTCGGCCGCGAAGGGGCCGCAGGGCGAGTCGAACAGCCCGTCCTCGTCGGACCAGCCACCGTCGGCCACATAGCGCATCTCGACCTGGACCTTGACCGCCCCGACCGGCAACGTGCCGGCGGGAACCTCGATGCCTTCGTCGTAGAAGGCCGGCACCTGGTGATCGCCGATCACGTCCGTCAGCTCGGTGACCAGGTATTCTTCGATCAACTCGTCGGCCGCGTCGTAGCAAAGTACGTACACATAGGAGTAGTCGAACTCGGGCTCGGAGTAGTTGAAGTAGGTGAAGGACAGGTCGATCGCCTCGGTGCTCGGATCGAAGCCGGTGAACACGGGCGAGAACGCTCTCTGGCACATGCCGTTCATGTAGCCCATGCCGGCGACGAAATCCCGCTGATTGGCCTCGTCCTCATGCACGCCGCACCAGAGCATGCCGGTCGTGCCCAGAATCATCGGCACGCAGGGATCTCCATGACTGGCGAAGTCCGCCGCCGTCACCGGATAGAAGTAGACGGTGGGGTTGCTTGTCAGATCCCGAGATGTGCAGCCCTGGAAGCCGTTGCTGCCGGGGGTCTCGAAGTCCCAGACACCGCCCAGGTTGGGGAGACCGCTGCCGTTGTCGCCGCCGAACCAGGTGGTGTCCTCGCGTAAGCCGGTGGATGGGGGTGTCGGAAGCTCCTCCGAGATCTCCCCAGGGAAGGGTGCTTCGCGGTGCAGAAACGGACCCGGTGTCATGGCGAGCGCGTTGGCGGCTGTAAGCACGAGCGTCCAGAAGACGAACAAGACGACCGGTGGCATTGCAGTCCATCTCGCAGTCATGGCGAACCTCCTTGGACGAGGGGTTCCCCGCTGTCCTGCCTGCATGGTGGGGCAGCAGCTGGAACCATCGCTTGGGCACCTCAGTGTGTACGCACGAAGTCCATGCACTCGTGATTTTAGCGCGATTGGGGGAAGTTGGCAACGGGGCGTCTCTTGCGGGGCTCTTAGAGGCTTCCCCCGGCGCGCCTTACCGGCGATGTCCATTCGCGAGCACTACTGGCGCCCTGCCGAGGCGGAATCCGTTGGTGGGAGCGAAGCCCCTGTGCTAGATTGGCGTCGTCGCATCGTGCCGTGAGGTGAAGTGCGGGACTGACTGTGCCGTAGCAAACGGATGCCCCCGTTCTCGCACAGCGCCCGGCCAACGCTCTGATGGACTTCGAACGTGTGCCCAGCCATGGGAGACTGGGTAGTGGAACGGTCGTCCAACTCAGGAGGTGAGCCATGCGCAGGTACTTCGTCTACTTGTTCCTTGGCGCAGCCTTGATCGCGTTCGGCTGCTCGGAGGAGCGCGTCTCGGCGCCACCGGCAACTCAGGTTGATGGCGGCGCGATCAGCCTGGCGGAGCTAGCAGCCTGGGCCCTCGTCCAGCAAGCCGGTTGGCCGGTTGAAGTCTCGGAGAGCGAGTCCGGCTCGGAGGCGGTGGCCCAGTCCCAGGGCTACATACCCCTCTTCAAGTACGAGCGGACGGTGATCTCCGGAGACGTCGTGCACTACAGCGTGATTGTCCGAACGGGCAACGGACGTTACGACAGGATCGGCCTCCACCGCGTGGTCCGCGAGGTTCAGCCCTACGTTCCGATCAGGACGGACAAGGCGCTCTTCATGCTGCATGGGGACCTGAAGCGCTTCGAGACGATGTTCATGCCCGGGCAGTTCTCGCCCACGCTGCCCAATGACTTCGGCATCGCGGTCTACCTCGCGCAGAACGATGTGGATGTGTGGGGCATCGATCAGGGCTGGAACCTCGTGCCCGCGGAGGAGACAGACTTCTCGTTCTTCGCCGACTGGGGCATTCAGAAGGAGGTCGATCATCTCGAGACGGGGATCAAGATTGCATCCCTCTCGCGTCAGGTGACAGGCAACGGGCGGGACAAGATGCTGCTGCTGGGGTATAGCAGCGGATCGGTGACCGGCTATGCCCTATTGAATCAAGAGGCGCAGTGGCCACTTGCACGCCGTCAAGTCAAGGGCTTCATTGCAGCGGACGCTGGTGTCAAATCGGATGATCCGGACTGGCTCGCCCTCTGGCCCGAGCTGCTATCTGGCTACGAGAGCATATACAACGCCGGACAATACCAGGATCCGCTCATCTTCCGGGATGTTGCCTTCTTGGCGCGGTGGCATGAAAACGATCCATCACCCTACATCCCTGGATTTACGAATCTGCAGACCGCTCTCTATTTCGGCGGAGGTCTCATCTTCAGCACGGAGACGGTGGTCACCTACGCGCACTATCACGCCCCGGTTCTAGATCAGTATGGCCTACCAGAGGGTTTCCAGTTCATCACGGTGGAGCAATGGCTGGACTTCCTCGATAACAGCGCGGCCTATGAACCGATGCTCTTCGAGGTGGAATACGCCCGGATCTTCGCGGGATTGGCCAGCCCATACGTATCACACCTCTCCGGCATAACCGTGCCGGTGTTTGACCTGGGCGCTGCGGGGGGAGCAGCTCCATACACCACCGCCACGCTCTCGTATCTCGGCAGCACCGACATCACGCAGCTCTATGTCTCCACCGGGGGGACCCTGGCCGAGGAGTACGGCCACATCGACATCTTCACAGCCAACAATGCCCCCGATCTAGTCTGGCTGCCGGTGCTGGAGTGGATCCAGGACCACTCGAATTAGGGCTCGATCTCTGTTCGCAAGGCGAACGGGGCTGCTTCACCCCAGCCACTCCGTGTGCACGGGCGGCCCGTCCGGGTCGTCCGTGCGCCGGTAGGTGTGCGCTCCGAAGGCGTCGCGCTGCGCCTGGGTGAGGCTCTGCGGCAGGCGCGGGCTGCGGTAGCTGTCGTAGTAGGCGAGCCCCGCGCTCATGCCCGGCACGGGGATGCCCGCGCCGACCGCCTGCGCGACGATGCGCCGCCAATCGTCCTGAGATGCCTCCATCCACTGGCGAATGGAATCATCAAGCAGCAGGTTCACGAGGTCCGGGTCGCGCTCGAAGGCCTGCATGATCGCGCCGAGGAATCGCGCCCGGATGATGCAACCGCCCGTCCAGACGCGGGCGACCTCCTTGAGGTCGATCTTCCAGTTGTGCTCGCGCGCCGCCGCGCGGATGAGGGCCATCCCCTGCGCGTAGGCGCACATCTTAGCGGCGTAGAGCGCGTCGCGCACGAGCGGCACCCACGACTCGGGATCGCCGGCAATGCGCGCGCTGGTCGGACCCGGCAGGATCCGGCTGGCGACCAGGCGCTCGGCCCTCATGCTCGAGAGCAACCGCGCATCGATCGCCGCGGCGATCGACGGCGCCGACACGCCCAGCTCGAGCGCGATCTGCGCGGTCCAGCGCCCGGTGCCCTTCTGCCCGGCCTGGTCGAGCACGCGGTCGATCAAGTACCCGCCCGCCACGTTGTCTTTCACGCGCAGGATCTTGGCCGTGATCTCGATCAGGAACGATTCAAGCAGGCCGCGATTCCACTCCTCGAAGATGTCGGCAATGCGCGGCAGGGGCAGACAGAACAGCCGGCGCAGCAGGTCGTAGGCCTCCGCGATGCACTGCATGTCGGCGTACTCGATGCCGTTGTGCACCATCTTGACGAAATGGCCCGCGCCGTCCGGGCCGATGTGCGCGACGCACGGTCCCCACGCGGTTCGCGCGGCAATTGCCTCGAAGACGGGCGCGACGGCGGCATAGGCCTCGGGGTTGCCGCCGGGCATCAGGGCCGGGCCGTGACGAGCGCCCTCCTCGCCGCCCGAGACGCCGACGCCGAGGTAGTGCACCCCGGCCGCGGTCAGCTCCCGCTCGCGCCGCTGCGTGTCCCGGAACCAGGAGTTGCCGCCGTCGATGACGATGTCCCCCTCGGTCAGGAGCGGCTTGAGCTGCGCCAGCACGGCGTCGACCGCCTCGCCGGCCTTGACCATCAGCATGATCCGCCGCGGGCGCTCGAGCGCCGCCAAGAATGCTTCCAGGGTCTCGGCGCGCTGAAGCCTGCCCTCGCTCGCCGCGGCCGCTTCCTGGGCCGGACCGGGGGTGCGGTTGTACACGACGACGGAGACGCCGTGATCGGCGATGTTCATCGCCAGATTGCGACCCATCACCGCCATGCCGATCACCCCGAACTGCGCCCGATCCACCATGATCTCCTCCGCACGGCTTCGTGCCGGCCGCTCACGGCCCCGGGGGC
This sequence comes from uncultured bacterium, assembly GCA_964603725.1. GTDB lineage: Bacteria > Eisenbacteria > RBG-16-71-46 > CAIMUX01 > WJJG01 > CAZDKK01. Next base: position 47,643 of record CAZRWW010000032.1, read on the forward strand.
AACTCCCGCGCCGCATCGTCATCGAGGAACCACTCCCACGCCCCGGACTCCGGTTGCACCAGGGCGGCGGGCAGGAGCGGCCGGGCCGCTGCGATCTGACCGAGCACCTCGGCCACGCGCCCGGCCTTCTCGCGGCCCGCCACCAAGAACATGACCGCCCCTGCTGCGTTGAACACCGGCACGGTGAGCGAGATCCGCGCGAACGGCGCCACAGAGCTGCGCGTCATGATTACCCGGCGGGTCTCGGTGCGCAGATCCGGCGTGTCCGGGAAGAGCGAGGCGGTGTGGCCGTCGGCGCCCATGCCGAGCAGCGCCAGGTCGAGCGGCTCCTCGCCCAGCACGGCGGCGTATTCCCGGGCCGCCAGCGGCGGGTCGGCCTCGCCGCGCATGCGATGCACCTGGGCGCGCGGCACGGGCACGTGGGCGAGAAAGGCCTCGCGGGCCAGGCGATAGTTGCTCGCGGGATCATCCGGCGGGACGCAGCGCTCGTCGCCCCAGAAGACGTGCACCCGGGGCCAGGCGATCCGATCGCGCCAGGGCGACGCTGCGAGCAGGCTGTACAAGCGCCGGGGCGTGCTGCCCCCGGCCAGCGCCAGGCGAAACGCTCCGCGCTCCGCAACGCTGCGGGCGGCGAGCTCGGCGAGGCGGGCCGCGGCGGCGGCGGGAAGATCCGCCGCGGCACGGCGGTGTATGCGCGGCCCGATCATGGCTCGCTCCTCGAAGACCCCGACGACAGGGGATCGCCGGGGATCGAGAGCCAGTCGGCCGCCGCCGGGCCCCACGTTCCCGCGGCGTAGGACTCCAAGGGCGGCGGGTTGCGGAGGATGGGATCGAACAGCTCCCACGAGGCCTCGACCTCGTCGGCGTGCACGAAGAGCGTCTGCTCGCCGCGCAGGACGTCCAGCAGCAGCGTCTCGTAGGCCTCGGGCAGATCAGCGAAGAGGCTGCGGTACTCGAAGGCGAGCGGAATGCGCTGCAGGTGGAAGGATGCGCCGGGCGCCTTGACGTCGAAGTGGAGCACGAAGCCCTCGTCGGGTTGCAGCGTGAGGACGAGGACGTTGCCCACGTCGGAGCAGGTCCCGCCGAGCTCCTCGAAGAGGCAGACCGGTGAGCGATGGAATTGCAGAGCGATCTGCGTCGTGCGCCTGGGCAGCCGCTTGCCGGTGCGCAAGTAGAAGGGCACGCCTTGCCAACGCCAGCTATTGATCCACAATCGCATCGCCACGAACGTCTCGGTGCGCGACTCGGCCGGGATGCCGGGCTCCTCGAGGTAGCCCGGCACGGCGCGTCCGTTCATCCGCCCGCCGACGTAGCGACCGAGCACGACGTCCTCCGGCATGATCGGCCCGATCGCGCGCAGCACCTTGATCTTCTCATACCGAACCGCGTCGGGTGTGTAAGCGCCCGGAACCTCCATGGCGAGGAGCGTCAGGAGCTGGGCCATGTGGTTCTGCACCATGTCACGCAGCGCGCCGGCGTTGTCATAGTAGCGACCACGCCCGCCGACCCCGAGGTCCTCGGCCACGGTGATCTGCGCGCTCTCGATCCGATCACGATTCCACAGCGATTCGAAGAGGGCGTTGGCGAAGCGGAAGACGAGCAGGTTCTGCACGGTTTCCTTGCCCAGGTAGTGATCGATGCGATAGATCTGATGCTCGCCGAAGACGCGGTGGACCAGCGTGTTCAACGTGCGGGCCGAGGCCAGGTCGCGGCCGAAGGGCTTCTCGATGACCAGGCGCGTCCAGCCGGACGAGCGGCTCAGGCCGGCGGCCCCCAGGTGCGTGACGGCGTCGGGAAACGCGCCCGGGGGCAGGGCGAGGTAGAAGATCCGATTGCCGGGCAGCTTCAGCTCGCTTTCGAGCGCGGCGATGCGTCCGGCCAGGGCGCGAAAGTCCCCGGCGGCGCCGTCGCCGATGGACTGGAAGTGCAGGCAGGCGCCGCACAGCGCGTCGCCGGGGCGGTCACCTGCCCGGGCGTCGGCCAGCGCCCGCCGGGCCAGGTCGCGAAAGGAACGATCGTCCAGGGTGCGGTCGCGGGCGACGGCCAGGACATGCGAGTGGGGACCGAGCTGTCCGGCGGCCGCGAGCCGCGCCAGGGCGGGCAGGAGCTTGCGGCGCGCCAGGTCGCCGGTGCCGCCCAGAATCACGAACAGATTGGGCTCGGTCTCGGTCCGGCTCATCGCGTTCCTCCAGTGCGGGCCGATTGGCGGTGTTCCTCAGGCGACACCGGGAGGAAACCACGGCGAGGGGGGCTGTCAACTCGCAACTGGCGCGCGCCGCGCTGGGCCGGCCCCGGTCGCCGCGCCGGTCGGGTCGAGCGCGAGCTCGAGCGCGGACAAAAGCGCCGCGTGCGCGGCCGGGGCGCGCATCAGCGGCTCGCGACTTGCCCGCAACGCGGCATCGGCGGCCGCGACCAGCTCGGGCTGCCGAGCCAGGCGTCCCGCCTGCCAGAGCAACCGGACGGCCGCGGAGAGTCCTGACGGCGTGGCCCCGTCCTGGACATCGAACACCGGGGCGATGAGCGCCTCGGCGTCCACGCCCGTGTAAGCCAGCGCGCCCGAGGGCTGCGCGAAGAGGCGCACGATCGTCCGCCCGATCTCCACCGCCGCCGTCAGGTGTCCGCCGGTGGGCGCCGCCTCGTGGAGCGCGACGCGGGCCAGGCCCATGAAGGCGTAGTCATCGAGATACCCCGGAGCGGTGGATAGGCCGTCGCGGAAGTGCCGCATCAGGCGGCCGTCGCTCCAGAGATTCCGCTCGGCGAAGCGCAGTGCGCGCGCGGCGGCATCCACGTAGCGCGGCTCGGCGAGCGCCCGCCCGGCCTGCGCGAACGCGGCGATCATCTGGCCGTTCCACGCCGCGATGATCTTCTCGTCGCGGTGCGGGCGGGGGCGCTGAGCGCGAGCTTCCAGCAGGCGCGCGCGAGCCTGCTCGAGGGACGGGCTGAGCGGAGTGGTCTGGGCGAGCCCGGCGCCGTCCGGCCGCGGGCGGTGCAGGATCGAGCGGCCTTCCCAGTTCCCGCCGGGGGAGACGCCGAACGCCTCGCAGAACTCCTTGCCCGCCGCCGCGCCCAGCAGCGCGATGATCTCCCCGTGCCGCCAGACATAGAAGGCGCCCTCCTCGCCCTCGCTGTCGGCGTCCTCGGCGCTGTAGAAGCCGCCGTCGGGGTGCGTGAGATCCCGCAGCACGTAGTCGAGAACATCGCGCGCGACCGCCGCGTGGCGCGGATCGTGGGTGATTTCCCACGCGGCTGTATAAGCCTGCGCCAGACCGCCCTGGTCGTATAACATCTTTTCGAAGTGCGGAACCAGCCAGGCGGCATCGGTGGCGTAGCGGTGAAATCCTCCACCCAAGTGGTCGTGGATTCCGCCGTCGGCCATGGCGTCGAGCGTGTGGATCGCGATGGCCAGGGCCTCGGCGTCGCCGGTCCGCCGGGCGTATAGCAGCAAGAAGGCGAGGTTGTGCGGCGCCGGGAACTTCGGGGCGCCGCCGAAACCGCCGTGGCGGGCGTCATAGACCGCCTTGAGGTCCGCGGCCCCGCGGGCGAGCAACGGACGCGGGTCGTCGGGCCAGGGAGCCGCGTCCGGGGCGACTTCAGCCTGAGCGCGCAGGAACGCGGCCACCTGCCCCGCGGAGCCGATGACCCGCGCGCAGCGGCTCTTCCACACCGCCACGACGTCGTCGAGGACGGTGCGAAACCCGGGCCGGCCCCAGCGATCCTCGGGCGGGAAGTAGGTCCCGCCGAAGAAGGGCTCGCGCTCGGGGGTCAGGAAGACCGTCAGCGGCCACCCCCCCTGGCCGGCCATGGCCTGAACGGCGGCCATGTAAAGGTGGTCGAGGTCGGGCCGCTCCTCGCGGTCGACCTTGATCGCCACAAAGTGCTCGTTCAGGTAGCGCGCGGTTTCTTCGTCCTCGAAGGACTCACGCTCCATGACGTGGCACCAGTGGCAGGTAGAGTAGCCGATCGACATGAAAATCGGCTTCTCCTCGCTGCGCGCCTTCTCGAGCGCCTCGGCTCCCCAGGGGAACCAGTCGACGGGGTTGTGCGCATGCTGGAGCAGGTAGGGGCTGCGCTCGTGGATCAGCCGATTGGCCGGCCGCTGCGGCGCGTCTTCGGGACCGGCGGGGACGCCGGGATTGCTGGTCATCGACATCGGGCCTCTTCTCCCCAGGGTGGCTGGCGGATTCAGAACACCAGGTCTCGAACAGGACGGGGGGCGTTCGGTTCCGCTCCCCGGTCGAAGATGGGCCGCTGGTTTCCCCCGGCTGGGGCGTTAAGGCACTCGGAGGGGCTCGAAGATCCCCGGCCCGTCTCCAGGGCAAGGGCGCGTCAGAACTTGGCGCGCCCGGGATAACGGAACTCGAATCGAGGAGGAGATGATGAGACGAGCTGGTTTCAGGCGGATGGCAGGCATGGCGGGGGCGCTCTTGGCGGCGCTGGTCCTGTTGGCGGGCAGCGCGGCGTACGCGGGCCCGGGAAAGGGGGCCATGGCCTGCGCCGCGCGGCCGGGACCCTGTCACGAAGGGGCGATGCTCCCCGGGCTCGGTCTGAGCGAGGATCAGCAGAAGAAGATCCGGGAAATCCACGAGAGCAAGCGCACGGAGCATCTGCGCCTGCAGAAGGAGATCCTGCGCCTCGAGAATGCCCTCGACGGCGAGATGCTGAAGGACAGCCCGAGTGCATCGACGCTGCGCGACCTGGCCGGCAAGATCGGGTCGCTCCGCGGCCAGGAGATGGTCCTGCGGCTCGAGACCCAGGTCGCCGTGCGCGGCCTCCTCACTCCCGAGCAGCGCGATCGCATGCTGGCCCGGCCGGGCGGCCGGCACTGCGGCCCCGGTTGCGGCTCTGAGTGCGGCCCGTGCGGCCCCGGCGGGCACTGCGGCGCCGGCGGGCACTGCGGCCCCGGTGGTCGCTGCGGTCACGCCGGCGCCTGCGGTCACGGTGGCGCCTGCGGCCATGGCCCCGGTTTCGGCTGGGGCGGCGCGTGCGGCCCCGGCGCGGGCGGGCCGACTCTGGGCTCGGCGGCTCCGCAGGCGGGTTGTCCCGGACAGGCCGCGTGCCCGCATGCGGGCGCCGGCTGCCTCGGGCTTCTGGGAGGCCCCGGCGGCGCGCCCTGTCATGGCGCACCGCCGGCGGCGCCGGGTTCCGATGCCGGCAAGTAGCGACGCTCGGCTCTTGCGCGCGGGGCCGTTCGGGGATGATCCTCGAGCGGCCCCCCGGCAGCCCCGGGGGCCCGGCGCGGGCCGCCGGGAGTGGGCCGGGACGCGCGGCGGGGCGCGTGGCGGTTCAGGTTCTTCCGGCGGCGCGCCGCGGGCGAGC
>CAZRWW010000033.1:0-51899 GCA_964603725.1 uncultured bacterium
CGCACCAGGGCTCCGCGTCGCGCGGCCCGCCGGTCAAGACCCGGTTCAGCCCGAATTCCGTGATCAGGAAGCTGCGGCAGGCCGGCAATGGGCGCCCCCGAAACAGGAGCTCCGCGGGCTGTTGGCCCGCGTCCGACGCTGCCACAGGTGCCCCGCGCAGCTCAGCTCCTTGCGCGGCAGGCACAGGTTGAGACCCGACCTGCGCGCCGGCCGCTGCCAGACCGCTCAGCAGCCCCAGCACGAACGCCAGCGTGACGCTCTTTGGCCGTGATTTCATGACGCACCTCGCATAGCCGACACGGTTGGATCCCACTTTCCCTCTGGCCGACCGCCCCTTCCAGTCCGGCCCTGTGCCTGCCAGGGGGCGACGGGGACTGCCCATTCAAGGTGCGTGCCACCGGAGCGGGCGGTGCGGCGCCGCGGCGGGCGGCGTGGTAACTCGCGGGAAGTGCGGAGAATGCGGATGAGGTCCGCTGGCGGCATGCCCTGGCGGGACAGGCGCGCGAGGTGCCGGCTGTCCGCGCCTGTCTACGCGCACGTATGGAATCGGTCACGCCAGGCGCTTGACCACTGCGGGGGCGACGGCAGTGGCGCGCTCGAGGTGGAACTCGCGCAGATCTCGATCGCGCAGCACGTGTCCCTTCCACAAATCCCCGGCCGCACGGCGCCACGTGACGTCACAGGTCCGCCCCGTCAGCTTCACAGACATGATGGCACTGCTCCCGGGCGCTCCCCACACCACGATCGTCCGCTATGCCGCCCGCCTCGGCCGCCACTGCCAGCTCTTCCAGCGCGCCCAGATCCACAATACCCCCCTGACCGAGCCCCTCGTCATCGACGGCCTCGAGTCCTTCACCCGCTCCCAGTACTTCCCCTTCCACGCCAACCACCGCCGCGAAACCATCGCCTTCAGCAAGTGCCCCCAGGGGGCGATCGATCGCCTGGCGGTCTTCCTCGCCGGGCGCAACTTCGTCAAGAAACGGCGCGAGAAGGAGAGCTGGCCGCGCTGCCGCGCGCCGCGCGGATCAGTACTCCCCGAACATCCGCTGGACGTCCGCCACCGCGGTCGTCCTGGTCAGGGCCAGGCGCAGGAGGACGCGCGCCTTCGGCGGGCTCAGCTCGAGGGAGGCGACGAAACCCAGCGCGTCGTCGTCGACCTCGATGTTGCGAGCGACGGTTCCGCTCCCCACGCGGCTCGCGCGGACCACCACGATTCCCTGCCTGACCGCGGCGGCGAGGGCCTCGATCATCTCCCGCGAGGCGTTCCCGTTCCCAACGCCCGCGAGCACGATCCCCTTCGCCCCGGCCGCGAGCGCGGCGTTCACCGCTGTCCCGTCGACGCCTTCGTAGGCGCAGACGATGTCGACGCGCGGCAGCTCCTGAAGACCGTCGACCGAGAACTCGCTGCGCGTCGTGTGGCGCGTGGTGGGCAGGTTGTAGAAGCGAATGCGGCCGAAGTGGGCCTCGCCGACCTGGCCGCGGTTCGGAGAGGCGAACGTCTGGACGTCGGTCGTGTTCGTCTTCTGAACGTCGCGTCCGGTGTGGATGTCGTCGTTGACGACGACCAGGACGCCGCGGCCGCGCGCCGCGGGATCGGCCGCCAGCGCCACGGCGTTGAGGAGGTTCAGCGGTCCGTCGGCGCTCGGCGCGGTCGCCGGGCGCATCGCCCCGACGAGCACGACGGGCTTGTCGCTCTTGATGACGAGATCGAGGAAGTAAGCCGTTTCCTCGAGGGTGTCGGTCCCGTGGGTCACGACGATGCCCGCGACGTCGGGCAGCGCGAGGAGCTCGTTGGCGCGCGCGGCGAGCCGCAGCCACACGGCATCGCTCATGTCCTGGCTGGCGATGCTGGCGAGCTGCTCGCCGGCGATGCGCGCCAGTTGCGCGAGCCCCGGGGTCGCTTCGAGCAGGGCCGCGAGCGGGAGGGCACCCGCCTCGTAGCCGGGATCGCCCGCCTGCGGCTGCCGGCCGGCGATCGTCCCCCCGGTGGCGAGAATCACGACGCGCGGCAGCGTGACCTCGGGGAGGCCCGCCCCTGTCCGCGGGGAGGCCCCGGCGGCAACCGCCTCGGGGGGCGAAACCGCGAGAACCGGGGACGCGAGCGCCGAGACCGCGAGAGTCGAGGAGACGAATGCCAAGACCGCGAGAATCGAGGAAGCGAGTGCCAAGGCCGCGAGAGTCGCGGAGGCGAGTGGCGAGATCGCGAGTCTCGAGGCCGCGAGCCCCAGATCCGGGAGACCCAAACCCGCGAGTCGCAAGGTTGCAGGAAAGTGGGAGACGACCTGCTTCTTCATGTCGCCGAGACCCTCCTCTCCTCCCGCGCTCGTGCGATCATGTCCCGCACCCACCGGTGCAGGGGCAGCAGGGCCGCGAACCGCTCATGACAGAGGTCCACGATGGCCGGCGTGTGCAAGGCCGCCGGCAGGGGCTCGTCGGTTCCCATCCAGAGCCCGGTGTGCAACAGCAGCTCGGCATTGGGGTGCCCGGCATCGTAGCCACGGGGAACGCGCTTGTAATGCCGGCCGCCGATCGAGCAGCCGGGGAGCTCGAGACAAGCATCCACCGCCCGGCGCAGCGCCCGACCGCGGCGGGGATCGACCACCTCGGCGCGGTAGGAATCCAACATGCCCGGCGGGATCAGGTAGGCGCCGGCGCCCAGGAAGAGGCGCTTGGGATCGAGCTGGAAGTAGAATCCCGAGCACTCCATGCGCGGCCCATCGCCCTCCCAGAGCCAGATGCCCAGGTGCGTCTTGTAGGGCGTCTTGTCGGGGCTGAAGCGCGTGTCGCGGAAGATGCGGAAGATCGAGCGATCGACGCGCGGATCGGCGTGGAGGTCGGGCGCGATGGGCTGGAGCCGGGCGCCCAGCGCGACGACGAAGGCGCGGGCCGGGTCCAGGACGTGCTGCTCGAAGTCCGAGCGATGCTGCTCGAACCAGGTCTTGGTGTTGTTGCGCTGCAGTCCCTTGAAAAACGCGGGGCACTCCCGCGGGAAGCCGGGGAACGCGGCTCTGGCCGGCATGCTTCTCTCCTGGTGTTGTCTCCACGAAGATCGAATCACGGACGGTCGTCCCGGCCCGGAGACCGGATCGCGCCCGGTGCTAGGCGTGGCCAACCTCCCGCACCTCCACGGTCTCGCCGTGGATCAGCGCCGGGCAACCGCGCGCGATGCGCGTGGCCGCGGCCAGGTCCTCGGCGTCGATCACGAAGAACCCCGTGAGGGTCTGCTGGCTGTGCGTGTAGGGCTCTTCGTGGATCACCCCCGACACCATGCGCAGCAAGCGCGCGCCGCTCCCCAGCGGCTCGCCCGAGTGCAGGATGCCCTGGGCCCTGAGCTGAGCCACCCACTCGTGGTAGCGGGTCAGGAGCGCCTTCTGCTCCGCCTTGGGCAGCTTGCTCCACGCGTTGTCGTCCTCGCGCATCAGGATGATGAATCTCGCCATGGCCCGCCTCCGCGGTCGCTGCCTGTTCGGTCCCCGCCGGGCGCGCGCCCCGCGCGGCCCCCGGGGTCTCGGTGACGCTGCGCTCGGGTCTCCGAGGAGCAGGGTACAACACCGTTGCCCGAGCCGGTAGATGGCAGCGGTGAGCGAAGACCGGGTGGCGCCCGGGGGGAGCATTGCAGTTCGCCCGCGGATTCGATGGCTGCCCGCAGCCGGCTGGGCGCGCGGATCGGATTCGCCGGTTCCGGAAGGGCGCCAAGTCGGGAGCGTGGACGGGGGGTGCGCGCAGGCTGCAGGTTCTCAGCCAATCGGGCTTGGGGTGGCATGTCTCTTGCGATTCCCGGGGATGAGAGTGCCGATCGGGAGAACCCAGAGGCCGCGGGCGGGTATGGCCAGATTCCACCGGGACGCCCGGGGCCGAGGCAACCTGGCCGAGGCAACCTGGCCGAGGCAACCTGGCCGAGGCAACCGGGCGGAGAGATGACTTCGCGCAGACAAGGGACCACCACCATGTTGCAGCATAGAGCTCGCAGGCTGTGCCGGGCAGCTCTGCTCATGAGCATCCTCGCCGGCTGGACAGCGGCCATCGCCGACTCGGACGGTTCGCCGCCGTCCGGCGGCGAGCTCGCCGAGGCCGTGCACCACCCGGATGCGATGATGCGTCTGGCGAGGGGGCCCGAAGACGCTCAACCGGCCGTGCAGATCCGCTCCTCGGCTTCCAGGATCGCGCAGCCGCTGTGCGAATTCTGCAATCTGGACGTGCCGCCCATCACCCTCGAGCGCTTCACGAGCCGGATGGCCGGCGACATCGGAACGAGCATCTCGGACTGGAATCTGGCGCTCATCGCGCGCACCGACAGCCTCAGACAGGAGGGCTTCTTCGGACCTCCCGAAGCCATGGAGGCGGCCAGTGAGGCGGCGCGCTACTTCAAGTACCACGCCCTCACCGCGATCGACTTCATCAGCTACCTCGGCGCGCAGCAGCGGGTGGCCTGGGAGAGCGACGAAAAGGGAATCACGCCCTTCTACTCCCATTTCGCCAATCCGGGGATCTACCCCGTCTGGGGGTTGCGGCGCGTGATCCTGGGTGGGGGCGCCTTCTGCATGGATTTCGACATCGCCCCGGGATTCGACGCCGAGCGCATGCTCGGCATCCGCCCCGTGCGCCTGCGCGCCGACAACCTGAAGCGAGGCGGCGCCGCCCAGCGGGCCTGGTCGCTGGAGATGGAGACGGCTTGCAGCGGCAAGGCCAACTACGTCTTCGCCGAGCGGTACAAGGGGCGCGTGCGCCAGCTCGTGGTGGACGACGAGGACGGGCGCCCGCTCAAGCTGACGATTCTCGAGGACATCGATGGCTTCTACGTCAAGAAGTGGGGCACGCACAAGTGCGGGGCCATCGTGCTCTGGAGGAGCCTGCTGGATGCCGGTGAGCGACCCTCCGAGACGACCTGCATCGGCGGCGCGGCCTACTTCCCTGGGTTGCGGCTTCACCTGCCCGGGCCCATCCCTGACGTGAACCTGGCCGACCTGCGCGCGTTCCCCGGCTTCCAGCCCGTGATCGCCGCCGAGCACTGCGGTCGCGCGGAGTTTCCCGCCTGGCTCAACGTGAGCGCGGATGGAACGTTTCAGAGCTGGAGCAACGAGGGTGAAATCCCGCGGATCGTGAGCGAGTGGTTCCCCGATCTCTAGCCTGCCCGGCTCTCTCCTGGTAGGCTCTCCCCGCCCGGCTGACCGGGGAAGGACTCGGGGGAGCGACCATGAAGTACCAGACCATCAATCCGGCCACCGAAGAGGTCATCGCCGTCTACGAGACCATGCCGCCCGGCGAGATCTCGCGCATCCTGGCCGCGGCCCAGGCGGCGTACGCGCGCTGGCGCATCCTCGAGCTCGCGGAACGCGCTCAGTACGTGGCCGGACTCGCCCCGATCCTGCGCGCGGGGGCGCAGAAGTTCGCCCGGCTCATCTCCATCGAGATGGGCAAACCGATCGTGGAGGCGCGCGCCGAGATCGAGAAGTGCGCCTGGCTGGCCGAGCTCTGCGCCGAGCAGGCCGGGGACTGGCTGCGCGGGGAAAGCGTGGCGGCCGACGGCCGGCAGCACTGGGTGGTCTATCAGCCCCTGGGCGTGATCCTCGGCATCATGCCCTGGAACTTCCCCTTCTGGCAGGCGCTGCGCTTCGCGGTTCCGGCCATCCTGGCGGGCAACACCTGCGTCCTCAAGCACGCCAGCAACGTGCCCCAGTGCGCGCTGGCCATCGAGGAGTGCTTTGCCGCGGCCGGGTTCCCCGAGGACATCCTGCGGACCATTCTGGCCGATCACCCGCTCGTGGCGGAGGTGATCGCCGATGACCGCATCCGCGGCGTTTCACTGACCGGCAGCACGCTGGCGGGGGCGCGGGTCGCCGCCCACGCGGGTCGCTACCTGAAGAAGGTGGTCCTCGAGCTGGGGGGCTCCGATCCCTTCGTCGTGCTGGACGACGCCGACGTGGAGTTCGCCGCGCGCCGGGCTGTCGCGGGGCGCGTGATCGCCTGCGGTCAGAGCTGCATCGCGGCCAAGCGCTTCGTGATCATGCGCACGATCGCCGATCCCTTTATCAAGCGTTTCGCCGAGCTCATGGAGGACCTGGTCGTGGGCGATCCGCTGAGCGATCGGACGCAGGTGGGGGCGATCGTGGACAAGCGTTCGCTCGACGAGCTGTTGGCGCAGATCCAGCAGGCGGTCAGTCTGGGCGCCCGCGTGGTCACCGGCGGCGAACGACTGGCGCGCAAGGGATACTTCCTGAAGCCCACCGTGGTGACGAACACGCGGCCCGAGATGCGGGTGCTGCGCGAGGAGGTCTTCGGCCCGATCGCGCCGGTCATCGTCGTCGACAGCGAGGAGCAGGCCCTGCAGGTCGCCAACGACACCGAGTTCGGGTTGGGGGGCAGCGTCTGGACGAGGGACCTCGAGCGCGGGGTGCGGTTCGCCCAGCGCATCGACGCCGGCACCGTCTTCGTCAACAGCATCGTCAAGTCGGACCCGCGCATGCCCTTCGGGGGCATCAAGAAGAGCGGCATCGGCCGGGAGCTGTCCGCTTACGGTATGCGCGAGTTCGTCAACATCAAGGGCATCAGCGTCTACGATCACGGGTAGCCGGGGCCTGTCGGTGCGCCGCCGACGATGGTCGGCGGCCGGCCCCCGCCCGCCGGCGCGAGGCCGTCGCTCGCTGGGGCGAGCCCGTCGCCCGCCGGCGCGAGGCCGTCGCTCGCTGGCGAGCTGCCGCGCGCAGGACGTGCAGTCGCGAGCCTTCGCCGATGTCATGGCGCCCCGTCCTCTCCAGCCCCGCGCGGGCGAAGAGCCGCACGTACTCGGCGTCGGCGAGCACGCCGCCGCCCTCGGTCGCGAGCAGCATGTTCAGGCCGAACAGCCCCGCCCGCCGGGGACCGCTGCGGTCATCGTGCAGGACGAAGTCCTTCACCAGCAGGACGCCCCCGCGGGCGAGGGCCCTGCGCGCGCGCTTGAGGATGGCGACGCACTCCTGAGGCGAGAACATGTGCAGGACGTTCGAGATCAGAATCGCTTCGTAGGGGCCGCCCAGGTCATCGCGCCGCGCATCGCCTCCGATACAGCGCACGCGACCGGTCAGACGCCGCTGGCGCAGGAAGGGTCGGGCCAGGCGCACGGCGGCGGGCAGGTCGAAGAGCGTGCACGCGAGGTGAGGCCACCGCACCGCCGCCGCGGCGGCGTAGGCCCCCAGGCCGCCGCCCAGGTCGAGGAGGCTTCGCCGGCCGGAGAGGTCCACCCGGCTCCAGACTTCGGCGATCGATTTCTGGGAGCCGCCCACCATGGCCAGCAGGAAGCACTTGCGCTGCGACTGCTGGCGCCGCGCCCGGGCGACGGGCGCCCCAGTGCGGACGGCCCGCTCCAGGCGGCCCCAGCGGTCATAGAGGCGCTGCTGGTGGCGGAGCACATCGCCCAGATAGCTCGCGCTGCCGGGACGGAACAGGGGGCGCGCGTCGGCTTGCAGGCTGGCGCGGCCGCCCGATAGGCGAACCAGGCCCAGGCCGGCCAGGGCGTCGAGCAGCGCCCGGATGCCGCGCGGGCTGCACGCCAGCCGGCGCGGCAGGGTCCGCACCGCGGCCGGACCCGCGGCGAGCGCCTCCAGCAGCCCGACCCGATTGGCCGCGAGCAGGGCCTGGGCGGCGGTGTAGCCCTGGACGAGATCCATGATCTCGGCCCGGGCGTCGGCGAGTCGCCTGACGGGCGCGCTCATTCGATGCCCACCGACGCGCGCATGAACTGAACGCGTTCATAGGCGGCGGGATTGCCGCTCTGCGCCTGGCTCATCCGGCCGCGAAACGCTTCGATCGATTCGTAGCGGTGGCGGGTCATCCAATCGCCCAGCTGTCCGAGCATGGTCCCGATGTGGTCGAGTCCGTTCTTGTACAGCGTTGAACAGACCTGCACCGCCTTGGCTCCGGCCAGCAGATGCTTCACCACCGCTCCGCCGTCGTGAACGCCCGTGCTGGCGGCCAGGTCGCATTCCAGTTCGCTGGAGAGGATCGAGATCCAGCGCAGCGGCAGCTCGGTCTCCTCGGGAACGCTCAGGTGGTTGGCAGGCACCACCTTGAAGTGCTCGATGTCGAAATCGAGGCGATAGAACCGGTTGAACAACACCAGCGCCGAGATGCGGCTTTGGCCGAGCTTCTTCAGCATGTGGGTCAGGCCGGAGAAGTAAGGACCGATCTTGAGGGCCACGGGGATGGAGATCTTGCCCGTCACCGCGCTGGCGATGTCGAAGTAGATCTTCTCGTACTCCACACCGCTGCGCTGGGGATCGGAGGGCAGGACGAAGACGTTCAGCTCGAGCGCATCCGCCCCCACTTCCTCGACGCGTCGCGCGAAGTCGGTCCAGGCGCCGGCCGAAACGCAATGGATGCTGCCGATGACGGGCACCGACACGCTGTCCTTGGCCTGGCGGATCAGCTCGAGGTACTCGGACACCGCGTTCTCGCGTCCATAGCGGTTGATGTACTCGGCCGCCTCCGGATGCCCCAGCGCGGGCTCGCTGTCCGCCAGCAGCCCCGCCACCTGGTGCTCGATCTGCTCCTCGAAGATGGACTTCAGGACGATCGCCCCGGCCCCGGCGGCGTCGGCCCGGCGGGCTTCGGCGGCCGAGCGGGTCAGTCCCGAGCTGCCCACGATGATGGGATTGCGCAGTCGCAGGCCCATGTAGGTCGTCGAGAGATCCGGCATTGCGTTTCTCCTCCCGGATGCGGACTCTTCCACCAGGCGGCTGCCCAGGCGCGGGCGGGACGGCGGCCGATGAGACCGGCGTCCCGCCCGGGCATCGTAGGATCCCGGCCCGCGGGGGCCAAGACCATTCTGGGCATAACCGGGAGAGGCCGCGCCGGCCCGGGCGCCGGGAGGCGCCGGAGAGCGCCGGAGGGCGCCGGAGGACGCCGGAGGGCGCCGATAGGAGCATCCGCGCGATGAGCTTCCTGACGCATCTCGAGTGCGGGCACTGTCACCACGTCCTGGACGCCGACCGGCTGTGGAACCTGTGCCCTGAGTGCGCCAAGCCCCTCCTGGCCAGGTACGATCTGGCGGCCGCGCGCGAGCGCGTCGATCGCGACGCACTGGCGGCGCGCGCGGCGACGCTGTGGCGTTATCGTGAGCTGCTCCCCGTGCGTGACCCGGGCCGGAGCGTGTCGCTGGGAGAGGGCTGGACGGCGCTGCTCCCGGCGCCGCGCCTCGGGGCCGAGCTGGGTCTGCCCCGCTTGCTGGTGAAGGAAGAGGGCCTCAATCCGACCGGGTCCTTCAAGGCCCGCGGGCTGAGCGTTGCCGTCTCGCGCGCGCTCGAGCTGGGCGCGCGGGAGCTCTCGATCCCATCGGCCGGCAACGCGGCCGGCGCGCTCAGCGCCTACGCCGCGCGGGCGGGGATGGCGGCGCACGTCTTCATGCCGCGCGACGTGCCGCGCCCGTTCATCTCCGAGTGCCGCGCCCTCGGCGCCCGGGTCACGCTGGTCGCGGGCGTGATCACCGACTGCGGGCGGGTGGCGGCCGAGGAAGCGCGCCGGCACGGTCGCTTCGACGTCTCGACCCTCAAGGAGCCCTATCGCGTCGAGGGCAAGAAGACGATGGGCTACGAGCTGGCCGAGCAGCTCGGCTGGACGCTGCCCGACGTGATCGTCTACCCGACCGGCGGCGGCACCGGACTGGTGGGCATGTGGAAGGCATTCGCCGAACTGGAGGAGTTGGGCTGGATCAGCGGCCGGCGCCCGCGCATGGTGGCGGTGCAGACGGACGGCTGCGCGCCGATCGTGCGGGCCTTCGATCAGGGCCGGGAATTCGCCGAGCCCTGGACGGATCCGCACACGGTCGCCGCGGGCCTGCGCGTTCCCGCCGCGGTCGGAGACTTCCTGATCCTGCGCGCCCTGCGTGAAAGCCGCGGCACGGCGGTGGCGGTGTCGGACGAGGAGATGATGGCCGGCGCTCGTCTGCTGGGGCAGGCCGAGGGCATCTTCGCGGCGCCCGAGGGAGGCGCGACGGCGGCGGCCGCGCGCCGGCTGGCGGCCGGCGGATGGTTGCACCCCGATGAGCGTGTGGTCTTGTTCAACACCGGCAGCGGTCACAAGTACGAGCACTTGTGGGAATGAGTGCCGCGAGGCGCTCGGAGCCGCGGACCCGCGCAGCGCAAGCCGGGTAAGTGGCGACGAGGAGGTTGCGCGGTCGGAGACCCTCGGATAGCATCGCGGGAGCATTGGGCAGCAGCGTCACCTCCTCCCCCGGGGGTCGGCCGATCCAGAGGGACCTTGGCATGACCCGTCGTCGCGCCGGCAATCGCGGCCACCGCCTCGCCGCCACGCTTCTGCTGGCGCTGGCCGCCGGGCTGGCCGCCGCGTTCGCCGTTTCGTTCAAGGATCAGGAGTGGCGCGCGCTGGCGCCCGGTCTGGAAACAATCACGTTCCACGGTGACGGCAAGCTGTTCGACAAGGAGGCCGCCGTCACCGTGCTGCGCGCCGATCCGGAGCGCTGGGAGCCCGCCTTCCTGTGCGCCGCCGCGTTGAATGGGGGTCGTCCGCTGACCGCGCGGGAATGGTGCGAGGCCCACGGTCTCCACGCCGCGACGAATGCCGGCATGTTCGCCAAGGATGGGCAGACCCATGTGGGCTACCTGCGCTGCGACGACCACGTCAACAGCAGCCACGTGAACATCTATCAGTCAGCGTTCGCCTTCGGCCCCAAGCAAGCCGGGCTGCCGCAGGCCCGTCTGTTCGATCTCGACGCAACGCCGCTCGAGGAGATCCTGGCCGGCTATCGCTCCGTGGCGCAGAACCTCCGGCTGATCCAGAGGCCGGGCGTCAATCGCTGGTCGCCGCAGGAGCGCATGTGGAGCGAGGCGGCCTTGGGCCAAGATCGCGCGGGGCGGCTGCTCTTCATCTTCTGCCCCAATCCGTTCTCGATGCACGAGCTCAACCGGATCCTGCTGGCGCTGCCGCTCGAGCTCGAGTGCGCCCAGCACCTCGAGGGCGGGCCGGAGGCGCAGCTCTTCATCCGCAGCGGGCAGTACGAGCGCGAGTACGTCGGCTCCTACGAGACAGGCTTTGCCGAGACGGGATCCTTCACGCAGGCCTGGCCAATTCCCAACGCGCTCGGAATCCGACCTCGATCCGGGGGCGATTAGCCGGCGTCGAGGTGCGACCCGCAGCCCGCGGATGACCGGTGGCTGGAGGCGCGCTCGCGTTGACAGGTCGGGCGCCGCGCGGATACCATCGCAGGCCATGAGAGACCTCTCGATCTCGATCGTCAGCTACAACACCCGGGACTTGTTGAGGGAGTGCATCGCTTCGGTCTGCCGGGAGACGCCGTCGCTCAGCTTCGAGATCATCGTTGTCGACAACGCGTCCGCGGACGGGACCGTGGCGATGCTGCGCGCTGAGTTTCCGGACATCACCCTCATCGCCAACGCGCAGAATGTGGGCTTCGCCGCCGCCAACAACCAGGCCCTGGCCCGGAGCGCGGGTCGCTACTTCCTGCTGCTGAACCCGGACACGGTCGTCCTGGACGGCTGTCTCGAGAAGCTGGTCGAGTTCCTGGATTCCCAACCCGCGGCGGCCGTCGCCGGGCCGCAACTGGTCGGGCCCGACAACGCGCCGCAGATCTCGTATCTCGACGACAAGACCCTCGGGTTCTACTGGCGGATGTTCGTCCGCAACAGCCTCTCGGCGCTGGTGCCGCTCTGGATCAAGCGGCTGCTCGGCCGGGGCCGGGCGCGTGCAGCCGGCGACGGCGGGGCGCCGCCGGCCTCGACCGGGCGCGAGGTGGGATCGGTCGCCGGCGCGTGCTTTCTGGCGAGGCGCACGGCCATCGACCAGGTCGGCCCGATGGACGAGCGCTTCTTCCTCTATTCGGAGGAGACCGACTGGGCGCGCCGCATGCGGCGCGCCGGGTGGAAGGTGCTGTTCTTCCCTCACGCCCGGATGCTCCACTACCAAGGCCAGAGCGCTCAGTGCGTGAGCGATTTCGCGCAGAAGACCCTGTACGTCAGCCATTACAAGTATGTGGAGAAGTACTACGGCGCCGGCGGGGTGTGGCTTCTGCGAGGCATGCTCGTCATCCGGGCCGTCTGTCGGACCGCCCTGGAGATCGCGAACCTCTTGGGTCGCAAGGCGGAGGCCGGTGGGGCGCGGCGCCGTCTGGCGCACGACTGGCGGGCGCCGTGGCTCAGGTTCGACGCAGAGCGGGCGAGAGCCCTCGGCGATTCACGAGCAGGGGGGGCAGTCCGTCCAGGACGGAGATACTGAGCTCCCGGGTGCCGAATCTCCGCCCCCGCCCGTCTCGCTACGGGCATGTTCTTGCTGTTCTGCCGAGATGTCCGCCCGATATCCCCGGTACCAGCCGGCCTAATCCTGGTTCCGTGCTTTCGTGCTTCTTTTGGGTGGGGCTGCCCTCCGGCTCCGGGGCGGGTCCTGCGGCGGCAGAACTTCCCTCGCGCGCCGGGGTGGTGACCTCAGATCCTAGGGAGGGTTCCGCCATGGAGACGATGCGCGTCGAACGCGACAGCATGGGCGAGGTGTCGCTGCCGTCTTGGGCCTACTGGGGCGCCCAGACCGAGCGCGCCCGCCGCACCTTCCGCATTTCGGGACAGACCTGGCCGGCCGAGCTGATCGCCGTGCTGGGGCTCATCAAGCAGCACGCGGCGGTCGTTCACAGCGACCTCGGCCTGCTCGACGCCCGCCTCGGCGAGGCGATCGGCCAGGCCGCGGGCGAGGTGGCCGCCGGACGATGGGACGCGCACTTCCCCCTCGACATTTTCCAGACCGGCTCGGGCACGTCGGCGAACATGAACGCCAACGAGGTGATCGCCAACCGCGCCAACGAGGCTCTCGGCTCGCCCCTGGGATCCCGGCGCCCCGTGCACCCCAACGATCATGTCAACCTCGGTCAGTCCTCCAACGACGTCATCCCGACGGCCATCCACATCGCCGTCCGCCGTCGCGCGGCGAGCCTGCGCGGCGCGCTGGCCGGGCTGCAGGCGGCGTTCGAGGAGCAGGCGCGCGAGCTGGCGGGGGTGATCAAGCCGGGCCGGACGCATCTGCAGGACGCCGTGCCCATCACGCTGGGAATGGAGCTCTCCGGGTACGCCGCGCAGATCGAGCACGGCCTCGAGCGGTTGGATGCGGCCTGCCCTCATCTCGAGCAGGTGGCGCTGGGGGGGACGGCGGTCGGCACGGGACTCAACGCCCACCCCGAGGCAGCGGGTCGAATCATCGCCGCCCTGGCGGCCGCGACCGGCCTGCCGCTGCGCCCGGCGCGCAACCGCTTCGAGGCCATGGGCGCGCGGGATGCCCTGGTGGCTTTCACGGGCGCGCTCAACACGATCGCCGTCAGCGTGATGAAGATCGCCAACGACCTGCGGCTGCTCTCGAGCGGCCCGCGCGCCGGACTGGGCGAGATCTCCCTGCCGGCCCTGCAGCCAGGCTCCTCGATCATGCCCGGCAAGACCAATCCGGTCGTTCCCGAGGCGCTCTGCCAGGTGGCGGCCCAGGTCATGGGCGCCCATCAGGCGGTCTCGATCGGCGGGCAGCACGGCTCCCTCGAGCTGAACACGATGATGCCGATGATGGCGCACAACGCGCTCTTCGCGGCGCGGATCCTCGAGCAGGGCGCCGGCGTCTTCGGCCAGGCGTGCGTCGTGGGGATCACCGCCAACGTCGAGCAGTGCGCGCGAGGCGTCGAGTGGAGCCTGGCCAACGCGACGCCGCTGGCCCCGCGGATCGGGTACGACCGCGCGGCGCAGGTGGCCCACCGCGCGTGGCGCGAAGGCCGCACTGTGCGAGCGGTCGTGCTGGAGGAGGGGCTGCTGAGCGCGGAGGAGGCGGAGGAGATCCTCGATCCGCGCCGGATGCTCGGACCGGGCCGCGACCCGGAAGCCGCGGGGCGCCCGCCGGCCTAGGGCAGCACCACCACGGGCCGGGTGACTGGACCGGCGGGCAGGCCGGTGATCCTGAAGGCCGCCTGATAGACCCCGCCCGGAACGCGCTGGCCCCGGTCGTCGCGCAGATCCCAGCGCCACGCGATCGGGCCCGGGGCGTGGGCCGTGATCCGCTCCGAGCGCAGCACGCGCCCCTGGGGATCCAGCACCCACACCTGGATCGGCAGCGTCCGCCCGACCGCGCGGCCGTCGAGCTGCAGGCGCACCTCCACGTCGCCGCGCACCGGGTTGGGCCCGGGCCCGTCGAGCAGGAGCTGAACGGAAGATCCGCCCGACCCGGCCCATGGGTCGCGGTCGGGGTCGTCCGCTTCGACGCCGGCGACATCCAACGAATCGAGCGCCAGCACGACCCGATCGAGGAAGGGCATATCCCGGCCGTTCGGGCAGAAGAGCTCCACCTGGTACTGGAAGTATCGATCGCCGTTGTGCTCCGGGGCCAGGAGGGTGCCGGAGGTGGTGAAGTGGGACGAGCTCGTGCCGTCCGGCCCGATGAAGGCGCTCTGCAGCAGCTCCGTCTCGGTTGCGGCGGACCGGACCTGGAAGCGGGTGGTCGCATCGCCGGGCCGGTAGTCGTCCCACGAGATCATGCCGCTCTGCGTCCCCACGCCGAAGTCGTGCGCGACCGAGATCAGCCGGCCGGAGGGCACCGCCCCGGAGACATAGAAGCGCGCCTGATCCAGTTCGCTGACGCGCGAGGTGGAGACGTACATACGTCCGTAGTAGGTCGCAATCGATTCGATCTCCTCGGTCGATGGATCCAGTGCGACGGTGGCCACCGATTGCCACTGGCTGCCGGAGATCCACCGATACAGGATGCAGCTATCGGCGCCGCCGTAGAGCTGGCCCTTGTAGCCGTGATAACCGCGGCACCAGCGCCACCCGTGGAAGGGCATGGTGTATCCCTGGAATGAGGTGCCGTTCCAGATGTACATGCGATTCTCGATCATCATGTGGAGCCTGCCGTTCCACTCGAGGAACGTGGCCTGCTTGTCCACCGGCAGGCTGGAGACGGTGATCAGGTCCCAGTCGACGCCGTTGGTCGTCGTGTAGATCCTGCCGCTCTCGGGCGGGAACCCGTCGGGCTGGGCGAACACGCGATTGCCGATGTGCCCCAGCCCGAAGAACCGGCGGATGGGGTACTCCGTGGTCGGATCGAGGGTCAGGACGCGCGTGAAGGTGTCGCCGTAGTCGTAGCTGATCCAGACGCAGCCCCGGCCGTTCAGCTCGCCGGCCCAGTGGCCGGTCGTGACGTAGAGAATGCCGTTGCAGACTTCCACGTCGCAGACGTGGACGGCCACGGGCACCGTCTCCTTCTCGATCCACTCGCGGCCGCCGTACAGGTAGATGCTGCCGTCGGCGGTCCACGGGTCCCTCGAATCGGGGCCCGGGATGTAGAGCGAGTCTCCAAACTGCTTGATGATGTTCAGGCCCGACTCATAGGGCTCGTAGTCCACGGCGAACTGGCCGGTGGGATAGTCGTAGGTGAGCACCTCGGCCCCGTCGAACTGGAACGGGTAGTCGCTGGCGGCGATGAAGAGCGTGTCGTGGTAGACCTGCATGGAGTAGAGACCCTGATACTGCGTCGGGGTGCCCAGGTAGTGCCACTCGTCGAGGCGGTTCTGGAGAACGAGCGCGCCCGGCTGGATGTCGGGGTCGATCTGCGCGATCAGCGTGTAGTGCCCGTTGGACCAGTCGCTGTCTTCCCAGAAGCAGTTCGAGGCCCGGGCGCCGCCCGCCAGCGCCGCGAGCAGGAGCAGGCCCGCCAGCGCGGCGAGCGTGCGCAGGCCCACCGGCGCGGGCAGGTGTCGGGCCGCAAGGGTCCGCAATGTGTGCATGGCCGTCCTCCATGATCGGCGGGGCCGAACCGAGGGTGATCGACGACCCCGGGATCGGGGCATCCGCTGCCCTTAAGTCTACCACACCCCTTGCCCCCGCGGTCGGAATCGACTTATCTAACACAATCAGAACCAATTACAGCCCAGATTGCAGGGCATGATCGCCGGCAAAATCAGACTTCCGCTATCGGCTTTTGCCGGCCCGAGCAGCCGTCCCGGGCCCCGGCTCTCCGGGGAGCCGCCGGGGCGACCCACCGCAGTGCCGGGGCGGCCCACCGCGGCCGGGGCGGCCCACCGCGGTGCCGGGGTCGCCTCGCGCACTTCGGCTAGAACAGAAGCCGCCCGGCGGCCGTCTACGGGACAGCAACGCCCCCCGGATGAAAGCGGACACTTCACAGGAGGTCGAGTCGTGAACGAGACGCGCGGGCTCGTTGAGCACGGAAGGGGGCGGGCAATGGTTCTCCAACGAGCTTGGTGGGTAGCGCTCGGTCTGGTCTTGGCGGGCGCCCCCGCGCCGCCGGCCGGCGCCATGTTCGCGGGCTTCGCGCCCGAGGAACTCTCCAGCGGGGATGCCTCGCGGGGCAACGGAGTGCTGGCCGCACAGCCCGCGATACCCGCCCTCGCGCTGACCGGCGATGATCGCGTGTGCGTGGACGGGCAACTCGATGATCCCGTCTGGAGGCGCGCTTGCGGCGGATGCGGCTTCCGCGTGTGGGATCCCAACCGCGGCGCGGAGGCATCGGAGCAGACGGTGTTCAAGGTGGCCTATGACCGGGACGCCATCTACTTCGCCATCGCGTGCCTCGAGCGCGACCCGGGGCGGATCGTCAAGTCCTTGAGCCGCCGTGATTGCATCCAGAACTCCGATCTCGTATCGGTCTATATCGACCCCTACCATGATCAGTCGTCCGGCTACAATTTCCGCGTCACGCCGCTGGGGGTCCAGCAGGACAGCTACGTCTTCAACGACGGCAACACCGATCCGGATTGGGACGCCGTCTGGCAAGCCGAGACCTACGAGGACGGCCACGGGTGGTATGCCGAGATGCGCATACCGTTTTCCTCGATCCGCTATCGCCCGGATGCCTCCACCTGGGGCTTGCAGGTCTACCGGTACATGCACGGGCGCGGAGAGGATACCGCGTGGGTCGTCTGGGACCGGGGCACCCCCGGCTTCGTGAGTCGCTTCGGATCGCTCGAGGGCATCAGCGGCATCCCCGCGCCGCGCCAGCTCGAGGTTCTGCCCTACGCCGTCTATCGGGCCACGGACGCGGCCGTCAGCGGTCCGGAGGAGCTGGACACGTTCCAGAATCTCGGCCTGGACATGAAGTACGGCGTCACGGCGGACCTGACGCTCAACGCCACGATTCAGCCCGACTTCGGGCAGGTCGAGGCCGACCCGGCCCAGCTCAACCTCTCGCCCTTCGAGACCTTCTACCAGGAGAAGCGCCCGTTCTTCGTGGAAGGCAACCGGTTCTTCCAGCACGCGGGCTTCAACCTGTTCTACTCCCGGCGCATCGGGACCGGCGATGAGAACTCGCGCATACGCTACGCGGCGAAGGTCACCGGCAAGACGGCCGCGGACATCTCCGTGGCCGCGCTCGTGGCGGCGACCGACATCACCGCCAAGGGCCAAACCCACAACCTGCTCAAGCAGGGCGCCTGCTCCTCGCAGTACCTGGTGGGTCGGATCGGCAAGGAGTTCAACGGCGGCAGGCAGAAGGTGCACGTCATGCAGACCGCCGTGTTGCGGGACGCGTCCCGCGCCGAGTACGGCGACCGCGCGTCCCGCGAGGCCTTCACGTCAGGGCTGGACTTCGAGCTGCTCATGCGCGACCGCACCTGGTCGGTAGAGGGATCGGCGGTCGGTTCGATCATCGCCCCGGAACCCCTGCCCGCCACGCCCCAGGTCGAGCCCGGGAAGATCTACGGCACCGGCGGCATCCTCGATGTCAGCAAGCGAGGGGGCAAGATCCGCGGCGAAGCCTGGGCGAGCTGGGAGAGCGGTCGCCTGGAGCTGAACGACATCGGATTCCTCAGCGCGCCCGATGAGATCTCGACCGGGATCTGGTTGGGTCACAACTTCGAGCTTCCCGGGGAGAAGCCCCTGATCACCCGCGGCAATCTCAATCTCAACCTGAACCAGGAGTTCACCTACTGCTCCCGCACGGGCTATGACCTGCACACGGGGGCGCCGGTGTGGAGCTACCGGCGCGGCCATCGGGCGATGGGCGGCGGGAACATCAACGGCTGGTGGCAGTGGCGCAACTTCTGCGAGACGTGGTTCGGCGTGTCGGCCAATCCGGAGGGCAGTCAGCGGTATGATACGCGCAGCTCGGTGACCCTGGCGGATGGCCGCACGGCCGCCATCCCGGGCGGCGGTCCCCTGATCGATGAGCCCTGGACGTGGGGCGGCTGGCTGGGCTCCGGCACCGACTCGCGCAAGCCCTTCGTGTTGTCCATCGAGCTGAACCATTACAACGACGAAGCGCACAACGAGTCCTACCGCGTCGGACCCAGTCTGAGATGGAACCAGTCCAGCGCGGTCAGCCACCGCCTCAGCCTCTCCTTCAACGATCGGCGGGACGATACGCAGCACCTGTTCAACGTGGAGAACCCGGACGGCGGCATCGGCGGGGTGAGCTACGTCTATGGCGACCTGCACCAGCGGATCTTCAACCTGACGCTGCGCACGAGCGTGCTCTTTGGCCGCGCCACGTCGCTCGAGGTCTACGCGCAGCCCTACATCACCGTGGGCGACTATCGGCGCGGGCGCGAGCTGGCGCGGCCGGATTCCTACGATCTGCGGCCCTACGCGCCCGAGGGCTTCGACATCCACGATCAGGACTTCAGCTACTCCGCCCTGAACCTCAACGCGGTCTTCCGGTGGGAGTACCGGCCGGGCAGCACGCTCTACGTCGTCTGGACCCACGGACGATCGTCGTACGATGAGCGCGGCTTCCATCAGGACGGCGGTTTCGACGGCGACCTGCGCCCGGGCGCGCTCTTCGACAACGAGGGGGAGAGCGTCTTCCTGGTGAAGTTCAGCTACTGGCTGCCGGTATAGTCCCGGGAGCGCCACGGCGGGGGCGGCAGCCCGAGCAGGTTCGCGAGCGCCGGGGCGATCGAAAGGACGCCGGCGGAATCGGCCGGCGGCGTGGCACCCGCCGCCGGCCCCGCGGCGTGCGCGTCGGGCCCCGCGCCGTGCGCGTCGGGCCCCGCGACCAGGCAGAAGCCGGCGGGGCGGTCTTCCCCGGCGCCGAGGCGATCGGGGATCGCCACCACCACGATGGCGGCCTCCGCCGGCGTCGCCGCGATGAGCTTCCCCAGCGCGCGATCGAACCGCGAGGCCAGGGCATCGGTCGCAGACCCGCCCGCGGGTTCCCCGGCGCCGGCGCCGCCCGCAGCCTCCCGGTTGCTGCTGCTCGCGGCGGCACCCGCGGCGCCTTCACCGTCGCTGCGCCGAAAGAGAACGCTCGTGAAGTCCGGCTGCCGCGCGCGCATCATCTCGGCGCAGGCGTCGGCCGCGAGCATCCAGAGCCGCGCCCGCGACGCGGCGGCCTGCTCTGAGGGGTTGCGCGGCCGCCGGAGCAGTCCGATCCGATCCGCAGCCATCGCGCGCAGAGAGGACAGCCGCGCCCCACTGGCCACGGCGTCGAGCCAGCCGTCCGGCAGGCGCGGTTCGGCCAGGACGAAGTCGGCGGGACCCAGCGTGGCGCGGGCGGGCTGCGGATCAGGCCACCCGCAGACGCCGGTCGCAAGACCCGCGCGCCGGCTCTCGTCCCACACCCGTCCGGCGCGACAGCCGTCCGTCCGGGCGTGACCGCCGGCGTCGTCCTCCTCCGGCCAGACGCCGCTGGCGACCGCGCACCACGCCCGGCGCGGGTCGAGCGCCGGCGGCACGCGCAGGGGAGAACGCCGGCCGCCCGATTGCAGGCGGGCCAGGTGTGAGAGTCGTCCGGCGCGGCTCGACCCCTCGAGGATGTCCCACCCCACGCCTTCGACAGCGACGAACAGCGCGCGCGGCCGGGCGGGTGCCCCGGCGGGCGGTCGTCCGGGGACCGGCCAGGCGGCGAGCGCCACCGCGAGCGCCAGCGCCGCCAGCGTGACGGGGCGGGGCGTGGGCTGGTCCTGAGACGCTCGTCCAATGACGATGATCAGTCCCCCGCAGGCCAGGGGGATCGCCCACGGCCAAGCGGGGTCCGCCGGCCGCGAGGCGATGTACAACCAGACGACGGGCATCAACAGCGCCGCCAGCATCCCGAGCGGGCGGCGCAGAGTGCCGAGGAGCAGGATGAGCAGCGCGGGGCCCACCACGAAGAGCAGCGCCAGCATCAGCGGGTCGTCGCAGAAGAACGGCCTGGCCAGGCGGACCCCGGCCAGGCTGCCGGAGCAGCTCAACGCCACCAGCGCCGGCCAGGCAGACCATCTCACCGGGCTCTCTCCGTGCTCACTTCCGATTGGGACGCTGCCCGTAGTTCCGGAAAGCCGCTCGCACGCGGGCCATCTCCGCGGCGCTCAGCAGCACCGGGTTCCCGACGGCCCGGGCCTGGAACCAGACGCGGGCCACGAACTCCACCTCTTCGGCGCACGTGAAGGCGGCTGACAGCGTGGGCCCGACGGCGACCAGGCCATGGCTGCGCAGGAGGACGGCGTTGTGGCCGCCGATCGTCTCGGCGGCATTGCGAGCCAGCTCCTCGGTGCCGAACAGAGCGTAGGGCGCCACCGGCACACGGTCGCCCGCATGGCCGATCGAATAGTGGACCGCCGGGATCTCCTGGTCGAGGCAAGCGAAGGTCGTGGCGTAGACCGGGTGCGTATGGATGATCGCTCCGATGTCGCTGCGCGCCCCGTAGAGCGCGCGGTGCAGCGCGATCTCGCTGGACGGCCGGAGCTCGCCCGAGACGATCTGCCCGCGCCCGTCGAAGATCACGATGTCTTCCGGCCGCAGGGCGTCGTGGGCGATGCCGGTCGGGGTGATCGCAACCAGCCCCTTCTCGCGGTGGACGACGCTCAGGTTGCCGCCCATGCTGGTCGTCAGCCCCGCTTGCAGGAGCCTAGCGGCACAGCGCACGATGTCGAGCCTCTCGATCTCGAGCAGCACGCGACCCATCCCCCGGGCCGGCTCCCAGTGCCGGGCCCCACGCTGGACATCTGAAGGGATACGAGCAGCCCGCGACAACTGAAATGTTGGCGCGCTGCAGACGCCCGTCCGCAACCTCGAGCCGGGGGGGCTACGGCGCGGTGCGCACGATCCGGAAGCCGGACGTGTTGTCGGCCGAGCCGGGCCAGTAGGGGTCGCGCGCCGCGCTGCGGCAATCGCGCGCGTAGTAGTACCAGCTTCCGCCGCGACGCACGCGCTGCTCCCACAGGCCTCCCTCGGGGCCGGTCGGGTCGGTCACGGGACCGGCGGGGTACTCGCCGTAGCGATCCCAGCACCACTCCCAGACGTTGCCGTGCATGTCGTAGAGGCCCAGCGGGTTCGGGGCCTTCCTGGCGCTGTCCTGCGTGCGGGGGCCCGTGC
Source organism: uncultured bacterium (assembly GCA_964603725.1). Lineage (GTDB taxonomy): Bacteria > Eisenbacteria > RBG-16-71-46 > CAIMUX01 > WJJG01 > CAZDKK01. Next base: position 21,273 of record CAZRWW010000033.1, read on the forward strand.
CCTGGTCGGCGTTGCCGCAGTACCAGCCGGCGGCATCGAGGATGGGGTCCAGCTCGCAGCGCATCCTCGTGAGGTTGCCGTCCGGCAAGGCCGTGGTCGTGCCGGCCCGGCAAGCGTATTCCCACTCGGCCTCGGTGGGCAGGCGCCACCCGTTCGCCGCGGCGTTCCAGGCGACCCGGGCGGCGATGATATGCCCTTCGCCGTCAAGGCGCTGCCCCGTGATCTCGTAGGCCGGGTCGAGCCCGTCGCGGACGGAGAGTAGGTTGCACAGCGCCAGGGCATCGTACCAGGTGACCTGCTCGACCGGACGGAAGTCGCCAACGAAGTAGGACGGCCGCCGGCCGGTCAGCTCGGCGTAGAGCGCCTGGCCGGCCTCGATCGCGGAGATGTAGAAGCTGCGCGTCAGCGTGACCTCGTGGGCGGACTCATCGGCGCCGCGGCCCAGCTCCGAGGCCGGGCTGCCCATGGTGAACGTCGCGCCGGCGCCGACGTCGACGAGCACTTGATCGAACCCGAAGGGATCGGCCGCCATCTTCGGTCCATTCAGCACCGGCGTGGTCACCAGCGGGCCGTGGCCGTCGTCGAAGGCGAACTGGTAGACGTGCGAGCCGCTCTCGAGCAGGGTCTGGTAGATGAAGGCCGCCCCGGCGGCGTAGTCCGCGCCCGGGCTGGCCAGGGCCATGGCGTGCGGCTGGCCGTCGATCCTGACCTCGGCCAGGGCCGGGGCATCGCCCTCGGGATCCTGATAAACAACCGTGTAAGCGAACTCGGTGGTGACGTCGCCGCTGTCGGGCACGACGCTGGCGGCCGACAGCGTGGGCGTCGTCATGGCCGCCATCACGACGTTGGAGAGCGGTGAGGAATTGGCGGCCTCGTCCAGCGCCTTGAGCGCGAAGTAGTAGGTCTGGCCCGGCGTCAAGCTCGCGACCGGGCAGGTCTGGGTCGACCCGGCCGGCTTGGGCAGGGGCCGGGCGACGATCTCGGCCGCCTGCGCCCAGGTCGAGTCGGTGATCGCCTGTTCGGCCATGCGAACCTGGTAGAGCGCGGCCGTGCCGGCATTCCCGTTGTCCCCCGGCGCGGTCCACGACAGCGTGAGCGAGGTCACGTCCGAGAGGCGCGCGGCCAGGTTCGTCACGGCAGCCGGCGGCACCACATCGATGGGCTCGGGCACGCCGGCGTAAACCAGCAGGCCTTCCTTGCTGTCCGCCACGCAGACGACGTTCAGGGGACTGACCGCCACGTCCAGCGCGTCGGGCGATGGGTTGTTGCCCAGATAGACCGGGTTGTAAGGGTTGCTGACGTCGACGATGTTGAGCCCGCCGTCCTTGCAGGCGACGAAGGCCCGGTTGTTCCAGACCGTGATCGAGACCGCGCGGCCGTTCAGAGTCCGCGTGGCCACCAGACTGAGGTGGTGCTGGTCGTCGATCTCGATCACCTGCAGGCCCTGGTCGCCGTCGGCCACGAAGGCGAAGTTGCCGACGACGTCCACATCGAAAGCCAGACCGGGCGTGTCGCAGTTGTCGATGAGCGTCAGGCCGCCCGTCCGGACGTTGGTGACGTCGATGGACGTCAGGCCCATCTCGTTCTCGGCGACGTAGGCGTATCCGTCGACGACATCCAGCGCCTGGGTGTAGCCGTAGGTGCCGACGAAGGCAATGTAGTCCAGCACGCCCGGCCTTTCGGGAACGGAGTAGAACACGCGAATGCCCTTCCAGCTATCCGCCAAGTAGATGGCATAGGGTTGGCCCACGATCTCGGGCGGCGCGAAGCACAGCCCCTTGCCGTCCACGGCGGTCGTGCCCTGCTGAAAGTCGATGATCGCGGTCGGATTCGTGACATCGAAGGTGGGGATGCCCTCCGTGCCCTCGACGATGAAAGCGATGTCCTGCGCGGAGCCGTCGGCGTTGTAGGTGCGGGCGACGCGAATGGCATCCGCGCGCTTGGGCGTGTCCAGCCAGCCCGTCAGGACCGGCTGGGCCGGGTCGGAGATGTCGAACGCCTGGAGGCCCGCCTCGCCGGCCGCGATGTAGGCGTAGTTGCCCAGGACATCGATCGCCGCGGCCGACGCCCGCAGAGGCATGACTCCGGCGCGGGTGTACGGGCTCTGGGGCGGCTCGTAGAGGTCCTGCTCGCCGCAGCCGACGAGACCGGTCAGGCCGATCAGCGCCAGCAGCATGGGAATGGTTGTCCGCGCGATCACCGGATTCCTCCTTGGGATCATCTTCATCTAAAAGGGCAGGGGCCACGTCGCCTGCAGCCAGACGCGGGTCCCCGTGTAGTCCTTCTCCTCCGACGGGTCGTTCTCGCCAATGATCCCGGCCGGGCTCTTGGCGGTTTTGACGGTGTGGCGGATGCCCGCTTCCAGCGTTGTCTTGTAGAAGAGCGGCTTCGACCCCCACACCGCGCGCGGCTGGAATTGCTCGTCGAGGCGCCCCACGTGGAGAGGATCTTTGCGCAGCGGCTGCTTGCTGGTGTAGAACTGGCGGCTGTAGTCGTACTGGAAGTAGATGCTCGCGGTGGCCAACTTGACCAGTCCGGCGTCGATCCAGGAGCCCAGGCGCCGAGCCAGGCCCGGAAGGACGGCGGCCCCGCGGCCCAGATCGCCCGCCTGGTAGGGCTTGGTCTTGGGCCGATAGGTCAGACGGAACGTGTAGGCATCCTTCTCGTACGAGCCGTCGCCATCGTTGTCCGACAGCTCCAGCGTTTCGCCCAGCGAGTCGAAGCCGCGAGACTTCACATGATAGTAGGCGTAGCGCAGCCGGAAGTAGAAACGGCCGTAGCGCGCCTCCGGCTCGATCCCCGCGTTCCATTCCCAGAGATCGTTCTCCAGGAAGCGCCGGTTGTAGTACCGCAGCACCCGGCCGCCCGAGAAGAGCACGCGCAGCCAGGGGCGGTAGCGGTAGAAGTAGTCGACGTCGAACGCGTTGCGGGTGACATAGAAGTGATGGTAGAGGAATGGTGTCGTGGTCCTGGCCAGATACGGCTCGCGATCGCCGAGTTCCTTGATGTAGTTCTCGGGGGCGTATACGTAGGTGAGATCCAGATAGTCGGAGCCGCGCAGCCTCTGCCGCACACGCACCTGGGTCTCGGTGTTCGTCTTGATGTCGTTCTCGATGTAGTCCCAGCGCTCATAGCGCAGGCGCAGCGAGGTCTGCTTGCCGAAGAGCAGGTTCCGGGCGAGCTCCACCTGGATCTGCGAGTCGAGGATCACGTCCTCTCGGTTGGTGATCGCGAAGCGCCAGGGTTCCCGGTTGCTCTGGTACAGCGCCAGGGTGGGATCGGAGTAGCGGCAGACGTTGTCGTCGTAGATCGTGCCCAGGGTGAAGTCGCCGGTGAGCCGCCAGGGCGAGGGTTTCTTGGCGGCTCCGGCGGCTCCCGCGCGGGCGGCGCCGCGGTCGGGGGCGGCGGGGCCGCTGTAGTAGAAGATCGCGTACACGGGGGCGCCGTGGCTGCTGGTGGCCGTCACGGCGACCTCGTGCAAGTCGGCCGGGATCGCCACCGTGATCTTCTGGCCGCCCGTGAGGCCGCCGGGGCGGTCGTCGCCGTACGAACTGGTCTGCGAAGCCCTGAGGGTCACCGTCCACCGCTGCTCATCGAAGCTGCCGATCCCGCTCATCGTCACCGTGGCGTCGACGGTCTGCGGCCCGCCGGGCGGGATGTGGGCGCGGACGAAGAAGTCGAGCGTGCCCGGACCCAAGATGCGCAGCGGGCACGGCGTGTCGATCCGCAAGTAGGTCTTCAGGTCCTCGCCCTTGCCGATCGGCACCCGCTCGATCGCCTGGCCCTGCGGCGTGTTGTCGGCATCGAGGGTGATTGCTCCGGCGGCCCCGGTCAGGAGCCACCAGGCCAGCAGCCCCAGTGAGAAGATGCGCGCCGCGCCGGGGAGTCCGAGCCTGGCGGGCCTACTTCTCCGGCTGCGCCGACGGCCGGGAGACCGTCGCGTGCGATTCCCGTCCATGGGCTCCTCAGCGGACCGAGCTGTTGGCGATATCCTTGCTGGGCATCAGAATGCGCGCGGCGATCGACTGATGGCCCGTCTCCGCCGGCCGCAGCTCGTAGTTCCAGGTGCCCGCGGGAACCTTGAGGGTCAGAGCGCGACGCTCGCCGGGCAGGATCTCCCGGCACTCGTGCTCCTTGTAGGCCGCCGTGCTCTGCTTCTTCACATTGTCGTAGTGAAAGATGCGGTGCGATTCGCCGTTGCGCAGCACTTCCACGCCGTAGGAGATGCTGGCGAGCATGGTCTGGTCGAAGTCCGCGCGCGTGTAGACGGTCAGCGTCGTCGGCCCGTGGATCTGAAAGCGGATCGGGGTCGTGCGGTCGAAGTGATAGTGAGGATACTCATGGCCGGTGGAAGTGACCAACGTGCAGATCATCCGGTAGGCGTCCGGCGAGAAGGAGATCAGGCTGGCCTTCGTCTTGGACTTGACCTGCTTGTAGAGGCGCACGCCGACGGGCGTGCTCGTGTCGGTCGCGTAGACCTGAAACACGTGCTTGCCCTTGGGGACCGTGATGTAGCTCTTGCGCGACGCCCCCACGCTGCGTCCGACGTCATTGCAGATGTGCCCGCTCTTGCTCGGCCCGGCCGCAATGCGCTTCTTCAGGATCTCCTTGCCGTCGCGCATCACGCGCAGCGTGTAGCTCTTCTCGCCGCCCTCTCCGGCCGCCGGCAGGTGGCGCGTCATGAGCTGAACGCGGGTGGGCCCGCTCGCGGTGAACGTCAGCGGCTCCTGGGCGTCCAGCTTGTAATAGCGCAAGTCCTTGGCCCCGATGTGCGCGCAGACGCGTCCGGGGCTCTTGGTCGGCTTGAAGCTCTTCCACTGCGTCTTGGCCGCGGCCGGGAGCGCGTTGGCCGCCAGCAAGGCGAGCAAGAGCAGGATCGGAAGGGCGGCGCCGCTCGAGACGCGGGGGGGGCGCGCCGAAACCCCGAGGTCCGGGCGCCGCCGGCGCGGTTGCGTTCCGAAGTGCATGCTTCTGATAGCCTCCATTGCTGTTGCGAGACCCATGTCTATCCTGCGGCCGGATGGCTCATCCGGCATGAGCTCCAGCCTGCGCGCCGCCACCTAACAGGCGATCGCGGAACCTAGGAATGATGAGACCGAACGTTAGGAATAGGTAGAGAGCGAGCAGTCCTGCGGCCACCCAGACGTTGTAGGCTGTCCTGGCAAAGACCTCCCCCTCGCCGACCTCCGGCAGGTTTTCCGGGGCCACCGGCAACCCGGTCCTGCGCGCGATCTCCTCAATCTGATTCAAGTGTATCACCGCTATGCCCTTTTGGGCCATACGGATGATGACCCCCTTGCGGGGATAATTCCGCAGCCCCAGATCGGTGCTCAGGCCGGCGGGGATGAGGGAGCGGTTCTGGCTCGAGCCCAGGCTGGCGATCCCACCGCCCAGGTTGACGTAGCCCTTGACCCGCCCCGGGTGGGCCTCACGGGCATAGATCTCCATGCGCTTCTCGATGCTCTCCTCGATGTTGCGGCTCTCCAGGCGCGCCACGCTGTTGCGATCGATCGCCTCCCAGATGAGGCGCCGGCCCTCGGGCGACAGGCCGCGGCCCATGTCGTCGGCGCCCCCCGGCGAGGCGGCCACCGAGAAGAATCCGAAGACCCCCTCCTGCACCAGCAGGCGTTCCATGTCGAGCCAGGTGAACTCGGGGTCCGAGGCGCCCCAGTTGGAGGCGCCGACCGACGTGATGATGATGGGTTGCAGCTCCAGCGCGGTCAGGGCGGCGTAGAGGCTGACGTTCAGCCCCGGGAACGAGCCGGACACGGCCACCGCCACCACGTCGCCCTTGCGGAGCTTGGCTTTCCGGAAGTAGTCCACCAGCACGGCGGCGAAGTTGGGATTGAGCGTGGTGAGCTTGGCACTGAGCACGCCGCGCGCGTTGGTGATGAGACTGAACTCGGGCCCGATCAGCCCCGTCCCGGCCGGGTCATTGCTCAGATCGAGCACCGCGCCCTCGGCCAGGCGCGCTCGCCGCAGCACATCGAAAGCGCGGGCCGCGAGGCGGCCGGCCTCCAGCTTGTCCTCGTAGTATGGCATGCGCCGCTCGGTCCGCGTGGCCTCCAGGACGATCTGGCAGCCGATCGCGACCACCGCCAGGAAGGCGATCGTCATCTTCTTCTTGGTATCGATCTGGTACGGCACGCTGCGGCTCCTTCCCGAGGTGCGCTCAGAGCGCCGAGGGCAACACCAAGTTCCCGCCGTGCACCAGAATCAGCGCCAGGCGGACGATGATCGAGGACATCAGCACGGTGCAGACCGTCTCCACGATGCCCTGGCGCACCATCCAGTAGGCCACCAGCCCGGGGATGATGTAGCCGATCGCCTGGATCATGGACGCCTGCACGCCGCCAGGGGCGGTGTCGATGACCAGCAGGAAGCGCGTGCTGTAGCCGACCAGAAACCCCACCACGACGCAGAAGACCATCGTGCGCCGCCCGTAGAGCAGGATCACCCGCCCGATGGCGCGCACGATGATCATGGTGGCGACGCCGGCCAGCAGCGTGCCGATGACGCGCAGCGGATCGTGCAGGTAGAGGGCGACGTAGCCCGGGACGATCAGGCCGCCGGCGACCAGACCGAGCGCCTCGGACAGGATCAGGCTCGTCACGAGACCCAGACCAATCGCTTCGTAGATCATGCCTTCTCCTTCCGCTCGCCGCGTCCGGTCCCCGCCGCGGGCCCGCCGGGTCCGGGGCCGCCGGTTCCGGCCTCCCGCTGCTGGCGCAGGCGCTCCTCGTCCACCATGGCCGTGAACGGGATTCCGAAGCCTCCGATGTTGCCGATGCCCATGACGGTGAGCTCCCGGTCGGTCAGCTCGAACATCCGGTCCAGCGCGCCGGGAGCATCGACACCGCCCAGATTGACCAGCTTGCTGCGCGGGATCTTCAGGCGAGCGCACATGTCGATGAAGGCCGCGCTCTGGTCGCCGGCGGCCAGATACCAATCGGCCGCCATGTCCCGGGCGCATATCTCGGCCATGTCCTGGGCCCGGCGCATGCGATCCCCGCGGTTGTTGATCAGCACACCGACCTGCTGGTCGCCGGGTCGATCCAGCCCGAGCATGCGCCAGAGCATCACGATCGATTCCTTGTCGTTGGCGGCGAAGACATTCACGAAGACCAGCTTCTTCTCCCCGCGGCGAAAGACCGTGCGCGTCGTCACCCCGATATCCGGCACCGCCTTGTACATGCCGTGCAGGGCCGACGAGCGGTCCACGCCCGCGGCCTCGCATACGGCCAAAGCCAGGGCGACGTTCTCGGGGATCTCGACGTAGGGAAAGCCCTCCATCTCCTCCCGCGTAGGCCAGTCCTGCGCGGTGGTCAGATGGAAGGTCGAGCCGCGCGCGGCGGCCTTCTGCGCCAGAAAATCGGTGAACCGCGCCTCGGTGCTGAACAGCTTCCCGCGCCGGGGCGTCGTGCTGCTCAGAGCGATGGCCACGTCCTCGAGCCGGGGCCCCATGACCTCGAGATGGTCCGGGCGGATGTTGGTGATCACGCCGAGAGTGGCCTTGACGATCCTCTTCTCGGTGATGCGCTGGAGGTCGGGGCGCACGGCCATGCATTCGATGACCAGGATCTCGGCCTTCTCCCGCGCGGCCCGGCGCATGATGGCAAGCTGCTCGCGGATGTTGGGAGGACTGTGGCGCACGACCGGCTCTTCCGTGCCGTCCACGTGCAACATGCGGGCGGCCGAACCGGTCGTCTTGGCGAAGACGCGCCGGCCGCCGGCGCGCAGGCCGTAGGCGATCAGACGGGTGACGGAGGACTTGCCGCGCGTGCCATTCACGTGGATGCGAACCGGGATCTGGCGCAGAACCGCCCTGTGACGGAGCATTTCGGTCGCGTAGACCGCGAGCGCGGCGGCAAGAATCAGCAAGATGAGCGTCATCGCGCGACGTCGGCCCCCCAGCTGGCTGCTCTCCCGAAAACAGGCGCCAGCCAGCATAGCATGGCTCCAGGGGGGCGGCCAGCAGGTTCGAGCCTGTAAGCGCGCGGGGATGCCCGCGGAGCGTAGGACGTTTCCGGACAAGCAGTTGGGTCGATGATCCCGCCGAAGCCGCCGGCCATCGCCCCCCCCGGACAACGCCCTCGCGGCAGCCCGGCGGGCGCTCGACCTTGCCGCCTCGCGGGAGCGTGGCAGGCGCCCCCCCGGGGGGCCGGCCGGGCCGCCTCGGCAGGCTTGCAGTCGACACTCCCTTGGCCCATGCTGAGAACCTGTATCTTGCGCGGGAGCGGCGGCCCCGGCGCTTCGTTTACAAGTGTCTTGTTCCGGGGCCCCGCCCGTTGACCGCGGCCGCCGGCGGCGCGGGAAGGGGGAAACAGGTGAGCAGTGCCCAGCGCTACGTGTTCGTCGACCAGCTCCGTGGCCTGATCATCGCCCTCATGGGACTCGATCACGCCTCGAACTACTTCAATGCCGTCTGGAAACGGGTCACCTACGACAAATTCCTCTACGAAACCCCCGGTCAGTTCGTCAACCGCTACCTGTGCTATCACTGCGCACCCGGGTTCCTCATGCTGGCCGGCGCCATGGTCTGGCTGTCGCTCCAGCGGCGGGTCGAGCGCGGCGCGTCCGCGGTCACGGCCAAGCTCTCGTTCATGCAGCGAGGGGCGTTCTTGATCCTCGTGCAGCTCGTGTGGGTCAACGCGAGCTGGGGCGGTTTCGAGCGCCTGCGCCTCGATCACTTCGGCATCATCGCCTGCATCGGGGCGGCGCTCATCCTGTTGGCCGTCATCGCCGATCTGCGCTGGTGGCTGCGCCTCCTGGTGGGGCTGGCCGTCATCCTCGTCCATCCGCTGTTGCTGCGCATCCCCTACGACCACGAGGCGATCAACGGCACGACCCGAGTGATGCAACTCCTGGTGGACGCCGGCGAATGGAACCTCTATCCGGTGCTGCCCTGGTTCGCCCTGGCGGTCTTCGGATCGGTGGCCGGCGAGGCCTGGACCCGGGGCTGGCGGGACGACGCCCGGCGCGTTCGCAACACGCTGATCGCGGCGGGGGTCTGCTTCGGGCTGTTCCTCCTCGTTCGCATCCCCGCCGGCTACGGGAACATCCTGCCCTTCGATCGGATCGGCTCGGTGTCGTTCTTCTTCGTGCAGAAGTACCCGCCGAGTCTGGCCCACAACTTCCTCTTCCCGGGCCTCATCATGCTCCTGGCGGCCGTGTTCATGGTGATCGGGGTGCGGCTGCGTCCGCTGTTCCACCCCCTCGAGGTCTACGGGCGGACGCCGTTCTTCTTCTACGTCATCCACATCCCCCTGCTCGCCGTCGTGACCAGGCGCGCGAACCTCTTGCCCTGGAAAGAAGGCGAGGTCGGACGGGCCCTGATCGCCTGGGTCGTGCTGCTGATCGTCATGTACCCGCTCTGCCGCTGGTTCGGGCACCTGAAGTCGCGCACCAAGAGCTCCATCATCCGGATGATGTAGGTCGCCCGTCGCAGGCGGATTGCCGGAAGATGCAGGCCGGCCGACGCGAGGGGGCTGCCGGTGCCCGGCTCGGCCTGCTTGAACGGCCTGGCGCCGCGGGGTAGAGTCGCGCAGCGTCACGCGGCGATTGCCCGGCTCGGGCCGGCGCCCGGCCGGAAGGCACCCGTTCACTGGGAGGGATCGATCATGGCGCCGCAGATACTGCTCGTGGCCCAGGAAGGTCCGGCGCTCGATGCCTACCTGCAGCTCATCGGCCCGGCGAACGCCCGGTGCGACGTGGCGGGGAATCTCGCGGATGCCCGCGCGGCCCTCACCGAGAAGGCGTACCACGTTCTGCTGGTCGACATGGTGACCATGGTCAGGGCCCCGCACGCCGAGAAGGCCGAGATCCACGAGCCGCTGTCGTACTACCCGGTGGTGCGGCTCAAGTACGAGCACGACCGCGCGCAGGTTCAGGCGGTCTACATGGGGCGCTCCGGCGGCGAGCCCGTGGACCTGGTCGAGTTCATCCGCGTCCGGTGCCCCGAGTTCAGGCCCCGCCGCGTGCGGCGACACGAGCGGACGGACTACTACCTGAACGTCGTGCTGGCCGGGGATGCCCTGTTCGCGATCGATGCCGCTCAGCGCACCAACACGCTCAACATCTCGGAGAGCGGGTGTTTCGTCTACACCGTGTGGGACTGGCCGCACGGCGCGCAGGTGTGGCTGCAGATCGCCGACCTGGCTGATGACTCGCCGATGACCGGGACGGTCGTGCGCCGCGTGCCCTGGGGTACGCCGGGTTTGCTGCCGGGCGTGGGGATCCAGTTCGCCCGGATCACGCCCGCGCAGGTTGCCGAGATCAAGATCCTGCGCAAGAGTCATGCCGGCCCGGTCGAACCCGGCCCGTGAGCAAGAAATCCCGCGTGGCGCCCACACGGAGGTTGACGGCGGCGCCGAATGGTGCGAGGAATATGGCTGCGTTCACACGGATTCCCAATCTGCCCAAGCGGAGGTGCGCGGGATGATGCGTCAGGTTGCGGCTACGCACACGACGACGCCCTGGCCGGCGGTCGAGTACCGACGCGGCCGGCAGGCGGCGGCCGATGTCCTGGCCTATCTGATCCTGGTCTATCTCACCCGCCTGGCCCGAGAGAACGCGCGCCGCAAGAGAGCCCCGCGGCAGTAGTCTCGCGACAACAGCCCCGCTTCAGCAGCCCCGCGGCGCACCCGGACTACGTTCCCATTCCCCACGGGTAGTGCGTTCGCTCCACGCAGTAGCTGCCCTCGGTCGCTCCGGTCAGGATGAGCTCGAACTCGAGCGGCGCATCACCGGGCTCGAGGAGTTGCTCCAGGACCCGAACCGCGTAGGCGCCCGGCGGCAGGTCGCGGATCTCGAGGTCGATGTCGAAGAGGCAGTTGCAGTGGCAGCCGCTGGCGTTGCCCCTTTCATCCAGCGTGATGACGCCGCCCGCCACGGCGATCTCGACCGCGATCGTTCCCGGACAGCAGTTGAGCCCGGCATTCACGTGACGCAGAGCCAGTGTGCCGGCGCCGTCGTAGTCGTACTCGAGGCAGTCTTGACTGTCGGTGGCAGCGAGGGTGCGCCGGCCGGCGGGGAATCCGCCGCAGTCGCTCGCGTCCACGACAATGCCCGCCGGGTCGGCCCCGGCGGGTGACGGTGATGGATCGCTGCCGCTCGCGCAACCCAGGTCCAGGGGCGGGAGAGCGAGCAGGACCGCAAACAGGGGGATCCCGGCTGAGGCGATAAGAGTCGGTCGCATGGCCACCTCCGCACTTCGCCGTCGGGGATCGGAGTTCCGGTTTGGGTGGGCCGCCGGGGGCTGGGGCCCTCCGGGGGCAGGCCCCGGGGCACGGCCGCAGTCCGCCCGCGTCCACCTCGCGCGGCAACCGCGAAGATTGGACGGCGCCGCGTCGATTTCTCCGCATCGCCGGCTTGCAGAAGGCCCGACGCACCGGCATAATCCGCGGCACGCGGATCGAGATCTCTCGATTGCAGCGGGGTGGGTGGGAGCGAATCAGTCCCGACGTGCCGCTCGGGAGGTCGCTCCCGATTGGGACCGACCCGAGCGCTGTCAATTGGGGGGTTTCGGACATGGCGATCATCCTCACCGGCAAGAATCTCACGATCGAGAACATCGTTGCGGTCGCTCGTCACAACGAGCAGGTGGAGGTGCATCCGGACGCGGTCGAGCGCGTCAAGCGTTGCCGCGCCTTTCTCGAGCGGCGCCTCGCGGCGCGCGAGATCATGTACGGCACGAACACGGGCATCGGCGAGTTCTCGGAGATCATCCTCACCGACGAGCAGGTGCAGCAGTTCCAGCGCTACCTGATCTACAACCACGCGGCCGGCATCGGCGAGCCCTGCCCGATCGAGTGGGTGCGCGGGGCGATGCTGCTGCGCGCCAACGTGCTCGCCAACGGCTACTCCGGCAACCGCCCGGAGATCCTCGACACGCTCGTCGCGATGCTCAACAAGGGCGTGACCCCCGTCGTGTGCCAGCAGGGCTCGGTCGGCGCGTGCGGCGATCTGGCCCCGATGAGCCAGATCGCGCTCTTGATGATGGGCGAGGGCGAGGCTTTCTACCAGGGCCAGCGCCTGCCCGGCGCCAAGGCCCTCGCGCAGGCGGGCATCCCGGTGCCGGGTCTGCAGGCGCGCGACGGCCTGGCCACCATCAACGGTTCGAATCTGATCAACGCCGTGGCGTCCCTGATCGTCTACGACGCCGAGCGCCAGATCAAGCAGGCCGAGATCGCCTGCGCCATGACGCTCGAGGCCTTAAAGGCCAACATGAAGCCCTATGACCCGCGGCTGCACGGGCTGCGCGGCTTCCAGGGCGCGGTCACCTGCGCCGAGAACCTGCGCAAGCTGATCGACGGCTCCGACCTGCTCACGGGCAAGGAGAAGGTCAAAGTCCAGGACGCCTACTCGATGCGCTCGACGCCGCAGGTGATCGGAGCCGCGCGCGATCAGCTCCGCTGGACCCGCAGCCAGATCGAGATCGAGGCCAACGGCGTGGGCGACAACCCGCTCTTCCTCGCCGAGGACGGCGTGGTCCTGACCGGGGCCAACTTCCAGGGCTCGCCCATCTCGATGCCGCTGGACACGCTCGGCGCGGCGATCACGATGGTTTGCGTGATCTCCGAGCGCCGCCTGAACCGCCTGACGAATCCGGCGCTGAGCGTCGGCCTGCCGCCTTTCCTGATCAAGGGCGCGGGGCTGATGTCCGGCATGATGCTGAGCCAGTACACGGCCGACATGCAGATCGTCGAGCAGCGCATCCTGTCGGCTCCCGCCTTCACGCAATCGATCCCGGCGGCGGCCGACCAGGAGGACTTCGTGTCGATGGGCATGAATACGGCCCTCAAGACCTGGCGCATCATGGACCTCTCGAACGGGATCCTGGGCATCGAGTTCATGGCCGCCGCGCAGGGCCTCGATTTCCGCCAGTACAAGCCCGGCCGCGGCGTGCAGATCGCCAGAGACATCGTGCGCGAGCACGTCGCCTTCCTGGGCGAGGACCGGCCGCTCTACGACGATCACAACAAGATGAAGGCCCTGGTGGCGAGCCGGGAGATCCTCGCGACCGTCGAGAGGGAGCTCGGGGAGCTGAAGACGTACTAGCGGGCCGCGCTCCGCTCGCGAGGACAGACCGCCTCCGCCCTTGGTTGGGCGGGGCGGTTTGCTCTATACTGAACGTGGCCGCAGTCATGTGTGGGATGTGATATTACGCGCCGAAGGTCCGACACGAGAACTGTGTCTTCGGGCGGCCCAACGAGCTGGATGGGGCCGATGGACCGACAGACTCCGATCGTCCGCGATATCGCCGCCCGCGCCGGGAGCGCCCGCGTGGGGGCCGCCCAATGCCGAGCATCGATGGCCCGGCCGGCGCTCGTGGCCCGGCCGGCGCTCGTGGCCGCGCCGGCGCTCGTGGCCCGGCCGGCGCTCGTGGCCGCGGCGGCGCTCCTGGCGACGGCGCTGTGGATGGCGTCGCCGGCGACGGCGCAGGGCTACGCCGTGCGCGTGAACTGCTGCGGCCCGACCTACACCGGCGCCGGCGGCGTCGTGTTCCGCGCCGACCAGCCCTACGCGGGCCACGACTGGGGCTACGTGGGGGGCTGGCGCCAGGATCTCTGGTGCCCCATCGGGGGCTCGCCCGATTCGATCCTCTACCGCACGACCCGCTTCGCCAACAGCCCTTTCTACTACCGTTTCAATGTCCCCACCGGGGTCTACGAGATCACCCTGCACTTCTCGGAGATCAACTCGCACTGGCACGGCATCACGATCATGCGCGTGACGGCCGAGGGGGTCGTGCTGCTCGATTCGCTCGACATCTTCGCCGAAGTGGAGCGCGCCTACGCCCTCGATGCGCGCTTCCGGGTCGCGGTCGCGGATGGCCGGCTGGATCTCGGCTTCGTGCCCCTGGTCGAGGGCGCGCAGGTCGCGGCCATCGAGGTCCTGCAAGCCGCCGCCGTGCCGGGCGCCCCCCCGGGCCCCGGTGTCCCCGAGGTGGTCCCCGGGTTTGGGTGCCTGATCGTGGACTGGAAGGATGTGCCGGCCGGCGATCTGAAGGGCTATGAGCTCGTGCGCCGGCGCCTGGGGGGCGGGGAGCCCGAAGTCGTCGTGACCCCGCGCTTCCTGATGTCGCGCTACATCGATCTGAATGTCGATCCGGGCGAGGAGTACGCCTACCAGGTCCGCGCGTTCGATCTGGAAGGGCTGCCGTCGGAGGAGAGCCCCTGGTCGGCGGGCCGCGTGCGGCGCCGCGAGGAGTCGGCCCTGGCCGACTACGAGATCCTCGCCACCGAGGAGAACCTGCGCCTGCTCAATCTCGACTGGCAGTTGGAGGAGTACGTCCCGGCCGCGTTCGTTCACCAGGCTCACACGTGGGACGACGTGGGCGTCCGCTATCGGGGACAATCGAATCGGGAGACCCTCAAGAAGAACTGGAAGGTCCGCTTCTACGGTGAGTCCTTTGAGGACCAGGAGAAGCTCAACCTCAACAGCGGCTATGCCGACCCATCCCTGGTGCGCGAGGGGCTCGGCTTCCATCTGGCCGAGCTGGCCGGCGGCCTGTCCTGCGCCACGCGCCGCGCGAACCTCTACCTCAACGGCCGCCACCGCGGCCTGCACACCCAGATCGAGCAGATCGACGAGCACTGGCTGGAGCGGCGCGGGTTGTCCGAGGACTCGCCGGTCTTCAAGTGCAGTGACGGGCTGAACTACTGGCACTGGTCCATCTATCCCATCTTCTACGAGCGGGAGGTCGGGCCCTCCGGCGATCTGACGCCGATCGAGGACTTAATCGAGCTGATCACCTTCACGCCCGAGCCGGAATTCCCCAATGCGATCGCCGGCGCCCTCGACCTGTACGAGTTCATGCGCTGGTACGCCTTCCAGATCATCTACGGCAACCGGGACTTCGCCTCGCACAACTTCTACCTGGTGCAGAACCCGGACACGGAGCGCTGGAGCTTCGTGCCGTGGGACCTGGACGTGACGTTGGGTTGCGCCACGACGTACGTGCACGACTACGACGCCGAGACGTCCATCGATCTGGGCACCCTAGCGCATCCGGACGTGCGCGGCAGCAACGCGCTGATCGAACGCCTCCTGCGCCATGAATGTTTCCGCTGGATGTTCGCCCAGACGGTTCTGGACCTGCTGGCCGGGCCGCTGTCCGGCGAGCAGTTTCGGGAGGCCTACGAGGGCCATCTGGCCGAGATCGCGGCCGATGTGGCGGCCGACTACCACAAGTGGGGCTGGGAAAGCCGGGCGATCCACGACGCGGATGTCGAGCGGAGCCGCACCTTCATCGCCGAACGGTGCGCGTTCGTGCTCGCGGAGGCCGAGCGTTATCGGCCGCCGATCGACTTCGGCCTGCGACTGAACGAGCTCATGGCCGCCAACGAGACGATCATTGCGGATGAGTGCGGGGAGTTCGAGGACTGGATCGAGATCGTCAACGTGAGCGAGCGCCCCGTGGACCTCGGCGGGCTCCGGCTGTCCGACGACCTGCATCGGCCGCGCGTCTGGACCTTTCCCGACACGACCCTCCAGCCGGGCGCCTACCTCCTGGTGTGGGCCGACGAAGACCCCGGCCAGGGGCCGCTCCACGCCACATTCAAGCTGAATCGCAACGGCGAGGCGGTGGCCCTGTGGGCCGCCGATGACCTGGGCAACGTGCTGATCGATCACGTCGTGTTCGGGCCGCAGGTCACCGACGTGTCGCTGGGCCGCTATCCGGACGGCTGGGGGGACTGGCAGGTGCTGTCGATCCCGTCCCCCGGCGGGCCGAACGAGCTGCCGGCGGCCGTGCCGGCGGCCGATGATCCGCCCGCGGGGGGCCGGCCGGCGAGCCCGGACCGGCCGATCGTGCGGGTGGCCCCCGTGCCCGCGACGGGGAGCGTGACCCTGACCTGGGCCAACCCGCCGCCCGCGAACGGGGCGGCCGTGAGCGCCGGGCTGCCCGGCCCCGGCGAGGAGCTGCCCGTGTCGATCCTCGACGTCCAGGGGCGCGTCGTGGCGGCCCTGATTCTGCGCCGGGATCGTCCGGCGGTCGCGCTCGACCTGAGCGCCAGCGCGCCGGGCGCCGCCAGCGGCGTCTACTGGGTCCGGGCGCACGGACCCGACGGGAAGTCCTGGCCCGCGGCGAAGCTGCTCGTCAGCGGCCCCGGGAGGCGATGATCCCCGGCCGCGCCAGCCGGCAGCGCGAAGTAGAAGGTCGCGCCCCGCTCGGGGCTGCCCTCCGCCCACACCTTCCCGCCGTGGCGGGCGACGATGCGCTCGACGATGCCCAGGCCGATGCCCGTGCCCTCGTAGCGCTGATCGCTGTGCAAGCGCTGGAACGGCCGGAAGAGCCGGTCGGCGAACTGCATGTCGAAACCGACGCCGTTGTCCTTGACGTAGTAGATCGTCTCGTTGTCCCGCGCCCATCCACCCACTTCGATGTGCGCCGGATCGCGTCCCTGCGTGAACTTGACGGCGTTGGACAACAGGTTCGCGATGACCTGCCGCAACAGCGCGTGATCGCCGCAGGCCGCGGGCATCTCACGAATCTGCAGATCGATCGCGCGTCCGGAGCTCTGGGCGATGAGCTCGGCCTGGACCGCGCGCGCCAGCGCCGCGACGTCGACCCGCCCGAGGGACATCTCCTGCCGCCCCAGCCGATAGAGCCGCAGCATGTCGTCGATGAGCTGGGACATGTGCGCCGCATTGCGCGCGATCCTGCCCAGGTGCGACTGGGCCTCGGCCGGCAAGCTCGCGGCGTGGTCCTCGAGCAGCACCTGGGAGAATCCACTGATGGCCCGCAAGGGCGCGCGCAGATCGTGTGAAACGGAGTAGGAGAAGGACTCCAGCTCCTCGGTGCGCGCGCGGACGGAGTCCTCGAGGTGTTGGCGGTGGCGGGCCAGCTCCTCCTCGGTATGCTTGCGCGCCGTCACATCCGCGGCGATCCCGGCGATCCGGTAAGGGCGGCCCTGCGCGTCGGCCACGGGGAATCCCCGCGCGGCAACCCAGCGCAGCGAGCCGTCGGGCCGGCGGATGCGGTAGTCGGGAAAGATGATCGGCGCCAGCCCTCCGCCGGCGCGGTTGGCGAGGGCGTCCAGGACCCCCGGACGGTCCTCGGCGATCACCCCCTCCACCCACGCGTGGCCGTTGCGGTAGAGCTCCTCGCGCGAGCGGCCCCAGACGACCTCGTAGGCCGGGCTGACGTAGAGCACCCGGCTCCAGTCCAGCGTGCCGATCCAGAAGACCTCCGGGATGTTCT
Source organism: uncultured bacterium (assembly GCA_964603725.1). Lineage (GTDB taxonomy): Bacteria > Eisenbacteria > RBG-16-71-46 > CAIMUX01 > WJJG01 > CAZDKK01. The sequence goes on from CAZRWW010000033.1 coordinate 38,479, forward strand.
CGGCGAGCTGCCGGAAGCGTTCCTCGCTTTCCCGCAGTTGTTCCAGCGCCAGCCGGGCGTCGGTGATGTCCCGCGCGGTGGAGATGGCGCCCTGCACCCGCCCGTGGGCGTCCTTGAGGACCCGGCACCACCAGGCCAGCAAGCGGGGGGCGCCATCGTGGCGGCGCTGCCAGCTCTCCAGGTAGATCACACTCTCATCGCCGTTGAATAGAGGCTGCACGATCTCGTAGGTGGGCTGGTCGCCCTCGAAGAACTCATCTGGCCTTCGGCCGGTGACATCGCCCCCATAGAAATCGCGCGCCGCCTTGTTGAGCCAGCGCATGACCTTGTTCGCATCGACCTCGACGATCAGTTCGGGAACGGCCGCCAGGAGAGCCTCATAGCGGTTCGTGAGGGCCAGCATGCGATCGTGCATCTCGCGATGACGAACAGCTTCGCTCTCCAGCGCCGCCACCCGCTGTCGCAACGCGGTCGGATCGAGTCCCAGGCCGTAGCGGGGTCCCTCTCGCTCATTGGGCATCCACACCTCCTGGCGACCCAGGTCGCGCGCGCGGAAGTCACATGACGGTGTGTCGCGCTGTCGTACCGAGAGGTTTCTGCCACGTTTCCGTTCGACCGCGGAGCAAGTCGGGGAAGCACGCGGGACACTGCGAGCTGTGAGCACTTGCCACGACCTGCGCCCGATCCGCGTTCCTGACCGGCGCGACGGAAGCGGTAACCCTGGGAAGATCTTACGGCATCGGCGCGGAGAAGCCAACGGCGCATTCGGCGCGGCGCGCCGGCGCCCGGGCGGGACGGCGCTCCCCCCTGAGCTGGCGTGCCCCGGGTCGCGGATCGCGCCCGCCGGAGCTAGCGGGTCACCATGATCTTGCGGCGATCACCGCCATCCGGCGCGCTCAGGCGCAGGAAATAGGCGCCGGACTCCGGCCGCCGTCCGCCCGCGTCCAGTCCGTTCCACACGACCGAGTGGCTTCCCGCCGGCAGCACGCCGTCGATCAGGCGCGCGATCCGCCGCCCGAGAACGTCGTGCAGGGCCAGGTCGACGTGACCGGCCTGCGCCGTCTGGAAGGCGATCTCGATCACGCCACCCGCCGCGCCCGGCCGCCAGCGAGTCGGCACCAGATGCGGTCCGGCCTGTGCGCCGACGGAGGCCAGGCCGCCGTTGGAAACCCGCACGGGCATCGCCACCGTGGCCGAGTTGCCCACCACGTCCCAGGCGGTCACCTCCACGACATAGTCGGTGTCCGGGCACTGGGAAGTGTCCCAGGCTTCCCAGAGGTCGGAGCTCTCGTAGACCTGGTTGCCGTCGGAGTTGGTGATGATGTGAAAGAACTCCCTTTGTTCGTAATTGCCTTCCGTCCGGCACACGCTGTCGCGCTTGTACAGCAACTGGACCAGGAGGGGATCCTGGGGCCCGCCCGCGTAGTAGTCCGTCCACATGTCGAAGTAGACGGCCAGCTTGTCATCGACGACCGGCAGCGACGGGTGGCCGGTCGGATAGATCGAGTAGCGGATCTCCTGCACCGTGCACACCCAGTCCGACTCGATCAGGTCTCCCACGTGCGCGATGATGTCGACCTCACCGTGCAGCGCCAGCGGATCAAGATACGTGGAGGTCTGGTTGGCGCAGAAGGCGAACCAGTTGGAGCCATAGGCAGGCTCGAAGACCGGCGAGTCGAGATCGATCTGCCCGGTGAAATCCAGATGCGGGTTGTCCGTGCAGATCCAGCTCCCGTACCACTGGGCCCCGGAGTCCCGGATGCGGGCGAAGTGGAGATGCGTGAAGTCGTAGCTGGGCCACTCGACCAGGTCGCCCAGGTACTGGCCGGCCGTGACGATGTCGCCCACATCCACGGCGATGCTCGCTTGCGCGAGATGGGCGTAGAGGTATCCCGTGGAGTACCCCGCGCCCGCCGTGTCGGCCACGGCGACGCGCCAGTGCCACTGGCCGCTGGTCGTGAGCACGGCCTTGACCTGGCCCGAGTGGACCGCGTAGACGGCCTGCCACGGCGCGCCGAACAGGTCGACGCCCGGGTGCGTGTAGCCCGCGCCGCCGTAGTTTTGATATTCCCCGTAGGTGTTGCCGATCGGGTGCCCCTGGGCCGGGAAGAAGGGCCAGGGCAGCGAGCGGTCGCCCGGATCCTGGCCGCGCGCGGGCGGGCGCGGCCCTCCATCCGCGGGGTCCACCGCGGGCGCATGAGTCGGGCGCGCGTCGTGCGCGCCCCACCGGCGGCCGAGCAACTCGCCGTCGGGCGACACGAGCGCAATCTCGCCCGCCCAGCCGCGGTCGCGCGGATGGCGGATGCCGACGGCGAGGGCCTCTCCGTGGAGGCGCAGGTCGCGCAGGCGCGCGCCGGGCGGCGCCGAGAGGAGCGGGACCGAGGCCCCGTCGCGCAGGCTCACCCGCTGGAGCGTCTGGCGATCCAGGATGAAGGCGTGCTCGGCGCCGGGCGAGATGACCATTCGCAGCGGCAGCGGGGCGCGCAGGCTGAAGGTGTTCACCACCTCGCCGCCGCGGCCGATGAAGAGGTTCCAATCGCCCGCGCCCGCTCCGTCCGCCGGGCCCGCAGCGCCCGCTTCGTCCGCCGGGCCCGCAGCGCCCGCTCCGCCCGCCAGGCCCGCAGCGCCCGCTCCGTCCGCCGGGCCCGCAGCGCCCGCTCCGCCCGCCAGGCCCGCCAATAGCCCATCGGCTCCCAGGGCGAAGATCGCGGCGTGCGGGTAGAACCAGGCGCGTTGCGCTCGCAGATCGAGCTGAACCAGTCCGCCTCGCGTCCGGTAGGCCAGGTAGGCGCCGTCCGGGGCGAGCTGTGGATCGGTCAACCCGACCGCCGCGGCTCGCCACACCTCGGCCCCCGAGAAGTCCACGACGCGCAGAACGCTGGGGAGCGCTTCCGCATCGGGGCCGTCGATGAGCACGAGGTACCCGACATCCGAGATGAGGAACTCGCTCGCTTCCTGACGGCACAGGCGCGCGCGCGCCCCCTGGGACTCGATCATCAGGTCGGCCACGCAGTGGGCGCCATCCGCCGAGCGGGGCTCGATCACCAAGGTCGCCGTGCCGAGCGGCGAGGTGCGCTCCAGGAGCGGCGCCTGGTCGCCGAACCGCCCTTGCGAGCTCACCTGCAGCGCCAGCGGTGCCTCCGGGGCGGCGCCGGCCGTCAGGGTCAGGGCCGGCCAGGCCAGGAGTGCGATCGCCAGGAGTGCGGCCGGGACGCCCGCGCGCGGCCCCACGGATTCGGTCAAATGGGTAACTGAAGTCCATTGCATGGTTGGATCCCTCCCCTGTGCCCGAGCCTACATGATTATAGACCCGGGCGGCGGTTGCGCAGAACGGCTCATTGGCGCCCCCCCAGGCGGGACGTGGTGAGCGCGGTGGGACCACGAGCGCGGGCGGATCTCTGCGAGCTTGCGAGGCCCCTGGCGGTCGGATACCTTCAGGCCTCGCTCCAAACGACACTGCCGCAGCGGGGGTCTTCCATGTGTGGGGTCTTCGGCGTCTTTGGACACAGCAACGGCAAGAACATAGCCAAGACCGGCATCTGGGCCGAGCAACACCGCGGGCAAGACGCGGCGGGCGTGGCCTGCCTGCGCATCACCGGGCCGGGCCGAGGCCTGATCGAGGTGGAGAAGGGCATCGGCAAGGTCCGCACCATCTTCAGCGGGCCCGAGTTCGACGACCTCACCGGGGACGCCTGGATCGCCCACGTGCGCTACTCCACGCAGGGCCGCCCGTCGCGGCGCAATGCGCAGCCGCACTACGCCCAGAGCATCCACGGGAAGATCGCGATCGTTTCGAACGGCGACGTCGTCAACATGCAAGAACAGCGGGCCTTTCTCGAGCAGCACAACATCCGCACCTACACGGAGAACGACGCCGAGCTGATCGCCGCCTCGATCAACTACCAGGTCACCCTGCGCAACCGCGACCTCGTCGAGGCGATCTCCCAGGTGATGGACCACGTCCGGGGCGCCTTCTCATCGCTGGTGATGGCGGAGTTCGACGATCGGGTCTTCGCCTTCCGGGATCCGCACGGCATCCGGCCGCTGTTCTTCGCCACGGTCCGGGAAGATGGGCAGACGGGCTACATGTTCGCCTCCGAGACCGCGGCCTTCGACACCGCCCTGCCGCTCTTCGGCCCCCGCGCGCGCCTGGAGACGCGCATGGTGGGGGCCGGAGAGGTCGTGGCCGTGGGGCCGCGCGGCGTCGAGTGCTTCCAGGTGCGCCAGCCGGAGCGGGAGGCCTTCTGCCTGTTCGAGATCGTCTACTTCTCGCGGCCCGATAGCTGCGCCTTCGGCCGATCGTTCCAGACCTGTCGCATCGAGGCCGGCAAGCGGCTCCAACAGGAGCACCCGGCCGAGGCGGCGCTCGTCTCGCCGATCCCGAGGAGCGGGATTCCGGCGGCGATCGGCTATGCGGTGGCGTCCGGCACGCCGTACGTCTCGGCGGTGATCGAGAACCCCTCCTTCGACATCGACTACCAGCAACTGCGCACGTTCATCGAGTCGACCGAGCAGGAGCGACTGCTGGCCGCCCAACTGAAATTCAATGTCATCGCGGACCAGGTGCAGGGCCGCGATACCGTGGTCGTGGACGACTCGATCGTGCGCGGCCTGGTGACCCGCGTGGTCAACACCGCCCTGCACAAGGGCGGCGCGCGCCGCATTCACACCCGCATCGCTTCGCCGCCCTATCGCTATCCCTGCTTCTACGGCATCGAGACGAAGAAGCGCTCCACCCTGGCGGCCGCGACGCGCACCGAGGAGGAGGTCCGCCGGCAGATCGGGGAGCCGGCGAGCTTGAAGTACCTCTCGCTCCCCGGCCTGGTCGAGTCGACCGGCCTCCGCAAGTGCCAGCTCTGCACGGCCTGCTTCGACGGCGACTACGTGGTCCCGGTCGGGAGCGGACTGGCCGAGAACGACGCCTAGACGGCGCGGGATCCGCCGCGCCGTCCGGCCTCGAACGCGGCGCCGCTCGCCGCGCCGTCCGGCCTCGAACGCGGCGCCGCTCGCCGCGCCGGCCGGCGCTCAGCGAGCCGGCCGGCGCTCAGACCGCAGGCGGGCGAAGCGGTCCTGGTCGGTTTCGTAGTGGCACTTCTTGTACTTCTTGCCGCTGCCGCACCAGCAGGTGTCGTTGCGGCCGAGCTTGTCGGCGCCCTTGGGCGGATTGCGGCGGAAGATCTTGTCCATCAGGCTCACCGGGCTACCCCCTCCCCCAGATGCTCTGCGCAGGACCCGGTGACGGCCTTTCAGCAGTCCGCCACGGTGCCGGGCGCGAAACGGCTGACAACAAGGCAACGATGATACCAGATGCCGCCGGCCATCGAGCGCGGAATCTCAGCCTGCCGGAGAATGCCAGCTAATGTGAATATTCAGAAAGAGTTGCGGCGATGGACATCAGGGGACCCAGCCGGGCGGAGCGACATCAAGAGGGGTTGATTGCGCCGGCTCAGAGTGGTATGGTCTTTCCGACAGCCAAAAAGCTGGGTCTAGTCTACGCATCTTGCTTCTGCACCTCGATCATAACCGTCAGGAGGCCCCCATGAGCACACAGCGCTTCACAGGACTTCTGGCCGCGGCACTGCTTCTCGTGCCCCTGGCCAGCGCAGATTGGTCGGACAACTTCGATTCCTACGTCGCCGGCACCGGATTGATCGGGCAGGGCGGCTGGGAGGGCTGGGACGCTGCCCCGGGTGCGGATGCTCTCGTCAGCAACCTCTACTCCCTCAGCTCGCCCAATTCGGTCCAGATCCTTCCGACGTCGGACCTGATCCATCAGTTCTCGGGCTACACGTCCGGTATCTACATCCTCAAGGCGTACCAGTACGTGCCGACGAGCTACACGGGTCAGTCGTACTTCCTGCTGCTGAACACCTACAATCACGGCGGGCCCTACAACTGGTCCTGCCAGGTCATGATCGACGGCGCCGGATTCCTGCAGTCCGATCCGGAGGGGGCGCAGCTCCCGCTGATCCGTGGCCAGTGGGTTGAGATCCGCGTCGAGATCGACATGACGATCGACGTCCAGACGTTCTACTACGGCGGGCAGATGCTCTACCAGAAGAGCTGGACGGGCGGCGTCAGCGGCAGCGGCCAGCTCAACATCGGCTGCATCGACCTGTACGGCAACAACGCCGGGTTCGTCTACTACGACGACATGTCGCTCACGACGGTCATCACGCCGGTGCAAGAGAGCACCTGGGGACAGATCAAGTCCCTGTACCGGTAGCGGCCGGGAGCGTCGAGAAGCTACGCGCAGATTCCAGCGCGGGAGCGGGCGGATGCCTGCTCCCGCGCTCTGTTTCTGCCGCGCCCAGGTGCGGAGCGGCCGTTCTCCAGCGGGGCCGCCCGGTCGCCGAGCCGGTCAGTCCCTCAGCCAGTGGCACGAGTACCCGTCCGGGTGCTTCTCCAGATAGTCCTGGTGATAGGCCTCGGCCGCGTAGAAGGGCCCGGCCGGAACGATCTCGGTCACGATCGGCCGCGGCCACTTGCCGGAACGCTCGACCTCGGCCTTGACCTCTTCGGCCGTCCGGCGCTGGGCTTCATCGTGATAGAAGATGGCCGACCGATACTGGCTGCCCGCGTCATTGCCCTGGCGGTTCGGCGTCGTCGGATCGTGCATGCGGAAGAAGTACCCGAGGATCTCGGCGTAGGTGATGCGCCGAGCGTCGAAGATGATCCGGATCGCCTCGGCATGCCCGGTGGCCCCCGTGCGCACATCCGGATAGGTCGGGTTCTCCGCATGCCCGCCCGTGTACCCGACCTCGGTGTCGATCACGCCCGGGATGTCACGCAGGATGTCCTCCATCCCCCAGAAACACCCGCCGGCCAAGGTGGCCACTTCAGTCTGCTCCGCTCGAAACAGCACGGCGAATCCCCCGTAGCCCTGCTCGCCGAGCAGCTCCGCCGGCACGAACCGCAGGGCCGCTGAGTTGATACAATACCGCAATCCCGTGGGCGGCGGGCCATCGTCGAAGACGTGACCCAGATGCGAATCGGCGTAGCGCGACCTGACCTCGGTGCGCACCACGCCCAGGGATCCGTCTCGGCGGCTGACGACGTTCTCCGCCACGAGCGGCCGGGTGAAGCTGGGCCAGCCGGAGCCGGAATCGAACTTGTCCTGCGAACTGAACAGGGGCTCGCCCGAGATGACATCGACGTAGATGCCCGGCTCATGGTGGTCCCAGTAGGCGTTTTGGAAGGCCGGTTCGGTCCCGTTCTCACGGGTCACCCGGTACTGGAGCGGATCGAGTTGCTCGCGGAGCGCCTCGTCCGCCGGTCTCTGAAAGTCCTGCCAGGGTCCGGACACGTCGAACTCCTGCCGGTAGCCGTCGTCGGGCGGGTCCAGCTCGACGACGGATTCGGCCGTGCACCCGGCGGCCAACATGAGCAGGAGCGACAGCATCCCCGCCAGCGCCATGATTCTTGCCGCTCCGGTTCTCATGCCGGCCTCCAGCGTTTCCAGCGAGCGATGGTGGGGCCATCTTCAGTCCCCAAGGTGGGTTCCGGTGTTCGGAGCACCCACGTTCGGACCACCCCGCGGCGCGGCGAGAAGTTCCCCGCTCGCACTCGGGGCTCGTGGGCATCCGTGGCGGGTCTCGAGGTCAAGCGCCGCGCGTCGCGCGCATGCGACGGCCGCGCGCCACCTTGCGCGTGTTCAGGATCTCGCGGCGGGTGAGGATCTCACGGCCGTGCTCTTCGCAATAGAGTCGCGCAAGACTCAGTTCCCGCCCCAGGGTCCAGGCCGGCGGCCGGCCGCAGCGCAGATCCTCATAGCCGTCCTGCAACCACATGCACCCGATGTGCCTCAACGGCGGCGGCACCCAATGCACGATGCGATGGCCGCCCGACATGACCCACAGGCCCTGCGGGCTGCGCCGCGCGCGGGGGGGCAGGAGGGACAGGAAGAGCATCGCCTCCTCCCAGGAAAACGAGCGAATGCTCTCGCCGGGCGGGAATTCCTCGATATCGCCCGTGAGCGCGTCGTGGGTGTCGGCGAAGCCAAAGCGGGATTCCATGGGCCCTCCTCCCGCGTCCATGCGTGGGGGGCCACCGCCGGGGGGGGGCACCGGCACGCAGGGGAGGTTCACGTGAGGAGTATAGGCAGGTTCGGAGATTGTGCCCGCGCCGGGGGACTCCCGCGGGACCGCCGCGGTCTAGCGGGCGCCCGGGCGCGCGGCGCGCCGAGCCTGCTCGGCTTCCTCCGCACGGCCCAGCGCCTGCAGCACATCGGCCAATTGCGTCCACGCCGCCGGGGAGCCGGGCTGCAGCTCCGCTGCCCGCCGCAGGGGCTCGACGGCCTCGCTCAACCGGCCGGTTCGGCCCAGCAGGGCGCCCAGATTCGACCAGGCCATCGCATAGGTGGGATCCAGCGCGACCGCCCGCCGCAGGTGTTCCTCCGCGGCGGCGGAGTGGCCCTCGCGCATGCACAGCACGCCGAGGTTGTTCTCCAGCCGATGCGGCTCGCGCGTGAAGCGCAGCGCGCGCTCATAGGCCTCCCGCGCTGCCGCGAAGTCGCCCTGCTGCTCGCGGATCACGCCCAGGACGCGCAGCGCCTCGGAGTGGTCGGGATCGACGGCCAACGCGCGGCGCAACGCCTCCTCGGCCCCTGGAAGATCGCCCCCCTGCAGCCGGTGGCTCGCCAGGTTCGCCCAGGCCTTCGCATTTCGCGGGTCGGCGGTGGCGGCCGCTTCGTACGCGGCGCCCGCGGCCTCGGCGTCGCCGCGCTCGGCCAGCAGATTGGCCAGATTGGTGCGCGCCTCGGCCAGCCCCGGATCGAGGCGCAGGGCGTCGCGCAAGGCCTGCTCGCTGGCCGCGAGGTCGCCCTTCTTCTTCCAGGCCACGCTGTCGTGAAAGCGCGCCAACGCGAAGTTGTCCTTGTACGCGCGCGCCGGCAGGTTCATGGCCGGCGCGGCGATCACGAAGATCCCGGCGGCGATCCACACGTCTCGTCGCGCGCCCGCCCGCCAGGCTTCACGGCCCAGCGTGATGGCGGCCGCGGCAAACAGGATCAGGAAGGGCAGCGCGGGGACGCGGTAGCGAGCGCATACGAAGAAGGCCACCACGCCGAGCATGTACAGCACGAGGAAGGCGAGCGGCAGCCAGGTCGCTTCTCGCCGGCGTCGCCAGCCCAGGGCGATGCCCGCCAGCCCCAGCGGCGCGATGAAGCCGAAGCCGAAGAAGGGCAGCTTCATGATCGGCGCGAAGGAACGCAGGTGCGGAATGCAGTCGTTGTTGCCGATCTCGCGCGCCATCCAGAACAACCCCAGCTTGCGCGCGGTCAGCTTGATCCAGGCCCACGGCTGCTCGAGCGCGAAGTCGAGACCCCGGCGGAACCAGTAGCTCGACACCGCCGACTCCTTCAGGGGCCGTCCGGCGGCGCGCTCGGCGATCTTGATCGTGTCGTAGCGCCCGCCCCACCAGTCGCCCCGCGTGCCCGGCACGATGGCCGTATGGCCGTCCGACTGCGGGTTGTTGCCGATGTAGAAGTTCACGCCGCCCTGCGAGGCGATGAACACAAGGTCATCGCCCACGACGATGTTGTACAGCGTGACCGCTCCGATCGGGACGAGCGACAGGGCCGCGAAGGCCGCCACGGCCGCGGCGGACAGTCCCCGGCGGAGCTTCCGCGCGAAGAGCCAGGCGAGGGCCGGGGCGAAGATCAGGATCGTGGGCCGGGCGATGGCCGCCAGCCCATAGAGCAGGCCCGGCAGAGCCCAGCGGGCGGCCCTGCGAGAGGGCGAGTGCGACGCGCGCCCGTCTTCGCTCGGCGCGGCGAGCGCGCCGAGCAGGGTGTGGAAGAACGCCAGCGTGAGGAAGACGAAGAGCGGTTCGATCAGCAGCTCGTTGTCGTGATAGATCAGGATCCAGTAGAGCGCGGCGATCAGTCCGGCCAGCAGGCCCGCGGCCCGCGAGAAGAGCCGGCGGCCGATGAGGTAGAGCAGCCAGCAGCTCGCCGACCCCAGCACGGCCTGCACGAGCCGCGGCACGAGGTAGTCATGGCCGGCGAGGGCGTAGATCGCGGCCAGGAAGAGCGGATAGAGCGGCGCCCGGAAGAACGGTCCGTCGGCGCGCCACGTGCCGTTGGCGAGCTGGCTGGCCCACTCGTCGTGGAAGCCGGGGTCCATGAGCGGGGCATCGAATTGCGGGTTGGCGCGCGCCTGGAGCACGTAGATCACCCTCACCATGAGCGCCAGGCCGAAGACGAGCAGCGCCGGCCAGTGCCGGCCGAGGAAGCCCGCGCGGTCGCCCGCGACGGTCGCCCGGGGGCGATGCTCTGTGCGAGTCCGGTGCGGCATGAGCTCTCCGCCATCCGCGCGGCGGACGGCCGGGACCGGGGGTGGCGCCCGTCCGGCGCGAACCTCCGCCGGGAGCGGCTGTCACGGCCGGCAGCGTAAGCAGCGGAGCGGGGGACCGTCAAGCGCGGCGGCCGCGTGGACCCCTCGGTCGGCCATCCCCCCGGGGGGGGCCGCGGGCGGTTCCAGTGGGCGGGGGCGCGGGTGAATGGTATACTCCCGGGCTCGAAACCGGCCAACCGCCCAGGGGGCCGGCCGGCGGGATGAACGGACACGCTTCAGCGTACCTTGGGAGGTTCGAGATGGCGAAGCACAGTATCGCGTGGTTGCCCGGCGACGGCGTGGGCGTGGATGTGATGAACGCGGCCCGCATCGTCCTCGACGGTTTGGGCCTGGATGCCGAGTACGTGCACGGCGACATCGGCTGGGAGTTCTGGCGCACCGAGGGCAAGCCGCTCCCGCAGCGGACGATCGATCTCATCCGCGAGAAGAAGATCGCGCTCTTCGGCGCCATCACGAGCAAGCCCAAGGAGGAGGCGCAGAAGGAGCTGATCCCCGAGCTGCAGGGCAAGGGCCTGGTCTATGCCAGCCCGATCGTCGGCCTGCGCCAGCACTTCAACCTCCACACCAATCTGCGGCCATGCATCGCCTTCCCCGGCAACCCGCTGAATTACCGCGACGACATCAACATCGTGGTCTTCCGCGAGAACACCGAAGACCTCTATGCGGGGATAGAGTTCCACCCGCTGCCCGACCAGGTCCGCAGCGCCATCAAGGCGGCGCACAAGAAGATGGCCAACTTCGACGATGTGGCGGGAGAAGACATGGCCGTCTCGCTGCGGGTCGTCACGCGGCGGGCGGCGGCGCGCATCGTGCGCGCGGCCTTCGACTACGCCAAGCAGCACGGCTACAAGTCGGTGACACTGGTCGAGAAGCCCAACGTCATCCGCGAGACGAGCGGCCTGATGGTGCGCGAGGCGCGCAAGGTCGCCCAGGACTATCCGGGCATCGCCCTCTGGGAAACCAACATCGACGCGATGTGCATGTGGCTTCTCAAGAACCCGCAGGACTACGGCGTCCTGGTCGCCTCGAACATGTTCGGCGACATCATCAGCGACCTGTGCGCCCAGCTCGTCGGCGGCCTGGGCTTCGCGGCCAGCGGCAACCTCGGCGATGAGATCGCGGTCTTCGAGCCCACCCACGGCAGCGCCCCGAAGTACGCGGGCCTGGACAAGGTCAACCCCACGGCGATGATCTTGACCGCCGAGCTCATGTGCCGCTGGATCGGTGAGAACCAGATCGCCGAGCGGATCCATGCCGGCGTGAGCAAGGTCGTCAAGGACGGCAAGGTGCGCACGTACGACATGGGCGGGTCGAACACGACGACCGAGATGGCCAAGGCCATTCTGGCGGTGGCCAAGGGTTAGCCCGGCGAAGCCGTTCCGGGGGAGCGGCCGCGCCGCTCCGGCGCCCGGGGCGCAGAGGCCGTCCCCCGGAGACGCGGGCGTCGCCGGCAGCCGGGCAGGGAGGGCGCGGGACATGACACGGGGCACCAGACCTGGCGCGCGGCGGCTCCTCGCCCTGCTCGTGCTGTTAGTGGCGGGCGGGGAGGCTTCGCGGACGCTGGCCGCGGACTGCGGGCCCAGCGTCTCGCCGCCGACGAGAAAAGACACCGGGGAGGTGCGCGCGCAGAAGGCCGGCGACCTCGAGCTGACCTGCTTCCCGGCCAAGCTCTACGCCCTCGAAGGCCGCTGGACCTTCCTCCTCTCGGGTCGCGACGCCCTGCGCATCGATGGCGCGCGGCTCGAGCTGGCCGGCGACGCCTATGCGCCCCAGCGCATGACGCAGACGACGCCGGTGTCGGTGCTGCTGGACTTCACCTACCCGAAGGTGTCGCCCGGGGGCCAGGCCAACCTCGCGCTGCTCAGCGGCGGCCGGGAGATCGCCCGCGTTCCGATCGCCGTCGCGCTCACCGCCAGCGTTCCTCCGGAGAGGCGTCAGGATGATCTCGTCCGCGTGCAGATGAAGCCCGGGGTCGTTCTGTACCCGCTGCACGGCTTCAGCGGTGACGGGATCATGCAGCGCTCGATCGACGATCTGGGCGGCGATGAGGCTTTCCGGTTCCTGCTGCACGAGCTCCAGATCACGGGCCTGAAGAAGATCCTCTCCAGGTACGCGGAAGATGACAGCGTGCAGTGGGACAGCCGCTACCTGCGGGAGGAGATCCACCCGGGCACTCAGCTACGCCAATACATCTTCTATCTGGATGCGGACCGTTCGGAGGCGGCCTACCGCGAGATCCTGCTCGCGTTCGATGCGGTCGAGGATGCCTTCCTGAATCAGGACTATCGCAAGTCCGAATCGCACTAGAGCGCACTGGGTCGGGCGCGGCCGCCCGCGCCCCGGCCGCTACAGGTGCGCCTCGATCTTCTTGACGATCTGCTCCTTGCTCTGCAGACCGGTGAAGCGATCCACTTCCTTGCCGGCCTTGACGAACACGACCGTGGGGACCGCCATCACGCCGAAACGCCTGGCGGTCTCGGGCGACTTGGCGACGTCGCAGTGGCCGATGACGGCCTTGCCTTCGTAAGTGGGCGCGAGTTCCTTCAGAATCGGCTCGAGCTTCTTGCAGGGCTGGCACCAGACGGCTGAGAAATCCAACAGGGCCAGTTTTCCGGCATCCAGGATCTCCGTCTGCAGGTTGCTGTCCGTGATCTCGATCATGGTTCTGCCTCCAGTTCTCGGCTTCGAATTCCTGGGAGTTTGGCCGCGCGGGGCGCGAATTGCAAGGGCCTACTCTCGCCGCTGCCATGCCTGCTCCGCCGCCGCTCGCCCGGCGATCGTGGGCCGCTGCCGCAGGCCGCCGGTCGGTGCCGGCAGGTGCCCGCAGGCGTCGTTCGCGGGGGGCGGCCAGCGGAGGCTGTTCCCAGGCGCCACACGGTGGCTATACTGCTCGCGGTGGGCGAGGTTCCCGATCCAGGGGAGGGGCACATGATCGCACCTGCCGCAGCAGGCAATCCGCAACGCACGGGTCACGGCCGCCGACGTCGGGGCCGGCGCGCGACACTGGCCGCGGCGGCGCTCGCCCTGGCCGCCGCCGGCGCGCTCGCCCTGGCCGCCGCGGGCGTG
>CAZRWW010000034.1:0-50837 GCA_964603725.1 uncultured bacterium
CCAGCAGGTTCCGCACCTTCGTCCGCGCCCAGCGCCACTGCTTCCAGTAGCACATCCAGATGCGGCGGCGGACGCGGTGCTGGAAGTCGGCGAAGGAGCGGTCGGACCAGCGCAGCTTCGCTCCCCGGAACGTGAATCCGAGGAACGTGCACTCGTCGGTCCGCGCCACCCGGCTCTTCTGCTCGTTGACCACGAGCTTGAGCTGCGTGGTCAGATACCTCGTCCCGCTGGCTTTCACGCGCTCAGCCGCCCGCAAGCTGCGCACGACGATGAGGACATCGTCGGCATAGCGGACGAAGCGGTGACCGCGCCTCTCCAGTTCCTGGTCGAGGTCTACCGCGACGCGATAGCCTGCGCGCAGGTGCGCCTGCAGCTGCCTGAGAACTCCGCGGGCGGAGCGTCCGGGACGGAAGCCGAAGCTCGACTCCGAGAAGCCGGGGTCGAAGATCGGCGTCAGGACTTGCTGGATGGCTTGGGCTATCACCCGGTCGGTGACGGTGGGGATGCCGAGCAGCCGCTCACCGCGGCCCCCAGGCTTGGGGATGCTCTTGCGTCTCTCCGGCGACGGCTGATAGCGGCCGCCCAGGACGGCGGTGCGGATGGCGGGCCAGTGCGCCCGCATGTAGGCTGGGAACTCCTCGGCGGTTATGCCGTCGACCCCGGGTACGCCGCCATTGGCTTTCACCCGTCTCCAGGCCCGCTGCAGGTTCGCTCGGTCCATCACCCGCGCCATGAGGTCTGCGGGCAGGGACGGTTGCGTGACGCCACGCCGGCCAGCGGATCCCCGGGACGGGCTCGCGGTCGTGGTCGAGTGGCTCACGACTCCTCCCTGAATCATCGTGTTCGGCCTTCCATGGCGTTCGTGTTCCTCGGCTCGCAGTTTTGCCGCCGGCTTCCTTCGGACCGCCCCTCGCGGGTTGGCCCTTGCCTTGAGCTAGCAGTTGGCTTCAACATCGTCGCCCGCCATGATTGGCGCCACCACCCCAGGCGAATGCTGGTGTTGACAATCCGCGCATTGATCGATAACATACACGGCATACGAATTCACGATCGATGGAGGCGCCATGGCAGCCGTAACTGTCTCCCCGAAATACCAGGTCGTCATTCCCAAGGAAGTCCGGATCAAACTTGGCCTGTCACCTGGCCAGAGAATCCAGGTCGTCGTGTACGGTGATCGGATCGTCCTCATTCCTGTCCGCCCCACCAAGCATCTGCGCGGGTTCTTGCCCGGAATCGACACGCATGTTGAACGCGAGGGGGATCGGACATGAACGTCGTTGACTCAAGTGCCTGGCTTGAGTACTTCGCAAATGGGCCAAATGCCAGCTACTTCGCTCCTGCAATTGAGAAGACCGCGGACTTGATCGTGCCGTCTTTGACGCTGTACGAGGTCTTCAAGCGCATTCTTGTCCAACGTGATGAGGGCGCTGCGCTGCAAGCAGTCGCCGCTATGCAACAGGGGCAAGTGGTAGATCTTGATGCAAGTCTGGCCCTGACAGCTGCGAGAGTCAGTGTGGAGCGCAAGCTGCCGATGGCCGGCAGCATCATTCTGACGACGGCAGCTATTCTCGGGGCCGAGTTGTGGACGCAGGATGCAGATTTCAAGGGTCTGCCAAGCGTGCGCTATCGAAAGCACAAGGTGAAAGGGAAGACGCGCTAACCCTGGATTGAGCGGACGGGGACTGCGTTCCAGGCCGGCACGCGCTGTGCTTGCGCACATCGCGCGCCAGGTCGCGCGCCAGGTCGAGCACCGGGGCCCGCCGCTGACCCTTTCGTTGGCCGTCCGGAAGGGTCCATCCTACGAGTGATCCTGGCGATCTTGGCCCACCTTTCGAGCTTCCCTGCAACGACCGAACGTGTCGATTTCCCCGTCGACCTATGTGCACACATGTGCATGCCAGCGCGGCGTGTGACGGGGGAAAGATGTGATGACTCTGGTAGTCGGCGCCAGTGGGGCGACCGGACGACTCCTGGTCCAGGCTTTGCTCCATCGCGGCCAGCGGGTAAGGGCGGTCGTTCGATCGCCCGAGAAGCTGCCGGAAGCGGTCAGAAACCACCGCTCGTTGTCCATCGTGCACGCAAGCCTCCTCGATCTCAGGGACGAGGAGATGGCGCAACAGGTCGGTGATTGCGCCGCGATCGCGTCGTGCCTGGGGCATGACCTGAGCTTGAAGGGGATCTACGGCTCCCCGCGGAGGCTCGTGACCGACGCTACCCGTCGTCTGTGCGACGCTGTCCGGACTGCTCGACCGCATCATCCCGTCAGATTCGTGCTGATGAATACCGCCGGCAATCGCAACCGCGATCTCGAAGAACCCATCTCGTTCGGCCAGCGGTGCGCGCTCGGCCTGATTCGCCTGCTGGTGCCTCCGCATGTGGACAACGAGAGGGCCGCGGATCATCTGCGCGCCAGCGTCGGCTAGCAAGACAGCGCAATCGAGTGGGTCGTCGTCAGGCCGGACACTCTGGTCAATGAGGACAGCGTCACCGAGTACGAGGTGCACGCTTCGCCCACGCGCAGCGCGGTCTTCAACTCGGGGAAGACCAGCCGCATCCACGTTGCGCACTTCATGGCCGACCTGATCACCGGCGACGAGACCTGGCGAAGGTGGCGGGGACAGATGCCGGTGATCTACAACAAGGGCTTCTCCCAGCGGATGGCCGCAGCGGAGCTCCGGACGCGCGGCCACACAAGTCACAGCCTATCGAACAACGCCTCGGGGCTCGTCAGTCTGCTCCGTGCGCCGCTCGCGGCCTTGCTCCAGACCCCGCCCGAAAGCCTCCCACGAAGCTGCGGGGACCGCCCGGCGCAACCCGTCGGGCAAGCCGGGGCCGGGCCCGCGCCGTGAGCGGAGCACCGTCGGGTCGCGCAGGGCCCGCCCGGCGATCCGGCCCGCGGCCTCGCAGAACAGCGGGCCGGCCTCGGGCGGGAGCAACTCGGTCAGCGCCGCCAGCTCGATCGTCAACCTCCCGCCGGGCTCGAGAGCCGCCAGGATCCACTGCGGCGTGAGGGTGCTCAGATCGCGCTCGAAGCCGGCCGCCATGCCCGCCCAGTAGCTCCGGCTCACGGGCCCGGGAGGAACGTCGTCGGGCTCGTAGGCCGTCCAGGCGCCCTGCGCCGGCTTCCAGGTCCGCGGCCGCCCGCCGCGACCGTCGCGAGACCGGTAGACCGCATAGCCGGCGCCGTATGCCATCGCCTCTTCGCCCAGGAGGCGGCGCACCTGCCCATCGCTCTCGCCCGACCGACCCGCCTTGCCTGACCCGAGCGGGATGGAGGCTCCGCCCGTCCCGGGCGGCGACAGCCGGTGCCCGTGGGTCACCAGCGTCGCCAACGTGCGGGCCATCGAGAGCCGCAGCGGCTCCCGGCAGTCCTCCGGAAACTGCTCCAGGTAGGCACCCAGCACCGGCAGCCCCAGCCGCTGCGCCAGCGGCCCAAAGAGGATCTCGCCATAGTGCGCCAACCCCCGCACGAAGGCTCGCCGCTCCGGCGGCGCGAGGGTGGCGGCGTAGGCGCCGGCTTCCATCCCCCGCGCGCGGTCGTCCATCCAGCCGAGCCCGATTCCCTCCCACACGAACTCGGCCTGCTCGCCGGCCAGGCTCGCGATGTCGGACCAGCGGTCGCGCGGTTCCAGCGCATAGCTGCGCTTGCCGATGTGCAGCCAGAAGTCGGGCCTGATCTCGCCGGGCAGCTCGGCCACTCGCTCGGTCCGGAGATACTTGCCGGAGACCTCGCCAAGCAGCCGCCAGTCGGTGCCCCTCAATGGACCGCGCAGCGCCGGGAAGCGTGAGTCCACCACCGCGGCGGTCTGTCCAACCAGCCCGAGCAGGCACAGCGTCGCGATGATGGCCAGTCCCCAGCGGCGCGCCCGGATCGCGCGGCGTTCTCCCGCGCGGGCGGGCTCCGCGCGGGTGGGCTCCGCGCGGGTGGGCTCCGCGCTGCCGCCGGCTCCCAGGACCGTGACGGCCGCGAGCAGCAGAGGGTAGACCGGCATCAGGTAGCGCGAGCTCGCGTCGGGAGCGCGCAGGCAGAAGGCGAGCAGATGCGCCGCCGTCGCGGTGAGCAGAACGAGCCCCACGCCGGGCCGCCGTCTCAGGCCCAGCGCGATCCAGCCGGCCACGACGGCCAGCCCCCAGACGTGTCCGGCGATGGCGCGCGCGGCGAGCCCGCCGGGAAGGTCATAGCCCGCCAGGAACCCGCGCGCGAACAGGATCCCCAGGCGATCGAACGCTGCGGAGACCCCGGCGGACGCGGCCACCGATTGACCGTAGATCTGAAGCGAGCTGCCCGCGCTGGCCACCAGGGCGATCACCCAGGGCACGAGACCCGCCGCGAGCCCCGCGCCCAGCGCCACCCAGAGACGCCGCGGCCGCAGGCGCGTCAGCAAGAGCGCCGCGACGGCGACGCCGGCCAGGACCGGCAGCGTCGAGTAGCTCACGAAGACCCCCAACCCCGCCAGGCATCCGGCCGCGAGCGCCCAGCGACGAGCCCGTGCCGGATCGACTGCCAGCGCGGCCTTGCTCGCGAGCAGCAGGATTGCCCCGACGATCGCCATGGCCTCGGCGTGATCGCCCTTGGCGATCAGGGCCGTGCGCACGAAGGTCGCGGGCGCGAACAGGTAGATCAGACCGAACAGCCAGGCGACTGGGCGCCCCCACCACGCCCTCACGACCATGAACCAACACAGCCCACCCACCAGCGTGAACAGCAGCGGGATGATCTTGAAAGCCAGGTAGCTCGGCCCCAGCACCGCGAAGACGGGCACAGCCAGAAGCGTAACGAGCAGACTGCCGTTGCTGTGGTAGTAGAAGCGTCCGGCCGACAGCGGCAGCCCGATATGCAGCCGGAAGGACTCGGCCGCCGTGGCGGTGAAGAGCTCCTCGGTGTCATAGAGGGGCCGCTCGGGACCCCGCGACCAGGCGACCTCGGCGGGGTCGAGGATCTCCATGACGCGATCCTGCGAGGGATCCAGGGCGCCGAGCAGGAAGACGGCCCGCGCCAGCAGGAGGACGACCCCAAAGACCAGGATGTCCCGGCTCCCGGGCATCAGGAACCTCGGCCGCCGCGAGCCCAGCATCGCCCCCATCGCGCATCCCCCCAAGTTGAACTGACGCGGATTGTGCAAGTTGGCCCCTAGAAGGGCAAGAGGGATCGCCCTTCCGCTTGCCGGCGGTCGCTCAGGGCCGAGTTCGCGACCTGGGTGCCCCAGGTTCTCCATCTTCTCCCGGCAGATCGATCTGCGGACCGGGGCACGGGAGCGCGTGATATCGCATCATCTCCCGACCGTTTCCGTTCCGTCAGCAGGTCGCCCGCACACCGGGCGGCACAATGCAGCTCGACCCCAGGCAGGAGCCGGTTGCCTCGTCGGAGGGGCTCAACATCGCGGCACCTCCACCACCGTGCCCACGGGACAGGTCGCGCAGCGATCCTGGAACTCGCTCCACAGCCGGGCCATGGCTGGAAAGCCGGTGCAGTGGCAGGGCAGGAGACGATCCACGTCCAGGCGGCGCAACTCATCCACGGTCTTGCCCAGACGCGCGGAGTCAGCGTGAAGGAGGTGCATTCCGCCCATCACCATGTGAATGTGGCGACCCTTCGTCAGGTCTTGGATGTGCCGCAGGGTATTGATGACCCCCGCGTGGGCGCAACCCAGCAGCACAACGGTGCCGTCTCGCGTCTCGATGTAGGCCGCCTGGTCGTCGGCGAACGGGTCCGGCTCCGTGCAGTTCTCATCCACAAAGAATGCGCTCCCAGGATCTTCGAAGTCGTTCGTGCGCGGCACGGGGCCGGTCAGGCGGAGTCCCCCGCAGACCTCCGTCGGCTCGCGCACCGCGATGAGTTGAGCCCCGTCGCGGATCGCCTGTCGGTTGAGGCGGGAGATGCCGATGTCGCGAGACCTACCATCGGAATCGCAGGCGTATTTGGCCTTCAAGGCGGCCGGATGGGCGTACATGATCGCTGACCGAGCGTCTTTCAAGACGGCGCCGAGACCGCCGGTGTGGTCATAGTGTCCGTGGCTGAGGGCAATGGCACTGACCCGCTGCAGCGGGATATCCAGCCGTCGGGCATTGCCGAGGATCACCTGGCCCTGACCGGTGTCGAACAGCACTCGCATGTTGTCGAGCTCGACCCAGAACGACAGCCCATGCTCGGCCAGCAGACCACGCCCGCCAGCGGTGTCTTCCACCAGAACCGTGATTCTCCGATCACCCATCTGCGCGCCCCTCCCACCCTCGCGCACCGGCATCCCTAGGTCCGCAGGCGCACGGCGGCCACGATAAACGGCCCATTCGGTTTCTCGCGGCGCGGACCAAGCCACCACAAGATGCGTCGCGTCACCGGCTCCTCGGCTCCCGTTCGCGCGGTGCTGAGGCGACCAGGCGGACGCGTCCCCAACGAGCCATGAGACTTCTCAATTCCATCGGCGTGAACATGTGCGCCGAAGCGCACGGCTGCTTGCCCTTGGAGATGCGCACTCGATTCAGCGGCGCAAGTCCGTTGAGTGTGCCCAGCAACGGACGCGCGATCATGGCCTCCGGCGATGACGGCAAGCCCCCTTCATGGAATCCGGCGCCGATCCTCGGACCCTCGGTGCCGGCGAGCGCGAAGCGGGCTTGACGGCCACCGGCGGAGCGGCGTAGCCTGAGTATGGTAGTTATCGTGCGCGCCCGCTTCGCTTGCAGCACACGGGTCAGTTCCCTGCGCCGAGTGGCGCGCGACATGCATCCAGGCACTGGCCGGGGTGACTTCAAGCGATCCCTCCGGTGCCGATGCGCGCCGCCTCCAGGTCGGGCAGCCGACGACCCGCCGATGAAAGGAGGCACAGCATGTGCGCCCATCCCCGTTTCCCGGTCGTCCACCTCGCCCTGGTCATCGCCAGCATGGCGGCGGCCGCTCCGGCCGCGGCCCAGAACTTTACCAAACACACGATCGACGGCAATCTGGTCTGGGCTTCGGGGGTGGCCAGCGCCGATGTGGACGGCGACGGCGACATCGATGTCGTCGCCACGGGAGCCAACGCATACCAGGTAGCCTGGTACGAGAATGACGGGACTCAGTCCTTCACCAAGCGCACCGTGGACACCTTCTTGCCCGGAGCACGCTCCGCCTACGGGGTCGACCTCGATGGCGACGAGGACGTCGATATCATCGCCACCGGAGAGAGTGCTGGGAACGTGGTGTGGTACGAGAACGACGGAGCCCAGAGCTTCACTCGACATGACGTGGCCACGGGACTGGCCGGCGCCTGGGACGTGTGGGCGGTCGATCTCGACGGCGACAGCGATCTCGATCTGGTGGCCACCGCCGCCACGGCCGACGCCGTCGCATGGTACGAAAACGACGGGGCCCAGAACTTCACTGCCCACACCATGACCTCCGGCCTGGGGGGCGCCGAGGGGCTCTACGTCGTCGATCTCGATCGCGACGGCGATCTCGACGTCGTCGTGGCCGCCATCTTCGCCGACCAGGTGCTCTGGTTCGAGAACGACGGCGCGCAGAACTTCACACTGCACATGATCGATCCAGCGCTCAACGCCGCCAATGATGTCTTCGTGGGCGATCTCGACGGGGATGACGACCTGGACATCGTGGCTTCCGCATCCCAGGCGCATGTCGTGACCTGGTACGAGAACGACGGCGCGCAGAACTTCACGCGCCGGACGGTGGGCAGCCTGCTGGGCGCCCGTTCCGTCTTCATCGCCCGGATCAACGCCGACGCGCGGCCCGACATCGTCGCCGTGGGACTGGCCAGCGACTACGTCGTCTGGTTCGAGAACCTCGGGGCGGGAGCGTTCAGCTCGCATCTGATCGACGGATTCCTCGATCTGGCCTTCGGACTCTACGTGGCCGACATGGACGGCGACACGGACATGGACGTTCTCGCCACGGGCGGGTCGGCAGATGACCTCGTCTGGTACGAGAGCGATCTCGTCGATCCGGCCACGGTGTCGGAGGACGAGACCTGGTCCGGTCTCGGGGCGCGTCTGCTGCCTGCGGTGCCCACTCCCTGCCCGTCGGAGGCCCGCATCGCCTTTGAACTGGCAACCGCAGGAGACGTGGCCGTCCGCCTGTACAGACCCGACGGAGGGCTGGTGCGCACCATGCTCAGCGGGCCTCGGTCAGCCGGGCGGCACGAAGTGCTCTGGGACTTGCGCGACGACCACGGCCGGCTGCTGCCGGGCGGCGTGTACTACTGCCTCCTCCGCAGCCGGGGAGGCGACCTGACCCGCCGGGTCGTTGTCGTGGACTAGCCGCCGGCCGCGTCGCGCGAGAACGCCGCCCGCCGGCCGCTAGCGCACCAGAACGAGCGGCGGCACCCTGACCTGCCCGGTCTTGAGGCGCGTGTAGTAGATGCCCGAGGGCAGTGGGCGCCCCGCGGCGTCCCGGCCGTTCCAGAAGCTCACCAGCGAGTCGGCGCCGGCCGGCTCGGCGCTCAGCGCGCGCACGGAGCGGCCGTCGGCGGAGTGGATCGTCAGGTCAACCGGCGCCGCGCCGGCCAGCACCAGTCGCGCTTGGCCGGCGCACGGGTTCGGGCGCCACGCGCCCAGCACGCCCTCCGGCTCGGGGGCCAGCTCGCAGTTGCGACTCCCCGCCGTGGGCGGCGCGAAGAACTGCCAGCGGCCCGCCCCGTCAGGACAACGCCCCTCGCTGACATCCGCCGACTGGGGTCCGAGGTCGCGGAAGTCCATCCCGGTCAGGCTGTCGGCCGCCGTCAGCATGATGACCTCGCCGCCCTCGGATTCCCACCCGAACTCAAAGGCATCCTGCCGCACGACCAGGTAGTCGCCGGGATCGATCCGCGTGCCCGCGGGGAAAGCCCACCGGGCATTGTAGAATCGGTCGTCGGAGAGCAGCCATCCGCCGACATCCACGGGCGCATCACCGCGGTTGTACAGCTCCACCCAGTCGTCCGCGCCGCCGAAGGCGCTCGTCGTCTGGAACTCGTTGATGCAAACTGGCGAAAAGAGCCGCGACCCCGTGTTGCCCGCTCCCGGCGTGGGCGGGACCAGGTACTCGGGCGCCGTATCCTGCGACCGGCGGCAGCCGACGGAAACATCGGCGCTCATCCGGCCGAAGCGAAAACCGTGGATGCGCACGTTGCCATGGTCCTCGGTCTCGTAGAGGCCGATGGACTCGCCCTCGGTCGACAGCCTGAAGGTGGCGTGCCAGTCACCCTGTTCCGGCTCGTCATCGGCCCAGACAATGAGGAACTCGCCGGGCGCCAGCACGCGACTGGGGAGCTTCCACTTGTGCGTCTGATCGAAGTCGTCCGTCAAGAACATCCCGCCCAGCTCGACGGACGCGCTGCCCGCGTTGTGGATCTCGACCCAGTCGTTGCGCTCATCGAACTCGTCCTCGATGCCCGTATCGTTCCTGGCCAACACCTCGTTCACCCGGAGCTGTGGGGGCACGTGCCCGACCGTATAGGCTCGGTACTCGGCGGGCGCCTTGTTGGGCCACAGATCGGTCCGGCCGAACCGATCGGCCGCCCGGGCGTAGTAGCGCACGGGCGTCCCGGCCGGCTGCGGCGCGATGCGCGTCCCGAACACTGAATCGCCAGCGGCCCCGTCGCCGTGCAGGCCGTCGTCGGCCATCGACTGGGACACGAATCCCTGGCCGACGTCCACCAGCAGCTCCACACGGGCCAGGGCCACGTCGTCATGGGCCTCGACCGTCACGGTCACTTCGTCCGCGCTGCCCGGCAGGGGGATGTCGCGCTGACCGTTGCGGCAGACGGGCGGGAGATCCTGGGCGGCGGCGCCGGGTGCCAGCGCCCCGAGCGTCAGGAGGGCGAGGGTCGAGCGCCTGACCAGACGCCACGCGTCGCGAAACTCGGTCCTCGGTCGCATCTGTTGTCTCTCTTCCTTCGCCGGGCGGCAGCAGGCGCGCGAGACCCTCACCGTCCCCGCAGCGCCTGCAGCATGTCCGCGGCGCTGCGGTTCTCAGGCAGCAGCTCCAGCGCCTTCTCGAAGCTGGCCCGCGCCGCCGCCGAATCGCCCCTCGCCAGGTAGGACCCGCCGAGGTTGCTGTACAAGAGCGACGATGCGGGAATGAGCGACACCGACAGCTCGAGGATCGCGACCGCCTCAGCGTTCCGGCCCGTCCAGCGCAGTTCCTGTCCGAGGGTGTTGAGCTCCTCCTCCTCGATCGACAGCGCCTGCCGGGCCACCGGGTCCAGCGCGGCGAACCACCCCAGGGCCGCGTCGAGGCCCGCCTCCCGGATGAGGCTGTCGAGCGCCGCCGCCGCAGAGCGCCGGCCCGCCCGCGCCGCCCACTGCTCCGCGAGCCGATCGCGCAGCCCCGCGAGGGCGCCGCCCGCGAAGGGCGCGCCGTGGCCCGGGATGACCGTCGCGATGCCGCCCTGGCCGCTCCGAACGCTGTCCATCACGGCCAGGATGCGCGGAGCATCGGTGAAGGCATCGACCGCGAAGCACAGGCGGTCGGCCGAGCAGAACAGGTCGCCGGCCACCAGGACCTGTTCCTCGGGAATGTAGACGCAGATATCGCTGCTGCTGTGCGCGCGCCCCCAGTAGATCAGCTCGATCGCCGGGCGGCCGGTGTCGAGCGCCAGTCGGTCCCGAAACGTCAAAGTCGGTGGCGTGGAGACGCAGCGGCCGCGCAGGTCGGCCAGCAGCAGCTCGCGCGCCCGGATCTCACCAGCCAGCTTGCGCGCTCGGGCTGTATCCGCGCCGCACGCCGCGAGCTGCTCCCGGGCGCGAGCGAGCCGGCGAGAATGGAACCCCAGGCCGGAAGGCGAATCGAAGCGCTGGTGCCGCATGAACTCGACGCCGTCGACGTGTCCGACCACCACCGCGCCGGGGAAGATCTGGTTGCCGCCGCAGTGGTCCAGATGAGCATGGGTGTTCACGACGTAGCGAACGTCGCGGCGCCCGAACGCGCGCTCGATCTCCCCCGCCACCGCCTCCATGAGCCCCGGGGAGTAGTTCGTATCGATGACGACCAGACCGCTGTCGGTGGCGACGACGGCAACGTTGACGTCCAGGCACTCGCAGACGGCCACCCGCTCGCTCACGCGGGTCGTGCGCACGGCAATGGGCGGGTCGTCCGCTCCGGCCGGCGGCTGCGCCGGACTGGGTCCGGGGGCCGCAATGCCGGCGGCAGCCAGCATCACAGCGGCCGCGGCGACCGCCCGCGCGGCCGGGGCGGCGACGCTGCGCCTTGCCCCGCGCCTCCCGCGGCTGCTAACCTGATCGCGCATTGGTGAGCATCGTGATTCGTGTCATGGCGTCGCTGATCGGCTCAGGAGGTAACCGTGCCCCCCTTTCACCAACGGTTATTGTGGATGGCGTTGATCGCCGTGTCAATTCACTCGGCCCTGGCCACCAACGTCGAGGTCATCGACGGCGTGCCCCACGCGCGCAACGGCAGCGCGCCCGCTCAGGGACGCCAGGAGATCGCGCTCCAGGAGCTCTGGCGCGTGGGCGGCGCGCGCGAGGACGTGCTCATGGGCGCCGTGGGCAGCGCCGTGATGGACGAGGGCGGCAACGTGTACCTGCTGGACAGCCAGCTCAATTGCGCCTTCGTGATCGCGCCCGACGGGAAGCTGATCCGCACGCTGGGCAGCGAGGGCGAAGGCCCCGGCGAGGTGCGCGGCCTGGGCTACGGGTTTTTCATGCCCGACGGCGACCTCGCCCTGCTGCAGACCTTTCCCGGCAAGATCGTGACGGTGAAGCGCGATGGCACGCCCGGCCGGAGCATGCAGTTCCAGGCCGCGGACGCCCAGGCCGCCAACTTCGGCGTGCTGGTGGCCGGCGACGCGCGCGGCGGCAGCCTGGTGCTGGCCGGCATGACGATGAGCTTCGCGAACAACGTCAACATGCAGACCTACTATCTCTCGTTCTGCAACCCTCAGGCGGGCGAGCTGCACCGGTGCTTCTCGAAGCAATCCACGCTCAACTTCGCCGACTTCGTCGGCAGCGAGCTGGAGCTCGACTTCGCCTGGTCGCGGTGGGCGCTGGGACCGGACGGCAACCTCTACGCCGCCCCCGCGCGCAACGGCTATGGCATCCACGTGATCGACCCGACGGGCAAGCTCCTGCGCGTCATCGAGCGCCAGTACGAGCCCTATCGGCGCTCCGCGCAGGACATGGCCCTGGCCCGGCGCTTCGTCGAAGCGGTCTATCGCAACTACCCGGTCCAACCCCGCTCCTGCAAGATCGAGGAGCTGGATGCCGACATCAGCGCGATCCACGTCACCGCGCAAGGTGAGGTCTGGGTCCTGCCGGGGCGCGGCATGCGCGACCTGCCCGCGGGCATCGGCCTGCAGTACGACGTCTTCGATCGCGAGGGCCAGTTCGTCCGCCAGGCGGCCCTGCGCGGCGACTTCGATGCCGATCGCGACCTGGTGCGCCTGCTGCGCGATGACCGGCTGCTGGTCGTCGTGGGCGCCGGCGAGGGGTACCTGAACGCGATGGGCGTGGGCGAAGGGCAGGACTCCGGGGAGGCGGCCGGCGGCGCGGCCGCGGCGGCAGAAGCCCCGCCGATCGAGGCGGTGCTCTACGCGCTGAAGTAGCTTCCAGCCGGCGCGACCGATCGGCCTTCGCCCGAGGTCGAGGGCTCTAAGGGCCATCAGACTGGGTTCTTGCGCGCCGCCGGGCTCGCCTGGCCGCGATCGATGCTTCGTCGCTCGGGCTGGAATCTGGTATACTGCAATCGGATATGGCCTTGGGACAAGCTTCGCAGGGGGTCCGCCAACGCGGTCGTTTCACCCGGGGAAAGAATCGGGAAAGGAATCGGCGATGAAGCATGCAAGGGTATTGCTTTGCGTTTTCGCACTGCTGGCCGGCCTGATGGCCGTCGCCCAGGCTCAGGTTCGCACCCTGCCGCTCAGCGGCGCGGTCAACGAGCTGACGCTGATCGGCCAGGAGCCGACCGAGTTGCATTACCGCGTCGTGGTCGGCGAGCTGGCCGCCCTGGACGTGGCGACCACCGCGGGCGACTTCACGCGCCTGCTCATTCCAGGCTTCCACAGCTCGCACGTCGAGGGCGCGCCCGAGCTGCCCATGATGAACCGGCTGATCGAAGTGCCCTACGGCGCCACGACCCGGATCGAGATCCTCTCCTCGGTCGAGCGCTCGATCGACCTGGCCGCCGAAGGCGTCACCAACCCGCTCTTCCCGGCGCAGCCGTCGATGCCCAAGAGCGCCGATCCCGCCAGCTGGCCCTTCGTCTACGACCGCGCCGCCTATGAAACCGCACGCGTGGCGCGCGATCTGGTCACGGTGGTCGATCAGGGCAGCTTGCGCGGCGTGCGGATCGGCCGGTTGGAGGTCTCCCCGGTCGAGTACTTCCCGGCGGAGAATCGGATCGTCGTGCGCGAGGCGATCGAGTTCCGGGTCGTCTTCGAGAATGCCGACCTGGTGACCGGCGAGTACAACAAGCTGATGACCTGGAGCCCCTTCTTCGAGCCGGTGCTGAACGTGATGGACGGCTACCGGACGCCGCACGAGGATCACCCCGACCGCGTGCGCGACGTGGTGACGATGGTGGTAATCACGCCAGCGGTCTATGAGGCGCAGCTCGGCCCCTTCGTCGAGTGGAAGAAGCAGCGCGGGTTCCACGTGGTGGTGGGCGTGCTGGGCACGCCGCAGGTAGGCAGCACCAAGGAGACGGTGCAGGCCTACATCCGCAACCTGTACTTGAACGCCACGCCCGAGCTGCCGGCGCCCAGCTTCGTCATCTTCGTGGGCGACATCGACCAGATGCCGACCTGGACGCTCAGCGGAGACGCGAGCGACCGGCCCTACTGCTGCATCGACGCCGACGTGGTGCCCGACATCTACTACGGCCGCTTCTCGGCCCAGAACCCGTCACAGCTCACCGCGATCCTCGACAAGACCCTGATGTACGACCAGTTCACGATGCCCGACCCGAGCTACCTGGGCAAGGTCGTGATGATCGCGGGTATGGACTCGGGTCACGGCTCGACCTGGGGCAACGGACAGATCAATTACGGCACGAGCTACTACTTCAACGCGGCGCACGGCATCTACAGCTACACGTATCTCTATCCGGCCTCCGGCAGCTCGGGACCGGCGATCATCCAGAACGTGAGCGACGGCGTCGCCTATGTGAACTACACGGCGCACGGCAGCACGACCTCGTGGTCGGATCCGTCGTTCACGCAGGCCAACGTCAATTCCCTGCAGAACTACGGTGAGTACTGCCTGGCGGTGGGCAACTGCTGCCTGACGAGCTCCTACCAGATCAGCGAGTGCTTCGCCGAAACGTGGCTGCGCGCGGCGAACAAGGGCGCGATCGGCTACATCGGCGGCAGCAACTCGACCTACTGGGACGAGGACTACTGGTGGGGCGTGGGCGCCGGCCCCGTCGTGTCCAACCCGACCTACGAGACGCACGGCCTGGGCGCCTACGACGGCCTCTTCCACGACCATGGCGAGCCGATGGAGAACTGGTACGTGGTCAACGATGCGCTCATCTTCTGCGGCAACCTGGCCGTGATGGAGGGCGGTTCGAGCATGGTCACCTACTACTGGAACATCTACAACCTGATGGGTGACCCCTCCATCTCCACCTACCTGGGCGTGCCGACTGCCAACCCGGTCAGCCACATGCCGGCGATCTTCACCGGCTGGACCTCGGTCGAGATCGAGGCCGTGCCCAACAGCTACGTGGGCCTGACCAAGGACGGCGAGCTGATCGGCGCCGGCACGGTGCCAGCCAGCGGCACGCTCGAGATCGAGCTGTGGGGCCCGACGCTCACGCCCGGCACGATCGACCTCGTGGTCATGGCGCAGAACCGGGTGCCCTATTTCGGCACGATCGAGGTCCTGCCCCCGAGCGGTCCGTACCTGCTCTACGACAGCTTCGTGTGCGACGATGACATGAGCGGCGCCAGCCTCGGCAACAGCGACGGGGCGGCCGATGCCGGCGAGACGCTCGAGCTGAAGATCACGCTGCGCAACGTCGGCGTCGAGCCCGCCGTCAACACCCACGCGACGATCAGCACCGGCGACCCCTACATCCAGATCCTGGACGCCGAGGGAACCTTCGGCACGATCGCGGCGGGCGGCACCGGACTCTGCTTCGACACGTATTTGCTGCGCCTGGCGGGCACCTGTCCAGACGGCCACGACATCCCGATCCAAGTCGTGATCACGGCCGACGGCCGCCCGACCTGGGAGGCCGGGTTCGTGCTGCCGGTCGACGCTCCGGCGCTGGCCGTCGCGCGCGCCTGGGTTGACGACGAGCTGGGTGGCAACGGCAACGGCATCGCCGAGCCGGGCGAGCAGTGCGACTATCACGTTGTGCTCGCGAACACCGGCAGCGAGATCGCCGTCAGCCCGACGATCACACTGGCTTCCGGCGATCCCTTCGTCGCGGTGCTGCAGGGAACGGCCGGCGCGGCGCAGATCGCCCCCGGCCAGGAGGTGGAGCTCCTGCCCCTCTGCCGGCTCGCGATCGATGGAGCTTCCCCCAATCCCAACGAGTACCCGCTGTGGTTCACGCTCAACGCCGGCTGGGGCTACCACGCGACGACGACGCTCATGTTGCCGGTGGGCGGGTTCGCCGATGCGATGGAGGCCGGCGTGGGCGGCTGGACGCATCAGTCCGGCAGCACCGGCTTTATCGACCAGTGGCATCGCTCGACGGAGCGCAATCACACGCCGGGCGGCCTGTACTCCTGGAAGCAGGGCGACACGGGCACCGGCGTCTACGGCAACCTGTGCGACGGCTGCCTCGTGACCCAGCCGATCTCGCTGGGCCAGACGACGACGCTGCGCTTCTGGCACTGGATGGACGCGGAGGTGAGCAGCTACTACACGGGCTACTGCTACGACGGCGGCCTGATCGAGGTCTCGATCAACGGCGGCGCCTGGCAGCAGGTCACGCCCCAGGAGGGCTACACCCACCGCATCCGCACCGGCGGCACGCCCGGGCCCTTCCCCGCGGAAACCCAGGTCTACTCGGGCACCTTCGATTGGCGCGAGGCCACGGTCGTGCTCCAGGGCTACGCCGGCATGTCGGGGCGCTTCCGCTTCCGCTTCGGCTCCGACGGCGCCAACGGCCGGGAGGGCTGGCACATCGACGACCTCGCGGTGAGCGGCTCGACGCCCGGCATGTCGGGTGGCGAGTGGCAGCCCGTGGCGGCACACCCCGCGACGGTGCTCAGGCAGAACGCGCCCAACCCGTTCGGGCCGCAGACCATGATCGCGTTCCAGCTCGCGACCGGCCAGGAGATCAGCCTGCAGGTCTTCGACGCGTCCGGGCGCCTGCTGCGCACGCTCGCGAACGGTCACCACACGGCGGGCCTGCACCGCGTCGCCTGGGACGGCGCCGATGCGGCCGGACATGGCGCGCCGTCGGGTGTCTATTACTGCCGCCTGCAAACCGCCGAGGGCACGTTCACGCGCAGTCTGATGCTGACGCGCTAGAAGACGGGCCCATGAGGCCGGCGTATCTCGATCTGGCCGCGGGCGGGGAGCTCGAAGAGCGCATCGCGCGGGCGCAGGTCCACCTGAAGGGGTGTGACCTGTGCCCGCGCCTGTGCCGGGTCGACCGGGCGGCCGGGGAGTTCGGCTTCTGCGCCACGGGCCGTCACGCCATCCTCGCCAGTGCCGGGCCCCACTTCGGAGAGGAGGCCCCGCTCGTCGGCACGGGCGGCTCAGGCACGATCTTCGTCGCCTCCTGCAACCTGGGCTGCGATTTCTGCCAGAACGCCGAGATCAGTCACGACAAGCTCGGCCGGGAAGTGACCGCCGACGAGTGGGCCGAGCTCATGCTCAGCCTGCAGCGGCGGGGCTGCCACAACATCAACATCGTCACCCCCTCGCACGTCGTGCCGGCCTTGCTCGAAGCCCTGGCGGTGGCGGCCGGGAACGGACTGCGCTTGCCGCTGGTATACAACACCGGCGGCTATGACAGCCTCGAGACGCTGCGGCTGCTGGAGGGCGTGGTCGACATCTACATGCCGGACTTCAAGTTCTGGGATCCCGAGCCGGCGGCCAGGTTCCTGCGGGCCCCCGACTACCCCGAGCGGGCCCGGGCCGCCATCCGCGAGATGCACCGTCAAGTGGGCGACCTGGAAACCGGACCCGACGGTGTGGCGCGCCGCGGGTTGCTCGCGCGTCACCTGGTGCTGCCCGAAGGGTTGGCCGGCACCGCGGAGGTCTGTCGGTTCCTGGCGGAGGAGATCTCACCCGCTACATACACGAACGTCATGGCGCAGTATCATCCGGCCGGACGCCTTGAGCGGCTGGGTCCGTTGGATCGGCCGCTCACGCCAGGGGAATACGCTGAAGCCCTCGCGGCCGCGCGCGCGGCAGGGCTGTGGAGGTTGGATGAGCGTAACCGCTGAACCACGCGCCGGCGGGCGCAACCGCGGGGGCGGGAGCGCCCGCGGCAAGGATGCCGGCGGCCCCCCACAGCGGGATGACCGGCGCATCGAGCTGAAGTGGATCCTGCTGGTCCTGTGGGTCCTGCTGTTCCTGCTCGCCCACCTGGCCGGCTGCGGGTACACCGTGTTGCAGCACCCGGACAGCCAGCCCGGGTCCGGGACGGGGGGACCTTCCGCCGGCCCGCGGCAGCTCCCCCCCGGCCACCCGCCGATCGACACTCTCGAGCCGCTGGCGGGCATGACCTCCTGGGAGGGCAACAGCTTCCTCGACGCTCTCGTGGGCCAGTCCGACCCGTTGCGGTTCGAGAACGTGCGCGGCGATCGCGGCATGGGTCTGCCGGCGCAGCATTCGCAGATCACCCTGCGCATGACGATCGGGGGGCCCGCCCTGAGCGACGTGTGGCAACTGCGCGTGGACGAGTTCGGCTGGGTGGTGGCCGCCCACTGGCAGCAGGCGGCGGCCGGAGAGGAGCTGGACGAGTACCAGGCCCCGGACCGGGCGGAGTTTCGAATGGCGCGCGAGAGCGAGTCGGCGCTGCGCGCCATGCTGCTGGCCACCATGCCGATCTCGAGCGATCCGCCCCGGCAGCTTCCGCAGGTGCGCCTGCGCAACGTGCCGCTGGAGCTGTGGTCATTCGACGAGTCGGGGTTGCTCGAGCTCACCTACCGCATCGAGACGCTGACCGGCGTGACGGGCGAGGACTGGCCCGGGGGCGGCGTGACGGCGCCCCTGGACTTGCTCGAGATCCTGATCGCCACCTGGGACTCCACGCCGCCGCGCGAGCTGCAGGACCTGGTGAGCGTGACCGTGACCAAGCATCCGCTGCTGGTCGATCTGGCCATGCTCGTGGAGGGGCTGATCCTGATCTGGGAGGTCGAGGGGCCGGAGGCGCGACCCTTCGAGCTGCCGCTGCGCGTCGGTCGCTAGGCCCCAACTTCTGCGCCGGGCGCCGGCCAGTCGGAGGGCGCGCGTCGCCAGCAGGTCAGCGGGCGCGTGCATCCTCGCCGGGCACGACCCAGGCAGCAATGCCCCGGCGAGCGAGGCGCTGCAGCACGCGGCTGCGCAGATCGCTCGCGATCACCTTCAGCTCCAACGGGGATGGGAAGCGGATCTTGTCCGCGCGCACGTCGAGCACACCCGAGTGCCCCTGCCCCTCCCGATTGAACCCGAGCGCGATCGCCAGCCGCTCACCGCGGAACCGGAAGAGCGCCACGCCCACGACGTACGTGTCATCGAGCTTGCCGCCCAGGAGCGCATCGACCCAGCCGTCGATGTCGATCCAGACCTGTCCGTCAACGATCCCCCACAGGGTGACGTCCTCGAGCTCGAGGGGCGGGCCGTCCTTCACCGCCGCGTTCGGCACCAGGGTGCGACCGAGCCGCCACTCCTCGAGCGTCACCACGGGCGAGCTCAGGAGCGATCCCGGATGGTAGCCCAGGATGTTGTAGGGAACGGGCACATTGACTCTGTCTGTGAACTCCATGCGCACCCAGCCCGCGTCCGCCTGCAGGCCGGGAGCCCGCCATACGCCGCGAATGACCTGGTGGGGAATGCGCGACTTGCGCCCGCTCGCGGCCACGGCCCGCGCGAAGTGCTGCTGGGCGATCGATCCGTATTCACCGCGATCGAGCAGACCCACCACGTAGGCGAAGACGGGATCGGTCACATCTTCCGCGAGCGGGGGGACGGCAAGCGCCGGCAACTCGGCCACGAGCTGGAAGCGCTGGTCGGCCTCGCCGAGCGCCCGCACGATCGCGGCGGGTCGCGCATCGGGGATGCGCCCGCCGGCAGGGGCGCCCTCCGGCGTCGCGACGAGCGGTGCCCCCTCCGGCGTCGCGGCAAGCCACGCGGCCAGCACGGCGGTCGCCATCGAGGCGGAAGATATCACCCTGAAGCTCATGGCCGCGCGCTCCGTCGCCTACCAGGTCCAGCGCCGCGTGGTGCCCAATCCCGGGCCCAGCAGCACCGCGTTGAGGAACGCCCGTCGGGTCGCCTCGAGCGTTCCCCGCTGACACGGGTCCGCGTCGAAGAGGATGACCTGTCCGCGCCCGACCGATTCGCGCGTGAGGTAGGCCGTCTGCGCCCAGCGCTCGCGCGCCTCGGGCCACAGCAAGCCGCTCAGCCGCAGGCTGTCCTCCGGCGCGTAGGCGCCCACAACCGCCGCCGGATTCCGGGCGACGAGGGCGTACTCGCCGTCGACCCGCGCGGCCACCCACTCGCCCGGCGCGTGCCCGGCGAGCGGCGCCGCGCTCATCCCGGTCATGACCGCACAGCCCGCGCTCAACCAGTGCTGGGCATCGAGGCTCACGCGGAGCAGCGCACCGCGAGGCTGGAACAGCCGCTGGCGCACGTCTTCCTGCTCGAGCTCGGCGCGCGGCTTGCCGGTCGCCCATGCCCACAACGGCTGCGCGCGCGCCAGGGCCGGCAGGCCCTCGCCGAGGAGCCCGTCCATGGGGCCGGGGCGCCTGGCCCAGCGCAGCGCGGGGCTGTGAAAGTCAGCCGGGACGATGTCACCGCGCGCCCGGCCGGCGATCGGCGCCGGCCCGCCGGGCGTCGCCGCGGCAGGCGGCGGCGAGACCCGCGCCGTGCGGGCCGCGATCTCAGCCAGCATCTGGCGGCGCAGGCAGACGCTGCCCAGGCCGCTCGTCGAGTCAGCCACGAAGGCGGCCGCCGAGCCGCTCGCCACCAGAGTGCCGCCGTCGTTGACCCAGGACCTCAGCCGGCGCAGTCCGTCAGGACCGAGCTCCCGCGCGTAATCCTGCGGGCCCCGCCAGGCGCCGGGCATCACCAAGACGTCGTAGCGCGTGAGGTCCGCCTCCGTCAGCGATCGCACGGCCAGCGGCGTCATGGCGACTCCCAGCTCGTGATCGAGCACCCAGGCCACGGCGCCGTAGCTGGCCCAATCGACCACGTCGCCCGCCGCCACGGCGATGCGCGGGGCCCAGAGCTGGCGGAAGCGCGGGCTGCCGAGATCCGGGCCGTCCTCGCAGAGCGCGGTGGTCACGCCGGTCACCGTGACCCCGGTCTGGGCGGCAGCGCGCTCCAGCACCGCGACCAGCGGGTCGGTCCCGGCCGGAACCGATCCCGCGGCGGCCGGCGATTCGCCGCCGCGCGTCACGGCGCCGAGCGGCGAGCCGTCACGCGCCGCGCCGCCGCGCGGCAGGCCGAATCCCACCGCGCATCCGTCCACCAGGCGCCCGCCCACATCCCGGTTCAAGTCGCGCCGGATAAGGAGCGTGCCGCGCGGATAGGCCTGCCCCGCGAGCACGAAGGGCTCGAGCGCGGCCTGTACCGCGCAATCCGCGTCCCACAGGCGCACAAGCGCGGCCAGACAGCGGTCGTCTCCGCCGGCGATCAGGAAGCCGTAGGTCGTGCCCGGGTTGGACACCTCGCCCGGCGACCCGCAGACCTCCTCCAGCGACTCGATGCGCTCGAGCTCCTTCGCCGCCAGACGTTCCACGCGATAGACGGGCAGCCCACTGCCCGCGGAGACGGACCAACCCGTGACATCGTAGAGGCGCGAGCGCCCCTCGCGCTCGAGACGGCGGCGCTCCGTGCGCAGGAACTCCGCGTCCATCTGCGGATCGAAGGCCAGGAGCGTCTCGACCAGTCGCCGGTAGGGCTGGCGCGCCGGCACGATGAGGGCGCCGGCCGGAATCGTCGCCTTCTCGCGCGCGTCGGTCCAGTAGCACGCCAGGTCCTCGACCGAGAAGTCGCGGCCGGCGCGGTAGACCTCGATCTTCTGGGCCAGCAGCGCGCGCGCGATGGCGCGGGCGCGGTCGGGCTGGCCGTCGGGCAGGATGATGAAGGCCCCCTCGCCGGCTTCCATCGCCCGGCGATGCGCGTCGCGGAGCGAGCCGAGCAGTTCCTCCCGGTGCGCGGCGGCCGTCTCGAGGTTGGCGCGCATCGCGACCAGCTGGCGCCGGATGCTCTCGCGGAACGTGAGCACGGTGCCGTCCAGGCGCGCGATGCGCGCCCCGTCGGTGCGGGCCTGCTCGTGCAGCAGGCCCACCGCCCCGATGCCGGCGGCCCATGAGGTGGCAAAGCCCGGATACCACTCCTCGTGCCAGTCGCCGGTGTAGTAGGGCCAGCCCTCGCGGTCGAAGGCATCGGCGTGATCGGCCGCGAAGATCCCCCACCACCGCCGTTCGAGATCGGTGACCAGCGGGTTGTAGGGCTCGCGCGGGGGCGAGAAGAGGAACGTGGCCTGCCCGCTCATCTCGTGGGCATCGATGATCACCTGGGGATTCCAGGC
Source organism: uncultured bacterium (assembly GCA_964603725.1). GTDB lineage: Bacteria > Eisenbacteria > RBG-16-71-46 > CAIMUX01 > WJJG01 > CAZDKK01. The sequence continues at coordinate 21,635 of CAZRWW010000034.1, forward strand.
GGTGATGAGCTGCAGCCGCGCGACGGTCTCCGGCTGGGTCGCCAGGATCCAGTCGCGATTGAGATCGAAGGAATAGTGGTTGGTGCGGCCGCGCGACCAGTAGCCCTGGTGGCGCAGGCTCTGGTCGTCCGCATCGGGCACCTGGCCCGCCAGGCTCTGCCAGCCGCCGACCGCGCGATCGCGACCATCGGGGTTCATGAGCGGCTCGACCAGCACCACGAGCCGCCGGGTGAGCTCCCGGGTGGCCTCGTCGCGCGCGGCCGCCAGGTGATAGGCGAGCTCGAGCGCGGCCTCGGTGCCGGAGACCTCGTCGCCGTGAACGCAGGCGCCCAGCCAGACGCACACGGGCAGCTCGGGGGGCTCGGGCGCGCGCCGCAGGCGCGGATCCGCCAGACCCGCGTAGGCCTGCATGATCTCCCCCAGGCGCTCCATGTGCTCCTCGTCCGTCACCAGCGCCGTGATCAGAGCGCGGCCCTCATGGGTCTTTCCCATGCGAATCAGCCGGACCCGGGGACTCGCTGCGGCCAGCGCCTCCAGGTAGGTCGCGACCTCGGCGTGCCGCAAGGGATGGGCCCCGAGCGGGAACCCCAGCACCGCCTCGGGCGGTGGAACGTCCGGATCGTGGTCGGCGTCCGGGAAGAACCTCGCCTCGACCGTCGCCCCCGCTCGCCAGGCGTCGGACAAGCCGTGGTCGAAGCCGGTCGGATGGGTGGCGCGGCTCACGCCGGGCAGCGCCAGGGTCGCCAGCGCCAGCAGCGCAGCGAGCCCGAAGCCGTGTCCGTTGAGGGAGTGCCGACATTGCGATTCTGCGCGCGGCCTCATGCGGTGCCTCCTCCTTCCCCAGAAGGGCCTGGACCCGCGAGTCTGCGATCCCGGTCCGCCGGGCTCAAGCCCCATCCTGGCAGGAACCCGACCCGGTCGCCATCCTTGCCCGAACGACCGAGCCCGCGCCTCCACGGGTCGCGTGGTTGTGGCGCCCGCGCCCGCGCCCTACAATGCGGGCCTGCGCTGAGGATCAGCAAGGAGGTGCCCCTTGTCCTGCCGGAGCCTCTATCTCGTCCGACACGGCTTGCCCGTCACCGAGATCGTCGACCCCGAGCGGCCCCTGGCGGACACCGGGCGGGCGCAAATCAGGAAGGTCGCCGCGGTCCTGGCGGACATCGCCGGCCAGGTGGATGTCATCTGCCACAGCGGGCTGAAGCGCTCGGAGGAAACGGCCGAGATCCTCGCGGCCGCCGTCCGGCCGCGCAACGGCCTGCGGTGGTGCCCGGGCCTGAAGCCCGACGACCCCCCGGCGCGGTTCTTGGCCGATCTCCAGGCCGAAGACTTCCAGAGTGTGATGGTGGCGGGCCATCTGCCCTTCTTGAGCCGGCTCTCCGCGCTGCTGCTCACGGGGCAGGAGCAGCCCGAGGTCGTGGGCTTCAGCATGGGCGCCGCGGCCTGTCTGCAGCGCGCCGAGGATGCGGCCGGCTGGTCTCTGCGCTGGATGATCGATCCCACCATCGTGAAGCGCTAGGTGTCGTGCGGAGACAGGAACCGACCCACCTGGCGATTTCGACATCCGTGTCATTTTCGACCCGATCGTCAGTTTTCTGCCAACTGAGCCGGAATTCCTGCCACTCGGCCCCGTCCGGCCTCAGCGGGGGCCCGGCGGCCGATTCCCCTGGCGTCTGCCTGTGTATGCCGCACCCCCGACAGTAATCACGCCGCCGGCACCTCGAGCGAGGGATCGGGTCCGCCCCGGCGGAGGAACGCCTCGTCCGGCACCGGCACGACGCCGTCTGGACGACCAGGGGCGCAAGCCGGCGCCCGACGATGATAACCCGCAAAGTGTTGTTATGAAATACGTTACAAAATAGCTCTGGACAAATGCGCCATGATGTGCTTTTTTGTTGACCCGTTGGTCGAAACTGACGATGTTGTCACAGTCGACCAGTCAGTCACCCAGGAAAGGTAGGAGATCGGACCCTTGGTCAAGCGGGGGCGATCGCGGCAGCAGCGCAAAGCTCGGGCAACTCGCCAGTTGCTCCTCGACGCGGCTCGGGCGGTCTTCGCCGAGAAGGGCCTCGATCTCGCCCGAATCGACGAGATCACGGATCGCGCCGACGTCGGCAAGGGAACCTTCTACTACCACTTCAAGAACAAGGAGGGCTTGATCCGCGAATTGGTCCAGGGGCTGCTGCGCGAGCTGATCGCCGAGATCGATCTGCGCGTCAGCGGCAAGAACACGCTCGCGGAGCTCTTGGACACGCTCATCCAGGTGCACATCGAGTTCTTCAGCAATCGTTGGGAGGACTTTGTCCTCTTCTTCCAGAGCCGCGCCGACCTGACGCTCGAGCTGAGCTATGCCGGCATCGAAACGCCGTTCATGACCTATCTCGAACGTATCGAGGCGCACCTTGATGCGGTGGTGAAACACCATCTGAGCAAGGCCGTTCTCCGGCGCATCGCCTGCGCCGTGGTCGGCTTCCTCTCGGGGTACTACTCCTTCGCCGCCATCGCCTCGCAAGAAGAGGATGTGGACAAGGCGTTCGCGTCGTTGCGCGGCGCCATGGTTGCCAGTTTGGCCCGCTTCGTCACGGAAGCCGTGCCAGTAGAGGAGAGAACCGCGGGCTAGGAAGGAGCCCGGACCGCGGTCCTCCGGGGAACGGGGGCGCGCCGAGTGCGTCCCCACTTCGATACCCGCTAGGAGCGAGGAGATCTGAAATGAAGACCAAGGCCCTGAAGACCAGACCCAGCGGTCCTGCCGCCCCGCGACGGCGGGCCCAAGCAGCGGTCTCGACATCGATCCCCGGGGTGCGCACGGCCGAGCTCGAGGCGGCGGATGTGCCCCCACGGCAGGAGTCCCCGGCGCTCTGGGGTCTCCTGACCAGCGTCGACATCTACGATTGCGACCCGGCGTCGATCCGCGACGCGGACATGATCAAGCGCTTCGTGGCGGAGCTGTGCGACCTGATCGAGATGCGCCGCTTCGGAGAGACTCTCGTGGTCCACTTCGGCGAGGAAGAGCGCGTCGCCGGGTACTCGATGGTGCAGTTGATCGAGACGTCGCTCATCTCGGCGCACTTCGCCAACGCGAGCAACGCCGTCTATCTGGACGTCTTCAGCTGCAAGCTCTACGACCCGGAGGTAGTCGTGGAGTTCGCGCGCAGGTACTTCGGCGGATCTCGCTGCGTCAAGCACGTCACCCCGAGGTACTAGCCATGTTCCGGATCTCTCTGGTCGACAACCTGGGCGAGTGTCGCCGCCTGTGGGAGCGCACCTTCCCCAAGCAGTACCTCACCGACCTGTGGGAAGCGCGCGACTGCTTCCAGCAGAGCTACCGGCGGCCGCCCTGCTTCGTGGTGGCCCGGGATTTCCGGGGCGTCTGCGGGCTCCTGCCGCTGAGCTGGATCGAGGAGGCGGGAGTCTACGGCTACTTCCCGGGGGAAACCTGGGAGGGTCGCACGTGGCTCGAGCAGAATCGCGTTCACGCCGCCAACAGCTTCGTGCTCGAGTCGATGATCAAGGCGATCCCGGGCCCCTATTCGCTGCGCTACCTGCTGCCCGCTGGGCTGCCCACGGCGCAGGAGTGGATCGTCGATGAAATCGGCTACCACTTCCGGCCGGACCAGTACGGCTTCGATCTCGAGGTCTACTTCGGCGCCTTCTCGCACCGAACCGCCAAGCGTCTGAAGCGCGAGATCGGCGCCTTCGAAGAGCGCGGCCTCTCCTGGCGCTTCGATGAGCTGTCGGACTACGAGCACCTCGTCCGACTGAACGTGGAGCGCTTCGGGGAGCGCTCCTACTTCAGCGACCGGCGATTCGCCGATGGGTTCCGCAACCTCCTGCAGCTCGCGGCGTCGCGGGGCTGGCTGCGCATGACCTCGGTGCTGCTCGGCAGCGACATCGCCGCGGTCGACCTGGGCTGCGTCTACGACAACGCCTACACGCTCATGGCGGGAGGCACGCACGTGGGCTATCCGGGCGTGGCCAAGCTGATCAACCTGCATCACATGGCCTACGCTTGCCAGGAGCGGTTCCGCCTCGTGGACTTCCTGTGCGGCAACTTCTCCTGGAAAGAGATGTTCCACCTGACCCCCCGTCCGCTGTACCTGATGGCCGACCTCGCGCGCGAGCGCGCGCCGGTCCGCCTGCCGGCGCCCGGGAGGCCGGCCTATGCCCGCTGAGAGGGTCCTGGTTGCCGGCACGACCTCGGACTACATCGATCTGATCGGGCGCCGGCATCCGGGCCGCGCCCTGTTCCTGACCGACCGCGCCCACCGCGCGGGCGCCTCCGAGCCGCCACCAGGGCCCGCCGACGAGGTGCTGTCGGAGCTCTCCGACCCGGCCGTCGTGCTCGCCGACCTGCGGGCCCACCTGCGCGGCCACGGCGTACGGCTCGCTGGGATCACCTGCTACGACTGCGATTCTCTCACGCTGGCGGCCGAACTGGGACAACACCTGCAGCTCCCCTATCCGACGCCCGCGGCGGTTGCGGCCTGCCGCTCCAAGTTCATCTGCAAGGACCTGTGGCAGGCCGCCGGCGTGCCCTGCCCGACCGCGACCACGATCACGACGCTCGAGGAGGCCGCGGCGTTTCTCGACCGCACGGGGGCCCCCGCGGTCCTCAAGCCCGTCGACGGCAGCGGCAGCGAGCTCGTCTTCCTGTGTCGCACCGCGGACGACCTCGCGGAGGCCTACGCGCGCATCCAGGCCCGACACGCGGCGGCGATTCCCCCGGCCTCGCCGATCCCCCGGCTCGTGCCGCCGCCGGCGCCGCCGTCCCCACCCCCGCCGCCAACCTCCGCCGCGGGCACCGCCGGGCGGGTGACCCGCCTGCCGCGGGCCTTCGTGATGGAGGAATACGTCGCGGGGCCCGAGTACAGCGCCGACTTCCTGCTCGACGAAACCGGCTGCCGGATCGTCCGACTGGCGAGCAAGATCATGGCGCCTGCGCCGCTGGGGACGACGCTGGCGTATGAAGTCCCCGCCGCGCCGCCCGCGCCGCTCACGCTCGCTGCGCTGGCGCGCGTGTTCGAGCGCGCCGCGCGCAGCCTCGGCCTCACCCGCACGCCCTGCATGATCGACTTCATCGTGCGCGCGGGCGAGCCGATGCTGCTCGAGATCGCGCCCCGCCCCGGGGGCGATTGCCTCCCGCCGCTCATCCGCGCCAGCAGCGGCCTGGACATGCTCGGCCTGGCGATCGACTTCGCCGCGCGCCGCGTAGTGGAAGTCCCGCCGCCCGCGCGGTGGCGATCGCTCGTCGGTCTGCGGCTGCTGGCGCCGCGAGGCGGTCTCGTCGCACGTTTCGACGACCGGCAATTGCGCGCGGATCCGCGCGTGGTCGAGTGTCACCTGACGCGCGGTCCGGGGCATTGCGTGACGCTGCCGCCCTGCGACTACGACTCGCGCGTGCTCGGCTACGTCGTCTTCGCGCCGCAGCCCGCCCGCCCGGTGGCCGATCAATGCCGAGAGCTGAGCGGCCTCCTGGACATCACCTGGTCGGCGCCGCGCCCGGTCGACACGCGGCCCGGATCTCCCGGCCCGCGGCCAAGCTCGCCCCACGGAACCCCTGAATCCGCCGGACCCGCCGGCGCCGGAGGCTGCCGGTCATGAACGGGGTGCCGCCGGACAGCCTGCCGCCGGAGCAGGCCCAGCCGCCGGAGCAGGCCCAGCCGCCGGACAGCCTGCCGCCGGAGCAGGCCCAGCCGCCGAGCGCCCAGGCGGAGCCGGGCGCGGCTGAAGGCCGCCCGCTCCTCATGCCCGAGGCTGAGCGCCGCCGCTTCGTCGAGGGCTTCCTCGGCCGCCGGGCCGAGTTCCTGGCAGCCGCCGCACGGCACGGCTCGCCGCTCTACCTGATCGACCCCGACGCACTGCGCCGGCGGGCGCGCGAGTTCCTGGCCGCCTTCCGGGCCCACGTGCCCGGCGTGCGGGCCTATTACGCGCTCAAGAGCAATGCTCACCCGCTGGTGCTGCGCCACCTGCTCGCCGAGGGCCTGGGCGCCGATGTCTCGAGCGGCCTCGAGCTCGCGGCGGCGTTGGAGGCGGGCGCCGCGGACATCATCTTCAGCGGTCCCGGGAAGACCCCGGATGAGCTCGATCTGGCGGTCGCCCATGCGGAGCGCGTGCGCATCCTGCTCGACAGCTTCAGCGAGCTCGAGCGCCTCGCGGCCGCCGTAGCTCGCGCGGGCTGCGCCGGGCCCTCGGGCGCGAGCGCGTCCGCGGGCGCAGGCGCCGCCGAGCCTCCGCGCGTGCGCGCCGGCGTGCGCCTCACAACCGAGGAGCGCGGCCTGTGGCGCAAATTCGGGATCCCGCTGAGCGAGCTGGGGCGCTTCTGGGAAGCCGCGGCGCGCTTCCCCCACGTGCGCCTCGAGGGCCTGCAGTTCCATACGAGCTGGAATCTCGGGCCCGAGCAGCAGGTCGCCTTCCTGGACCGGCTCGGCGAGGCGCTGCGGCGCCTGCCGCCCGCGGCGCGCGGCCAGATCGAGTTCGTCGACGCCGGGGGCGGCTTCTGGCCTCCCGCAGGCGAGTGGATCCACCGCCCCGACGGCGCCCCCCTGCGCGAGGCGGACCTCGCGGGGCTGGCCGGCAGCGGACTGCTCCCCCATCACGTGCGCCCGGCCGCTCCGATCGCGGCGTTCGCCGGCGCGTTGGCGGCGGCGTTCGAGCGCGCGATCCGGCCGCACGCGGATGCCCGCCTGTGCGTCGAGCCGGGCCGTTGGCTGTGCCACGAGGGGCTGCATATCCTCCTCACCGTGGTGGATTGCAAGGCCCCCGACCTCGTCATCACGGACGCCGGCACCAACGCGGTCGGCTGGGAACGTTTCGAGATGGACTACTTCCCGGTGATCAATCTCTCCCGGCCCGACCCTACGGAGCATCCCTGCCTGGTCCTGGGCTCGCTCTGCACGCCGCACGACGTGTGGGGACTGGCTTACTGCGGCAGCGGCATCGCCGCCGGAGACGTGCTGCTGATGCCCTGCCAGGGGGCTTATACTTACAGCCTGCGCCAGGAGTTCATCAAGCCGCTGCCGCGCACGGCGGTGCTGGACGAATGATGTCTGGGACTCTCGCCTGCGGGCGCGTGGAGGTACAGCCATGGGCACGCCCCTGCACTACCAGGTTTCCGAATATGATTGCGTGCCCACGTCCTTCATCAACGCCATCGCCTACCTCTTCGAGCGCCGTCAGATACCGCCCCTGGTGATCCGCTACATCTACAGCTACAGCCTCGATACGGTCAGCCGCGGAGGGCGCTTGGGCCGGGCGGGGACAAGCAAGTACGCCATCCAGCTCCTGAGCCACTGGCTCAGCTCCTATAGAACCCGCAAGTTCTCGGTGGCCGCCGAGTACCTGGAGCCGGGCCAGATCGAGCTCTCCGAGGAGGGCCCGATCCTGACCTGCCTGCGCGCAGGCGGCGTGGCGCTGTGCAACGTCTACCTGGGCCGCTCGGAGTGGCACTATCTTCTAGGGCTTCGATACGATGAGGAGTGGGTGCACTTCTTCGACCCCTACCGGCGCGTCTCCTTGCGCGGCCTGCACGGTCAGGCCCGGATGGTCCGGCCCGATGATGCGCGCTCACCGAATCTGGCCGTCCGGCGCACGTGGCTGATGCGCGCGGACGGCGAGCGCATGACGTTCGGGCCGCTCGAGCTGCGCGAGTGCCTGACCGTGCGGCGGCTGCGCTAGGCGCGGCGGCTAGCGCCCCCCGGCCACGTGCACCCGCCGCGACGCGAGCACGCGCCCCGGGGCGGACAGGACCAGCTCGTAGACGCCTGCCGGAATGCCCGAGGCACCGAAGGCGACCTCGTGCCGCCCGGCCGCGTAATCGCCGCCGGCCAGATGAGCCACCGCCCGCCCGGAGACGTCGAGCAGATCGAGCCGCACATCGCCCGCGCGCGCCAGGGTGAACTCGACGCGCCCCTCGCCGCGCAGCGGCTGCGGGCGCGGCGCCAGGATCACGGCGGGCGCGCTCAGCGGCACCGCCACGATCTCCGGCGGGTTGACCCCGCTCGTCCCCCAGCGCACGAAGGTCACCCAGTCGGGTCCGGGCATGGCGACGCCGGCGATGCGGTCGCCCGTCCGGCCGTTCTCGGGAGCTAGCGGCACGATCGCCTCGGGGCCGATATAGCCCATGTCGGCCGGCACGGCCGGCAGCGGCACGACGTCCCCGCGGCCGTGCAGGTGCCCCTGCGCGCCCTGGGCCGACTGCGTCACGACGACCGGCTGGCCGTCGAGCGCATCGAAGGCCACGCTGATCAGGCTGCCGTAGGCGGCGTAGCTCTGCACGCTCTGGATGGCACCCGTGCGCGGGTTGATCATCACCAGGCGCTTGGTGCCCATGAAGCCGATGCCGATCTGGTCGGTGTCGGGCCGGTAGGCCAGGCGCATGGGGTACTGATCGCCGCCGCTGGCGAAGGTGCCGACCACGCTCGAGCCGGACCCGGCAATCCGCATGACGGTGTAGGTGTTGGCCAGGTAGTTCGTGACCGTGGCGTACTCGCCCGTCGCCTCGAAGGCGATCTGCAGGGGAAAGTCCCCGGTGGGCAGGGTGGCCACCACCGTGTTGCTGGTCGTGTCGATCACCTTGACGTTGTCGTCGAACGACGTGGCGACCAGCACGTAGGCGCCGGTCGGGCTCGCCTCGACGTCGCTGCTGACGCCATACGCGCCCCAGACCACGCCGATCTCGCCGCAGGGTATGTCGGTGATCTTGTAGCTGCTCGCTCCGGCCAGCGCGATCACGGAAACCGTGTTGGCGATGATGTTGCCCACGTAGGCGCGCGCGCCGTCGGGGCTCAGGGAAAGGACGCCCGCGCCCGTGCCGGCGTAGACGTCGGCCGCGACGGTGTTGGTCGCCAGATCGATCACCTTGACCGAGTTGGCGTTGAAGCAGCAGACCACCGCCCAGCGGCCGTCGGGCGTGATCGCCACGTCCTGCACCCGGTCGCCCATGGGCAGCAGGGCCTCGACCGCGTAGGACTGCAGGTTGATGATCGCGGCGTTGTCGGAGAGCACGTTGGTGGCCACCGCCTTCGCGCCGCCCGGAGCGATCGCCACGCGCCGCGGCGCATCGCCCTCAGGCTCCGCGCCCGCGTTGGTCGTGCCGCGGTAGATCACGCTGCTGGGGGTGGTGAAGTCGTAGAAGTAGATTCCCTCGTGGCGGGACGGGTCGAATCCCGCCGCGCGATGGCCGCCCGTCCAGACGCAGCCGTAGGCCTGGGTATTGCCCTGGTGCTGCCCGACGACGCTCTCGCTGGCGAAGCTGACGACCGAGAAGCGGTACTGCCCGCCCACGGCGTAGTCGTGATTCGGCGACACGCCGATCCAGAAGGGCGTGTAGGTGCTGGCGAGGAGCACGTAGTTCGACGTGGGGAAGCGCACGATCGCGCTCTGGTTGCCGCTCACCGCCACGAAGGCCTTCGAGCCGTCCTGGTTGACGGCCGCATCGTAGGTCATGCTGAGCGACAGCCCGGTCAGTGTGACCACGCCCGTGACGGCGTGGCTGGCCAGGTCGATCTGGTAGACTTGCGCGGGGCTCTGCGCGTTGGTCGCCACCGCCTTGGCGCCGTTGCCCGACAGGGCGAGCTTCACGCAGTCGGTCACGCCGCCGACGGTGTAATCGACGGCGCCGGTGGCGGTGTTGAAGAAGAGCACGCTCTGGCCGCGATCGCCCACGATCAGGTGCTGACCGTCGGGAGTGACTTCGAAGCCGGTGAACTCGACGAAGTTGCGCCCGTTCTCCGAGTTGAATCCCCACGTGAGGAGCTGGATCGGGAAGCCCGTGATCGTCCGCACGTGAGTCAACGCAACGAGGTCGATCACCTCGCAGACGTCGACGATGTCGCAGCTCACGTAGGCGCGCGTGCCGTCCGGGCTGATGCGCACGACCCACGGCTGTTCGCCGGTCGGGATCACGGCGGCGACGCTGTAGTCGGCGAGATCGATGACGTAGACTTCGTCGCTGAAGGCGCAGGCCACGACGGCGTAGTCGTCCGTGGCGGCGATGCCGCCCGGGTAGGTTCCCACGCCGACGTTGGCGAGGACGGCCATCGTGGCCCAATCGAAGACGGTGACGTTGTTGGTCCCGCGGTTGGTGAGCAGCAGGCGCGCCCCGTCGGGCGTGAAGGCGTTCCAGCCCATGTAGTCGCCCTCGGGTGGAACGCCGGGGTCGACGTCCTGGCTCGGCCGCGCCGACTGCGGCGCGGGAAAGAGATCGAGGTAGGTCTGACCGGGCAGCGCCAGGCGCATCTCCACGGGCGCCGCCGCGTCCGCGGCCGCCGCGGCCCGCGGGGCGCCGTCCGGCCCGGCCGGAGGCGCTGCGGCCGCGCCGGTCGCCAGCCAGGCGGCCGCGGCGAGCAGGGTGGTTACCGTCGAGCGCGACGTTGTCGGGAAGGGGCGCGGAAGGCGAGGCATGGGGGTCCTCCTTTCGGCCGAGCCCGGCCGCTGGAACTGGTCGGGCGTGTGCCCTGAGGCCGGCAGGAGCGGCCGGCCCGGCGCGGTAGCAGCTACGGCGTGATCCTAGCACAGCGCCGGACAGGCGGCCTACGACCAAGGCCAGCGGGGATTTGGGCCAGGCCCGGCCGGGGATGCCGGCCGCGCGTCTGCCGGCCGGCCAAGCCGCTCAAGGAAGTTGCGGAACCTGCCGCGCGCGGCCGGGTGAGGGAGGAGCCGGATCGATACCATGAGTGCCCGATTGGAAAGGAACAGCCCCATGAAAGGCTTGCTGTTGCTGCTGCTCATCCTGGCGGCCTGGTTTCTCCTGCAAGCGGTCATTCTGCCCAGGCTCGGCATCCAGACCTGAATGAGCTCGGCGTGCCAGGTGGCACCCGGGAAGTCCAGCAAGCCCCAGAACAGCTCGACCGAGGGCCGCGAGGGCGCCGCCCAAGCTTCGTCCGAGGGCGCCGACCCCGCCGGCCCCGCTGGCCCCGCCTCGACCGGCCATTGACCGGGCCGGCCGCGCGTGCGTCAATCTCCGCGACCAGAACATCGGTGAGTCGGCCGGGCTCCGCGCTGATCGACCCGGCCTGGCGGGATGCGTCGGGAGGCCCGGAAGCCCCAGATGAGCGGTCCAACTCGCGCCACCCAGACTGCCGCTGTCGTGGCGGCGCTCGCCGGCCTCGCGACGATGGCGGCGCTGCTGGCCTCCTGCACCTGGCGGGGCCCGGCGCTGCAGCCCTCTCCCTGGCCGCCCGACGTCGCCGCGGCGCTCGAAGCCGCCGGCGCCAACCGCGGGCAACTCGAGCGCGTGCTCGCCCGCTACCAGGCGAGCCGCGACACGCTCAAGCTGGAGGCGGCCGCGTTCCTGATCGCCAACATGGCGGACCACAGCTACGTGCGCCTCTCGCTGGTCGATTCGCTCAAGCGGGAAGTGCTGCTGGATGTGCTGGCCTATCCCACCTACGAGGTCCTGCAGTCCGTGGTCGATTCGATCGAGAAGGCGCGCGGCGAGCTGGACTACGAGCGCCGCGAAACGTATCCCGACCTGCGGACGATCTCGGCCAGGCTGCTCGCCGAGAACATCGACTACGCCTTTCGGGCGTGGCGCGAGCGGCCCTGGGCGCAGCACCTGTCGTTCGACGACTTCCGCGAATACGTGCTGCCCTACCGCGGGAGCAACGAGCCGCTCGAGAGCTGGCGGCCCTACTTCTTCAATCGCTACGCGGATCTGTCCTCGAGCATGCAGGACCCGACCGATCCCATCGAGGCCGCGCGACTGATCAATGCCGATCTCATGACCTGGTTCACTTTCGATCCCCGCTTCTATCTGCACCCGACCGACCAGGGCCTGGCGGAGATGCGCGCCGGCGGGCTGGGCCGCTGCGAGGACATGACCAACCTGGCGATCTATGCCATGCGCGCCAACGGCCTGGCCGTCACGAGCGACTACACCCCGTTTTGGGCCAACGCCGGCAACAACCACGCCTGGAACGCGATTCTCGATCGCGACGGCCGCGTGCTCAGCTTCATGGGCTGCGAGGCCCAACCCGGCCAGTACCGGCTCTGGAACCGTCTGGCCAAGGCCTATCGCAAGACCTACTCCCAGCAGAGAGGCAACCTCGCCTTTCTGAAGGCGGAGCACGAGCAGACGCCCGCGTGGTTGAGCGGCAAGTACTACCGCGACGTCACCGCGGCCTATGGGCCCGTGGCCGACGTGTCGCTGGAGCTGCCGGAAGCCCCACCCGACAGCGTGAGCTTCGCTTATCTGTGCGTGTTCAACTCGGGCCATTGGGAAGCGATCGAATGGGGGCGCCTGGAGAGGCAGGGCGCGACGTTCCGTGACATGGGCACCGGCATCGCCTACCTGCCGGCCTACTACGCCGGCAAGCAGGCTCTGCCCGCGGGGCCGGCCTTCATCCTGGAGGATGGGGGCCACGTGCGCCCGCTCGTGGCGGACGCCGGTCATCCCCAGCGCCTGCGACTGATCGCGAGCATATGCGCCGTCACGGTCAGCGACACCGACGGCGTTCGCAAGACCGCCCTGGAGCCGGGGCGACCGTATGAGCTCTTCTACTGGCAGGGCGAGTGGAAGTCCGCCGGGCGGCTCACCGCCCGCGATGAGCCGCTCGTCTTCGAAGGCGTCCCGAGCGGAGGTCTCTATTGGCTGGTGGCTGAGGGCTCACGGCGGGATGAGCGCATCTTCACCTATGAGCAGAACGCCCAGGTCTGGTGGTAGCCCCGGGTCGCTCGATCCGGGGGCGCGCCGCGAGCTCATCGACCGCCTGCGCCGCGACGGCCGCCGCATCGCCACGCACTTCGGCCTCGCGTACGAGGGCATCGACCCCGAGAACGCGCGCGTCAAGCGCCGTTACGGCTCGTGCCACAGCGACGGCCGGATCAAGATCCGTCTCACGCACGTGCGCACCGGGCGACCCCTGAAGTACTCGAGCATGGTCGACACGTTGTGTCACGAGCTAGCGCACCTGCAGCACTTCAACCACGGCCCGCGCTTCAAGGCCTTCTACTTCCGCATCCTCGACTGGGCTCGCGAGCAGGGCATCTACAGCCCGGGGCCCGATCCGGCGGAGGCCCGGCCGGGAGCCGGCGGGGCGCGCGCCGGCGGCCCGGGCGCGGAGCGCACGGTTCCCCCGCCGCCCGGGCTGTGGCAGCGCATCGAGGAGCTGTCCCGGCAGCTGCACGGCCGGGCGACGCCCGTCCCGGCCGGCGAGCCTGCCGCCGCGAGCAGCGCGCCTCCGCGGGCGCCCGCGCGCTCCCGCCCGGGGCGGCGCGCGGCGGCGGGGGCGCCGGACCAGCTGGGGCTGTTCGGCTAGGTCGAGCGCGGTCGTCCGGGTTCTGGGCGTGTCCGGTCGGCCCGGCAGCGCGCGGGGGCAGCGATCACCTGAGGATCACGACCCGCGCCGTGTCGCTCTCCCGGCCCGAGAGGCGCAGCTCCAGCAGGTAGACGCCGGCCGGCGTGGGGCGCCCGCCGCCGTCGCGCCCATTCCAGGCGAGCGACCAGGCCCCCTCGCCGGCGTGCCCATCGGCGAGCACCCGCACGAGTCGTCCGGCGACGTCGTAGAGCCTCAGGCTCACGAGCTCGCTGCGCGCCAGCGAGTAGGTGATCATCGCGTCGTGCCGCAGCGGGCCCGGCCGCACGACGAGCCGACCGTGGGGCGGTCCCGGCGCCGATCCCGCCACGCCGAGCGTCGGGTCGTCCACCACTCCCCGGATGACGAACCTGAAGGCATCCGGAGTCTGGCTGCCGGGATCGATGGCCGGGCTCCACACGCCGCCCTCGCACCGCAGGGCGTTGGCGCCCAGCGGATGCGTCTGCCCGGCGATCGAAACGGGCGGCACGAAGGGCCCGCTGGCCAGCGTGCCGTCCGACTGCCAGTCGACCCAGTAGACACCCGGTTCCAACGTCCAATCGGGAACCAGGCACCGATTGCGGTAGACGGCGCGATTCGTCGCGGTGGGTATGTCGGTCTCATCGGTGCGATAGAGCGAATCCCAGACCGTGCTCGCCATGCGGTTGGTGAGCGCGTCGCCGTAGATGATGGCGCTCCGCGGATCCAGCGGTGATCCGTTCCAGATGCGCACGTTGACCGCCGTGATCGTCGGGCTGTGAGCCCCGGCCCCGACCTGGTAGGCGTAGAAGTCGATCGCCTGGATCATCCAGGTCTCGGTCGTGGTGAAGTCGTCGGCCACGCGCGTCCCGTTGGCGACGTGGTGACCGTAGCCCATGTACTGCTCGCCGAGGGTCTGGCTGTGGCGGACGCTGGCGTCCGCCCCGCCATAGCCCTGCCCCGGGTGGCTCGCCAGCGGGCCGCTGTCGTGGAGCAGCGGGATCTCGGGAATGATCACCGTGGTCTGGACCGCCGCCACGAGCGCGAAGTCGGCGTCCAGCTCCGGCGTCTCGGGATGGCCGTCTTCGTGGATCTCGTCGGCCAGCACGGTGATCGACCACGAACCCCGCTCGGGATCGTCGAGGAAGACGTTCTCCACGGTGTCGATCGTGTTGGAGGCCCCCCCGGGAAGAGAGACGTTGCCGTTGCCGAGCCCCTGATTGCCCCAGTAGACCACGCCGGTGGGGCTGACCGCGCGCAAGGACAGGTCGTTGATCCGGTGGTGGCCGGCGCCGACGTTGCCGCGCGGGTCGGCGTAGACCATCGTCACCCGCAGCTCCGTGTCGTCGGGACCGACCGTGAAGGCGTACTCGCGCACCTCGAAGGGCGCGATCAGATCGGTCTCGTTCACGATGAGCATCCGGTCGCGCGCTTCGTAGAGCTTGACCAGGTCGGGCATGCCCCAACCCTGCTTGCAGCGGTCCAGATCGCTGTTGGGGCCCGGCACGAGCCAGTCGTAGCGGAAAGCCGAGTTGATCAGCAGCGCCCTGGCGGTGGCCATGTGCGGGCGGTCGTCGAAGACCGAGGCCCCGCCGCCGAAGCCGGGGAAGACGCCCTCGTGCCACATCTGGAAGAGCAGGCCGAAGTGGCCCGCGATGATCGGCGTGGCGACGCTGGTCCCCGAGCCATTGGGGATGTAGCCGCTGCCGACCGTGGTCGTGTACACGTTCTCGCAGAAGTGCGCGAGCTCGGGCTTGACGCGACCGTCGGAGGCCGGGCCGATGCTCGCGTAGCCGCCCCAGCAATCATCGCTGCGGTCGAGGGTGTTGAAGTGCTTGATTCCGCCGCAGGCGACGATGTTCTTCGCCCATGCCTGCGGCCGCGACATCTGAGTCCCCGCGTTCGACTGCGACTGCGTGGCCAGGAGGTCGTAGAGGAAGAGGATATCATCCATCTCGGCCGAGATGGTGGTGTACTCGGTGGTGAGCGCGTCGCCGGTGCTCGTCGTCTGGAAGACGGCGCGGTAAGGGCCGGCGGGGTCGACCAGCTCCGCGGTGTGCTCGTAGCGCGTGGGACCGCCACCCAGGAGCGGCCGGCAGTAGGCGTAGATCCCCTGCCCATCGGGCAGCAGTCCCCGGGCCTGCGCCACCAGCCCCTGGGCGAAGAGGATCCCGTAGATGCGCGTCCCGTGCACGTTGTCCGCGCCCGGGAGGTGCACGATCGGCGGATGGGCCCACTCGGGGTGATCGAGCTGAAGCTCGGTGTCGACGATCTCGCCGCGCACGCCCGTGCCGACGAAACCCAGCGTCTGATGGACGAAATCGCCGCCGCCGATCGCGCGCACGATATCCATGTCCTCTTCGACCGCGCCCTTGCGATCGATGAACATGACCTCAGCCAGGCGCGCGACGCTCACAACCTGCCCTCGATCGAGCGTCGCCTCGAGGCGGAAGCCGGCGGGCGTGCCGCCGTGCGCCTCCCCGCCCGCGGCGCGGATCGCCGCCGCCACGCGCTCCTGGGCCTCGGCTCCACGCTCGTAGAGCATGATCGAGTAGCGCCGCGGCGGCACCGCGGCGGTCTGCCGGAGCTGGGCGAGGATCTCCTCCTCGAGCTTGTAGGCCGGATGCAGCGGCCCCACCCAACGGACGAAGGGCAGCCGGCGAACCGCGTCGCGCCGCTCCACCGGCACGCGCGCGACGAGCGCCTGATCGGGCAGGAAGATGTGCACCTGCCCGCCGGCCGCGTGGATCGCGTCGACACAGGCGGCGAAGGGGCGGGTAACGCACTGCACGATGCAAAGCTCGCCGCCATCAGGGCTCTGCAGCTCGGCCTCGACCGCGGGGACGGAGAGCAACGGGTCGAAGCGCGCGTAGCGCAGCACGATGTCGTGGCTCGCCGGCCGCGCGCGCGCAAAGCGGTGGCCGTCGAGGCTGATGGCGTACCAGCCGGCCGGCGCCTCGCCGCCGGCGGGCTCGTCCCACAGCACGGCGACGGCGGGCGAGCCGGGGAACGCCACCAGCCGCGAGGACTCGGCGCCCGCCGGCCACGGCGCCAGGGCGGCTAACCAGGCGCACGTCACGATGCGGCCGAGGATCCGGATGGGTGTGACCACAGCGGGCCTCCGCGGTCGAGCGGCCCCCCTCCGCTGCCTCACTGCACGCGCAGCAGCGGGCGCGCGACCGAGCGCCCTCCCTGCTCCAGACGACACCAGTACGCGCCCGCGGGCGCGGGCGCGCCGGCCTCGTCCAGCCCGTCCCAGACGACCACGTGCTCGCCGGGATCGAGCGACCGCGCGATCAGCGTGCGCACGCGGCGGCCCGCCGCATCGTGGATGCGCAGCGCGACCGGGCCGGCCACGCTGCCCGCGGTGGCGGCGCCCCGCTCGCCCGCCGCCGGCCCGGCCGCCGTGAAGCGCAGCGTCGTGCCCGCCGCCGAAGGGTTCGGGCGCGGGGCCGCCAGCCAGAGCCGCCGGCCCCCGCGGCGCTCTTCTTCCACGCCAGTGCCGGGGCAGCCGACGCCCCAGGCGCCGATGACGCCGCACGAATCGACATAGGGGTGGTTGCGCGGCAGGCAGGGTGATGCGCCATCGAGCCGCAGGTTGCCGGCGCCGAGATCGCAGAAGAGCGGGTCGGCCGAGAAGTTGCCGCGGATCCCGTACTGGTCGGCGATCGGGGCGACCCAGTCGCCGCCGGCGTTGCCGTAGAGGTCGCAGCACGAGAGGGTGACGTAGGCGTTGTTGAAGAACGAGACGGCCTGGCCCACGGTGCTGAAGGCGATGATCGTGCGCTCGACCAGCACCTCGGCGTGGCACGCGCAGGAGATGCCGCCCGCGACGCCCCCGGCGTTGCCGACCAGCGAGCACTTCTCGAAGTGCGGCGTCGACCCCCCGCAGCAGTAGATGGCCCCGCCTCCGTTGCTCGCCTGGTTGTCGCGGAACGTGCACCCGCGCGCGTCGGGCGCTGAATTGTCGTCGGCCATCAGGCCGCCCGCGCGACTGCCGGCCGTATTGCCGATGAAGGCGCAGTCGCGGATCACCGGCGCCGCCGTGACCCAGCAGGCGATCCCGGCCCCATCGAGGTTGGCGTAGTTGCCGGTGAAGGCGCAGCTCGCGATCGTGGGCGCCGCGACGCCGTCGAGGTGAATGGCGCCGCCGAAATAGGCCTGATTGCCGGTGAAGACGCAGCCGCGCAGCGTGGGCGATGAGTCCCGGCACAGAACCGCGCCCGCCTCGGTCAGACCGTACGGGCCAGCGAGACCCCACCCGTTGCGCACCGTGACGTCCTGCACCACGGTGCCAGGCCCCTCGGCTGAGCGGAAGATGAACCCGCGATGCTGGCTCGCGGCGCTGCCCTCGCAGTCGATGACGCACACCTCGGCCTGCCCGCTCAGCCCGCGAATCACGAGCGGCTTGCCGAGCGGGTCGAGATCGCGATTGCCGTCGCCGGTGAAGATCCCGTCGGCCAGCAGGACCGTGTCGCCGGCCGCCGCCGCGCCGAGAGCGGCCTGGATGGTGGGGAAGGCTCCCCCGCCGTCGGGTTGGACGAGATGGGTCGCGCCGTGGGCAGCGGGTCGCAGCGCGAGCGTCCCGAACAGCGCCAGCAGCGCCAGCGCCGCCGGCCGGGCGCGCGAAGCCCGCGGTTTGGCGCCTGACGCGAACCCCGATGATCTTGGCATGCGCCGTCTCCGGCCGGAAGATGATCCGGTGCCCCGCGGACGGCTCGACGCCGCGCGGCTGGCCGGCAGCCTTTAAGGATACCACACCAGGCGCCGCTTCACGAGCCGCGTGGCGGCCGGTGATACGGAACCGCCAGCGTCTCGGGCGGTCGCCGCGGCGCCACGGGTGGGCGGCGGGCGTAGCGGGCGGTCGTCTGAGGATTGACGTGCCCGGCCAGGCGCTGGACCAGCGCCAGGTCCAGGCCCTGTTCGAGCAAGCCGCTGATGAAGCTGCGCCGCAGGTCATGGGGGGCGACGGCGGTCACGCCGGCCTCGGCGGCGCGGCGGCCAAGCATCTGGTGGATCGCGGCCCGCGTCATGCGCCGGCCCGCCAGCAGCCGGCCGCCCTTGGCGCCGGACCAGAAGAGCGGGCCCGGATCGGTCCCGCGGGCCAGCAGCCAGACGTCGAGCGCGTCCTGCGTCCCGCCGGCGGCATACACGATGCGCTCGCGCAGGCGCCGGCCGCGCACGAGCAGGGCCCCGCTGCGCGGGTCGTAGTCCTCGAAGTCGAGCGCGGTGATCTCTGACACGCCCAGCCCGGCGCCGTAGCCGAGCGCCAGGATCGCGGCGTCGCGGGCGCTCGCGCGACCGGCGCCGGCGGCACAGGCGTTGAAGAGCGCGTTGATCTCGCAGCGGGAGAGCAGGCGGCCTCGCCGAGTCGAGCGGCCGCGGACCGGCGGGAAATCCAATGCCCGCTGGTAGTCCTCGGCGCTCATGAGCTCCAGGCGCCAGCACTCCTTGAGCACGCCCCGCAGAGCCACGAGCATCTTGTTGGCCGTGGCCGGGGCGCGCTCTTCGGCCAGCCGCTCCCGCAGCGCGAGCGTGTGCTCCTGGCGCAGGGCCGCCCAGGCGACCGCGTGGGGGGCATCGCACCGGAGCGCTCGCGCGAACCAGCGCAGCGCGTCGGCCATGGTCGGCCGGGAGGCCGGGCCGAACCGGTCGAGGAAGGCGGCCACCGGATCCGGCGGGTCCCCGCCGTGGCGCGCGACCAGAGTCGCGCCGTGAGCGGCGCTGGGGGTCACGGAACGCTGGCAACCTCGGGGGTCGCCGGCGCTCTTCATGCGACTTGCTTTTCCTTGCGGGTCAACTCCGCCCGCAGGCGCCGGACCTCTTCCAGCAGCATGGGAACGTCGTGGCGCGCATGGGCGACAAAGATGCCGTCATTGAGCCCGTTGTTCTCGTGGTGCTCGTAGGACTCGCCGTGCCCCCAGAAGAAGGGCATGTGCGGATCGTTGTTGGGGTCCTCTCCCGCCGGGGCCAGGATCCGGTGCAGCCCATACTGGCCCGACGGATGGTTGTCGGGCTGCCACTGCAGCACCCACGGACCACGGGTCGCGTTGCTCGCCCGCTCTTCGATCTCCTGGAGTTCCTTCTCGGTCAACATGCCACCAATGCCCTCCTGTGCATGCGATTGACGCTGCCCGGAATCGAGATTCTGTGAAGTTGTATCGGCCGGCCGGCCGGCTGATTGAGGGAATTGTGCGGCCCCGGGTGCCGGGGGGAAGACCGCCCCCGGCCTTCCCCGGACCGGGACTGCCTCTGGCGCTGGTCGGCGGATCATTGGATACTCGCCCCGGGGGGGGGAGAGTTCATGGGGAGCACATTCGGCCGGCTGTTCCGGGTCACGACCTACGGAGAATCTCACGGGCCAGGCGTGGGGGCCGTGGTGGACGGCTGCCCCGCGGGCCTCGCGCTGGACGAGGCCGACATCCAGGCCCAGCTCGACCGGCGCCGCCCCGGGCAGAGCGAGTTGACCAGCCCGCGCGACGAGCTCGACCGGGTGGCAATCCTCGCGGGCGTGGAAGACGGCCGCACCCTGGGCACGCCGATCGCGCTCCACGTCGCCAGCCGCGATCAGCGCCCCGCCGACTACGCCGAGTTGCGCGCCGTCCCTCGCCCCTCGCACGCGGACTACACCTACCTGATGAAGTACGGCGTACGCACCCGCAGCGGCGGGGGGCGCGCCAGCGCGCGCGAGACCGTCGGCCGGGTGGCGGCCGGCGCCGTCGCCGAGAAGCTGCTGCGCGCGGCCCACGCCATCGAGATCGTGGCCTGGGTGCAGTCGGTCGGCGACGTCACCGTCCCGTCGCTCGATCTGGAGCGGCTGGCGCGGACGGATGTCGACGCCTCGGCCGTCCGTTGCCCCGATCCCACGGCGGCCCGGGCGATGGCGGATCTCATCACCGCCACGCGCGGCGCCGGCGATTCGATCGGCGCGGTGGTCGGCTGCGTCTGCCGCGGCCTGCCCGCGGGCTGGGGCGAGCCCGTCTTCGACAAGCTCGAGGCGCTCCTGGCGCACGCGATGCTCAGCATCCCGGCGACCAAGGGTTTCGAGATCGGCTCGGGTTTCGCGGCGTCGCGCCTGCGCGGCTCGGAGCACAACGATCCCTTCGTCCTCAAGGGTGACCGCCTGGGCACGCGGACCAATCACAGCGGCGGCGTGCAGGGCGGCCTTTCGAATGGCGAGCCGGTCGTCTTCCGCGTCGCCTTCAAGCCCCCGGCCACGATCGGCCTGCCCCAGCCGACCGCCGACTTCGAGGGACGCGAAACGGTGCTGGAAGCCAAGGGCCGTCACGACCCCTGCGTGGCGCCGCGCGCGGTGCCGATCGTCGAGGCGATGGCCGCGCTGGTGCTGGCGGATCTGGCACTGCGGCAGCGGCGACAGCCAGACGGCGCGGGCGCCGGAGGCCGAGCGTGATGCACTTCAGCGCACAAGAGGAAGCCCAGCTCAAGGAGACCATCACAGGCCTCGAGACCAAGACGGGCGTTCAGGTGCTCGTGGCGGTCGTCGGCAAGGCGGATGCCTATCCGGAAGCGCCCTGGAGGGCCTTCGCCCTGGCCGCCTCGATCTCGGCGCTGATCCTGGCCGCGCGAGCGCTCCTGGATCCCCCGTGGATCGAGCCGCTGCACGCGGTGCTCCACGGGGTGACGGTCCTGGGGATCGGCGCCGCGGCGGCCCTGGCGACCACGCTGCTGCCGCCCGTAGCCCGCTGGTTCGTGGGCCGCGCGCGCCGCGAGGCGGAGGTGCTCCAGTACGCGCAGGCCTTCTTCCTCGACCACGAGGTGTTCCGCACGCGCGGGCGCACCGGCATCCTCGTGCTCGTCGCCCTCTTCGAGCGCCGAGTCGTGATCCTGCCCGACTCGGGCGTCGCGGCGCGGATCACCCGCCAGACGTTCGCGCAGATCGTGGCCCGCATGACCCCGCGCCTGGCGCGGGGCGCGCCCCACCAGGCTCTCCTGGAGGGGCTGGCGGCCCTGGAGGGCGAGCTGCTCGCGGCGGGCTTCACCGGCGCCCCGGGAACGGCGGACGAGATCCCCGACGAGCTCATCCAGGAGAAGGGAGCCCGGAAGTGAGAACGCGGCTCCGCGCAACCCTGAGCCCGGCGGCGGCCCTGGGGCCAGTAAAGGGGCCGGTAATGGGGCTGGCAATGGGGTCGGTAATGGGGCTGGCGAAAGGGCTGGCGAAAGGGCTGGCGATAGGGCTGGCGATGGGGCTGGCGATGACCGCGACGGTCGCGGCCCTGGACGTGCCCTACCTCACCGGCCGCGTGGTCGACACGGCGGAGATTCTCAGCCCCGCGGCGCGCGAGCAGATCGCCGACATCCTCAAGGCCCACGAGGACCGCACCTCGAACCAGATCGCGGTGCTCACCGTGCCGAGCCTGGAGGGCGACAACATCGAGGACTTCGCCGCCCGGGTGTTCGAGGCCTGGCGGCTCGGCCGGGCGGAGCAGAACAACGGCCTGCTGGTCGTCGTCGCGCTGAACGACCGGCGCATGCGCATCGAGGTGGGCTATGGGCTGGAGGGCGAGCTCACCGACCTCGCGGCCGGGCGTGTCATCCGCAACGTCATGACCCCCCGGTTCAAGGACGGCGACTACGACGCGGGCATCCGGGACGGCGTGTCATCCGTCATCGCGATCCTGGAAGGAACGGGCGAGGCCGCGGGCGATGTCGCCGGTGGGACCGCCGAGGGTCAGGATGGCGAATCCTCCTCCGGGCTCCACCTGGAAGGTCCCGACCTGCCGCTCGCCGAGAGGATCCTCTTCGGCGCGTTCATCTTCGGCATCATCGGCCTCTTCACGATCATCGGCGTGGTCACCCCCGGAATGGGCTGGTTTCTCTACGTGTTCCTGATCCCCTTCTGGGCCATGTTCCCGATCATCGTGGTGGGCGTCAAAGGCGCGCTCGTCCTGCTGGCCGCGTATGTGGTGGCCTTTCCCGCCGCCAAGCTCCTGCTCTCGCGCTCGGCATGGTATCAGAAGGCCCGCACGGACCTCAAGACGAAGGGGCACGCCTCGATCGGCGGATTCAAACTCTCCTCGGGAAGCTCCGGCAGCTCGGGCGGCAGTTCCCGGAGCAGTTCGTGGAGCTCGAGCCGGAGCAGCTTCTCGGGCGGTGGGGGCCGCTCCGGCGGCGGCGGCGCTTCGGGGGGTTGGTAGCGGCCGGCTCGCGGCGCGGCCTAGCGGATGTAGCCCAGCGCCCGCAGCCTCTCCCGCAGCTCCTCGCTCACCACGACCCTCTCCGGGGGCAGGTCGAGCTGCCCCGTGAAGTGGGCCGCGAGCTGGGCCAGCAAGAGCTCGCCCTGCGCCTCCCCCGGGCGGTAGAGATTCACCTTCTCGCGCGGATCGCTCTCCAGATTGTACAGGTAGGTTCCGGGAATCACATTGCGAACCTCGCTGTAGGCGGCCCGGCTCTCGACGGGGATGAGCAGCGTGTCCTGCGGCTCGACCCGGATCAGCTTGTGCGGATACTGCAGCACGCAGCGCTGGCGGAACCCTGGCGGCCGGTCGCGCTCCACCATGATCGGGATCCGCGGGGCTTGCGCCGCCAGGAGGTCGCGGCCGGCGCATTCGGGGGGCGGCTCGACGCCGACCCGCGCCAGGATCGTGGGCAACAGGTCGATCTGCTCGGCCGGCGTCGTCTCCACCCGGGGCGCGATGCGTGGGCCCCGGATGATGAGGGGCACGTGCAGGACCTCATCATAGCAGGTCGCGTGGAGATCGCCCCCATGCTCGCCGAACTCCTCCCCGTGGTCGGAGGTGAAGACGATCACCGTCCGATCGAAGACCCCGCGCTGCCGGAAGAAGTCGAGGAGCCTGCCGATGTGGGCGTCGGTGTGCGCGATCTCCTGGTCGTAACGGTCGATGTCGCGGTCGCCGAAGGAGGCCCAGGGCTCGTGCCGCAGATAGGCGAAGTGCGGATCGAAGTGATGAATCCAGACGAAGAAGGGCTCCTTCAGATCGTGCATGTCCCGCACGGCCAGCTCGGTCAGCTCCCGGGAGGTCGCGATCTTGTGAGGGTCCCCGCGGTCCAGGACGCTGGCGTCATAGCGCCAGAACCCCCGATTGAGCCCGTAGCGCGCGGTGAGCAGGGCGTGGCTGACATACCCGCGAGTGTCGTACCCCCGCTCCTTGAGCAGCCCGGCCAGGGTCGGCAGCGAGCGATTGAGGGCATGGTGAAAGTCGGTCGCCTGGTGATCCTTGGGGTAGCGGCCGGTCAGAATCGTGGCCAGCGAGGGCAGCGTCCAGCCCGACTGCGAGTAGGCGCGCGTGAAGACCACGCCCTCGGCGGCCAGGCGGTCGAGCGTGGGGCTGGTGGGCCGCGTGTGGCCGGCGTACCCCAGCCGATCCGGCCGCAGCGTGTCGACGGTGATGAGCAAGACGTTGGGCGGCTGGCTGCGACCGCATGAGAAGAGCGGCAGCAGAGCGAAACAGCACAGGAGGAGCGGGATGACGGCCTGCCTGGGCGGCCACGGCAGGCGCCCGCGAGCGGACAGGCGCCGCGTCCTCGCCAACCGCGGTCTCGCCCACCGCGGCCTCGTGATCCGCGGGCGCCTGGCGGGCCGAGAGCTCATGCGGGCGGTCTCCTGAGTCGTGACCTTCTCCGAGCGCGGGCCGGGCTCCTGGGCCGGGCTGCCGGGCCGGGCTCCCGCGTCGGGCTGCCGGCCGCCTGTCCCCGCGGATCAGAATACTCGCGGCCCGAGGCCGGCAGTAGTCCCTTTGGCTGGCGCCTGTGCTACGATCGGCCGTCGCCCTGCCCGGCACCCGTCATCATACCCGGTCAGGGGCCCGTCGCCTCGAGCATGGAAGGAGCGAATCGTGGCTCAGAGTCTTCCCCGGGCAGGTCGCCGTCTCGCGCTGGCGGCTCTGCTCCTCTCGCTTCCCCCGGCCGTCCCGGCGGGCGCGCCCGCCGCGGCGCAGAGCGCCGATCCGGGCCTTCCCCCCGGGGAGGCCCCGCCGCCAACCGCCTTCTCGCGCCTCGCCGCCGCGGGCGGCGCCCAGGAGCACGCCGGCTGCGACTACCTGATCGTCCAGGCGACGACCGAGAACCGGGTCAAGCCTTCGGGCGTGACCGAGGGCGACGAGTATGTCCTCTACAAGGTCCTCACCCCGGCCGGCGCGCGCGAGCTGGCGGTCCAGACCTGGCAGTACGAGCCCTGGTCGAGCCGCATCGAGATCCGCGCGGCGAGCATCCTGCGCGGCGAGGAGCGCATCGCGGTCGACGTCGCGGCCGTGCGCGATCTGCCGGCGCCGCAATACGGGATCTACTGGAACTCGCGGCTGAAGACGCTGCAGCTGCCGCGGCTCCAGGTGAACGACGGCATCGAGATCCGCACGTTCCGCAAGGGGTACAGCTACGCCCTGCTCGGCGCGCCGGACGACGCGGCCGCCGAGGACGACGCGAAGTACATTCCCCCGATGCCCGGCGAGTACTTCGACGTCGCCCTGTTCGAGGCGTCCGTCCCCATCCTCGAGAAGCGCTACGAGCTGGTGATGCCGGCGGCGAAGCGCATCCACGCGCGCATCTACAACGCCCCGCTCTACGCCAGCACGACCTACGCCGGCGACACCACGCGCTACGCGTGGTGGGCGCTGGACATGCCCGCCCGTCCGAGCGAGCCGCGCCAGGCGGATCTCAGCGACTGCGCGGCCAAAGTCGTCATGGCCACGGTGGAGAGCTGGGAGGCCAAGAGCCGCTGGTTCTTCGACGTGAACGAGCCGCAGTTCGCCGTCACCCCCGAGATCCAGGCCAAGGTGGACGAGATCCTGGCCGCGGCGGGCGTGGTCCGCGGCTCCGCCGCGGAGCGCGCCGAGGTGCTCGTCCACTGGGTCGCGCAGAACATCCGCTACAGCGGGCAGACGATGGGCGCGGGCGAGGGGTTCACCCTGCACCCGGGGGCGATGATCTTCGAGCAGCGCAGCGGGGTTTGCAAGGACATCGCCGGCATGCTCGTCACCATGATGCGCGCCGCTGGGCTCGACTCATACGCGGCGATGACCATGGCGGGCAGCCGCATCGAGGAGGTGCCCGCCGACCAGTTCAACCACTGCGTCGTGGCCCTGCGCGCGGACGAGGACCGCTACGTGATGTACGACCCCACCTGGGTGCCGTACATGAACGACATCTGGTCGAAGTACGAGACCGAGCAGCAGTACCTGGTCGGCAGCGCGCGTGGCGAGGGGCTGGCGACGATTCCCTTCAGCCCGGCCGCGGAGTCGCCGCTGGCCATGACCCACATCGCCGAGCTCCAGGAGGACGGCACGCTCGCGGGCACGATCCGCCTGCGCGGGCGCGGGGCCATGGACGGCCGCCTGCGCGGGCTGGTCGGATACAGCCGGATCGCGGATGTCGAGGCCGACATCGAAGCCCTCCTCGCCCCCATGGGTCCGGGCGTTCGCGATGTGCGCTTCAGCCACCTCAGGCGCGACGACTTCAGCCAGGACATGTGGATCGAGATCAGCTACCGCGCGCCGCAGTTCGCCCTGCCGGTGGACGGCGGCCTCGAGTTCCGCAGTCCGCTCGTGAACATCGTCATGGAGAGCGCCTCCCTGTTCCGGTCCGGGGCGACCGAGTGGCCCGCGGGCGAGCGCGTGAACGACGTCTTCCTCTACTTCACGCAGCGGATCGATGGAACCGAGCGCATCCGCCTGCCGCGCGGCCATGTCGCTGCCGATGAGGACTCGGCCGCGACCGTCGATGAGACCTACGCCTACTTCGCCGGCCGCCGGATGATGGAGGGGCGCGACCTCGTCGTGCGCCTCGCGGCCGAGGTGCGCCGCCGGCAGATCCCGCCCGCGGGCTACGACGGATTCCGCCGCGCGCTGCAAGCCGCCCGCGAGTGGGGCGACGAGATCCACCGGGTCGAACGTAAGGGAGGTGGGCGATGAGCGGGCTGAAGATGGACGCGGGCCGCGCGGCGGCGGTCGCGCTGGCGATGCTCCTCGCGAGGCCGATCGCGGGCGGCGCCGCGGCCCAGACCGCGGCGGGCGGCGCCGACGTCGAGAGCCTGCTGGCCGCGGCCCGGCAGCGCTTCGACCTGGCCCGCGCGGACGCGGTGCTGCTCCTCGACGAGACGCGCATCGAGGTGCTGCCGGACGGCAGCCTGCGGACGCAGATCCATCGCATCGTCTGGATGGGAACGGAGCTCGCGGTCGACACCCACGCCGACCTGCGGGTCCCCTACCGCGCCGATCGAGGCACGCTGCGCGTGGAGGTGTTGCGCACGTGGCGTGACGGGCGCTGGTGGCCGCACCCCACCGAGGTGAGCCCGACGGCGGTCGTCGAGACGCTCCCCGGGTCCGTGGCCCGGGCCTACGATTACACGGGCCTGCGCGAGACCATGCTCTTGCACGATGGCGTCGAGATTCCCTGCGTCGTCGAGACGCGCTACACGATCGATCAGGCGGGCGCGCCGGAGCGCGGCCACGATGGCCTGTGGCTCGCGGCCAAGGACGATCCCTGCTGGCAGGCCGTGCTGTCGATCTCGGTTCCCGCGGGCCGGCCGCTGCGCTACGCGCTGCGCAACGGCCTGGCCGAGCCGGCACAGCCGACCGCCGGGACGTACGTGTGGCGCCTGGGGCCCGTCGAGCGTCTCCCCCGCCCCCTGACGACGCAGTCGGCCGAATCGGCGCCCTGCGTCGTCTGGACGACCTGGGGGTCATGGAGCGATCTGGCCCGGGCGTCCTCGGCGGAGTTCGCGCAGACCGCCTCGCTCGGCTCCGCGCTCGCCGACACGCTGGCCGCGGCCATCGCGCGAGAGCCGGATGCGCGCGGTCGGGCCCACGTCGTTGCGGATGCCGTGGCGCGCTGGACGGGATACGTCGGCTGCGACGAGAGCTTCTGGTTCGGGGAGCCGCGTCCCGCGGATCGCACCTGGGAGACCGCCTACGGCCACGGGCTCGATCGGGCGGTCCTGGCGGCCGCGCTCTTCCGGGCCGCGGGCCTCGAGGCCCGGCCCTTCTTCCGCGCTCGCGTGCATGGCGCGATCGACGTCACTGTGCCGGCGCGATCCTGGTTCGAGGGCGCGCGGCTGGCCGTACGGGGCGCCGATCCGGAGGCTCCATTCGAGGCCGCGTACGATCCGCGCAGCAGCCACCTGCAGGCCGGGCCCGTGGAGGCCGCGGGGCGCGTCATCTGGTTTCCGGACGAGCCCGGTGCGATGCCCGCGGCGCCGGCGGCGCCGGCGCCCGGAGCGCTCGAGCTCATCCTGACGCTGGCGCCGGGCGCCGACAGCACCTGGACGGGCAGCGGTTACCTGCGGGCGTCGGGCGCCCTGGCGCCCTACGCCGCGATGGTGGGCGTGGATCGCGAAGCGCACGAGCATCTCGCCGCCGTGGCCGCGGCGCTGCCGGGGGCGACGATCACCGGTCACAACGTCGCGGAGCTGGCACCCGACCGGGTGGTCGCGGGATTCGCGCTGGCCTGGAAGCCCGCGCCGGCCGACGAGCGGGGGCGCACGCGTCTCGAGCTCGGTGATCCCGCCGGCGGACTGATCGCGCGCCTGCCGGACGACGTGCGCCTGTACAACGCCCGCCGCGAGTCGCCCGTCCTCCTCGAGCAACCGCTGCGCCAGCGCATCGAGCTGCGCCTGAAGCTGGGTGAGCGCGCGCCGGTCTATCTGCCCGTGACGGCCGAGCAGGCGACGACCGCCGGCCGGCAGTCGGTCACGGTCACGCGGCAGGGCGAGTGGCTGCACATCGCGCGCGAGCTGCGGATCGAGGCGCTGGATGTCCCCGCCCCGCGGTGGCCCGATCTGCGCGAGCTGCTGCTGTCCGAGACGAGCCCGCGCAATCGGACGGTGCTCTGGTCGGGGAATTGAGGGATGGGCGGCCCCGCCGGCGCGCCCCCGCGCCCGCTCAAGGGCACCCGATCAGCGCATCGATCGCCAGCAGGTAGCCGCGCCACCCGACCCCGCTGATCTGCCCCCGGCAGACCGGCGCGGTGACCGACTCGCGCCGGAACGGCTCGCGCGCGTGGATGTTGCTCAGGTGCACCTCGACCGCCGGAAGACCCACCGCGGCGATCGCGTCGCGGATAGCGATGCTGTAGTGCGTGTAGGCCGCCGGGTTGATCACCAGCGCGTCGCAGACAGCGGACGCGCTGGCCGCTTCCGGTGCGCCGGCCGCCTCGGGTGGGCCGGCCGCTTCCGGTGCGCCGGCCCCCTCAGGTGCGCCGGCCGCCTCGGGTGCGCCGGCCGCCGCGTGGATGCGATCGATGATCGCCCCCTCGGAGTTGCTCTGGAAGGTCACGACCTCGATGCCCCGCGCGCGGGCGTGGGCGCGGATGCGCGCGTCGATCTCGGCGAGGGTCAGCGTGCCGTAGTGCTCGGGCTCGCGCCGCCCCAAGAGATTCAGGTTGGGGCCGTGAATGACCAGGATTCTCATCGCGGAGACCTCCTCGCCGTCACGCCTCGATGGGCTCGCCACCCTCACCGTCCGGGCGGCGCTGGCCCTGCTCGGCGCGCTCGGCCTCCAGGGCGTCCCACACCTCGCCGGCCGTGACGTCGTCGACGACCAGGCACACCCCGAGGCCGGCCGGCAGCACGTAGTGCAGTCGGCCCGAGCGCCTCTTCTTATCCAGCTCGAGACTCGCGGCGAAGGCGTCGCGGGCGACCGGCGGCGCCGCCACCGGCAGGCCGCACCAACGGAGCACCCGGCGCACGCGTCGCGGCAGGTCGGCCGACACCAGACCCCGATCGCTGGCGATACGCGTCGCGTTGACCAGGCCGATCGCGACCGCCTCGCCGTGGCTCACGGTCTCGTAGCCCCCCACGGCCTCGAGCGCGTGCCCGGCCGTGTGGCCCAGATTGAGCACGCGCCGCTCGCCGCCCTCGCGGGGATCGCGCTCGACCACGGCCGCCTTGATGGCGGCGCACTCGGCCACGCAGCGCTCCAGGAAGGCCGGGGCGCGCAGGGCATAGGCGGGGTCCTCCTCCAGCC